>CAZNKT010000046.1:0-44620 GCA_964573605.1 uncultured Pirellulales bacterium
CTGAGAAGATTTTGATGGCAAAAAAGGTCGAGAAACTTTTGCTGGTTGACGAAAACTATACCCTGACCGGTCTCATTACCATCAAAGACATCGACATGATGAAGCACTTTCCCGATGCGTGTAAAGATGCGCAAGGGAGGTTAAGGGCCGGGGCAGCCATTGGTGTGTACGATCTGGAGCGGGCCGAGAGCCTGATCAATAAAGATGTGGACGTCCTGGTCGTCGACAGCGCGCATGGCCACTCGAGCAACGTTTTGGACACCGTCCGGGAAATCAAGAAAAACTGGGATATCGACGTTGTCGCGGGAAACGTGGCAACTTCTGAAGGATGCAAGGATCTCGTGGCAGCCGGTGCGGACGCCGTAAAAGTCGGTATCGGTCCGGGATCCATTTGCACGACCCGTGTGATCTCGGGAGTAGGCGTGCCTCAGGTGACCGCCATTTTTGAAGCTGCTCAGACGGTTGCGGGGACCGAAGTGCCCCTGATTGCCGACGGCGGTGTGCGGTATTCGGGCGACATCACCAAGGCCATCGCCGCCGGCGCGCACGCTGTCATGATCGGAGGTTTGTTCGCAGGCCTGGATGAAAGCCCTGGAGACCAGATCCTTTATCAGGGTCGCACCTTTAAGGTGTATCGCGGAATGGGTTCCTTGGGGGCCATGGTGAAAGGATCGAGTGAGCGGTACCAGCAACAGCGTGGGGGTCGAGGATCGGAAAAGCTCGTGCCGGAAGGCGTGGAAGGGCGCGTGCCCTACAAAGGCGCTTTGGGACCGTTTGTCTATCAGTTGGTAGGCGGTCTTCGGGCTGGCATGGGCTACTGCGGCGCAGGTTCGATCGAAACGCTGCGCGCCGAGGCGCGGTTCATTCAAGTATCGCCGGCAAGTGTACGGGAGAGTCATCCTCATGACATCGCCATTACGCAGGAAGCACCCAACTACACGGCTCAGTTTGCCTCCAGTTCGGGAGACAGGCAGTAGAGGGGGATGGATGGCTGCCGGCACGCTGCTGGTCGCCCTCTTAGGGGCAGGCCAAACGTCGGCAGCGGGCGAACCGGATTCTGCGGAGGCAGCATCGCGGTGGCAGTCGGCGCGTCAGCGTCCTGTCGCCCTGCGCCGTCCGTACGGGGTTTCGCCGGCGGCTCGTGACGTCGGTGACGCGTCGTTTACCGACTCGGGACGCAAACTGCGATGGAAGCAGTCGTCGGAACCCCACGTACGCTGGACGTCGCCATCCCCGGCGCGGACCGGAACTGCAGACTATTCGACCGAACGCCCGGCGGCCGATCGGGATCCGCGGTCGGCAAAAGAAGAGCTCCCGGCGCCGCGGAAGACCGTGCTGCGCCTGGAAGCGAGCGACCGGACGTCGTCGGGCCCGCGTCTTGCGCAGCTCGAAGATCCGCTGCTGCTCGACGAAGAATCCGTGATGCAGGCCCCTTCGCAAGGTCTGCCCGATGCGGGCGGGCCGTTCGAAGACACGTTACCGATGCCGGAGGGACTGGATACTGATTCTTTGACGGACGAACCGCTCCCTGAACCTTTCTCGGAAGACACTCGGTCGGCTCCCATCATCGGTCGCGACCAGGAATCGGCGGCGCATGTGACTCCCGAGGAAGAGTGTTCCCGCGGGCTGGAGGCGATCACGGAAAGCGTCATCGGCAATATCGACTTGAACATCGCCGTTATGGGCGATCCCGGAGACGAGTTGCCGTATGAATGCACGCTGGAAGGCGGAACATTCGCCCAGCGGCTATGGGCCGAAACGCTGTACACCTGGAAAGCGTCGTCGCTGTGCCACAAGCCACTATATTTTGAAGAATTGGCGCTGGAACGCTACGGACACTCCAAGGGGCCTTACGTCCAACCGCTGTATTCGGCGGCTCATTTCTTTGCGTCGCTGCCCGCGCTGCCCTACCTGATGGGGCTTCGGCCACCTAAGGAGTGTGTGTACGCGTTAGGACATTACCGCCCCGGAAGCTGTGCGCCGTATTTGAAATACCCGATTCCCATCAGCACTCGCGGCGCATTGTTCGAGGCCGGCGCGGTCGTCGGCGCGGCCGCCGTGCTGCCGTGAGCATGAGGCGTCGAGCATCATCCCTCGCACTCGGGAAGACCACAGTTACCCATGCCGCATGGTCCCGGTCGATCGCATACGGGCAGATCGGATGCTGTCGATGTGTGCGCGGCAGGGACGCTGAGCCGTTTATCCAACTTCCGGCTGTGGCATTCCGGGCACATCGGTTGCTGTTCTCCGCGAATCAGCAGTTCGAAAGCGGCCTGGCACTGGGTACACTGGTATTCGTAGAGGGGCATCGCGCTGTCGTCCTCGGCCCAAAAGCGTGCGTGTCGTCGTCGGCAGACCCATGCAGCGGTGACCGGGAGCCGAACCCGATTCGTGCCGTCCCCAATTATAACCGGATCAACTGCTGGAGACAGCCAGAATCGTGTCCCAGATCATCCTGACGCGCGATCAAATCCGCCGCGTCGATCAGCGCGCGATGAGCGATGTCGGGATGTGTGGATTGGTATTGATGGAAAACGCTGGTCGAGGCGTGGTCGATACGCTGTGCGAACTGGGTGTAACCGGACCGGTGGCCATCTGCTGCGGCAAGGGCAACAACGCGGGAGACGGCTTCGTGGTGGCCCGTCACCTGGACAATCGGGGGATACCGGTGGATGTTTACCTGGCGTCGCCGGCTGCCGAGATGTCGGGAGACGCGCGGACCAATTTCGAGATCCTGAAGCACACCTCGGCCACGATCCATTCGCTCGAGTCTGATGCCGGCTGGCAGTCGCGTGTCGCACGGCGGTTGGCCACGGCCGAATGGATCGTGGATGCGTTGCTGGGCACCGGCGCGCGGGGCGATCCGCGGCCGCCGCTCGACGCCTGGCTTCGGCTGATGAACGCCGCGCCAGCCGCCAGACTGGCCATCGACGTTCCGAGCGGGCTGGACTGCGAAACCGGCCAGGCATCGGCCGACACGTTCCGGGCCGACCACACGTGTACTTTCGTGGCGGTCAAGCCGGGTTTTCTGCAAGCCGAAGCGCGGCCATTCGTGGGCGCCACGCATGTCGTGGATATCGGTGTCCCTCGCAGCGTCCGCGACGCCGTCCGAGGCGACGCATGACACACCGCGGTGCGGCCGTGGTATGCCGTGACCGCGGATCATTGCCGATCGCGGTTTTACTCACCCACGGCTGAGGGGGGTTCGTATTCGAAGTCTTTCCACTTCATTGCTCGGCGGAACGGCTCCACACGCAACATGACTTCACCGTTCTGGAAAATCCGCACCGTGCCCGTCGACTGGCTCACGGTCACCGCGACGGCTTTGGTCGACCGGCTGACGGCAGCGGCCGCCCAATGGCGGGTTCCGAGGCCCTTGGAAAGCGTGATCGCCGTCGCCGGCGCCGATACATACTGCGCGGCGGCTTCCACGGTGCCGTCGGCTGACACAATGATGCCTCCGTCCACCTGGGCGATCTCCTTGATCCCTTCGCGAACCCGAGCCTCGTCCAATTTCCGCTCTTTGCGGGCATAACCCTTGACGGGGTCGAAACCGACGGGGTGGCAGAGTTCGAGCACTTTGCGGTGGTCGCCCACGACGAACAGCGTGCCCACGGGATTCCCTTCGCGGCCTTCACGCCCGATATCGACCGCCAGATCAACGACGGACTTGAGCGTATCGAGCGGCACGCTGGTTTCCAATTGGCGCAAGTCGCGCACGGTCAGCCGGCCCAGATGCTCGTCCAGCCGCACCACGCTGATCGTGTCCGCGTTTCCGGCTTCGAATCCGCTGTACAGCACTACAACACGGCCGCCGGGCGGGAGCATGTCGTCGGCTACGGCTTCCAGCATCGCTTGCGTCAGCCGCTCGTAGACGGGGCTCTCCGGCATGTTGAGAACCACCGGCAACAGCTTGGCTTCCTCGGCGCCGGCCAGTTGTTGTTCCGTATCGGCCGCCACCAGTACGGGAAGCAGGCCGGCGATTTTCTTCAGGCGTTTCCAGTTGGTGGGTGAATCCACCAGCATCAGCAGCGCGTCGGCGTCTGTTGCCCTGGCCAGCTGGACGGCCAGATTACACAGGCACAGCATCTGTTCTGACAGTTTCACTGAGGCAGATATCTCGTATAGGCTGGAAACGAAAGGCGTTCCCCGCGAAAACCGCCGCCAGGTAATCGGCAACATGGCGGCCCCAGCGATACCTGGAAACTCCGCTCAGAACGCAAGCGCACGGTGGGCCCGGGGCGCGACGCAGGGATGCCGCAACAGACGAAGACTACACAAGTCTAATTGCTGGCGTGAGCAGCGGCAAGCGAGGAACCTAACGGCGGTGAGCGTCCCCCGTCGACGGGGCTTCGTCGTCGGCGGCCAGCGTGTGATCACCGTCGTCCGACGGATGGAGATAGTCGTCTGCCGAGCCGCCGAACACCCTCTGGTCGTACAGTGTCAACGCTCGCAGCGCGTGCCCCAGCGGCCCGATTCGCCAGCGCCGGTTACGGTTCTGTTCCAGCAAGTCACACAAGAACCGAACGCCGCGGATGGTGCGCGGGTCCTGCAATTCTGGCTCCGGCAGTGAGAAGGCGAGCCATTCCAGGATGTGGCCGGTGGTCTGCAATTTTCGCGCGGGATCATGGCGGTTGCCCCGGCCTTGAAACCATTCCGTGCTGAAGCTTCCGTCGGCATTCTGCAACTTGAAAGTGTACTTGTGGTATTCCCGCACATACGTGGCGGCCCGGCGATACTCGCCGATGACTGGCTCGCCGTGCCTGGCCTGTTTCTGGACCGCGTAACTTAGTCCCATCAACCGGTGCGTGCCGCCGCAGGCCGCGCCACGGATGGGCTGTGCGATTTCTTCACGAATGAGTTTGGGAAGATTCCACGTCCCGCCGGACTCGCTCTGCCACTGAACGTCGGAGTCCAAATAGTGCCCCAGGCCGATCAACTTGAACGTCAACTCCGTGCCTGACCGGCATGTCCGCATTTCGTGCTCCACCAGGTCGTCTACGGTGAAGCGGGCATCGCCGATTTGGATCGGATAATCCGCCATCACGCGCGATTGTGCCAGGATTGCCAGAAACTGTCCCGAGTGGCCCTGGACTCCGGGACCCTGACGCAGGTCGAACGCCTGCCCGGATCGATAGAGCAGCCGCTGGCTGCCGCCTCGACCGTTGAAGCAGAGCCAACCGATTGCCGTAATGGGTTCGCCGCCGGGGCCGCCCCGCCGCACGGGGGCGTCCACACCATAGGCCACAATCCAGTGCATGATCTCCCAGGGGGAATGTTCCCGCGTGTTGACCGGCGTGTGGTAGTACGCCGCCAGGACCCGGCGAATTCGACCCCGCAGCGCCTGCATCCCGGGCGGCAGGCCGTGCTGGTCGATGTCGGCGTGCGCCTCGTCGACTTGATGGCTCACATCGGTGGCGAGATTCGACACAAAAGTGGTTTTGCGACGATGGGCATATGCAAGTCGATCGTCGTCGCCGGCCGATTCGTCCTCGTTGATCTGTGGGGAGCGCGCCGCTATTTGCACCGCCTGGCGGACGTACCACCAGGCGCGGCTCAGGTGCCGGCCGGCATCGTCAAACGGTGCGTCTTCCGCAGGATTCGCAGGCGGCAAAGTTTGCCTATCCAGGGATTCACCGACGACCGAGTGGGGTCGAAGAAGCGGTCCGTTTTCACCAGTCTCCGCAAAAACCGGACTCGCCAGGCAGAACCCGGCCATCAGCCCGCCGACGTAGAGAATTGAACGGTTCATAGCTGTCTTGCCCATGTCGCGTGTCGAGAAGCGGTAGCAGGGATATCGGTCTCTGGTTGTCAGGAATCCATTATCGGACACCAGTTTTCACTTGCTGCCGACCGCTCCTGTTCTGCGGCCACGCGCCACTGCCGATCCGGTGCGAAAGTGCCGATTGCGACGGCAGGAAACAACGCGTCTCTGCAGTTTACATCGTGACGTTCGCATGTCGGCCAGCCAGCGTGGAAAACCTTTGTTCCCAATCACGTCCCGCGGGTCTGGGCCGACAGCCATGCCATCGGAAAACGCAGCCCAGACAGGATGAACACCTTAATAGCGTCCAACAAGACATCAGGGATGCATTACCCAAAACGCGAGTTTGCAGACAAACCGGCGGTTTGGTTGGCAGGTCCACGAGGGTCGACCGGAAACCCCACCACGTGACGGGTAGGCACATCAGATGAACGGTTTTGGGGCGACCGATTAATGACTTCGTTTCAGAATAACCGGCGAGCACGATCGGCCAGAGAAGGGGGCGGCTGGGCCAGCGTGGGCCCGGTTTGGACGTACTGTCGCCACGCCGACGCGTCGTTGCCGAAATCTTCCCCGGTCAACGTCTTGAGGGACTGCATGGCCCGATACTGCAGAGCCGGATCGGAGCTCTCCAACGCCGCGCCCAGCGCACCGACGGCGCGCGGATCTCGACACCGGGACAGAGCCCGCGCAGCGGCGAGTTTGACGTCGATCTCCGTCTCGTAGGAAAGTGCCCGGCTCAACGGTTCCACAGCATCGGGTCCCGCCTGGTGGCCCAAGGCATCACAGCATGCGACTCTTACGGTCACGGCCGGATCTCTAAGCCCTTCGCGTAACGCCGGCTGCACAGCAGGGCAATCCAGCGTGGCCATCGTCCGCACGATTTGCGTGCGCACGGCGGCGTCCTGTTCCGTGCGAATTTGATTCAACAGCTCGCCCGCCATCCGCTGCCGCTCCTCCAAACTGGCACGCGACGCGTTTTCCGCGATGCTCTCCAGACGCGATATCCGCTTGGCAGGCGTTGCCAACGTCGTGCGTTCCGGCGGCTCGAACGGCCAGTACGGCCACACCGAGTAAGGCGCGATGGAGCAGCCCGCCGCCGACCATGCCAACATCATCAGCCAGGCGCCGTGGAGCACTCGTCGCTGAAGGACAAGCTCTGATCGGAGCGGTGTCATCGGGCGACCCATTCGCGTTACGAAACAGGGCTGTTCGGGAGCAGTCTGGAGGGTCCCCGAGCAGGCGGCGGACTATATAGCAAAGGCCCTGGGGTCGGTCTACCCCACGGGCCCACAGAGGCCGAGAAAGGGCCGTGAGCAAACCTGGCAGCGCAACGCGAACTCGCCCCGGAGTGCGGAACGCAGGAAGGCCAGGCAAGGGGTAACCAGGTCGCACCGCAGGCCGCCCGCTGTGGGCGGCCCTGACACGAGCCCGGCTGAATTACCCAGAATGCCGCAGAGAAGTCTGTTTTTCCGTGCATTTTGCGGTATGCTGTCGGACGCCGGTGCACGGTTAAACCTGCCAGGGCTTTTTGAAATCCGAAAGGACAGCGCCCGCCATGCCCGAACCGAGACAGCACACGCAGCGGCGGAATTGGATCGAAACGATCGGCCGCATGCTCCCTGGCTTTCGGGGCTATTTGGAAAAGGAGTATCGCCGCGAAAGTGATCGTTTGCAGAGAAAGTGGCTCGTCGACCGCGTGAAGCGGGGCCGTCGGGGGCTGGACGAGCTTGCCCGCCGTCTGGTCGATGCGTCTCAGATCGACACGCTGCCTCTCGTGGAACGCGTGCGCACCCGGCTGGATCATCTGCAGACCCGCATCGAAGGGGCGGCCCAAGGCTACAGCGGCTTCTATGATCTGGTGCGTATCGACAACCGAGTCCTCGATCGGGTGTACGCCTTCGACGTTGGCTTGATGGAGCAGATCAGCATCCTGGCGGACATGCTCGATGCGCTGCCCGCGCGGGACGCTTCGCCGAAAAGCGAGCTGGAGGATAGTCTGCGGTACATCGCCACGATCGAAGCAGCCTGGGACCGGCGAGAGGACCTGATCACGGGATTGGACTGAAACAGCATGCGACTGTGGTGGCGGCGCGCGTCGTCGCCGTGTGGTCCGGCAAAATAGAAGAGCCCGCGAAAACGGGACGACAACGACGACGGCCGGTCGGCGCCCTGCCAGCACGCGGCTGCCGGGCGCCGCGGCGGCAGCCCGTCGTCCTACCTGATAGCGATCACAACAAGGGGGCTACTCGATGGCTGTGCGATTGGAAGTCCTTCAATTCTTCGACAATACAAACCGTTCGATTGTGCACCGCGTGCCGCCCGACGGATCGGCGGATATCAAATTGGGGACGCAATTGATCGTGCAGAAGAACCAGGAAGCAGTGTTCTTCCGCGATGGCAAGGCCCTGGACGTTTTCGGTCCCGGTCGCCACACCCTGACGACGGCCAATATCCCGCTGCTCACGCGGCTGCTGACCGTACCGTGGTCGGAATCGCCGTTTCAGGCTCAGGTCTATTTCGTGGGCAAACAGATTTTCCTGGATCAGAAATGGGGAACGCAACAGCCCATCTCATTCCGCGACCATCAATTCGGCATGGTCCGATTACGCAGCTTTGGAAAGTATTCCTTTCGCGTGGCCGATACCGGCGTGTTGATCAATTCGCTGGTAGGCACGCAGAACAAGTACACGACCGACGAGGTATCGTCTTTCCTTAGAGATCTGATCGTGGCCCGGATGACCGACCTGGTGGGCACGCTGGGCTTGAGTCTACTTGACTTGCCGGCACGATACGACGAAGTGGCGGCTGGGACCCGTGCAAAAGTAGTTGAAGAGTTCGCCAAGTACGGACTCGAGTTGGTCGATTTCTTTATCAACGCGATCACGCCTCCCGAAGATGTGCAACAGGCGATCGACGCGCGAAGCGCGATGGGGGCCGTCGGGGATTTAAACGCCTTTATGAAATGGCAGGCTGCTCAAAGCATGGTCCGTCTGGCCGAACAGGGGGGCGAAGGGGGAGGCGCGATGGCCATGGGAATGGGCGCCGGCTTCGGCATGATGATGCCCGGCATGATCACGCAGGGGGTGGCCGCCTCGGCGGCACGGTCTTCCACCGCGCAGGATGCCGGTGCCGGCACCACGGCGCCGCCGGCGGTCGCGGGGGAATTGACGTTCGATGATCTGGATGCCGTTCCCGTCACGAAGGATCCCCGCGCCATGGTCATCCGTGTCGCTCGGGCAGCCGGCTATGAGATCACCGAACAGGCCGACGCGCTGCGTATAACCATCCGGGTGGCCCCGCTCCGCAAACAGGACGTGATGGTCGCGTTTCGGCGAAACCACGCAGAAGGCAATCCGGTTATCACCTATACGTCCACGTGTGGTCCGGCCCGCGACGACATCGCCACGAAACTCCTGAAGTACAACACGAAAATCGTCCACGGCGCATTTGCCGTGCAAGAGACACCTGCCGGGGACCAGATCGTCATCCGAAGCAATCAAATGGCCGATACCGCCGATCCGTTGGAGGTCAGTCGACTGCTGACCGCGACGGCCTGGCAAGCCGACCGTGTCGAACGAAAGCTTCTGGGCGAAGATGACCGGCATTGAGCGGGCGAGCCAAAGCGCCGCCACGAGGACGCCGAATGACTGGTCGCGTGATCACTGCGCCGTTGGCAACGGCCGCGGACCTGCCGTGTCTTCACTCGTGGTTCTTCCGCCGTGCTCCGTGACGCGACGAATGCCATGGCCGTCGGCCTCAGGTCCCATGCCGGACGTGTTTTTCTCTTCGTTGTGATCGTTTTGGCCACGGTGTGTTTCTTCGCGGCGGACGCGCGCACGACAAAACTGCTCGGCAATACGTTGCTGCTCGGAGCGGCAACGTGCGTCGTCAGCTTGCCGCTCGGCGCGAGCGTGGCACTGGCCATCGCCAAGACTCAAATGCCGCTGCGCGGCGCGGCGACGGCCGCGATCGCACTGCTGTTATTCGTGCCGCTTTACGTCCAGGCCGCGTCGTGGCAGGCGGGATTCGGTCCGTCCGGCTGGTTTACACTGACGTTTTCCACAACTCCCTGGCTGACGGGCTGGACCGGGTGCGTGTGGGTGCACGCCATGGCCGCGGTGCCATGGGTGGTGCTCATCATCGCCCTTGGGCTGCAAGCGCAGGAACACGATCTGGAAGAGCAGGCGTTGCTTGACGCTCCGGCCGGACGAGTATTCTGCCTGGTCACGTTGCCCCGCCTAACCGGTCCCATCGCGATTGCGGCGCTGTGGACGTTGATCGGTGTAGCTGGCGAAATGACGGTCACGGACCTGTTTCAGATCCGCACGTACAGCGAAGAGATCTATACGGAATTTGCGGTGGCCCCGGCCATGCAGCGAACGCCTTTGCGATTCTGGCCCCTGCCCATCGCTGCCGGCCTGCTGGCCCTGGCGGCCCTGTGGGCAGGCAACGCGTTTCGGCCCGACCGCTTGGCCCCGTCCTATTCGCTTGCGCGGCGTTTTCGGCTCGGCGCGTGGCGCGGGGCCGTCTGCGGCGCCGTGCTCGCGGCGTTGGTGTTGCTGTGGGGCGTGCCCGTGGCGAACCTCATTTACAAATCCGGCGTGGTCGTACAGCAGGTCGGGGACGAGCGTGTCCGCACCTGGTCCGCCGTCAAGACCGCGCTTGTCGTGTTTACCAGCCCTGTCCGTTACTCGCGTGAACTGAAATGGTCCGTTTCGATCGGCGCTGTGGCGGCCAGTGCTGCAACCGCGCTGGCCGCGGTCCTGGCATGGCTCGCACGGCACGGTCCCTGGGCCAGATGGATGCTGCTGACTGCGGTCGCCGTCGCACTTGTGCTGCCGGGACCCATCGTGGGGATCTTGACCGTTGGCGTGCTCAACCGCCCCCGAATTCCCCTATTGGTGTGGTTGTACGACTATACGGTGCTCGCCCCTGTCGTGGTCCAGACAACGCGGGCCTTGCCGCTGCCAACCCTCATCCTGTGGCACGCGTTTGCCACGCTGCCCGAGGCGGTCGTCGACCACGCGGCGACCGAAGGCGCGGGTTGGTGGACGCGCCTGTTGCGGGTGGGCGTTCCCGCGCGGCGGACGGCCGTCGCCCTGGCGTGGTTGGCCGGGTTCGTCGTGGCCATTGGCGAATTGGCGGCGACCGTGCTGGTGGCCCCGCCCGGATTGCCCACCTTGTCGTTGCGGATCTTCAATCTGCTGCACTACGGTGTCGAGGACCAAGTGGCGGGCATCTGCCTGGCCTTGATGTTGGTCGTGGGGCTGATTGCCTCGGTGCTCTACGGCATGGCTCGCGTGGCATTCCGGCATCACGTGACGTCCGGAAGCGACGTACAATAGAAATAGGCGGACGAAGCGGAAGTCTTTTTCGTCGGGAACACGTGGTGAATCAACACAGCGGCGGACGGCGACTCCGAGATTCCGCGGCGACGCACGGCCGCTGCATGGGGTGTTCGAGCACGCCCGTCGGCCGCCTGCCGTCGGTGCTCGTGCTCGCGCTGCTGGCCGGCACCGCGGCGCACCGCTGTGCGGCCCTGGAACGCGTGGTATTCAAACGGGCTCAAGGCCGGCAGCAGATTACGGGCCAGCTTCTTGTGACCGCGCGTGATGGGGGACTGTTGTTGCTCGCGCCGACAGGCCGGCTATGGAATATTTCACCCGAATCGATAGTGGAACGATCTCAGAACGACTTGGCGTTCGACGCGCTCACTCAACAGCAGATGGCCGAACAGCTGAAAGAGGAATTACCGGCCGGCTTCCATGTCACGACGACCGCGCATTATGTCATTGCGTTCAATACGTCGCGGGCGTATGCCAGCTGGTGCGGCGCCCTGCTGGAACGTCTGTACCGTGCCTTCTTGAATTTTTGGCGCCGACGTGATTTCGATCTGCACGATCCCGAATTGCCGCTGGTGGTTGTCATCCTTTCCGATGCAAATGCATTCCGCCGGTATGCGGTGGATGAACTGGGTGACGCCGCAAATTCGGTGGTCGGGTATTACAGCCTCCGCACCAACCATGTGACCATGTACGATTTGACGGGCGTGCAGGGTCTGAGACGCCCGACGGGCCATCGAGGATCCGTGGCCGAGATCAACCACACGTTGTCGCGGCCTGAGGCCGAACCGCTGGTGGCCACGGTTATCCACGAAGCCACGCATCAGATTGCCTTCAATTGCGGGTTAATGCGTCGATACGCGGACATCCCGATGTGGGTGACCGAGGGACTGGCGATCTATTTTGAAACCCCCGACCTCAACAGCAGTCGGGGGTGGCGCGGGATCGGCCAGATCAACTACCGGCGGCTGGCTACGCTGCGCCGGTCGCTGTTGGCGAACCGGCTGGGGGCGCTGCCGCAGCTGGTAGCCGGCGATGACCGCATGCGCAACGTTCGCACAGCCGGTGACGCCTACGCGGAAGCGTGGGCCTTGAACTCGCTGCTGATCCAACGGTACTCCAGCCGCTACTGGCAATACCTGCGAATGCTGGGCGAAAAACGGCCGCTCGTGTCGGACGACGCCGAGCGCCGCCTGCGCGAATTTCGCACCTACCTGGGACTGGATCCCCGAAGTCTCGAAAACGAATGGAAGCAATACATCCGCGAATTGAAGTAACCGTGCGGCGCTCCGACAGGCATCGCGCCGCCATGCTCCGTCAGGCAGTACGCATCAGCGATTCGGCACGGCGGATGGCTTCTTCCACCTCGAAGCGGTTTTGGCCCACGATCACCTGTTGGTGGCCGTCCATCCAGCGCTGGACCTTCTTTTGTGCGGAGATCACGCTGCTGTGGCTCTTGCGACCAAAAAAATGGCCGATCTCGCTCAACGCGGCCCGCGTATGCTTGCGGGCCAGCCACATGGCCAGCATCCGTGGTTGGCTCACGCCGTCGCTGTTGCATCGCGACCGCAAACTGTCCGGGCCGACACCAAAAAGGTCGCAAACGGCTTTCTGAACATCCAACAGCCGAACCGGCCGCGTCGACTCATGGAGATGCTCGCTGAGCACCGCTTCGGCCATGGCGAGCGTGACGGGTTGCTCGTGGGCCAAGCTCTGCAACTGGATGCGATTGAGCACACCGCTTAACTCCCGCGCGTCACCCGACGCTCGCGAAGCGACGAGCAGTTGCACGTCTTCCGGAAACGCCACGTCGATCTCCCGGCACATGCCCGCGACGATACCGACGCGCGTGGCGTAATCGTGTGGTTCGAGATGGCATACGAGACCGCCCTTCAGACGTGTGACAAGGTCCGCGCCGAGGGACAAGAGTTCCGACGGAGGCCGGTCGCTGGAAAACACCAGCTGCCTGCCCCTCGAAAGCAGCGTATCCACCGTGTAGAGCAACTCCACGCGCGTCGCTTTCTTGCCGGCAAAGAAATGGATGTCGTCCACGAGAAGCAGGTCCAACCCCCGGTACTGCTGGCGGAAGCTGGGCAGCCCGCGGCCTCCCAGGGCTTCCAGAAAATGGGACGTGAAGCGTTCGGCGGTCATGTACATTGCCCGGGCGCCTTGATGCCTGTTCCGCGCCGCCGCGTAGACACCTTCCAGCAAATGCGATTTACCGCTGCCCGTGGGGCCGTAAATGAGCAAGGGCGTCACTTTGCCCGGGCGCCGTACGGCCATCTGGGCCGACATGAACGCCAGTTTGTTGCTTTCCCCCTCCACGAACTGGTCCAGCTGAAGATAACGGCGGCGCGGGCGGCCGGCAGCTGGCGGGGCCGGTTGTCGTGCGGCCGCATCGCGCCCTGTCCGGCGATCTCGCGCGGGCGCGGGCAGGGGGCACGCGGGCTCGCGGGAATCCGAACCAGTGCAGGTGGGCCTGGCAGATACGTGCGGATCGACGTGAAAACGAATCGCTAACGGGCACCCCAAAACTTCAAGACAAGCGGCCTCCACGTCCCGGCGAAAATGCGTCCGTAACCAGTCTCGGTAAAACGCATTGGAGGTGCCGAGCACCAACTCATTACCGTCCACGCGCAACCTGGTCGCGGCGAACCACAACTCGTAGCGATGGGCACCCAGCCGCTCTTTGAGCTTCGCATGCAGCGCCGCCACGATCTCCATATCGTCTGTGGCCACTTCCTACTGGTCTCCCAGCGCGCACGTTCCACGCCACCGGACCCACCGTCGTGGTGGCATCCTTGACGGTCTTGACCGCCTGCAACTGGTTCGAGAGGTGCGCGATTAACAGACGTCAGCGGCCCGGAATAGGGGCCGCCGAAGGGTTGTTTGTTGTCCGTGCAGAGAGCCGATTTTACGCGTGCTTGCAGTGCTGTCAAACCGGTCGCCTTCGACTTTTTTGAAGTCGCCGTCGCGACGTGCATAGATATCTGCAAACTCGCGGAAAAAATTGCAAAACCAACACGGAGGTCAGCGGAAAATTTTTTTGTCGGTGAAAGCCGGGCGGTGTATAACCTGTTCGCGGATACACAGGGCCCGATCGCGCTCGACGCTCACGTCGCGGACCACGCCACGATCAACGGCCCGCCGGGCGAAAACTATGGCACGGTATTGAAAACGCGGATGTAGATGGCGCGTTGTTCCCAAACCGCAAACCCCACCACCGCGTACATCGCCATGGCCGGTGTATTCTGTTGATCTACGGCCAACACCATCTGGCTGCGGCCCGCTTCGCCGGCCAACCGGAGCGCATGCCGCGTTATTTCTGCACCGTACGTATTTCCGCGCGCTTCAGGAACAAGACCCATATAAACAAGTTCCATATGGTCGGTCCGTGGAAAGTCGGCCAACAGGAGGCAACCGATGTCTTGTGACGCGTGGCGAACGAGCATCCAATGACCGGGCGAGAATGTGCCCGTGGCACGATAACCTTCCAATATGTCGTCGATCCGGCGCACGCCGTTTAGTCGAGGGCAGTCGAGCGTGTCGCAATACGTCCGCACGACGACCGACGCGAATCGCTGATGGATCGCCGGCCGATACGCTTCAAATTGCAGACGAGTGTCGAGCGAGACCGCGGGAAAGATGTCGTGTGTGGCGACGAGATACGCCAGGTCCACAAGCGGTTCGAATCCGGCGTGCCGTAAATAGGACGCCTGCCTGTCACTGTGCCCCTTGAGTGCTGACTGCGCGAGGGACAAGTTTTGCGGTTCCAGAAAATCGCACGCTGCATCCATCAGCGCCGATGCAGCGATCGTGTCGCCTTCGTCGACCAGCGCGGGCGGCCACAACGCGGCCGTGCGGCCCGGTTGGACCTGCGCCCAGACGGCGCCGGTGGCCATGCCCCGATCGTGGCTGACGAACAGCCCTGGCAAGCCGTGCGTCTGCATCCGCTGTTGCCACTCGGTCACCAGTTCGGTGCGTGCGGCCACGGTCAGATTGGGCAACAGCATGCGCAATGCCCAGGTCCGTTCGGTTTCCGTGACCGGGTGGACGTCGAACCCGCGGCTGCTCATGACACGCGAAACATGCTAATATTCAAGGCGGCGCTGCCAACGGACCCAGGGCGACCAACGGAAGCCCGGCGAGCGGGCTGTCGGAAGAAAACTCGGGGGTTCATTTTCCGCGCCGCCGCCATGGGATCCGATGTCAGAATCTGAGTCTGTGCGACATTTCCCGATCATGGAGCGATTTTAGGGCGTTTTGAAACCGCTTCGAGTAGGCTGGGCTACCCCGGGTTGGCCCGAGCGACGGCGGGAGGCTCCGGCAGCTGCAGGAAACGACCCGATCCGGGTCGTTCCAGCTCCAGTGTAACTTCGAAACTGGCGTGGGGAGCATGGGCCCAGATAATCGGGGCGGGGCGGATCCGAAGTTCGCTGATCGGCTTGCCGTTCCACCTGACCTGGTAAAGTTGCTCGCTTGGGAAACGGGGTGGTTGGCGGCGAAATCCAAACCGCGCCACCACCAGCGTGACCAGCTTTCGAGTGTCGCCCGTGCGCCCCCGAAACGACAGGCGTTGGACCTGGCCGGCCGCATTGAAGTAATAGGTCAGTGAGCCGGCCAGGTCATCAACCTCCGTTCCGGTTACCAGCGGCACACGGATCCCGTGCAAGTCCAGGTCGGCCAGTGCGGTGCTCTTGCGCGACCACCGACTGTACACCCACGACTGCGTGACATCCATCCGGAGTACGTCAGCCAGGTCGTAAACCGGCATTCCCTCCAGCGGAACCTTGGCTGCGGGCCGCGATGTCGGATCGCCCTCCAAAGAAGAAGGAATGCCCGCCCCGCCCAAGGCCAGCTCCGAGCCGCCCTGGAAACTTCCGCCGTCGCCGGCTGCCGTCGGCGGCGACGCGGAACCCCACAGGCTGCTCAGCGACGACGCAGTTTCGGAGGGGCCGCCCAGATAGTACGGAACGGCGACCGCCGAACCCAATGCCGTGGACAACAGAACCGTTCGAAGCCTCATGTTGATTCTCTTCCGTCGCCCCGTGTGTTGCATCGCGATCGAATCATCATCCTGTAAAATCGGCATTTGAACGTGGCGTTCTCCGCCTCGCGTCGACGAGGGCCCGCAGGTTGCCCAAACCGGAGGACTCCTCACAACAGTCCTGATCGGCGTGAACCCGGCGAGCGGCGGGGGGGCGACTCCAATGTTTCGGATTCAGGGTTCGTGATGTTCCGGTCGTGATGAATTGGCAGGAAATCGAGGATATCCGTTGGCTGCTCAGCAACGCGGCCCACATCGTGCTGCGCGACGCAGCGGCGTCGGAAATCCCCTTGCACCGGCAGGCCCGCCGGTTGAGAAAGATGCTCTCGCCCACGCGTTGCCGTCTGGTGCTGCAGCAGGTCGCGCTCCGCGCGCGGGCGGCCGCGAAGTTCCGCCACGCCGAACGTATGTTGTTTACCGCCCGCGGTCTGGAACAGGCCACCGACGACGGCGTGGCGACGTACAAGGCGAGTCGCTTTCCTGAAGGAGAGAGCGTGGCGGACCTGTGTTGTGGCATTGGCGGTGACCTGACGGGCCTCGCCAAACGGTGCGATGTTGTCGCGTGCGACACGGACTGGGTTGCTGCCAGACTGGCCGCGTTTAATGCACAACGGCCGGGACAGCCGGGGGTCTGTTCTCCGGTCGTGGCCGACGCAACTCGCTTGGACAACGGCGCGTTCGTGGCGTGGCACATCGATCCGGATCGTCGTGCGACGGGACGGCGCACGACGCGCGTTGCCGCGTTTCAACCGCACGCTCAAGCCATTCAGCAACTGTTGGACCGCAACCCGGACGCTGCACTGAAGGCCGCCCCGGCCTCGGTCTTACCAGTACCTTGGCAGCAACGGGCGGAACTGGAATGGATCAGCCGGCGTCGTGAATGCCGGCAGCAAGTCGCCTGGTTTGGTAGTCTCGCTGCCGCCCACGGCCGGCGCACGGCGACTTGCGTCAACGCCTCGGGAGAAGTAGTGGCCCAGATTCGCGGCGCGATGATCACCACCCCGCCGTTGGCGTCCCGCATTTGCCGGTTTGTCTACGAACCGGACGCGGCCGTCCTGGCAGCGGGGCTGGCGGGCAGCCTGGCTGACCGTCTCGATCTGAACGGGCTACATTCCCCACCCGCTTATTTGACCGGCGACACGCGAATCGATCACCGTTTGCTGGCCGGCTTCGAAGTCACGGACGTCGTACCCTTCGACATGCGGCGTCTGCGACGCTTGTTTCGTACGCGACGCGTGGGAACATTAGAAGTCAAAAAACGGGGCGTCGACTGTGATCCGGCGCGCGTCCAAAAGGCGCTCGTCGCTATGGGCGGTAACACGGCTACGCTGCTGATTACCCGGTTCGGCAACAAGCCCGTGTCCATCGTCGCCCGGCGATTGGAGTCGGACGTGGCAGAGGATGGAGTTGCCGGACACAAACCGTCTGCAGGAGTTTGCTTCCGAGGGCAACCCGAAGCGAGAGCGAGTGACGAACGTGAGGAACATTCCGGCTGACACGACGAGTTGTGACGTCAGCGCGTCTCTTCTCGAAAGGGGAGCTGTCTGGCTTGGGATCCCGCGAGCCGCACGGCCGGATTACGGCGAGGATGCGTTGGAGACGCCCTGTAGCGCCGTGTACCAGGGAATCAGCGGAGCGAGTTGGTCGCGGAGTCGCTGGCTGGGGGCTTTGATCCGCAGCTCGCGAGGGGCGGCCAGCGCGGCCAAATGAGCGATGTCGAACGCGGCGAGCAATCCGAAACAGAACTGTTCCGGCACGTCGCCTTGCCCAAGATTCTGTTCAATGATCTCCTTGAGGCTTCCCATCGACTGCGCCAACTCGAGTTGCCCAATCGCCTCGGGTTCCAGCGCTGCGGCGACGAGACAAATCAGGCTCGAACGAGGGCCGGTGGCCGAAACGGTGACGGGACCCGTGTCGCGCTCGGACACCATCCACCGGGCAACCGCGTTGATCTGGCTGGCATCGATGCCCAGCTGCCGCTCTCCAAGCGTGGACAGCATCAAGGCGAAGCGGCCTTGGTGATTTTCCACGGCCGCCTCACCGAAACCAAACAGGTCGATGGCGACGACGCGCTTGTTTTCTGACAACTGCCGCGTGACGTGTTCGGAACTTGCCGATCGTCCTTGATCGTTGACCACCAGCACGGTTTGACCCGGCGCATCGGATGCGAATTCGACGGCAGGTACGGTCCAGTCATCAGCCGTTTTCAGCCTCCAGAAGAGGACGCTGACGGTTCCGAGTTGGATGCTTCCGGCCAGCTCCGGTACGACGTCGCAGGATCTGGCCCGCACGATTTCACGCAGCTCGCCGCGCTCCCGTTCCTGCCAGGAAGCCAGGGAGGCGGCGTCTGCGGGAAGCGAGCCGCGCGGCAAGGGGCCGGAAAGCTCCAGTGCGAGTGCGTTGAAGTTCGCGTTGTCTCCGGGAAGCGGAACGAACAGCTCGTCGGTGGTTTTTAGTTCTGCTTCACAGGCGATTTCTTTCGCATCATAGGCCGTGCCTCGAAAAAAATGGTCGCCCACCAACCGATAGAACGCTTCGCGATTATCTTGTTCGTAGTTGTGCGTCCCCGGTTGGCTGTTAACGTGATGGCGCAAGTTCTGCGGCTGACCGTAGAGAGCGTACACCGTCCGCGCGGCGTCAAGCAGCGGCGGCAACGCGTACGCGGATTGAAAACAGCAGTCGTCTTTGTCGTTGTAGGTCAATAAAGCGGGCCGGGGCGCGAGCAATGCCGTTAAGTGGGTATAGTCGGCCACCGTGCCCAGATCGTCTGGCGCCTGCTCTGAATCGCCAATATCGGAGGGATGCGCAAGGCGCGTGCGAAAGCTTGCGTATCCCGCCACGGGGTCGCAAAGCTTTACGCGAGTATCCAGCGCGCTGAGAATAATCGTTTGCCATCCGCCTCCGGAAAGGCCAGTCATTCCGACGCGATGCGGATCCGTGCCCTCCAGATCGAGCAGGATATCCAGCCCGCGCTGCATGGCCAGGTAAAACACCGACAGGCCGCTGGTTCCGCACAAGTCGAGCTGGTTGGAACGGGAATGACGAAAGTCTTTCGATTCCAACTGGCCCATGCCGATCCATTCCAGATTGAGGGCCCGCATGCCGCGCTTGGCAAGGTTGATACAGCGAATCTGTTTGTATGCGATCGACTTCCCGTCGCTCGTATGCCCATTCACGTTCAAGATCGCAGGGACGGGGCCTGTGAGCGGCTGCGGTTCGTAGAGCAACGCCGGGATCCAGAGGCCGGGCAGCGCTTCGTAGCGGAGTTTCTTGATGCAGTAACCCTCGCCACCCCCGATCGTATCCAGCCATTGGACCTGTGCCGGCGCGTCGCGCCAGACCACGGCATCTCCGCGAAAGACAATATTTTCCAGCACCAAGCGGCGGAGCTTGTCGGCATAACGATCCCACTGCTCCACCGTGGTGGCAACGGGCAGGGAAGGCACGCGACGCGTGGCATAGGCCTGCACCTCGGCTCGGACTTGTTCGAAACCTAGGATTGGCCGGTTGAGCAAGGCCTGGACGTCCAGCGGCGCTGATTGGCCGGGTTGGGCCAGAACGCACAGCAAAACGGTTGCGCAGGCGGCGGCGAGAATGGCATGGCGACGAAGTTTGTGTGCCCAAATCGTTGACATCGGTGGTTCATCCTGCGAGCAGGGCGGGGTACGATACATCCCATCACGCGCCAGGCGACGGTGCTCATGATACCACGGACAAAGGCGGCAAATCAGAGGCAAATGCTTTGGCAGTCGAACCCATGTTAGAACGGATCCGGCGGAGCGGAGTGATCGCCGTGCTGGTGGTCGACCGCGTCGACGATGCCGTACCCGCAGGACAGGCGCTTCTGGAAGGCGGCGTGGATGTCATGGAACTGACCTTGCGGACTCCGTCCGCCATGGACGCGTTACGGGCGATCCGAGCGCAACTGCCAAAGATGCTGGCAGGCGTGGGCACCGTGCTGACGTCTGAGCAGGTGAATGAGGTGGCGGCGGCCGGCGGGGAGTTCGGCGTCGCACCGGGGACGAATCCGCGGGTCATTCGCGCTGCCCAATCCATCGGATTGCCGTTCTACCCAGGAGTCGCCACGCCCAGCGACCTTGAGACAGCGGCGGAACTCGGTTGTCGCATCGTGAAGTTTTTTCCCGCCGAACCCAGCGGTGGCGTGGCATTTCTCCGTTCGATGGCGGCCCCTTACGATCACCTGGACATTCGTTACATTCCCCTCGGTGGCATCCAACAAAACAACCTTGCGGCCTACCTCGCGGAGCCCCGCGTGCTGGCCGTCGGCGGCTCATGGCTGGCGACGCGCGATTTAATTCACGCCGGCGACTGGCGGGCCATCCGCCGAAACGCGGAGCATGCGCGGCGGACGATCGACCAAGGCCGCGCTCACCGCCGTCCTTGACACGTCTGTCCCCTCGGACGCTCCGAGCGCGCGGGGGCCACCGACAGTTTGCCGCATCGCGCGTCACCCTGACATACTTTGCCGAGCATTCTTTTTCTCTGCGACCTCCGATGACGTCGTGAACGCCCCCGCATGAGCGTACAACATTTTGTCCGTACACACCAGGCTTGCTGACAGTGCGACCGAGGCATCCGGACTGGCACGCCGTTTGCGGCCAAGCAACGTAAATTACGGAGCCGAATCGCGGTCGAATCATTTCTGAACACTTCATCCTCACAGAACCCACAGAAGAAGACCATGCCGTATCGCCTGCGCAAGCAAGAACCAGTGGAAGAGGCTGTCCGACGGATTGCCACGGAGCAGATCGGGCGCTGCCTTGGCGAGATAGCCGACTCCGATCTGGATCGCCATAAAACAGTGCACCAGGTCCGAAAACGCTGCAAGAAGATTCGCGGCCTGATTCGTCTGGTACGGCCGAGTTTTGAAGCTTACCAGCACGAAAACGGGTGTTTTCGCGATGCCGCGCGTCGATTGTCTTACATCCGCGACGCGCAATCGATCATCGAAACGTTCGATAAGTTAGTCGATTGTTTTGCGGACCAGATCGACGCTTCGGCGTTTGCGTCGATCCGCGGCCAGCTTATGGAGCGCCGCCAGCAAATCGCCGACGACGCTGCTGGGTTAAACCGGCGACTCGACGATTTCCGGGCAAGCATGGACGAGGCGCGGCGCCGCGTTGAGGGATGGTCCCTTCAACGCGACGGTTTCGACGCCGTTGCCGGTGGCCTTTCCAAGACGTATGGCCGGGGCCGCAAAGCCATGAAACGGGCCTACAACAGTCCCACTTCTGAAAACTTCCACGAATGGCGCAAGCGCACCAAGTACCACTGGTATCACGCTCGCCTGCTTGAATCGGTCTGGTGACCGTTGATGTCGGAGCACTGCGAGGCGGCATCCGAGCTATCTGATTATCTTGGCGATACTCACGATTTGGCCGTCCTGCGGCGTGCACTCGTTGACGACCCGGCCGTTTTTGGCGAAGCCCGCGACGTCCAGGCGTTACTGGGCTTTGTCGATCTGCGCCGTGCCGAGCTGCGTGGTCGAGCGCGACCTTTGGGACTGCGCCTGTTCGCCGAAAAATCGCGATCACTGGTCAGCCGTTTCGGTCGATACTGGGACGCTTGGCACGGCGAAAACGATGCTCAACGGCTCCCGCGCGAAGAGATTCCATTAAACCCCGTCCAGGGGCGGTGAGGCGCGTGGCACGCGCGCCAGGGAAGCGTATGGCGTGTTTCAGTCAACGGACTCAAGCAAGGCGACCGGGAAGCTGCCCAGCAATTGGGTGATCTCAAGCACGGCTTTCCCGTCCCGGTCAACTGCGTTGCAGGTCTGGCCGGTGAAGACGTTGGTCCAGCGGGTGGCAACGTCCGCCGGCAGTTCCACGCGGGTATCTTCCCAACACTGCGGACCGAGCGGAAGATGTTCGCCTCGCGTCACACCAAATGTATGCAGTGGGACTACGACCAGCGCGGCGGCCGTAGAGCTGCGACGGAGGAAGGCGCACACGTGTTCCGCTCGATGTCCGACGGAATTCGGCACAATATATTCGCCTTCCAGAAAGACTTCGGGATGGGTCCGGCGGTGCCGGAGCGTCTTCATCGTTGCAAAAAACTTCACGCGGCCGTCGATCCATTGCTCGAGCAACTCCGCAATTAGGTCTTCAGGATCCTGGCCGTCGCGGGACGTGAGACTCTCCAACAGTCTCTTACGAACATCGAAATCAACCGGCTGCCGGTTGTCGGGATCGACCAAGGAAAAATTCCATAACTCGCACCCCTGATAGATGTCGGGCACACCAGGTACGGTTAACTTGAGCAGAGTCTGGCCGAGGGCATTGCACATGCCGGGGTAGTTCAACCGCTGGTGGAACTGCTGCAGCTCCTCGACAAAAGCATTGTCTGGATCGCGTTCCAGGATGGCGTGCACAAAGCGGCCAACGGCCTGTTCATAATCGGCGTCGGGACTTACCCAGCTCGTGTGCACTTTCGCTTCGCGGAGGGCTTTCTCCATGTACGCGACGATCCGCCCGATGAAACCGAGGTGGTCCACATCGGTCAGCGGCGAAAGCGGCCAGACGCCGACCAGGGTCTGATACAGCAAATATTCCTCGTTACGGTCCGGCACACTTCGTTCGTCGAGCTGGATCTTCTTTTTGTGATTCAATTGCCGCCAATGCTCGACCGATTCAGCCCAAACATCGGGCATTTCGGACAGCACATTGATCCAGGCACGAACATCTTCGCTGCGCTTGGTGTCATGAGTTGAACTGGCGACCATCCCGTAAGGCCAGCGTGCGCAGCGCACGGCGTTGTGTCGGTGAAATTCATCGAGCGAAACGTTAAACTGGTCCGGCTCGCCGCCCACCTCGTTCAGAGAAACCAAAGGATAAACACGATAGAACGCCGTATCTTCGAGTCCCTTGGCCATAATCGGGGCGGTAAGCTGCTGGGATTTCATCACGAATTCGCGACGATCCGCACGCTGCTGGTCGGTCAGTCCGTCCGGCTCGTCCAACAGGAGCACCGATCGGACGAAGTCGAAGATCGAGCCGTCGACGGAGAGATTGCGCCGTTTGGCGGCTTCCACCGCAATGTCGGCGTGCCGACGATCCTCGTCGTTGACTTCCGTCGATGTGCGCCGAACATACGTTCGGTACACGGGAAAGCACGCAATCGTCTCGCGGAGCGCTTCATGCAAACCCCACAGCGTGAAGTCGCGTGACCAGCGGTGCTGCTCGGATACACGATCCAGCCGCCGGGCCAGCACGTGAAGCTCGGCCGACATGGAGACGTTGAGGATGAGCTTTTTGCACTCATAGACCAGATCCTCGAAGTCGACAATGTTCTGGCAGAGTTCGGCATAGTACCTCTCCAGCGGCAGCCGTCCTCGTGGATCGACGAAGAGACCGTTGATCAAGTTCAACATATCGTAGCCGGTCGTACCGTGAACGGCCCAGCCGAGCGGCATTTGTTCGCGTCGACCGAGGATTTTTTCCGCCACGCAATAGATCGCGCAATCGATTCCTGACGAGAGGCGCCCAGCGCTCGATTCCGCGTCGGGTATCACACGGCTGCATTCACTTTGAAGTTTGGCGAAATAGTCTGCGGGATCGTAGAGACCGTCGGGGTGATCGATGCGCAGTCCCGTGATGCGTCCCTCACCGACCATTCGCAGAATCATTTCGTGTACTGCGGCAAAGACCGCATCGTCCTCGACACGGATGGCTGCCAGGTCGTTAATGTCAAAGAACCGGCGGTAGTTGATCTCGTCCGCGGCGACACGCCAGTAGCAAAGCCGGTAGACTTGCTGGGCCAGCAGTTCCTCGAGCCGACCGAAGCTCTCGGGTTCTCCAACCCGGCCGCACCAGTCCACGACCACGCCCTCCATCGCGCGGCGGACCGCGGCACTCGTTTCGGTCAGCCCGTTCAAGCGGCGTCTGGCCACCCGTGCCTCGCGCCGCCGTTCCTCGAGCTGTTGGGCATCGTCCGTCGTGCGATGGGGGAGATGCTTCAGCGCCGTGACGATACTTTCCAGTTCGACCAGGTCGGGAGCGTCCGGATCGGACGTGATCCGGACGTGCTCGGCAACGGTTCCGAGCACCTGCGCGGACGTGCGCGGATCGACAGGATAGTGGTGGTTGAAGTAATCGATCCAGAAGGCGCCGCGGTCGTAGGACAACCGAATCTGCCCGTTTTCTAGCACTCGCCCGAACTGATCGCCCAGGACGGGTAGCAGAACGCGGTCCGACAGGTCGCGTTTGGGCGGCCTCCAATCGATATCGAAAGCAGACGCGAAAGCCGAAGCCAGACCATGTTCCAGTACGTCCTGCCACCACCGATTGGATTGATCGTCGATCCCCATATGGTTGGGAACCACATCGGCAATCAGCCCCATATTCCGCTCGCGCAGTTCGTCGGTGAAGCTGCGAAAAGCCTCCTCACCGCCGAGTTCCAAATTGATTTCCGAATGGTCGGTAACGTCGTAGCCGTGAACGCTGCCAGCACGGGCTTTGAGAATCGGCGAGGCATAGATGTCGGTGATGCCCAGCGCGTCGAGGTAGCTTGCGATGTCGCGAGCATCATCGAACCGGAAGTCGCTGTTGAACTGCAGGCGATACGTGGCGATCGGTACGCGTAGGTCGCTCATGGTCATCATTTCCGAGCGGTAGTTGGCAGCGCCCGCTGGTTACGGGACGGTTTGGTACGGCGGGACCCGTACTCCCAATCGCTCTCCCAGATGTCCGAAAAGATCAAACAATCCGCGCGCTCGTCCGTCGCTTGCTTCGCGCGCCTGTCCGCCGCTTGCTTGGCGCGCGTCGTCGGCGTTCCGAATCGCGGCCCGCGCCAGTTCAAAGTATCTGTTCTGGGCGGGCCGCAGGTCGACGTCAAACGGCAGCGACTGGGCGATCGCGATCAAAATCTCGAACTCTTCGATCTGCCGCGCGTGCAGGCGATCGTCGTGCGGCGGCAGCGAATGCGCGATGCGCTGCGACAACGCGTAGCTGAGTCCTTCCGCGTCAAGTTCCACACCGCAGACGCGCACTTCCTTCAGCAGACGATCGATTTCCGCCTGGTTTAAGTCACCCTGCAGCGCGCGCCGCAGGTCGAGATTCAAGACGAATTCCGCTGCCGTGCGGAAGGCTTGCGGACGCGGAACGTCTAGGCTGGCCAAAAAGTGCAGCAGCGGCGCGCTGCGCTGGTACAAATCACGGTACGTTTTTTCCGCCGCACCCGAGTCGAGAATCGCGTTTAAAATTTTCCGCTGTTCGTCGCGGAACAATGACCGGAGCGAGTAGGTCGACGCGTGAAACTCGCGGTCCAATAGCCCCACGATGGCCGTGTAGTCGGCCTGCTCAAACATTCTTACAACCTCCTCGGCGAATCTCTCGTAGTCTTCCTTGTCGGAGAACGGTCGAATGCCGCCGTGAAGGTTCTGGTCTCCCCAATGGATAACCCCGAAGCTGAATTTCACCGATAGCCGCGTGACGTCCGAAACGATTGTGGCACTGCCCACCGCCAGTTTGGCGAGGCCCATCTGGTGCCGGTGAAAATCGTCGACCTCCGCCGAGTAGGCGAAAACCTTGTTTTGCTGCTTGTAATCTTCGAATAACGAACTGACGGCAAAGTGGGCTCCCACATTTTCCAATTCGACAACTGCCGGTTTCACCCATTTGCGATAGATGTCGCGGCCGTCACCGTGCTGCGGCAGATTGCTCTTGGCCGCGGCAAGGCGCTGGCAGAAGTCATCTTCCAGTTTGTCAGCCGACACGTATTCCGCAAGCTGAATCGCCCGCGCCGCATAGTGCAGCACTTGCACGGTTTCAATTCCGGACAACTCGTCGAAGAACCATCCGCAGCTCGTGTACATCAACAGGCATTGGCGCTGCATCTCCAATAGCACCAGTGCGCGTGACGTTTCCGATTTGTCGCGTGGACGCTTGCCGAACCGTTGCAAAAAGTGATGGATCGATTCCGGCGAGCGATTCAGGATGACGTCGATGTACCCGTCACGGGCGGCCCACGGGTTGGTGAATAAACGACCGCCCATGTCGTCGAACAGCAGTGCCAGGCGATCGCGCAGCCAATCGAGCGCTTCGCGCAGCGGTGCCCGCCAGCGTTGGTTCCAGCCCGGATATCCGCCGGAATTGCAGCCGCAGTCGTTCCGCCAGCGCTCGACGCCGTGCACGCAGCTCCAGGAGCTGTTCTCATGGATGCGCGCCTCGTCGACCGGCGGGTGGCGTTCCAGATACTGACCGTAATTGGTGATCTCGGCGATATTCGTCTCTCGGATATGATGCAAGGCATAGGCCAGCGCCATGTCGCCGTGGTGGTGGTGATGGCCGTACGATTCGCCGTCGGTGGCAATGTGCGCCAACTGCGGCCACTCGCGGGCGTCGTGGAATGCTCCAGCCAGCCTGCCCGCCAGATTTTCGCCCTTGGCCAGCAGCCCTTCGAACGCGATTCCCTGTGAAATCGGACCGTCGTAGAAGAAAACAGCGATCTTCCGTCTGGAGGGGAGCCGCACCAGGTACGGTTTCGTCGGATCGATATGGCCGCCGGACACGTCGTTCCAGTTTCGCCCGCGGTACTTGCGAATCTCACGAGCCTGCGAGGGGGCCAGAACCGTAAACTTGATGCCGTGGTCGGCCAGGACACCGAGCGTTTCCGTGTCCGCGGCCGTCTCGGCCAACCACATGCCTTCAGGCCTCCGGCGAAAACGGTGTTCGAAGTCGCGGATGCCCCAGCGGACCTGAGTGACCTTGTCGCGGCGGTTGGCCAGCGGCATGATCACGTGATTGTAGACCTGGGCCATTGCCGAGCCGTGTCCGGAGAATCGTTGCCTGCTTTCCCGGTCGGCCTCGAGGATGCGACAGTACGTTACAGGCGCGTGGTTTTCGAGCCATGAAAGCAGCGTGGGGCCGAAGTTGAAGCTCATGCTGGCGTAGTTGTTCACGATGTCGACGATTCGCCCATTCCCATCGAGAATCCGCGAAGTCGTGTTTGGCTCGTAGCATTCGGCACAGATGCGTTCGTTCCAGTCGTGATAAGGATACGCCGAGTCCTGGACTTCAATTTCTTCCAGCCAGGGGCTCTCCCGGGGCGGCTGATAAAAGTGGCCGTGAATACAAATGTATTTTTGCATGGGCGTCGTGCCATGAAGTGAATTGATTTAAGATCGCGCGAACAACACGAATGATGTCGGCGGCATCTCGCAGACCGTGACGCCGGTCGATTCGACACGATTATCGATGGTGCTGCCGGGCCCATTCCACGGAGTTCCCGCGGAGTCGATCGCCGCGTGCCACTGGCCCCGCGGCAGCGGAATCTCGATCCGGGCGTGCTCGTCGGACAAGTGAAACACGCACGCTGCATCGCTCGCGCCGTGCCAGCGCTGCACGAACATCGCCCGAGATGCATTCCACGACTCGACCTTCATGTTCTCTCTATCCAAATAAGTCAGTGCGGGGACCGTCCGCCGCAATCGAATCAGTTCGCGATAGAATTCCCACAATACCTGATGCTGCTGCTCGTCCCGCAATCGCCGATTGAGCATCGAACGCTGGAACGTATTCTCCGCTTGCGGATCAGGGATGGACCCCTGCCACTGGAACGACGCGAACTCCCGTTGCCGGCCCTCGCGGACAGCCTCGACCAAATCCGGATCGCCGTGGCTGACGAAATACAAGAACGGAGCTTTCTCGCCGTACTCCTCGCCCATGAACAGCATCGGCACGTACGGGGATAGCAGCATCAGACCGGCCGCCAGCTTGAGCTGCTCGAAGGAGACTAGTGCGGTCAACCGATCGCCTTGCAAGCGATTCCCCACCTGATCGTGCGTTTGCGTGCTGATCACAAACCGCTTGGGGGGCACGTCCCGAGCGGGCACTCCGTGGCGCCGCCCCCGGTAGTGCGAATGTTCTCCCGTGTAAACGAACCCTTCGCGATAGCACTTGACCAACTGGTCAAATCGTCCGAAATCAGCGTAATATCCGTCCGTTTCACCGGTCAACAGTGTATGGATCGTGTGGTGGAAATCATCATTCCACACGCTGTCCATCCCCCAGCCGCTGATCTCGGTGGAGCGGATATGGCGCGCGTCATTCTTGTTGCTTTCTTCAATCACATATATGCGACGGTTCGACCGCTCAGCCTCGTTGTGGATCGCCTGGGCAAGTTCCTGCAGGAAGGGCCGCGCGGATTCGTCGAAAATGGCGTGCACCGCGTCCAGACGCAACGCATCGATGTGGTAATCACGAACCCAGTGCAGTGCATTTTCAATAAAGTAGCGTCGAACGTGATCGCTGTGTGGACCATCGAAATTGACCGCCTGCCCCCACGGAGTCCGGTAGCGGTCGGTGAAGTAGTAGCCGAACTGCTCCAGATAGTTCCCTTCGGGTCCCAGGTGGTTGTAGACCACGTCAAGCACGACAGCCAACCCCCGAGCGTGGCTGGCATCGACCAGTTCCTTGAGTTGCCGCGGCCCGCCGTAAGAGTCCTGCACGGCGAACGGATAGACACCGTCGTACCCCCAATTCCGCGTGCCGGGAAATTGGGCTACCGGCATGAGTTCAATCGCCGTGATTCCGAGCTGCTTGAGTTCATCGAGGTGCGAGATAACTCCGGCAAACGTTCCGTCCGTGGAAAAAGTGCCGGTGTGCAACTCGTAGAGGATGTAATTGCAAAGCGGCATACCCCGCCAGTGCTCGTCGCCCCATGCAAATCTTGAATCGACGACCTCCGACGGGCCGTGCACGCCTTCCGGCTGAGACCGCGATGCCGGGTCGGGCCGGTCCGGGCCGCCCTCCAGCCGATAGAAATACCGCGTGCCCGGCTCGATATTTCCCGTTTCCAGCGTGAAGTAGCCGTCGGGCCGCGATTGCATGGGCACGAGCCATGGCGTGGGAGCGACCACGTTCAATTCGACGCGGCCGGCGTGCGGCGCCCATACCAGGAACCGGCACCGGCCCTCTCCCAGATACGTTGATCCCAACATGAATTCCATGGTGCCTCTTGCTGAAAAGGTGCCTCTTGCGGAAAAAGCCCAACGACGGCGAATGGCTGGCGGCTTGTCAAAGCTTGATTATAGGCAGGCCGTGCGGCCATTTACGGCCCATCGCCAGCCTCCGACTTAAGAAAGACGGCGGAAAGCGGCGGGAGACTCAGATTGAGTGAATGAGGGCGTCCGTGGATGGCGAGCGGGGTGGCCTCGACCCCGCCCAAATTCCCATGGCCGGCACCTCCATGTTCCGCAGCGTCGCTGTTGAGAATTTCACGCCAAAAACCGGTGCGCGGCGCGCCCACGCGGTAGTTGTTCCTCACGATGGGCGTGAAATTACACACACAAAGTATCAGATCGTCGTTGCTCTTCGATTTGCGCAGAAAACTCAACACGCTCATCTGCACGTCGTTGGCGTCGATCCATTCGAATCCCGCGGGATCGCAGTCAAGTTCGTGCAGCGCAGGTTCGGCTTGATAGAAACGGTTTAAGGTGGCCAGCCAGCGCTGAAGGGCGGCGTGCTGCGTCCGTTCCAGCAGTTCCCATTCCAACTGGCCGTCGTGCCGCCATTCGTGCCGTTGCCCCATCTCAGCGCCCATGAACAACAGTTTCTTGCCCGGCATTCCGTACATGTAAGCGTACAGCAACCGAAGGTTGGCAAACTTTTCGCTCTCGTTGCCGGGCATCTTGTCCAGCAGTGAGCCCTTGCCGTGGACCACTTCGTCATGCGAGAGCGGCATGACAAAGTTTTCGTTGAACGCGTAGATCATCCTGAAGGTTAGCTCACCGTGATGAAATTTGCGGTGAATCGGATCGAGCGACATGTACTTCAGCGTGTCGTGCATCCAGCCCATATCCCACTTCAGTCCAAAGCCCAGACCACCCGTGTAGATCGGTCGAGATACCATCGGCCACGCCGTGGACTCTTCGGCAAACGTTTGGACGTCCGGGTGCCGCCGGTAAACCTCGCTGTTCATCTGCCGCAAGAAGGAAATTGCGTTCAGGTTTTCACGGCTGCCATATTCATTGGGAATCCATTCGCCCTCTTTGCGGGAATAGTCCAGGTACAACATCGACGCTACGGCGTCGACGCGGAGGCCGTCTGCGTGGTATTGCTGCAACCAGAATAACGCGTTGCTCAGCAGAAAACTTCGTACTTCGTTGCGGTTGTAGTTGAAGATATAGCTGTTCCAATCCGGGTGGTGGCCTTGTCTGGGGTCGGCGTGCTCGAACAGATGGGATCCGTCGAAGAAGCCCAGCCCGTGCGGGTCGTTGGGAAAATGGGACGGGACCCAATCGAGGATCACGCCGATGCCGCGCTGGTGCAAATAGTCGATGAGATATTTAAAATCCTGGGGAGTGCCAAAGCGACTGGTGGGAGCAAAAAACCCCGTCACCTGATATCCCCACGATCCGAAGAACGGATGCTCCATCACGGGCAACAACTCGACGTGCGTGAATCCGAGTCGTTCCACGTGATCGGCCAATGCGTGCGCCAGTTCGCGGTAAGACAGAGAATGATGGGGCGGATCCGCCGACCGCTTCCACGATCCGAGATGGACTTCATAGATGGACATGGGCGCGCCCAGCTGGTTGCGCCCGCCGCGGTCGCGCATCCATCCCGCATCATTCCACTCGTAATCCAGGTTCCACACAATGGAAGCGGTTTTCGGCGCGACTTCCTGGAAAACGCCAAAGGGGTCGGATTTGTCTATCTGATAATCGCCGTGCCGCGAGACAATGTGAAACTTATATAGCGTGCCATGGTCGACGCCGGGGATGAATCCTTCCCAGATTCCCGAGACGCCGCGCGGCTGGAGCGAATGTCGAGCATTGTTCCATTGATTGAAGGCTCCGATCACGGATACCCGCTTGGCATCCGGCGCCCAGACGGCAAAGTACGTTCCGCGCTCGTCGCCGTTGCTGACAGGGTGCGCCCCGAGCTTGGCATGGAGATCGCCGTGCGTTCCCTCGTTGAACAAGAACAGGTCCTGGTCGGACAGCAGACTGAAGTTGCGTACGGTGTCTTTCTGGTCGGTGGTGGTCGTGTCGTTCATGATCTTTCTAACCTGATCTAGTCCGCTGCATCGGTGAGTAGTTCCAAGATGCTCTCCAGTGGAATGCTCACCCAATCCGGACGGTTGTTCAATTCATACCCTAGCTCATACAAGGCTTTTTCCAGCATGTAGGCGCGAAGCAGCGTGTGGAGTTCTTCCGTTTCCCCCGGCAAAAAGTCACCGGCCTCGGCCGCCGGCAGATACGCCCGCAAAAACGACGACGCACTCCATAAATACCAGAAATGCATCCAGGATTCGGGGCTGGCCAAATGGTCGTGGAAGACGAGCAGTCCCGGCGTCTGCCCCAATAGTGCTGCGTGCGAGGCGTAGTGCAGCGAGCGGAGCATGCCCGCAACGTCCCGCAGCGGGGATCGCTTGATACGCCGCTCGCCGATCGGCTTGTCCGGTTCGCCCTCGAAGTCGATGATCACAAAATCCTTGCCGGTGAACAGCACCTGGCCCAAATGAAAATCGCCGTGGCAGCGGAGCCGCCGAGCTGTCATCTGGCGCTCGAGGATTTCTTGGAAATAGTGCAGGATTTGCGGCTCGGACTGGATCACCCGCGCGGCGTTTTCTCGGACGGAATCGGGCAGATTGTCGGCTTGTTTTCGCAGCAAATCGAGGCTCTTGCGGGCTTGCATGCGCATCGACTGGTACAGACCGCGCTGGTAGAGCTTCGAGAACGGCTCCGTTGCGAAGTCCGCGTCTTCGCGCGAGCCGAGCGCCACGTGCAGTGCCGCCGTCCGCTGGCCTAGCAGTTCCGCGATCTGCAAATACGGTCCAATGGTTTCCCGGGCCAGGGGAGGAGGTTCACGCTGGGCGAGTTCGAGCAGCCCGGCATGTTCTTCGATCGCCGAGGGGGTGTACTCGCCGGCCGATTGAATGCGTTCGATAAACCGCCCCAACTCGTCCAGCGTATAGACCCACGCATCTCCTTCATTGGCACGAAATTCATGGAGGATGGCCAGTGTCATGGATGGGCCGCCGCCTTCCTGGCGGTATTCTACGGCACCGGCCACGTCGGGAACATTCGGTTGCGGTACGCGCTCGGTCAGGAACTTTCCAATCTCCAGGTCCGGATTGTGCCCCCTGTCGAGTCGGCGAAAGAGCTTCAGGATCAACTGGTCGCCAAAGACGACGGACGTATTGCTTTGTTGGCCGCCATGGACGACCGGGGGCGGAAGCTGCCCGTCACCGTGCAGCCGCCGGAACGCTTTGGTATGGGCCGCGATCAGTTCGCCGTGCCTTCCCTTGATGGTCCGGCGACGAGCAATCTGGTCCAGCAGCGGCCGCCAGAACTCGTGCTCCCACGTAGCTTCGCACAACGTCGCTTGCCGGAGATCGCCATGGAAACGGATGGACAGAATTCCCGCATTGGGATGGTCGCCCAAGATGTTGCCGGCCAATTCTTCGTCCGCCAGCACCACGGGCACCGCGTACGTATCCGGTTCGCCTTCGGTGTAGTTGACGCGGACCAGCAACAAACGCATCGGTGCTAGTCGCGAATTGTTGTGTGGCCCATCATCGTTCTTTTCGCGCGCGGCATGGCGGCCGACCGGATTTATTTTGATCACATCGAGCAGCGCAATCGTTTGGATCTTGCGCGCTTTGCCGGCAAACCAGCGATGGCGCCGCAGGTAGGGCGCCAGCGCAGCTTCCAGCTTGGTACGCGCACCTGCGGTGAACACATCTTCCCAATCGCCGTCGGTCCGGCATGAAGGCAGCTCGGGAGCGTCGTGGTCGACATACTCGTCGGCTCGCCATTGCAGTCGGAACCAGTAGAAAGCGTGCGGTCCCAGTGTCAGAAAATAGGGCAATTCGCCGACGGGCGGAAACTGCGCCTGCCCAAACAGTTCCGTCGGCGTCTGGCCGCGAAATTCGGACAAGTTCAGTTCGACATACTGCGCATAACGTGACAGGTTGGCCACTACCAGAAGCGTCTCGTCCTCGTAACGTCGCAGGAACGCGAACACTTTGGAATTGTCCGGCATCAACACCTCGAACGTGCCGCGACCAAAGGCCTGAAATTGTTTACGCAGATTGATAATCCGGCGCATCCACCACAGCAGGGAGTGCGGGCTGTTCTCATCGATCTCCACGTTGCGCGTGGCAAAGTGATATTCTGAATCGATGATGACGGGCAGAAACAGTTTTTGCGCATTCGCGCGGGAAAAACCGGCATTGCGGTCGGCGTTCCAATGCATGGGGGTCCGCACGCCGTCGCGGTCTCCCAGGTAAATATTGTCGCCCATTCCGATTTCGTCGCCGTAGTACAGGATCGGCGTTCCCGGAAGGGACAGCAGGAGACCATTCATCAATTCGATCTTGCGGCGGTTGTTGCGGAGCAACGGAGCGAGCCGGCGGCGGATTCCCAGGTTGAGCCGGGCCTGCGGATCCGCCGCGTACGCCCGGTACATGTAATCGCGTTCCTCGTCGGTGACCATTTCCAACGTCAGCTCATCGTGATTGCGCAGAAAAATTCCCCACTGGGAGTTCCCCGGCACAGTGGGTGTCTGTTCCAGAATATCGATGATGGGGAAGCGGTCCTCCCGCTCGACAGCCATAAACAGCCGTGGCATCAGCGGGAAATGAAAGTTCATGTGGCACTCATCGCCATCGCCAAAATATGCCACGGCGTCCTCGGGCCACTGATTCGCTTCGGCCAGCAGCATTTTATCGGTGTGCTGGCGGTCGACGTGAGCGCGCACTTCTTTCAAATAGGCATGCGTCTCTTGCAGATTCTCGCAATTCGTTCCTTCACGTTCGAACAAATACGGCACGGCGTCCAGCCGGACGCCGTCAACGCCCAGATCGAGCCAGAAGTCGAGCAGTTTAATTACGTCCGCCCGAACTTGCGGGTTATCGAAGTTCAAGTCCGGCTGGTGGTGGTAGAAGCGGTGCCAGAAATAGGCCCCGGCCACTGGATCCCACGTCCAGTTGGACGCCTCGAAGTCCTGAAAGATTACGCGCGCTTCAGCATACTGTTTGGGATCGTCGCTCCAGACGTAATAGTTTCGCCATTTCGTTCCGGGTTTGGCATGACGCGAACGCTGAAACCATTCGTGCTGATCCGACGTGTGGTTGGTAACCAGTTCGGTGATGACGCGGATGCTTCGCCGGTGCGCTTCGCGGAGGAACGTCTTGAAGTCCCGGAGCGTGCCGTAGGTGGGGTTGATCTTCGTATAATCCGAAATGTCGTAACCGTCATCCTTGAGTGGAGACGGAAAGAACGGCAACAACCAGATGGCCGTTACCCCCAGATCCTGGATGTAATCGAGCTTTTGTGTGAGCCCCCGAAAGTCGCCCACGCCGTCGCCATTACTGTCGCAAAACGAGCGAACGTGCAGTTGGTAGATGATGGCGTCCTTGTACCACAACGTGTCGCGCGTATCGGAAATGGTCTTGGTCTGTTCAAGCGTCGCTGATGCCATGATTTTGACTGCGATTCCATGCTGGAGGCGGGATGCGGACCGTCGAGCGGCGCATCCCGTTACAAGTAATATTCAAAGTCGCGTTCCGTCCTGATCCGTCGCCTGACGCGGAAGATATGCGCTGGCACCGGCTGCGGATGCAGTTCGACGTAGTTGCGCGGCCCATGCCACAAAAAGCGTGCGTCGCTCAACAAGTCGTGCACTTGATACGGCTGTGCGGAATCGAGCCCAAGTTTTTCAAGAGGCAATTCCACCCAGCCCGACTGGCCGTACCGCGGATCGAGATTGACGACAACCAGCAGCAAGTCGCCCTCAGCGGGAGACCGCTTACTGTAGGCGATCAATTCGTCGTTATCCACCTGGTGGAATTCGAGCGTTTCATTGGACTGCAAAGCGGCGTGCTCGCGCCGTATTCGATTAACACGTGCCACGAAGTCCTTCAAACTATCCGACCGCTGCAGATCGTGATAGTGCAGCTGGTATTTTTCCGAATCCCGGTACTCCTCGCTGCCCCGTTGGAGCGGCTGGTTCCAGCAATGTTCGAAGGGCGGACCGTAGATGCCGTAGTTCGAGCTAAGCGTGGCGGCCAGCACCAGGCGGGCCATGAACGTCGGACGCCCGCCGAGCTGCAAATGCTCGGTCAGAATATCCGGTGTATTCGGCCAGAAGTTTGGCCGAAAATACTCGCACAACTCCGTTTGCGTCAGTTCCGTCGCGTACGTGACCAGTTCATGCTTCGTGTTGCGCCACGCGAAATAAGTGTACGACTGGCTGAAACCGAGCTTGGCCAACCGGTGCATGATTTTGGGCCGCGTGAAGGCTTCCGCCAGAAACAGGGTGTCGGGATGGGCGCGTTTGATTTCTCCAATGCACCACTCCCAGAAGGCAAACGGCTTCGTGTGCGGGTTGTCGACGCGAAAAATGCTCACGCCCTGTTCGATCCAAAACAGAAAGACGCTGCTCAGTTCCTCCCACAGCGCCTGCCAATCGTCTGTTTCAAAGTCAAACGGATAAATGTCCTGATACTTTTTGGGAGGATTCTCGGCATATTGGATCGTGCCGTCCGGGCGATGTCGAAACCACTCGGGATGGTCGCGCACATAGGGATGGTCCGGCGAGCATTGAAACGCGATGTCCAACGCCACCTGGATGCCGTACGTCGCGGCCCGGGTCACCAGTCGCCGGAAGTCGTCCAGCGTGCCCAAACCGGGAAGCACGGCCTTGTGTCCACCCTCCGGTGAACCGATGGCCCAGGGGCTGCCCACGTGATCCGGTTCGGCCTTCAGTTGATTGTTCGGGCCTTTGCGATGTGTGATGCCGATGGGATGGATGGGTGGCAGATACAAGACGTCAAATCCCATCTTGGCAACGTACGGCAGGCGAGCTTCGCAATCAGCGAGCGTACCATGCCGGCCAGGCTCGTCCGCCGCCGAACGGGGAAACATCTCATACCATGCGCTGAACTGCCCCCGCTGCTGGTCGACGACGACCGGAAGTTCGCGATCGTACCGCGTGGCAGACAAGCGCGGGGCGTGGCGTTGCATCAATGCCTGCAGGTCCGGATCGTCGCTCAGGCCGGGATCGACCGTGGACGGACCGTCTTCGAGCAACAGCCGTACCCATCGCAGCAGCGCCGTCTTGTCTTCGCCGTCGGCATTCTCCGCCGCCGCCTCGATGAGTGCCGCCCCGATGCGCAGATCCATTCCGATGTCCTGGCCGGCCGCGATACGTTTGCGCAAGTCATACGACCAGGTGCGAAACCGGTCGGCCCACGCTTCGATCGTGTAGAAATATCGCCCCACTTCGGTAATCGAAAATTCCGCCTGCCAGCGGTCGTTGCCCAGTGGCTGCATCCACTGTTCGCACCACGCATCGTCGTTTTCGCGACGGTAAAGCAGCACGCAACTGGGCAGGTCATGGCCGTCGTTGAATACGTCCGCGCGGACGACGACCGTATCGCCCACAACGCGTTTGATGGCAAATCTTCCGCCATCGAGCTGGGGCGATACGCCCTCGATAACCGTGCGCGCCCGCCCATCGGCTTTTGGCACATCCTTGACGCTGCTCGCCAAAACCTGCCTGCGCTGCTGAAGTGTGACGCTCATGACAGCCTCCATGCGTCGGGAAATACGGCATTCTTCAAGACCACGGGGATGCCGTCTCGGATAACGCATTCTTCGCCATCGCCGCTATGGTCTATATTTGCTGCGTCAGCGACCTGCGTGTTGCGGCCAATCCGGGCCAGCTTGTCGACAATCGCCCCCTCGATAGCCGAATCATCACCGATCCCGATGCTTGGAAGGCCACTCGGCGCACGCTCTTCGTCGTTGATACAATTCGAGATCGAATTATCGATCAGCCGGTACTTTCCGCCCAAAGGCATCGCCGGCTTGGCGCGGTGTTTGGTCAACCGGTATGGACGTGTCCCCCGTCCGCCCCCCAACACCACGGTGATGACTTCCTTCATCCTCGGACTCCCGCCATAAACTGTCGATCATTGGCTTGTTACATTCGCCCTTGTTTGCCGCAACCGCCGTGCCGGACGCTTCCACCGTCGAGATTCCCAGCGGGTCATCGACGCTTGACTCAGCGAGCGGCCCGGGATCCCATCCGCGTCCCCCGGGGACGGCCACGAAGTGCGACAGATTTGCGCGGACCGCGACAAGCCGTCGTCGACTGCGGGGCGTCGCCCGCCCTATCGTAGCATTTGTATTGCCTATGAGAAAATCGCGAAATCTGGAAAACGGTCCGGCACGTACAGTCCAGCGGCGCTCGCGGAACGCCTTTTGCAACCCCAATCGCCGGGAAACGCCACGCGGGTACTGTTGCGCGCCTCGTCCAGGAGAGCCTGTCCACCGCCTTGGCCGAGGCTCGCAACTCCCAGCATAATCGTCCCTTTCCAACTGATTGCGGCGATCCGTTGGAGAAATGCCGGCTATTCGATCTGTCCGTCTGTCCGTCGCCGGGTGAAAGATGCGTACAAACGTTGTCGCCGGACGACGATGTAACGAATGCGGCGGAGTTGATGGAGAACAAGGAGATTCGCCGGCTCGTTATGAAGGACGACAGAGTGGATAAACAGCGGAAGAGCGTTTTCCCCGCCTGGTTTGATAGTGGTTAGCAATAAGAGTGCTGAGCTCGTCCGGAGATCGGTCGGCGACGGGCTTGGATCGATTACCCACCAGATTCCAGCGCTTGGGCGGGGCCGCCCGTTGTGATCGGACCGGCGTTCCCGTTTCACACGCACATACCAACGCCGCCGACGGACACTATGCGCTGAAAGAAATGGCCGAGGCGACGAAGGATCGTGGCTGCTTTCTCGAGCTGCACGCTCAGCCGGACCGCCTCGACCTGTCGGACGTCCACGGCAAGATGGTCAAGGAAATGGGGCTGAAGGTAACCGTTACGACGGACTCTCATAACACAACGGACCTGCAGTTCATGCGCTTCGGGATCGGCCAGGCCCTCCGCGGCTGGCTCGAAGTCCAAGACGTTGTGAATACTCGGAGCTGGAGTGACGCACAAACGTTGCTACAGCGGTCGTAGACTTCACGCCGCCAGCACGTGAATTGCTGCGTCTTGGAAAGAGGGCATTACCTTCGATCGGGCGCCCTTCGTGCAGGTGCTGGATGGCACGGTGGTCACAACCAAGAGCATGGAGAGCGAAGAGTACGATTGTTGACGTTGCGCACCACTGGTGACGGGTGGCCTGTCCGATGTTGCTTCAGAGTCCGACATTTTGTAGGTTCAGTTTTAGAGCCTTGCATTGATAGGTTCACGCGCCATGGGCGGATGTGTTTAAGTCCCTGTCATACGCGGCATTGCGCCGCGTTCCGAGGGGAGGGAGTTTATGGATAAAGCGACTGTCAACCGAATTCGTCCGATGTCCTGGAAGATCTTTGTGCAGGGCAAGGAAGAAGCCGAATATGTGCGAAATGTTTTGGAGACCGTGAAGCTCAGTTCGACCGAATGCGAACAGGAACCGGATCTTGCCGATCCACCGGTGTATTCTTTTATCGTTTCGCCCGAAGTCCCAACGACTCTGACTTCCGCCGAACTGCAGTCGATCCTGGAAGGGGACGAGCGAATCGATTTGACCTTTAACACGACCGAAAGCGTGGACTAACGACCGACAGCGTGAACCAAGCGCCCACACCAGGCAGGCTGCACATCTTCCAAACTCGCCGGTGCCCGCACGCTTCGACCAGCGCAACGACATCTTTTGTTGCTGGATCATTCGTCCAGAGTGAAACCGATCTTCAGCGTAACCTGCCAGTGGTCGACCTTTCCATCCGCGATGTCGCCACGGGTTTCCACAACTTCGAACCATCGCATCTTGTGGACGGTCTTCGCGGCGCGGGCGATGGCGTTCTGAATGGCTTCCTCCACGGTCGTCTTGGACGTTCCCGTGATTTCAATTTTCTTATAGATGTGGTCGGCCATTGCATTCCCCTCATGGATCTCATGGATACGAAATCGTGCTTGGTCGAGTTATTGGGCCCTGGCGCGGCTTGCTTTTGCAAAGACGACGCCTCGCGCGGTATGCTTGATCAATAGAAAACGCTGGTGCGCGAGGGCGACCGCGGCACGTTGGATGTCCCCCAACGTTGACTTCCTCGTAGTAGCATACGCTCCATGCCATCCGACGCAACGGTCTGGCGGGCCTGAGTGGGCACGGAACGCAAGCCGAGAGCGGCAAACAATACGCGTTGTCGCAGGGGGAGATCAGGCCCCGGCAACGTATCACGATTTCGTCAAGGTGCAGGCAGCGAATCAATTCGAACGGCGATCGGGACTAAAGAGGATTGGGGGTCTCAGGCAAGCTGGCCGCGTTTGTCGCTTCGATCGGCATGTTCAGGCATGTTCAGGCATGTTCATAGGAGCTCGGGGCACATCGTTTGAAAGTAGCCATTACTTCAGCCACATCGCATTTGGCGACGAGGAAATCTGACGACGGGGAGATCTGAGCAAAGCGCCGCCGGCTAGGTTGTTCCTTAACTTTGCAACCCTGACTCGACAACCCTGACTCGACAACCCTGACTCGACAACCCTGACTCGACAACCCGAGGCAACGCTTCCCCGCTGTTGCGCCGGATTCTCTGAGCGACGGCATCTGGGTTTCCGCCGCCGTTGGAACTTTCTGCAGAAGGGGGCTCTATCGACCGGCACTCGCTAGCGGAGCGCTGGCGCTGATCGTGCGGTGGGTCATCGCTTGCGTCGAGAGCGGATGGCTCCGACTGAAATAATCGCCGATGCCCAGGTAGCGTGTTACCAGAAACGCGTCACCGTGAGGGCATCCCATGCGGACGGGCCAGCGCCTCCGATCTGTGCTTTACGGGCTCGTCTGTCAGTGCGTATCGCGGCTTGCCCATTCACACATTTCCCGTTCGCTTCGAATGAATTCGGTGACTTCACCTCGGTGGACGGGAATTTCCTCCGGAGCGTCGATCGCGAGACGCACCCTATTGCCCTGAACTTTCACGATCGTCACTTTAATGCACCCGTCAATGATGATCTCTTCGTTCGTTTTTCTAGTCAGCACCAGCACGCGTACACCCTCCATGTTATGGCAATCGGATGGACAATTGCCCGGTGATGCGAATGACCCCATTGTACGTGTACGACGCGAATAACGTTGCTCCCGTGGCAATGGGTCCCACCCGTCGAATCATCGTCAAGGCATCTATTTCATAACGCACATTGCAATACGATGAAACAGTGATTCATTCCATTCATCCGCGCAAGCGCTGCGCTTGCGCAAGGACCTGTAAGGACCGCGCAAACGAGTCAGACAACATGTCGTGGTATGCGACAGCCTGGCGTAGAAGTAGCCCATTCACTGCTGTCATCCCGCGTGTTCATGCCACGCGTATGGTCTTGATGTTAACGAATTCGCGGATGCCGAAATCGGAGAGTTCTCTACCGAATCCGGATTGTTTGATACCACCAAAGGGAAGTCGCGGATCGGACTTAACGATCTCGTTGACAAACACCGCCCCGGCTTCGAGGTCCACGGACAATCGCTTAGCCCGTTCCACGTCACGCGTCCAGATACTGCCTCCCAGCCCAAACGGGGACGCGTTGGCCAATTGGACGGCATGTTCCGGATTGTCGGCGCGGGTGATGGCGGCGACCGGCCCGAATGTCTCTTCGTCAAATGCGGCCATGCCCGGACGGACGTCGGTCAGTGCCGTCGGTTCGAAGAAGAAACCGGTGCGTTTGGGTCGGCGCCCCCCCGCCAGCGAGCGGGCCCCGGCATCCAGCGAACGGGCCACCTGGCCCTGGAGCGTTTCCAGCAAGTCACGGCGGGCCAGTGGGCCGACGTCTGTGGCTTCATGCTGCGGATCGCCCACCACCAACCTCTGCATTTCATCGGCAAACGCCTGCTCGAATTCGTCGATCACGGCCGTATCGACAATGAATCGCTTGGCGGCAATGCAGCTTTGTCCCGAGTTGATGCATCGCGCGGTAACGGCTTGTTTCGCTGCATCGCCCACGTCGGCATCGGCCAGTACAATGAATGGATCCGACCCGCCCAGTTCCAGGACGCACTTCTTGATGTTTCTCCCGGCCGCAGCCGCGACGCTCCTGCCCGCTTTGTCACTGCCCGTCAGCGATACCGCCCGAATCGCCTGATGCGCGATCACGTCATCCACCTTGTCCGACGCGATCAATAACGTTGTAAACACGCCGTCGGGGGCTCCGGCTTCGCGGAAAACCTGCTCGATGGCCAGCGCCGAACCGGGGACGTTTCCGGCATGCTTGAGCAAGGCGACGTTTCCGGCCATGAGCGACGGCGCCGCAAAACGGAATACCTGCCAGAAGGGAAAATTCCAAGGCATCACCGCCAACACGGGGCCCAGAGGGTCGAATCGTACGAAACTTTCCGTAGCGTCGGTTTCTATGGTTTGTTCGTCGAGGAATCGCTCGGCGTTCGCGGCGTAATACTCGCAAACCCACGCGCATTTATCGATCTCGGCAAGAGACTGCGTAATTGGCTTTCCCATCTCCTCGGTCATCAGGCGGGCCTGCGCTTCTCTGTGCCGGCGCAGCGTCTCACCGGCCTCGGCCATCATCTTGGAGCGATCGGTAAAGGTCGTTGTCCGCCACCGGCAAAAGGTGCGCTCCGCCACCTCCAGGCGTTCCTCAACTTCAGCAGGGGTGTGCTCTTCGTACTGGCCAATGACTTCTTCTGTCGTCGGATTGATGACTTGCATTATTTGTTCTCCGGTAATGCGGCAACCCGTGCCGCGCGGGCATCCTGACCGGGCAGGGGCACCCTCGGTCGACAAATCTACCAACTCCGCGTCACAAAGTCGCTCATGGTTAATCCAGTCAAGGTAGCCTGCCAGGCGCAACCGTCGACCTGGACGGGACGTGTCAGACAGATCGCCGCGGCGCCGCGTCATATTGTCGTGGCGCCGGGCGGGCGAGGGCCGCTTGTATTCGCCAAACACCCAGGGAACGATAGTTGCCAAAAGTATCTACGGCACTGAATAGCGGGCACTGAATAGCCGGCACTGAATAGCCGGCACTGAATAGCCGGCACTGAATAGCGAAGGAGTGGTTTGGATGTCTTAGGAGTGTGTCGTCGCGGTCTGTGCAGCATTCGAGCGGGCCAGAGATGCGGTTCAGGCATTCGAAGAGACCTGTTTTCGGTCTGATCAAGTGTCATTCGTCAGCCACAGTGTCAAGAACGAAGTGCCGCGAGAGGATTTACCGACATACGGCGATAAGGCCCGGCGCAACGCCGGCATGGGCGGCTTACTCGGCACGTTGTTGGGTGCGCCGCCACGCCAGAACCAGCGCCGACACTGACGATCCCTGAGGTGGCTGCGCGCCAGGGCGGACCGTTGTCGCTCACCGCCCCGGATTCCTATTTACGCAAATCGTCGGATGCGCGGTCGGTGCTGCACGCCTGCTGGAAGAATTCCCAGGCTTCCGGTTTTTTGCGGCGGAAATGCGGTTCAGCCAACATCCAGGCGTGATCGCGTAGTTCCTCCTCGCTCCAGCGATCGGGGCTGCCAGGCACCTTGCTCTTGATCAAGTTGCCGTAACTGTTGGCGGATTCGTAGAGAGGAGCCAAAAAGCCGACACATGCCAGTACCAGGGGCGCTCGCTGTCCCCGCAGCACCCGCGCCACGGCGCGAGCAACGAGCTGGAAGAACCTCACCGTATCGTGCTTCGTCCGATCCGCAGCCCCTCCGGGCACGTGGTAGGTTGCCACTTCCGAGGAGCCTTTCCCGCGAGACGGGGCCTGATGTGAATGAAACGGCGGTGACGTTTCTTTGCCATCCAATCCGACGCGAGCGATGTCCGGAAGCTCAATTTCGCGGGTCGAACACCTGGTCGTCTCAATCAGCATCGCTGTCTCTTGCGTAAGCGTCAGAATGTAAAGGCGGGCGTCGCTACGCAGCAACGGTAGGAGAGGTTGTATGTGGAACCGCGTGTTCACGTACACCCGCTCGTCGAGATTCAACGGAACGCGGTACGCTCGAAAAATATCCGGAGCACAGAAACAGGCAAGACCGTCGCTGCTGTAACGCCAGAACAGCGAATCCAGTCGCAAGGCCTTTGCGGGTTGCAGCACCTCGTCCACGAGCTTCGCCAAATCGGTCTGATTCCGCGTTCTCGCGGTCGCCTGCTTGATCAGGCTTTCCAGCCGGATTGTGTTGTGTTGTCGCTCGTGGTCCGCACGCTGTGTGGGCAGGAACAAAGAGATATTGAGTGGCGAGCGATGATTCGTCAGTTCTTTGATCCGTTCTTGATTGAGCACGTTCATGGATGCGTTCCACCAGTGACTACCGCGCGCGTCCAACGCTGCAAAAAGAGTGCCGACCTCCCTTTTTTATCACCACATCCGGTTATCGTTTTGCCGCTGCATCTTCCTGACGGACTTCTGCGTCATTTTGCCGTGTTTTGTCGCTCGGGCGGGCCCTGACCGAATTGATCATCCCGCCCCAGAGCAGGATTTCGCGTTGGCGTGAGGATAGGTTGCGCCTAGTCTCGCACGACAAGCGACCATCGGGCGCCGCCAAATTGGCAGCGCTTCGTTCCTGACCGATGCTCGGCGATGACAAACCACGCAGGCACCTTTGTCCTTGAATGACTGGTGTTGTCCTCCATCGCGCAGTGAGCGGCCACTTGTCGACGCAGGCATGCTCAGAGCCCCGGAGCAGCTGAATAGCCCACGGCCGGGCTCGGGCGCCGGCGGAGGATCATACAAACGTGCATCGAGCACCGCTCGGCTGGTCAAGTCGCAGTTGCCCGGCAGCACACCCAACATACTTTGACCCCCATATGCGGAATCGCCAACCAGATGAAAACGTCGGTTTTCAAAGCGTTTGCACAACAGGTCCACCATCTCGATCGTCAAATGCGGTTTGCTGCGATACGCCTTGCACAGCTTCTTGGCTTTCTTCTTGTTCAGGTACAGGCGGAAGAGAATCGGCAGCGAGAAGTAGCGTCCCGGCCAAATGGGAAACTCAACCAACACGCTCAAGACGACCCAGCAATGGCCTCTGTTGGTGACTTTGTATCCACGGCTGGAGAGCAACGGATCAATATGCATGCCAGTGCCGAACATCTTCAAGCCCCGCTTGCGAGCCAGCGTATCATCCACGCCAAGAAGGACGATCGACCCAAGCCACGGCCGCAGCAGCGCAAACACGGCCAAGCCCAAATCGTCACGCGACCAAGCCGCTTGCGAGAAAAAGCGATGAAACGACGAAAAGTGCTTGGATCCTATGGCCCCTGCGGCCACCGATCATCTGCGTGACGGTGCGGCGACGTGCAAACATCCAGCCCGTGACCAGCGTTAGCCAACTTTCAAAGGAAGGGGCTGTCATCACGGGCGAGAGGAATTGCAAAACCATGTGGAAAGACGTTACAAGATCCATCGGAGCCTCCATGCTCATTGCCAAGGAGTGTGATGACCCCTAGCCCAAGTTCCAGAGTTGGTGTGAGAAGCGGGTTTTTCTGGAGATTGTTTGCGTTCTGAGTTGTCCGTTGATGG
>CAZNKT010000047.1:0-44547 GCA_964573605.1 uncultured Pirellulales bacterium
GTACCAGTACCATGCGGAAAGTGTGGTGTTGGCCAATCAGGCGGAAGAGCACCTCGCCGAAGCGCGCAGGACCAACGAGTATCGCGATTTCGCACGGTCCATGTTCGGCTTCGAACAGGCACTGGGGCTTTGGAAACAAAACAATGATGCGCGGAACGGCCTATCGGCCGCGCGTCTGGCTTACGCCACGAGCGCCCTGGAGAAACAGGATTTCGATCTCGGCCTTTCCCTGCTCGAACCCGGCAACGCCCAGCACGAAGCCCTGCGTGAGAAACTCGTGCTGGGCCAGCAGACTCGCGATGCCCGCCTCCGCAGGATCGCCGTCTTGAAGTGGACGGCCGGCGCGCTGGCGGCCGCGTTCCTGGTCGTGGTGACGGTTACGTTCTTCTGGATTCGGGCCGAGCGCGACCGGGCGATCGTCGCCAGGGGACAGGCTGAAGCCGCCCGAGACGACGCCGAACAAGCGCGGGATCGCGAACGGTCGGCCAAGGTAGCCGCCGTGCAGGCCCGCGATCGTGAGAAGGCAGAACGCGTGCGGGCCGAAGCGGCCGAACAAGCGGCCGTCGCGGCGCGCGATGACGAACGACGGGCCAAGGAGTCCGCTGAAAACGCCCGGCAAGCCGAAGAATACCAGTCGTATCTGGCGCAGATCGGCCTGGCTGCCGAGAAAACCCAACAGAACGCGTTCGATGACGCCTATCGTCTGCTCGACGCTTATCGTGAATCCCGTCTGCAACACCTGCGACACTGGGAATGGGGCCGGTTGCGGTACCTCGCGCAACGAAGTCTTGTCACGCTCAATGCACGAGCCCCCGTCGACGCCGTGGCCTTCTCCCCCGACGGGGACCAGGTTGCCGCCGGAACGCGGCAGGGCAACGTCCTGCTGTGGGCGCGCGGGGAAAGCGAACCGATCCTGCAACTCAATCACGGGGTCCAACAGTACGTGCACGCCGTTACGTATTCGCCCGATGGCCAGTGGATCGCCACGGGAGCCAGCGACGCCAAAGTGCGGATCTTCCGTGCCGGCGAAGAACTGCCGTCACGTGTCTGGTCCGGTCATTCCGATTCGGTCGTGTCCGTGGATTTCTCGCCAGACAGTCGATGGTTGGCGTCGGCCTCCTACGATCAAACCATCCGTGTCTGGAACTCGGCGGACACCGACGATTCGACCGCCAGGCATATCCTGCGAGGTCACCGCAGGGCCGTCTGGTCGGCGCGTTTTTCGCCCGACGGCACCCGCCTGGTGAGCGCGGGCGAGGACGGAAGGGTTGTCGTCTGGCGAGCCATAAAGGGCGATATTTCTCGGGGGTTTGAGATGGAAACCGAGTTCCCCGGCCATGAGGGACCCGTGTATGCCGTGGCGTTTTCGCCCGACGGCCGCCACGTGGCAACCGGAGGATATGACAACAAGGTCCTGGTGTGGAATCCAAACGCGGTGCGGCCGGTCGACATCGAAAAGCAGCTCCAAGGTGAAGCCAATGGGCAATCCCCGTTCCGCACGCTAAGTGGCCATGCGGCGGCGGTGCGCTCGATCGACTTCTCGCCGGACGGCGCATTGATCGTCTCCTGCGGCGACGACAACACGGCGCGCGTGTGGCTGGCCCGGTCAGGGCGGCTGGAAAAGACGCTCCGAGGGCATAGTGGGTGGGTGCGGAGCTGCGCATTCTCGCCGCGGTCCGACGCACCGGAAGGTCCGGTCGTGCTCACGGGCAGTCACGATGGGACCGCCCGCCTGTGGAGCATCCCCCGCTACCAGGAGGTACGTGTTCTCCAGGGACGCGTCTTCAGCGGGCATACGGATGCCATCCTGGCAGCCACATACGGCCCCCGCGGCGAAAGGGTGCTCACGGCAAGCCGCGACCACACGGCGCGGATCTGGGATGCGGAATCGGGCAGTCTGCTGCACGTTTTGGAAGAGGGCCATCAGTTCCTCGCCTCGGCAGGTCTGTTCGATCCTCAGGCCAACCGCATCGTCACCAGCGGCATCGACGGCACCGTACGTTTCTGGGATGTCGACCGCGCGGCGGAAACCATGGTTATCGAAGGCACCGGCCGAACGGCAGCCATGGACATGTCCCGCGATGGCCGGTGGATTCTGACAGCCAACGGCAAAGATGCCGCATCTGGATTCTGGGAAGCGACGCTCCGGGCAGCCGATTCTGGTGACCCAATCCTGACATTGAGCGGACATCGCGAAACCGTGTCGGCAGTGGCCATCTCCCCCGACAACCAATGGCTGGTTACGGCCGATGAACGCGGGCATTGCCGCGTATGGAACGCTAACGACGGCTCGGAACTGGCGACCTGGACCCGGCATTCGGAAGGCATCACCAGCGTGCATTTTCTGCCCGACAGTCGGCACGTGTTGACGGCGAGCTACGACAACACCGTCAATATTCACCGGCTGGCCGACGGGAACACGCAGTACGTGGGCGCCTTGGAGCACCCGGACTCGGTGACCGCAATGGCTGCCACCTCCGATGGACGCCGGCTGGTGACCGTCTGCTCGGACGGCCTCGTCCGTTTGTGGGACCTGGCAGAACGCCGGCGATTGTCATCGATGCACGCTTTCGGTGGTCCGGCCGTCGTCGCGGCCAACGTGCGGCGACTCATGCGGCGGCTCGACTATTCGGCAGCCGATCTGGCCGGAAAGGCAAGTGTTGACCGCTCGGCGGTGATGCAGATCCTCAATGGCAAGACCGATTCCGCTCTGCCGCTCCAGAACGTCGCAGCTGCGCTGGAGGTCTCGCCACCTGCGCTCGAGCGCATCTCGTTCAGCTCGGTGGACATCTCATCTGACGCACGACGCGTCCTGCTGTCCAATCCGGAGGAAAGGAACGTCCTAGTCTGTGCGCTGACGGGCGAAAACGGCGAGGTCGGCACGGAGGCGCTCGGCGAGCCAAGCGTGCTGATTGATCTCAGCCCGCGAGGCGCGTCCGTGTGGTCGGCCGTGTACTCGCCGGATGACGACCGAGTCTTGACCATCGGCGGCAGCGAAGCCCGCCTGTGGGACGCCACGACCGGTCACGAGATCCAGAGTTTCAGTCCCCATGGACCGGTGGCCGCCGTCGCTTTCAGTCCCCTCGGCGACCTGGTCGGCACGGCCAGTTGGGACGGTTCGGTCAAGGTGTGGGACGCCGAATCCGGGCGGTCCCGACGCCGCTGGTCCGGGTTGCATGGCGGCGCGATTTACAGTCTGGCTTTCAGCCCGCAAGCGAACGAACAGGTCCTGACCGCGGGAAGAGACGGGCGAATATTGCTCTGGAATGTGGCCACCGGACAGGGGCGTGAGTTCCTTGGCCACGAAGGCGCCGTGCGCAAGGCCGGATTTTCTTCCGACGGCACGCAGGTAGTGTCCGCCTCCGACGACGGCACAGCCCGCGTCTGGGACCGCGCGTCGGGGGATCAGCTTGCGGTGTTGGAGGGTCATTCGGGAGGTGTCCTGGATGCACGATTTTCGAGCGACGGTCGAATGGTCATCACCTGCGGACGGGACCACACGGCTCGCATCTGGTACCTGGACGAGCAGCGGAAACCGACGATCCTCCAGGGCCACACGGCGCCCGTCACGTGCGCTGCGTTCTCGCCGGACGGTCGGCGCGTGGTCACTGGCAGTAGAGATAACACCGGAAAACTATGGGACACCGAACGCGGCAGGGAAGTCTTCAACCTGGAAGGCCACACCCGTCCCCTCACCAGCGCTGAATTCTCGCCCGACGGACAGACTATCCTGACATCGAGCCTGGACGGAAACGCCATACTCTGGCTGGCGGACGACTGGCGCGGCGACGAGGCACCCACTCCGTAAAATCCGCACCTCTTTTTTTCGCCCTCGGCGCAGGACCGACCGGTTCGTTACGTAACCACTGCCAGACCAGCCGGTCTTCCGATCCTTGTTCCCGGCAGTTACCGTCGCGTCGTGATCCGCGCCGCCCAAGGGGACTGGCGCCGTGTCGGCTTGAGCATCATCGATTTATTCCACCACGCACGGTGCCGGTCCTCTAATTTTCCACTCCTGCCCGCGCAGCTGCCGGATCGAGTTGAACCCCCGGAAACGTTAGAATGGGGGGAACGAGCGCGACGGCCCTGTTCGGCGGTTTTTCCAGCCGGACGGGCCGGACTTCGAGGAGTGGGACGATGTTGGCGTGGCATTCGAACTGCACCGGGCCCCTCGCCAGCGTGGAGCTGAGCCGTCGGCAATTGCTGGCCCGGGCGGGTATGGGACTGGGCAGCCTGGCGCTGGCGCACCTCTTCCAGGGCGACGCCCGGGCCGCGCGCCGCGGTGTGCTCGACAATCCCCACTTCACGCCTCGGGCCCGGCGGATCATCTATCTGTTTCAGAGCGGCGGACCTTCGCAGCTCGACCTGTTCGACTACAAGCCCCGGCTGTTGCGGGAGAACGGCAAACAGCTCCCCGCGTCGGTTCGCCAGGGCCAGCGGTTGACGGGCATGTCCGCGTTTCAGTCGTCGCTGCCGCTGGCCGCGCCGAAGTTCTCTTTCGCCCGGTACGGTCAGAGCGGCGCCTGGGTGAGCGAGCTGCTTCCGCATACGGCCCGCGTGGCCGACGATTTGTGCTTCATCAAATCGATGCATACCGAAGCGATCAACCACGACCCGGCAATCACGTTCCTGCAAACGGGCTCGCAGATCGCGGGCCGCCCGAGTCTCGGCGCATGGATCCACTACGGACTCGGCACCGACAACGAGAATTTGCCCGCGTTCGTAGTACTGGTGACCAAAGGCAAACAAGGACAACCACTTTATTCCCGTCTGTGGGGCAGTGCATTCCTGCCAACGCGTTTCCAGGGTGTCCGTTTCCGCGACGGAAAAGACGCCGTCCTCTACCTGTCGAATGCCCCGGGCATCGACAGGCACAGCCGCAGGATGATGCTGGACTGTCTGCAGCGATTACATGAAGCCCAGCGCGATCGGCGAGGCGACGCCGCGATCGACGCGCGGATCGAGCAGTACGAGATGGCTTACCGGATGCAGACTTCGGTGCCCGATGTGATGAACATCCGTGATGAACCGTCGCACGTCTACAACAGGTACGGTCCGGACGTGCGGACGCCCGGAACCTTTGCCGCCAATTGCCTGCTGGCGCGTCGCCTGGCGGAACGGGGCGTCAAGTTTATCCAGCTCTACCATCAAGGATGGGACCAGCACAGCGGATTGCCGGCCGCCATCAGGACGCAATGCCGCGAAACCGATCAGGCTTCGACAGCCTTGCTCGAGGATCTGAAGGAGCGCGGCATGCTGGACGACACGCTGGTCGTCTGGGGCGGTGAATTCGGGCGCACCAATTATTCACAGGGCAAGTTGACTGCCACGGACTACGGCCGCGATCATCACCCGCGGTCGTTCACCATGTGGTTGGCCGGAGGCGGTGTTCGCGCGGGTATCAGCTACGGTCAGACGTGCCCCTACGGCTACAACATCGTGGAGAACGGCGTCCATGTCCACGATCTTCAGGCGACCTTGCTTTATCTGCTGGGCATCGATCACGAGCGGCTGACGTACAAGTTTCAGGGACGCCGATATCGGCTGACGGACGTTTCCGGTCGTGTTGTGAAGGACATCGTGGGATGAAATGCGGTATGCTCAAAGCGATTCACGTCGGCCGGGCGATGGCGGTCGTGGCGGCGGTGCATCTGTCGCTGTGGTTGACGCCGGGCGGGTGGGCCGAGTCGGTCGATTTCCAGCGCGACATTCGACCGATCCTTTCCGACAAGTGCTTCCCATGCCACGGTCCCGATCAAGCGCAGCGGCAGGCAGACCTTCGGCTCGACGTCAGGGAGAGTCTGCTGGAAAGCGGAGCCGCTCTGCCCGGCGATCCCGAAAAAAGCGAACTTGTCCGCCGCATCCGCAGCCACGACGCGGACGAAACGATGCCGCCGCCGTCGTCGAATCTTGCGTTGACGGACCGGCAGATTCGGCACCTGGAAAGCTGGATCGCCGACGGAATGCCGTATTCTCGTCACTGGGCCTTTATTCCCCCCTGCCGCCCCCCGATGCCTGACGCTTTATGGGTGCGTGAGGACCGCGACGCGGCCAACCCGGTGGATGCGTTCGTCCGGGCCCGGCTGCGCGACGAAGCGCTCGGCCCCGCGGCACCAGCCTGCCGAGCGACCTTGATCCGCCGGCTGACGTTCGACCTCACCGGCCTGCCGCCCACCGTCGAACATGTCGACGCCTTCTTGGCGGATCCATCGCCGGATGCCATTCATCGATTGGTGGATCGACTCCTCGCATCGCCCGCCTACGGCGAACACCTCGCCAGACAGTGGCTGGACGTGGCACGCTACGCGGACACGCACGGGTATCAAGCGGATCGATTTCGGCCGGCGTGGCCGTGGCGGGACTGGGTCATCGACGCCTTCAATGCGAATCGCCCGTTCGACGAGTTCGCAACGTGGCAATTGGCCGGCGACCTGCTGGCAGAGGCCTCCGCGATGGATGACTCGCCGGCGGGCCCGGATTGTTTCGTGCCGATTGTGCCTCGACAACAGCGGCAGCAACTACTGGCCACCGCATTCCAGCGCCTCCATCCGCAAAACGCCGAAGGTGGCATCGTCGGGGAAGAATTTCGCGTGGAATACGTCGCCGATCGTACGCAGACATTTGGTACGGCCCTGTTGGGAGTGACGCTGCGGTGCGCCCGCTGCCACGAACATAAGTTCGACCCCATCAGCCAGAAAGACTTCTACCAGCTGTTCAGCTTCTTCAACAATGTGCCCGAAGCAGGGCAAGTCACGTGGCACAAGCCGGATGCGGCAGGACCGACGGTGCTGCTGCCCACCGACTCCGAAGAGTCCGCGATCAAGGCCGCAATCGGACGGGTACGCGATGCGGAACGAGCACTCCGGGACCGCCGCGCCGAGGGCCAGGATGCCTTCCGGACATGGCTCGGGCAACACGGCGCAGGCCCGGCGGCAGGTACCGACGAGCCTGTCGACCCACACATCACTTCCCTGCCGGGTCTGACCGCCTATTATCCGCTCGACGATCCTGATCCGACCAGCATGCGCGATGCCGCAACGAGCGGGATTTCGGGTCAAGTCGTGGACGTCGTCACGGACAAGCCCGCCGGCAGGGCCCCGCGCACGGCAGCGGGCGTTCGCGGCCAGGCAATCGTGCTCACCGGAGATGACGCTTTGGCGTTTGGAACGTCCGAAGGCGCGGCGGTCGGCCGCTTTGGTCGCTCGCAGCCGTTCTCGGTGGGCATGTGGGTGTGGATCCCGCCGTCGCTGGACGAGGGCGTTGTCTTCCACACGAATCGAGGCGGTGTGCTTTACGGTTTCAAAGGCTACCAGGTGTCCGTGGAGCGGGGCTTGCTGGACGTTCGTATTACCCACAGTTTTCCCGCGAACGCGTTGCATCTCGTCTCGTGCGCGCCGGTACCGCGCCAACGCTGGGTGCACCTCGTTCTGGCCTACGACGGTTCGTCGCGCGCGGCGGGCGTGCAGCTGTACCTGGACGGGCGATCGATCGACCTGAACGTCCAACGTGACCGGCTGTTCAAGGAAATCGTTTTCCCGTCGGAGGGGTCGGGGGCGGATCGCAAACCGACGATCGCGACCTACCTAAAGGTCGGCGCTCGGTTCCGGTCCCAGGGCCTGCCGGGGGGTCGTGTCGACGAAATCGCCGTCTTCGATCGCCGGCTGTCGGATCTGGAGATCGACCACTGGTGTCGAGCAACCGGACCGCCGCGAGACGCCGGTGACCCTGCCGGTCCCACTCGGCTGCAAGAACTGCTCGCGCGGAGTTTCGACTCGCTGTCGGACGCGGAACGGGAGCAATTGTTTGCCCACTATCTGGCGCGTCATGATCCAATCTATCGTGAGCGTCTGGACCAATTGCAAGCCGTCCGCACGGAATTGGCCGAGCTGGTCGAGCCGGTGCTGGAGGTGATGGTCATGGAAGAAGGCGTGACCGGGCGGAAGGCCCATGTGCTGAAGCGCGGTGCGTACGACGCTCCCCTGGACGAAGTGTCCCGCGATACACCCAAGAGCATTCTGCCATTTCCGGGCGGACTGCCACGTAATCGCCTGGGGCTGGCTCGATGGTTGTTCCTGCCGCAACATCCGTTGACCGCGCGTGTGGCCGTTAACCGTTATTGGCAACTGCTGTTTGGCCAGGGGCTTGTGCGGACTCCTGAGGACTTTGGCAGCCAGGGGCAGCGGCCGACACACCCGGAACTGCTGGATTGGCTGGCGATTCGATTCCAACAGACCGGCTGGGACGTAAAAAAGCTGGTGCGGCTCCTGGCCACGTCGGCCACGTACGGCCAGTCGTCGGATGCGGACGCGGCGCGCACGGCCCTCGATCCGGAAAATGCGCTGCTCGCTCGCGGTCCGAGTGGACGGCTTTCCGCCGAGCAGATCCGCGACAACGTGCTGGCCGCCAGTGGGTTGCTCGTGCACAAGCTGGGCGGACCCAGCATCAAACCGTATCAACCGGAGGGACTTTGGAGCGTCAATTCGATGAGCCAACCCTACGATCAGGATCACGGTGCGGCGCTGTACCGCAGAAGTCTGTACACATTTTGGAAGCGGACGAATCCTCCGCCGTCGATGAACACCTTCGACGCGCCCGATCGTTCCTACTGTGTGGTGCGAAGAGAAAAAACCACCACGCCACTTCAGGCGCTGGAACTTCTTAACGACACGCAGCGTGTTGAGGCGGCCCGCGCGATGGCCGAAGCGTTGATGCGCCGGCACCGCGACGATCTTCGCGCTCGTTGGACTAGGGGATTCCGGTTAACTGCCAGCCGCCATCCCGAACGTGCCGAGCTCGATCTTCTTGAGCAGCTCTATCGCGAACAGCGGGAATATTTCTCTGGCCATCCGGACCGGGCTCGCGCGTTTCTCTCGGTGGGAGAATACCGGGCCGACCCGCAGTTGCCCGCCGTCGACGTCGCCGCCACGACCGTGGTGACATTGGCCCTGTTGAATCTGCCGGATGCGGTGGCCAAGCCGTAAGGCAGGGAACACGCCGGACACGATCAACCCCGGTACGCGACGCCGTCTCTGGCGTTCCGCGAGCCTGCTGGCCGAGTCCGAACGCCCCGGGGTCAACGGTACCGCCGGCCGGCGGCCAAGGCCGCCAGGCCGAGCAGGGCGAGGACCCACGTGGAGGGTTCCGGCACGCTCTGGCTGCCGCCCGAAAGCATCGCGCCGGCCTGCAAGCGGTGGACGAATCCTCCGATATCATCGAAGTCCAAATCCCCGTCCTGGTCCGTATCGCCGGCAGCCATCGCGCCGTGGGCGAAGGCGGTCTGATACGCTTCGGCGCTGGCCAGCCCCAGCGCCAACGCATCGATGTCGTCGAAGTCGATGTCGCCGTCCAGGTCCATGTCGCCTCGGACGCCCACGAGCAGCGCGATGGCCTGCGTGTCGGCGTAATCGGTCAGCCATTCCAGCGCAAATCCGGCATCGGTTGTCCCCAGCGCGGCGCCCGAACCATCAACTATGCTGAATGCACCCGACACCGTACCGCCAGTGACCACCACAAAGGCATCGAGATGGTTCGGCGCGAAGTCGCCGATCAAGTCGATGTCCAGCGTGCCGTCCAACTGGGCCGCGCCGCCTGCCTCGACGGCCAGCACGTCGTGCTCGTGGCCCGCGCCGTACCCGCCGATCTCGATCTGCAACGTGGCTTGGCTGCCCTGCGCGTAAGCGCCCACGCTCAGCCGGCCCGGGCTGTTGCCCGGCGCGACCGTTCCGCCGGCGTTGAGCAAGGTGCCGTCGATCGAGCCGTCCCCGGCGATCAAGCCTCCCAGACCGATGACGTTTCCGCCGCCGGTGTTCAGAGCGTTGTTGATCCGCACGGTTCCGTTACCGGTTTTCGTCAGATCGTTTCCATTGAGATTCACGGCGTTGTTGAAATCGAGCGACGTGCCCGTGGCGGCATCGACCGTCGTCGGGTCCGCCAGGTTGACAACCGTCTGGATCTGGTGCGAACCGAGGTCGACGTCGATGCGGGCACTTGCCGAATCGGCATCCAGGTTGATGCTTCCGTTGCCCACAAGCGCATACTCATTCGCGTTGTTGAATCTTATTCCCTCGACGGTGACATCCGACTCGGTAAAGACCGAGCGCGGGGCAGTGATCTTGGAACCAAATATCGCCGTTTCCGTGTTGCCTTCAGGAATGTTGAGACCTTCCCAGTTACTGGCCGTATTCCAATCCCCCGATGCATCGCTGTTCCAAATCGGCAAGAATTCAACAATGCCGGTCGTCACCGCGACGTTGTCGACCAGCGTGAACAACAAATCATCGGCATTCGGATCGGTGGACGAGGTCAAGTTGATATCGGAATGTCCGAACAAGATGTTGCCGCCACCCAGCGCCATGCCCGTGGTGTCCACCGAAGCCAGGATGGTTCCGTCCATGCTCCAGGTGACAATTTCTTCACCTGAGTTAACGAACAGCTCTACCGTGTGCCATTCCATCCCGGCCGATCCCGGCTGGGTAGTGCCCATCTGCTGCGGGAACAGGTTAAGCTGTTCGGCGGGAGCCTCTACGCTCCCGAACACCTGGTACGTCGCGCCGGGTGCGTTGCGACTCGGATCCGTGTAGACCGGATCTCCGTCCTGATAACTGACGACGGCGTCTGGCGAGTACGCGCGGTAGTCCGCGCTCGAACCTCCGTCGCCGGTGTGTGCGAACCAAACGCCATCGGCCACGCCCGGATAATTGGCGGTCGCTCCCGATGTCAGGACGCCGTACGTGGAAAGATTCGTGGACCCGCTCCCACCGTCCGGGAAAGGACCGTTAAAGTTCGACCAGATGTCAAATGTGACGGTGTAGTCTCCCGCGAACACCTCGCCGGTGGGCGATACACTGAATCCACCAAACGTTTCGCTGAGCAGATTGGCCTGCAGTTTCATGCCGCGGGTCGTGCCGCCCGTGGAGTTTGGCGCGGAGGGAATGCCGACGGAACTGTAATCAAAGAAGAAGTTGGCGACGCTGTCCGTGGGACCAGGATTCAGCGTCCAGTTCGCCGTGGCGTTGGCGTCGAAGTTTTCGCTGTAAAGCTGGGCGTCGGCGATGCCGGCCTGCAAAACGAGAGCAACGCAAACCATAACGGCCGTCATCATGAACTTGGGCAGCCGCTGGAAGCGCCAAATGGAGATCCCGGCCAACGCCAGGGCAGCCAGCATCCAGGCTGACGGCTCGGGAACGCTGTGGCTGCCGTCGGTGATCGGTGCTCCGTTCTGCAATCGCGTGACGAATCCGGCAATGTCGTCGAAGTCCTGGTCGCCGTCCTGATCCATGTCTCCGGCAGCCATCGCACCGTGCCCGATATTCGCGAAGTAGGTAGCGGGACTGTTCAATCCCTGAACAAAGTCGTCGATGTCGTCGAAGTCGACATCGCCGTCCAAATCCATATCGCCCCGCACGCCGACCAGCAATTCAAATTCGCCGGCATGGGCATAGTCGGTGAGCCATTCCAGCTGGAAGCCCGCCGTGGTCAGGTCGAGCGCCGCGCCGGTGGCGTCCACCGCGGCGAACACGCCCGACACCGCTCCCGCCGTAATCACGGAGAATGCGTCGGACTTGGCCGGGTTGAAACCGTTGACGAGGTTGATGTCGAGCGTGCCGTCGAGCGTGGCGGTGCCCCCGGCGTCGACCGCCAGCAGATCGTACTCTTCGTCCTGCACCGTGCCGCCGATTTCGATCTGCAACGCGGCACTGCTGCTCTGCGAGTAATTGCCGCCGACGCTCAGCGTGCCGGCGCTGGTTCCGGGCAGGACCGTGGCACCGGTGTTATCGAGGTCTCCGCTGACCAGGCCCACGCCGCCCAGAAAACCGGCTTGAGCAACGACCGTTCCGCTGCCGCTGTTCTGCGCGTTGTTGATCTGCAATGTACCGCCGCCGGTCTTGGTGAGAGTATTCGCGCCGAGACTTAAAGCATTATTCAGCGCCAAGGACTGTCCCGTGGCCACGTCCACACCGGTCGCGCTGTTCAGGTTCACATCTGCCTGGAACTGGTGCGCGCCCAGCACGACCTCCATGCTGGCGTTGCCCGCGTCGGCTTCGAGATTCACTGTTCCGTTTCCCGCGATGACGTACTCGTTGGCATTGTCGAACACAATCGATTTTACCGTCACGTCCGATTCGGCGAAAACAGTTCTGGCCGAGGTGATCTTGCCTCCGAAAGTCGCGGTCTCCGTATTGTCGTCGGGCAAATTGTTCACTCCCAGGGCAGGATTGAAATTCCAATTCGCGTCATTGAGCCAGTCACCCGAACCGTCCTTGTTCCAGATCGGGTCAGTAACAGGCACGCCCATGGTGACGGCAACGTTGTCGACGAGCGTGAAGAGCAAGTCGGCGGCGTTGGGATCGCCGGACGAGGTGAGGTTAATGTCCGAGTGCCCGAACAGGATATTCGTGCCACCGACCGGTGTCGTAAAGGTGGACGTATCCACGCTGGCGAGCAAAACGCCATCCATCACCCAGCTCACCACGTCGCCGCCCTTAAAAAGCTGTACCTCGTGCCAGGTCATGCCTGCCGCCCCCTGTAGCGTCATTTCCGTTTGCTGGGGAAACAGATCGATCTGTGCTTGCGGTGCCGCATTGCCACCGAATACTTGATAGATCTCGCCCGTGTGATTCCGGTTCCCTGCCGGGTCCGCGTACACCGGATCGCCCTCCGGATAGGACGCCGGCTGATCTGACGAGTACGCCCGCCAGTCCGAACTTGAACCGGCGTCGCCCGTGTGCGCGAAAAATACGCTGTCGGCAGCGCCGGCGTAGTTGGCCGTTGTTCCCGACGTAAGGACGCCGTACGTGGACAGGTTCGTGGAACCGCTGCCGCCGAACTCAAGGGGGCCGTTGTAGTTGGACCAGATGTCGAAGTTGACCGTGTAATCGCCCGTAAACGACTGGCCCGTGGGCGAAACGCTGAAACCGCCGAAGGTTTCATTGATCAGATTTGCCTGGAGTTTCATACCTCGCGTCGTGCCGCCTGTTGAATTCGGCGCGGAGGGAATCCCCACGGAGCTGTAATCAAAGAAGAAGTTGGCGGCGCTGTCCGTGGGACCAAGATTCACCGTCCAGTCAGCCGTGGCGTTCGCGTCGAAGTTCTCGCTGTAAAGTTGCGCCTGCGCCGTGCCATATCCCCCAAGGATCGCGATCGCACAGCAAACGGTCCGAACCATCTTCATCAAAGTACCTCCGTTGCACGGCACGCAGCCAGCGTACATCTAAGAAAGACAACGGGTCCGCTTCCCCTCACAGACCCGACCTGCGACAGCGCGGGATACGTTGCCCGTCGCCGTTGGCAAAGACTGCCCCAGTTCTCCGATCAGAATAAACCACCGACTCGAGGTTTGCAAGATTCCCAAGATTTTCTGCTAGAGCGTCTCCGGAAATCGCGCGCGTTGCTAGCCCCGGGGCCCTTCCCGGGGATGAATCACCAAACGACTCGGCAAGGCAATCCCCCGGCGAAGCAAGGCAAGCCGGGGGCTGACCACGGAAAACCTCCGGCCGCAGCGCGAAGAGAAGATACGTGGCCGGCCTACCCACCCCACCCTACGGAAGTGGGGATTCTTATCCGCCAGTGGCAGAGCGGAACATGGCGTGCAGTGCTGGTTTTAAAAAAGGCCGCCGTCGGACGGCGACCTTTATCGTTTTCACGCTGTTTGCTGCGGACCGGCAATTAACGGCGCTGCCGATACGCCAGCAGTGCTACGCCTCCCAGAACCAGTAGCAGCACACTCGAGGGCTCGGGGACCACGGGACCGACGTGCACATTGTCGACCAAAGTAAAGAGCAGACTTGCATCATTGGGATCGCTCGAAGACGAGGAGTTGATGTCCGAATGTCCGAACAGGATGTTGCCGCCACCGAGCGTCATGTCCTTGATGTTTACGATTGCCAGTGGCGTGCCGTCCATCAGCCACTTGACAACATTACCATTTCGCCTGACCACAACATCGTGCCACGTCATGCCAGCGGTGCCTTGACGCGTGGCCTCGGTCTGCTGTGGAAACAGAAGCAATTGTGCGGCAGGTGCGGCATTTCCACCGAAAACCTGGTAGATGTCGCCCGTGTGATTGCGGCTGCCAGCCGGGTCGAGGTAGACCTTATCGCCGTCTGGATAGGACGCCGGCTCGTCCGGCGAATAGACTCGCCAATCCGCGCTCGAACCGCCGTCGCCCGTCGCCGCGAACCAAACGCCGTCGACAACGCCCGGGTAGTTGACCGATGTTCCCGACGTGAGGACACCGTACGTCGATAGATTCGTGGAACCACTGCCGCCGAACTCGAGGGGTCCGTTATAGTTGGACCACACGTCAAACCGCAAATCAAAGTCCCCCGTCAGGTTCAAGCCCGTCGGTGACACGCTGAATCCGCCGAAGATCCCGTCGGTCAGATTAGCCTGTAACTTCATGCCTCGGGTCGAACCGCCGGTGGAATTGGGCGCGGAGGGAATTCCCACCGTGCTGTAGTCGAAGAAGAAATCCGCGGCTTCGTCGGTGGGTCCGTCGTTGACCGTCCAGTTGGCCGTCGGATCGGCGTCAAAGTCTTCCCAGAAAAGACCACCAAACGCGGGGGCAACCAGCAAGGCCATGGCCGATGTGCATACGACACTCAGGCCGGCTGCCCGAAAGAAAAGTTTCGGTTGTTTCCAGTTCATTAGTCCCTCCCCAAATCGTGAAACCGGTACGCGTCCAATCAACGACAAATTCCAAATGGCTCTCGTGCCCGTCGGGCACGGCCAAACCTCTCCGGGGGCGCCGATTCGCGCGGAACCCGCCATCTGCGTGGATCATAACGACGCGGGAAGGAAGATACAAGTTTTTCCTGAAGAAAATATCAAATAACGATTGGCCCTCAATTAGGGCCTGCCGGTCCATGACCGCCCCCCGCCCGGTCACACGGGCGTGGGGATTAGGGGATTGGGAGACACCAACATCCGCCGGCGCCGGCTGCGGTACGGTTCTGGCGCCATTGCGAACACGGCGGGTCCCCCCCGGGGGCGGGGCGGTTGAAAAACCGGGGACCCCGCGGCCTACGGTTGATGGGGCATTGAACCCGCACCGCGGGCGGGGCAAGAGACCATGGCGGCCATGGGCAAGACGGCTTCAGCGTGGCCGCTGCCGGTATTTGTCGCGGAGGCGTTTGTGGCGATTGGACAGATCGACCTCACGCCCCTGGATAAAGGCCCGCTCAACATGCGTCGGGATTTCGAGAATGTCGCCGTTGGTCACCATCAGCGTGGCATCTTTGCCTGGTTCCAGGGACCCCACGCGGTGGTCGACGCCCAGGATTTCGGCCGGATAGAGCGTCATCGCGCGGAGGCCTTCTTGCGGCGGTAACCCGTGGGCCACGGCCGTCGCGACATGGTGCGGCAGGTTGGCCAGCGCCGACGCGCCGAAGCGGGCCGCTCCGCTGATGCAAAACCGGACGCCCTCCCGCGCCAAACGCGCCGGAAGCCGCATCGGCATGTCGTGGGGTTCGTACCGCCGTCGCGGCAGCCGATGCACTCCGGCCACGATCACGGGAACGTCGTACTGCTTGACCAACTCCAGACACGGCAGCGTATCGTAGCCGCCGTCGAGTATGATTCGGACGTTCTCATTTGCCGCCCAGGCAATTGCGGCCGTGATCTGGTCCGCCCCGTCGGCATGGACGACCACGGGCAGCTTCCCGCGCAGCACCGGCAGCAGGGCTTCCCACCGCGAATCGATCGGGTGGCCAGGACCGTCGTGGCCGGCGTCCGCATCGCGGGCCTGGCGATACGCTCGCGCGTCCAGCATGGCTTCTCGCAACTGCTGCAACGCGCGGTCGCGCTGGTCGCGCTGCTCTTCGTCCGATTCTTTGACCCACCATGTGCGGACCGGCTTCATGCGGGGCCAGTACAGATGAACGGCCGCGGGCGCTTTAAGGGTCATCTCTTCCCAGGTCCATCCATCCAGATGGACCAGCGCCGACTGGCCCGCCAGCAAACCGCCGTGCGGCACGGACAACGCCGTCAACACGCCCCCGGCGCGGGCCACCGGCAGCAACTCGCTGTCGGGATTGATGGCCACCTGAGTCTTGACGTTTGGATTGATACGTCCCGATTCCTTTTCGTCACGGGTGGCCCGAACGGCATTGATCTCCACCAGCCCCAGGTTCGTACTGGCGTCGATCAGGCCCGGGTAGACGTGTTTTCCGGGGGCATCCATGGTGAGGGCCTGATCAGGCACGGCGGTACCCGCGGGTCCCACCGCCGTGATCTTGCCGCCGGCAAACACCACCACACCGTCCTCGATGGGTGGCCCCTCGGCCGTGTGGACCACTGCGCCCACGATTGCAATGGGCTCGGACTGACGCTGTCCCGGCACTTCGGGCGAAGCCAACCCGAGGGAATGCATGGCCAGGGCAGCGGTCAGTGCACGCGCAACGACCGTGCCCGAGCCGCGTCTTAGCGGCGCGGCGCGAATCGAGCCATCCGGAAAATCGCACGAGATCGAAGGATTACCTGTCATTGCGGAGTCTCAAAGATCATGAGGAGCATGGGAGTGGGGACAGAAACAGTCGACTCGGGGCCAGAGACTGTCCGCGTCTTCATCCGCCTTGTCGGGATCTTCCATTGCTTCACCGCTCGTCAAGATTCTTTGGATCAACGCGGAACGCATCGACTGGACCTGTCGCTGCGCTTCGCGATCTTCCTGGCGGTCGAAGTACTTGCGCCCGTCGATCCATGTCTGGCGAACGCGCGCGGATGTCGACAGCGGCGGCCCGTCCCACAACACCAGGTCCGCGTGCTTGCCGGGCTCGAGCGTGCCGACCCATTTGTCGATGCGCAGTTGCCTGGCCGGATTGCGGGTGACGAAACGGAGCGCCTCTTCGGCAGGCACGCCGCCGTACTTCACCGCCTTCGCTGCCTCGGTGTTCAGCCGCCGCGCCAGTTCCGCGTCGTCCGAATTGAACGACACGACGACGCCCGCGTCATGCATCAAGGCTCCGTTGTAGGGGATGGCGTCGTACACTTCGAACTTGTACGCCCACCAGTCGGAGAAGGCCGATCCCATGGCTCCATGAGCGACCATTTCGGGGGCGATTTTGTACCCTTCCAGAACGTGCTGGAATGTCCCGATACGCACGCCGAATGCTTCACATGTCCGCATCAACGCCAGCATTTCATCCTGCCGGTACGCGTGGCAATGGATCCACCGGCGGCCTTCGAGAACGTCGACCAGGGCCTCCAGTTCCAGGTCCTTACGCGGAGGCGCCCCATGGCTGTTCGATCGCCACGTATTCCACCGCCGCCGATAGTGTTCCGCGGCGCGGAATGCATCGCGAATGATCTGTTCGACACCCATTCGGGTCTGAGGGTATCGGCTCGTGTATTCGTCGCCCCAATTGCTTTGCTTCACGTTCTCGCCCAGCGCGAACTTGATGCCCGGCGGCGCTTCCTTCATCTTCATCTCTTCACCCAGGGCTCCCCAGCGGAGCTTGATCACCTGGTTCTGGCCTCCGATGGGGTTGGCCGATCCGTGCAGGATGTTCGCGCAGGTGACACCGCCGGCCAGTTGCCGATAAATGTTGATGTCGCTGGGGTCGATGAAATCGCCAATCCGCACCTCGGCGGTCACAGCCTGGGTCGATTCGTTGACGCCGCCGTCGGTTGCCATGTGCGAATGGCAATCGATTATTCCGGGGGTGATGTGGCAACCCGAGGCGTCGACGACCATCGCCCCGGCGGGTACGGAGACGTCGGCGCCTACCGACTCGATGCGGCCCGACCGGATCTTCACCGATCCTCGTTCGATGACGCCCGCAGGTCCGCAGGTCCACAGGGTCGCATTCGTCAACACGACCACTTCGGGTTGGTCGGGCGGAGCGTCCCGGCCGAACGCGCCCAGCGGGAAGTTGACCGCGAACAGGGCTTGGCGAGGACGCGCCGTCGGGGTGTCGTTTCCTCCCTTGCCGCCGTCTGCGGTGGCCGATTCGTCCGGCGGTTGCCGCGGTGTGGGGGCCGTGGGCGCAATCCGGCGTCCGCGGCCGGATGTCTGCGAACCGTCGGCCCAGACGAAGCTGCCCAGCCACGCCGAACCTTCGTCGGGCGCGAGAATTGCCTGCACGCGCACGACGCCCGTCCAGTCCAGCTTCGATCCGTCGAGCGACGCCGTCAGTCGCGTGTCTCGGAGCACAATGTGTTCCAACAGGGCCTGCTGATCCCCGCGTGAAATCGTTCCCTGCCACTGGCTGTCTTTTCGCGAAATGCCGATCACGCATTCGCGCCGCGACGGATCCTCGGTGTTGAGCGTGACCAGCCAGGTTCCCTGCGGATCGATGGGCGGAGGCTGCTCGACAACGTACCGCCGGCCGTCGACCCACGTCTCGATCACGCGTGTCTTCTCGTCAAACAGGTCACCGTCGGTAACGACCAGATGTGCGGCTTTGCCCTTCGCGATCCTTCCCACGCGATGGGCAACGCCGAACAAATCCGCCGGCGTCGTGGTCACCGCCCGCAGGGCCGATTCGGGAGCCAGACCGTGCCGCACCGCCATCCGAATCTGTTTCAGGAAGTCGCCTTCGTCGTCCAGCCCGTGGGTGCACAAAGCAATCGGTATCTCTGCCTCGTCCAGCCGTGCCGGATTCTCTGGCGCGACGTCCCAGTGCATCAACCGGGCCAGTGTTGCATCGCGGGCCGATTCGGGCGTGGCCACGTTGGGAGCTTGCGGAAAGCGCACCGGCACGACCAGGCTGCGCTTCGTCGCGCGGACGGCGTCCAGCCGCTGGAATTCCTTTCCCGACGCGAGAATAACGACGTTCAAGTCGAATTCTCGAGCCAGGCGGTCCGCGCGAAACACACCCCGCAGATCCCCCGCCTCGACGAAAAACAACGACCGTTGTTCTAGTTGCCGGCCCAGACGCTCCAGGGAAGCACTCGTTTCGGGTCGCTCCGTGCCCGGATCGGTTTTGAATGCGCGCTGTGCCTGTCGGTACCAGCGGGCGTCATAAAATGCCTGGCGCACCAGGGCCATGGCGCCCATCGGCGAATTGGGATAGCGTCGACGATGGTCCCCGTCACGCGTGATGGTCGTGGCCAGATGCTGCGCGACGTCGGCCTTGACGACGGTCGAAGAAGTCGGGTCGTCTGCGGTCGTTACCAGGCAACTCGTTCCGCGAATCAATCCCGCTCCCGGCGCGGCAAGCCGCACAGCAACGCCCTGACCACGCAGCTTTTTGTTTCGCTCGGAATCGACACGGTAATGCGTGCTGGACCGCATGGCTGGATCGACTAGCGGGTTCCAATAGTCGTGTGGCTCCGCTTGGGGCGGATCGGTATCTACCGCCTCTTCCAGCAGGCTGTAGCTGTCGATCAGACCCGGGTAAATCGTACGACCTTTCAAATGCCAGACGCGAGCATCGCGCGGAGGTTCGACATCCGTTCCCACTTCCGCGATCACGCCATCGCGGACGACCACGGTACCGTTAGGAATGACCGTGCCCGGCGACGGAATGATCCGGGCATCCGTCAGCGCATGCACGGCGGGCGTGTTGTCGCGGATACCTTCCGAGGGCGTGGTCTCCGGTCGAGGCGCCGCCCAGGTTGTCGTCGCGAACACGGCACTGAGAGTCCACGCCGGCGCCCAGGACAGCTTACGGCGGATCGATTCGGCGAAGGATGGCCAGCGCGACCGATTTACGTTCCGTCGCGCGCGGTGCGATCCCCCGGCCAAGCCGGAGGCGGGCTGTCGGACAGCGGGCGTAACCGAAGGCAGTTTCATGATGTGCTGTTCGATGCGCTTGCTCAAAATCCGACCCCCAGCTCTGCCGGGGGATGACTCAAAACCAAGATTCAACCCATTGTAGCTCCCGGCTCTGCCGGGGGATGACGTCGCCAGTCGATAACAGTGCTGCGGCATTGGCCGTAAGACTGGCATCACGAGCGGTAACATTTTCCGCCAGACCATGGCCGTTGGGGAGACGATCCTTCTGCGCGGCCGTAAGCAAACCGTTGCGATGCCCTGCGGCCTTGCACGGGGCGCGGCATTCCAATTCATGCGGCCGATGCAAGGATCCGACGGGGATTTTCCGCAACCAGGAGCCGGATCTGGTGATCGTCCATGCCCCGGTGGTCTCGCAGGTTGGCCACCACCCTGGACATTGTAATCGCCGACCCCATCAGGTGGCTCTTATCTTCCGACCAGGTGGCCAGATTCTCGTCCACGACGACGCGCTGGCCGCCCAGCGTAAATTGGCCCGGACCAAGGCCGGCCGCGGAGATGGCGTCGGTGACCAGAAAGCAGCGGTCCAGCCCCGCGCAGCGGAGATAGTTATTCAACACGAAATACGGAATGTGGACGCCGTCGGCGATGAATCCGATCCACACATGTTCCGAGAGGCTCAGTGCCCGCTGGATGACATTATCGTGGCGATGCATCATCAGCGGACAACCGTTGCCGAGGTGTGTAAACATCTGCAATCCGGCATCCACGGCTGCTCGCAGTACTTCCAGGGACGGATCGCAGTGACCTGCCGACACGATGATGTTTTGTCTCGCCAGCAGCCGGGTTACTCGCAGTCCTTCGTCGCGTTCGGGAGCGAGTGTCACGATGCGCGTCAAGCCTCCGGCAGATTCCAACAACCGCTGCATCGCATCCTCATCGGCCCGTTGGGCCGCGTCAGCCGGATGCGCGCCGATAAAGCCGGGCTGCTCATTCAAGAACGGACCTTCAATATGGATGCCCCATATCATCGACTTGATCAGCGGATCGGCGTCACGAAGTTCGACAATCCGCGACAACCGCCGACACATGGCGTCCAAGTCATCCGTAATCACGGTCGCCAGGATCCCGTCCACGCCTTCGTCCCGAAGTTGCTGGCAGGCGTTCAGGGCCACTTCGTGCATCAGCCCGTCGCCCGTAAAGTCCGCTCCGACGTACCCATTGACCTGCAAATCGACGTAGCCGCCGCCTTCGTTCATAGAATCACTCCGCGGACACAAAAGTCCCGCACGGCGCCGTTGACGTCCTCGCCCAATGGGACGAGCGCCGTCTCCCGCGCCACGAATCGTAGCAGAGCCGTGCGCGCTGCGACACCCTGTCCTCGGTCCGTGGGATGATGACGGCGACATGGGTCGTCTTGTCGAGCCGGGCGGCATCGACGACCATAATGACGTCGTGCGGGCGCATCTGCTGTTTCGGCCTGGGGGATCCGACCATGGCGTTGTTGATCAAGAACGGGACGATCGTCACCTCGACGGATAGCTGGAAGTCGGACATCTACTGCGAACAGGGCGTCATCCAGCGGATTGCGCCTTCCATCGAGCCGCCCGAAGGCACTTCGGCGACCGTCGTCGACGCCACGGGTACATTCGTGTTCCCGGGGTTTATCGATCCCCACGTTCACATTTACTTGCCGTTCATGGGCACCTTCGCCAAGGACGACCACACGTCGGCCAGCGTGGCCGCCCTGGTCGGGGGCACCACGACGCTGATCGAGATGATCTGTCCAAGCCGGCAGGAGGAGCCGCTGGAAGCGCTCGAAGTATGGCAATCCAAAGCGCTGGGCAAGTCGGCGTGCGACTACACGTTTCATCTGGGCGTCACGCGGATGGATGACGAAGTGGCGGACCAGCTTCGCCAGGCTGTCGAACGCGGCATCGCATCGTTCAAAATCTTTTTGGCGTACAAGGGCGCCCTGGGCATTGACGATACCGAACTCTATCGGACCTTGAATCTGGCGAAAAGCATGGGAGTCATTGTTACGGCCCATTGCGAGAACGAAACCGCGATTTACGAGAAGCAGCAGGAGCTGCTGGCTGTCCGCAAGACCGGACCGCAGTACCATGAGCCGTCGCGTCCGACGCTTGTCGAGGCGGAAGGAGTTCATCATCTGATGACGTTTGCCGAACTGACCGGCGCGCATGTCTACGTCGTTCATACGTCGTGCGACGAGGCGCTGCAGGCTGCCCTGGCGGCACGTTACCGGGGGGTGCACGTGTGGATAGAAACCGTCGTTCCCCATCTGGTACTCGACAATACCTACGCGGAACGTGAGGCATTCGAAGGCGCCAAATACGTCATGTCACCGCCGCTCCGAGACAAGCGGCATCAGCACATCCTGTGGAACGCGATTCGTTCCCGGCTGGTGAGCACCGTAGCGACGGATCATGCACCGTTCGATTTCTCCGGACAGAAAACGATCGGCAGGGACGACTTCACAAAAATTCCGAACGGCATTCCCTCCGTCGAAAACCGCGTCGACTTGTTGTACACGTACGGAGTCGTGCCGGGACGGATCGACCTGCAGACGCTGGTCGATGCGGCGAGCACCCAGGCCGCCAGGCTGTTCGGACTCTATCCGCGCAAAGGTACGATTCAAGTTGGCAGCGACGCCGACCTGGTCGTCTTCGACCCTGATTGGCAGGGCACGATATCGGCGGAGACACAAGCCATGCGCGTCGATTACAGCGCGTTCGAGGGCTGGCCGCTGCAGGGCAGGCCCAGCCTGGTCGCCGTACGCGGCGACGTGCAGGTGCGGGACGGAAAATTCGTAGGCCGAACGGACCACGGGCAGATGCTGTGTCGCGAACCGACCCATTTTTGACGCCCGCCGCAGCTCACGGTGTTGGCAGGCGCGGTCGAAACGTGCCGGAAGGGACCGGCCAGGGCGCGCCGTCTCTGGCGTGCTACGGACTCGCCGGCCGAGTCGGTCGCCGGCACCCGGGACGCCACCGGCATTCCGGCCGGGCCGTGCTGCTTAACCGCGCGACAGCGCATCGGACTGTTCGACAAACGCATCGCCGCTCCATTGATGGTCGGCGGACACCACCTTCTCGGGCCCGGCGGCGGCCGGTTCGCGTTCCGCCTCCAGACGGGCCTTGGCGTCAGCCCGCGCTTGAGCCTGCCGGTGCACCAAGTCCGAATGCGAAGTGAAATACGGCAGACTGGCTCCCTTGAATTCAGCGACCGTGGAAAAACCGTGTTTTTCCATGAATGCCGCGAGTTGCTCTATCATCGCGTGCACGATCCGGTAGCCCATTTTCATCACGCCGGTACAGACCTGGACCGTGTCGCATCCCAGCAGAATGAATTCCGCCGCGTGTTGCCCCGTTTCCACCCCGCCAATACCGCTCAGCGATCGCCGGGGGTACTCATCACGTATCACGCCCGCAATCTCCATGCACATGCGTAGCGCGATCGGGCGGACGGCCAGACACGAATAACCCCCGGGGGTCGAATAACCTTCCACCGAGGGCTCCGGGCGCAGCGTATCGAGATTGATACTGATCACGCTGCGGATGGTATTGATCGCGCTGATGCCGTCGCAGCCGGCCCCCAGCGCCACGCGACTCGGATCTTCGATACGCGTAACGTTTGGAGTCATCTTAGCCCACACGGGAACACGCGCCGTTTCACTCACCCACTGGCAGACTTCCTCCAAAATCTCGGGGTTTTCTCCCATGGCGGATCCCATGCGGCGTTCGGGCAGGCCGTGCGGGCAAGAGAAATTCAATTCCAACCCGTCCACGCCGGCCGCCTGGCACCGCTCGATAATCTCCACCCACGCCTCCTGGCGGTACTCCTCCATGATCGACGCGATCAGCACGCGCTCCGGGTACGCGTCTTTCAGCGCCTTGAATTCGTCGATCCAGACGTCGAAGCTGCGGTCGCTGATCAGCTCGATATTCTCCCACCCGTAGATTTCGCCCGACGTTTCGCTCCGCAACCGCCCGTAGCGAGGCACGACGTTGACGACCTTTTCGGCGTCCAGGCTGACGGTCTTGCAGATCACTGCGCCCCAGCCCTCGTCGAATGCCTTTCCGATCACGTTCGCGTTGGTGCCGGGCGGACCGGACGCAATGACAAACGGATTGGGCAACTTCAGGCCATTGACAGAAACACTCAAATCAGGCATGGAAACCCTCCATATCCCGCCGGCGACAGACCCCGGCTGGAAATGACGTTCGTTTTCGCATCACGTATTCCGATGACCGCGCACGTTGGGGCAAACTTCCCGCCGAACCAACGTGGCTCGGCCGTAACCGCGCCCCCCGGGTGCCTGATCACGCAACTTCATTGAACACATCGTCCAGACAATCCGCAATGAAGTCGGCATCGTCGCGGCTGACGCACAGCGGCGGTTTGATCCGCAGCGTGTTGCCCATCAGTCCGCCTTTTCCCAACAACAGCCCGCGCTGCTTGGCCTGTTCCAGCACTTCGACTGTTTCGCTCGAGGCGGGTTCGCGCGACTGCCGGTCCCGGACCAGTTCCACTCCCAGCATCAACCCCATACCCCGGACGTCGCCCATCAGCGGGTGCTTCTGCTGGAGTTCGATCAATCTCCCCTTCAAGTGGTCTCCCACCACCCGCGCGTTGTCCTGCAAGCGCTCTTCGTCCAGAACTTCGAGCGTCGCCAGCCCTTGTGTCGCGCTGATGGGGTTGCCGCCGAAGGTGTTGAAATGGATGCGGTGCGTCAAGCAGCGGGAGATTTCTTCGCGCGTGGTCATGGCAGCCAACGGCGCGCCGTTGCCGATTCCCTTGGCCGTCACCACTATATCCGGTTCGACTTCCCAGTGCTGGTGGGACCAGTAGTGCCGTCCCGTCCGCCCAAATCCCCCTTGCACTTCGTCGGCCACGCACAAGCCGCCGTGCCGGCGGACGATATCGTACACGATCTGGAAGAATTCACGCGGCGGCGTGACCGCTCCCCCGACTCCCTGGATGGGTTCGCCGATAAAACAGGCAACCTGACCGGAAGTCTGGTAACGAATGACGTTCTCGAGGTCGTGGGCACATTTCAAGTCGCAGGAGGGGTACTCCAGTCCGTAGGGACACCGGTAACAATAACCCGCGTGCGTGTGATGAATACCGGGCACCGAATTGGACGGGAATCGCCAGGTGCCGTGTGCGGTCAGTCCCATCGGCAGCGCGGTTCCCCCGTGGTAGGCGTTCCGCAAGGCGATCACGTCGCTGTTGCCGGTCGCCTCCCGCGCACACAGCACGGCCAGTTCATTGGCTTCGCTGCCGGAATTGGTGAAGTACGTTCGGTCGAGACCGGCGGGCATTTTCTCGGCCAGTTTTTCGGCCAGTTTGACCACGGCCGGATGAAGATAAATCGTCGTCGTATGCTGGAGCCGGTCTATCTGCGCCTTGACCCGCTCCACGACCGCGGGATGGCAGTGCCCCACGCTGATCGTCACGATGCCCGCAAACGCATCCAGGTAACGTTTGCCCTGCTCGTCCCACACATATTGCCGGTGCCCTTCCACAATCATTAACGGTTCCCGGTAATAGGTGAATACGCCTGCCGAGACGTAGGCGCGGCGGAGCGCGAGCACTTCGTCGCGGGACGGCCCGTCGTACGGCCGGGGTGTGTGGTCGACGACCGGAAGAGAGAGTTGATGAGGGACGCGCTGGGCGGCCATGGCCGGCTCCTTATTCCAGGTATTCATCGCGACCTTCGGGAACCAGAACCGTGGGGCCGCGCAGGCCACGTTGTTCGTCGGTGCCTGGGATTACGTTGTCCAGCAGCAGCCCGATGATGGCCGCCACGCCCATACCCGTCGTGCCGAGCGACACCACCAGGCCCCGCACGCCGGCAGGCAGTTCGCCCAGTAACGATTGCGCAGTGGGCCGGTAGATGGCCAGCGTCTGTCCCGATTGCATCTGCTCAGCTCCGTCGACGGCTGCGAAGTAAGCAGGAACACTCAAACCCATGAACAACGAAAAACCGGCAATGAACAGATTCCGGTCACAGGCCAGGTCGCATTTTGCCAGTTGCTGCACGCCCACGGCGCTGATCAGGCCGAACATCGTGCAGTACAGGCCGCCGACCACGGGACCCGGAATGGCGGCAGCCAACGCTCCGAATTTACCGAACAGTCCCAGCAGCACGAGCATCAGCGCACCGACCTGGACGACAACGCGGCTGGCTACCTTTGTCAGGCCGATCAAGCCGATGTTCTCGGAGTAGCTCGTGGAACTCAGTCCGCCCAGCAGGCCGGCGAGCAGGCATCCCGCGCCTTCGCACCCGATGCCGCGTGAAATCTGGCGTGGCGTGGGGTCGCCGGCCCCTGCCATGTGGCTGCAAGCATGATAATCACCGAACGACTCGATCATCGACGCCAGATAGCCGGCCAGAACCGCCACGAAGAACCCTCCGTCCCAGCGCGGCCATCCCCACGGCACGAAAATCTCGCCGGGGCGCCACCGCAGCCATACGCTGGACCGCGCGGCCGCCGTGTCGACGTAGGCCGCGTCGCCCGGCACGAAGTGACCCACCAGCGACAGACCCCAGCAGAGCGTGACGACAAAGACCAGTGCGGTGATGATGGGAAACAAGCGGAAATAACGGTTGCGGCGCGCCAGGACCAGCGAGAACAGGATGATCAGGCCCATGGTCAGGCCTGAAATTCTCCAGTCGGTGCCTGCTTTCGGAGCGCCATGCTGGAACAGCGCCAGGCCGATCAACATGATGACCGGCCCCACCACCACGGGCGACAGCCCGCGCCGGATCCACCCCATGAGCCCGGAAAAGCCGATCGTGATTTCCAACAACGCGCCGCCGATGATGGCCCCGGACAGGTACTGCATCATTTCCGGTGCGTCGCCACCCCGGGCTCGAACGGCCGCGATGATGCTCAAAAAAGCGGCGATGAAAGAGAACGACACTCCCTGAATAATCGGCAGCCGCGATCCGAAAGTCACCTGAAGCAGCGTGGCCAGACCGCTGCACAGCATGACGGTTGAAATGAGGGTCGCCGTCTGCTGGATCGTCATGTCCATGGCCGGACCGAGCAACAACGGCACGGCCACGGTCGATCCGAACATCGTCAGGACGTGCTGGGCGGCGAGCACGATGGTCCGCGGCAGGGAGGGACGATCGTCCAGCGTGTACACCATGCCGGCCGACGAAGGCGGTGGAGCGCTCATGGCCGTGCGTCCCATCCCCGCCAACGACGACTCGCGGGCCGCCACGGTCGCGGGATGTCATAGATCGACCAGCGCGTCGTATGTCTCGGGACGGCGGTCCCGGAAAAACTGCCACACATTGCGGACCTCGCGTATCATGTCCAGGTCCAGATCGGCCAGCACGATGTCATCTGCGTCATCGCGACCCTGCTGCATTATTTTGCCCCGCGGGTCGCAAAAATAGCTCTGACCGTAAAATTCACCGATCCGCCAGGGGTCCTCGAAGCCGGGACGATTGATCGCGCCGACAAAAAACTGATTGGCGACGGCGTGGGCCGGCTGTTCGAGCTTCCAGAGATATTCGCTGAGACCGCGCACCGTGGCGGAGGGATTAAACACAATCTCCGCGCCGCCGAGCCCCAGGCACCGCGCGCCTTCTGGAAAGTGGCGATCGTAACAAATATAAACACCGACCTTGGCAACCGCCGTATCGAAAACCGGATAACCCAGATTGCCCGGACGGAAATAGAACTTCTCCCAGAAGCCCGGCGCGCAGTGGGGGATGTGCATCTTGCGGAACTTTCCCAGATACGATCCGTCGGCGTCGATGATGGCAGCCGAATTGTAATACACGCCCGTCAGGTCCTCCTCATACAGCGGCACGACGAGTACGATGCCGAGCCTGGCGGCCAACTGCTGCATCAGCCGGGTGGTGGGACCGTCGGGAATTCGCTCGGTCAACGCGTACCATTTTGCGTGCTGCTCGGCGCAAAAATAGGGCCCGTAGAACAACTCCTGCAGACAGACCACCTGCGCGCCGCGATCCGAGGCGGTTTCGATGAGTTCCACGTGTTTGTGGGTCATCGCTTCCTTGATTTTCTCGACCGGAGAGGTGGCCGGTTCGCAGAGCGTGGCTTGAATGAGCGCTCCGCGGACAACGCGAGACATGGCATCACGCCCCCTGGGGTGGAGTTTCTTACGGCCGCCATGATACCATGATGCGGTGAACTTCCCCAAGGCTTCTAGCGTTGAGGAGAGAAACACGCAGAGCGGAAAGTGACTCGACCGTTTGACTCGACCAATCGAGTCGCGCTCGTCGGGTGTTCCGAGACGGTTATATCGAGCATTTTCAATTGCACAGCGCCACTTTGGGCGACAGACCCGCGAAAAGCGCATCCCGAAGCCTTCGCGAGGGATGCCCGACGAGTTGGTCGCTCGCTTACGCTTCGCATTACGTTAGCGAGGCAAGGCAACGCTGTCCTCATCATCAACGGAGCCGATCATGTCCGTGAAGACGGTACCGCTACTGCGCGGCGGTGACTGGTTACAAGGCGGCGCCGGTCGCTGGGCAGACGTGTTCAATCCGTCCACGGGCCAGCCGATCGCCCGCGTCCCGCTCTGTGCCGCGGAGGATGCCGCCGACGCGGTCCACACGGCTTCGGTTGCGCTGCCTGCCTGGAGCGCGACTCCCGTGGTGCAGCGGGCCCGCGTGATGTTCCGCTTTCACGAGATGATGGAGCGTCATTTCGACGAATTGGCCGCGCTTGTCACACACGAACATGGCAAGACGCTGGAGGAATCCCGCGCCGAGGTGCAGCGGGGTCTGGAGATGGTGGAATTCGCCTGCGGTATCCCGAGTTTGATGATGGGCGATGTGCTTCCCAACATCGCGCCGGACGTGGATGGCGAGACGGCCCGACACCCGGTGGGCGTCTGCGTGGGCATTACGCCGTACAATTTTCCCAATATGGTGCCGCTGTGGATGTTCCCCATCGCCATCGTGTGCGGCAACACCTTCGTATTGAAGCCGTCGGAAAAGGTCCCGCTGTCGGCCGTGCGTTTGGGCGAACTGTTGTTGGAAGCCGGGCTGCCCGCGGGGGTTTTGAACATCCTGCACGGGGATCAGACGTGCGTCGATGCGCTGATCACGCATCCACAGGTGGCGGCGGTATCATTTGTCGGATCGACGCCGGTCGCCAAACACATTTACGAAACCGCCACGCGGTGCGATAAACGCGTGCAGGCGGCCGGCGGGGCAAAAAATCACATGATCGTGATGCCCGACGCGGATGTTGATCTGGCGGCCAAGGCCCTGGCCGCTTCCGCATACGGATGCGGCGGTCAGCGTTGCATGGCCGGCAGCTTGGCAGTCGCCGTGGGCGCCGCGGGCGATGCGGTGGTCGACCAACTCTGCCAGGTGGCGGCCCAGATCCGCGTAGGACCCACCGACGGTGGCGGCGATGCGGAGATGGGACCCTTGATCCGCGCGGAACACTGCGAGCGCGTCGCGGCTTACCTGGACGTGGCCCGCGACGAAGGCGCGCATGTCGCCCTGGACGGCCGCCGTCCGTTTTCGGGCGACGCGTTTCTCATCGGGCCGTCGGTCGTTGATCGCGTGGAGCCCCAGATGCGCCTGGCCCGGGAAGAAATCTTCGGGCCGCTGCTGTCGGTGGCGCGCGTCGCCAGCCTGGACGAGGCGATCGACCTGGGACGTCGATGCGCCTACGGAAACGGCGCCTCGATCTTCACCCGCGACGGCCATGCGGCGCGCCAATTCAAACAACATTTCAACGCGGGCATGATCGGGATCAACGTGGGCGTTCCCGCCCCCATGGCCTGGCTGCCGTTTACCGGATGGAATCGATCGTTCTTCGGCGATCTGCATATTCAGGGCACCGAAGGGGTGGCCTTTTACACGCGGCAGAAGATGACGCTCACACGATGGTTCGCGTCGCCCACAGATACACACCACGACCCGGTATGGAAGCATTCAGAACAGAAGCATTCAGAACAAGGGGATACAACGTAGCGAGGTCTCCGCGTGCCCGATTCTTTCACACTTTCCGCGAACCTGGTGGACGTCCACCAGCGCCGCGTGTATCCGGCTTCCGTGCACGTGGATCAGGATCGCATTGTTTCTATTCAGGAAGAGACCACGCCGTACCGCTCCTTTCTTATGCCCGGCTTCGTCGACGCCCATGTCCACATCGAAAGCTCGATGCTTGTGCCTCGCGAATTTGCCCGGGCCAGCGTCTGCCACGGAACGGTGGCCACGGTTTCGGACCCTCACGAAATAGGAAACGTGCTCGGCGTGGACGGTGTCCACTACATGCTGGACAACGCGCGCGATGTGCCTTTCAAGTTCTATTTCGGCGCACCATCCTGCGTTCCAGCCACTGAGTTCGAGACGGCCGGGGCTGAAATTACCGTGGCAGATGTAGAGCGGCTGCTGGACGACGACCGCGTGAAGTATTTGAGCGAAATGATGAATTTCCCCGGCGTCCTGCGCGGAGACGAGGTCGTCCGGGAAAAAATTCTGGCCGCGCGTTCACGAAGCAAACCGGTGGACGGACACGCTCCGGGACTTCGAGGCCAGGACGCGGCGGACTATTTCGCCGCCGGCATCACGACCGATCACGAATGTTTCACCTATGACGAAGCCGCCGAGAAGCTCCGACACGGTGCCAAGATATCCATCCGCGAAGGGTCCGCTGCCAGAAATTTCGACGCGCTCTGTCCACTTTTGGTTGAACATCCCGAGGCCTGCTTTCTGTGCAGCGACGACAAACATCCAGATGAATTGGTCGAGAGTCACATCGACGGACTCGTGCGTCGAGGCTTGGAAAAAGGAATCGACCGATTCCACCTCCTGCGGGCGGCCTGCGTTAATCCCGTGCTGCATTACGGACTGGATGTGGGACTGTTGCGAGAAGGCGACCCAGCGGACTTTATCGAGGTCAACGACCTCGTCTCGCTGCGCGTGCTCAAAACCTACGTCGACGGCCAATGCGTGGCCGAAGACGGGCGGACGCTGATCGAGCGCGTCGAACCGCCGGCCGTCAATCGGTTCGTCGCGTCGCCGCAGCGAGCCAATGCGTTCAAGGTGCGGGCCCCGTCGAACCGGATGCGGGTGATCGAAGCCCGGGACGGACAGTTGGTCACCGGGCAGCGGGAGGTGGCGCCGCTTGTACAAGACGGTTGCGCCCTGTCCGATCCCGAGCGGGACATCGTCAAAATCGCGGTCGTCAACCGGTACGGCCAGGCGCCGCCGGCCGTCGGATTCATCCACGGACTCGGCCTGCGCCGCGGCGCCATGGCCTCCAGCGTCGCGCACGATTCGCACAACGTGGTGGCCGCGGGCGTGGATGACGAAGCGCTGGCCGAGGCGGTCAATCTGGTAATCGCATCGAAGGGAGGTCTGGCCGCGACCGACGGCGCGCGCCACGAACTACTGCCGCTGCCCGTGGCTGGACTGATGGCCACCGAGTCGTATGAGCGAGTCGCTCGTGCCTACGCACGCGTCGATGCGCTGGCCAAACAACTTGGTTCGCCCTTACGAGCACCGTTCATGACGCTCTCCTTCATGGCGCTGCTGGTGATCCCGGAATTGAAGCTCAGCGACAAGGGGCTGTTCGACGGCAAGCAATTCCAGTTTGCGCCGCTGTTCGTCTGAATCGTTGTCACGCCAACGCCTGTCCGCCCGGTACAAACACTCCTGGGAAGTTCGCGGAACGCCACTGACGGCGTGCCCGGCAAACTCTTTACGACAGGCAACCGGTTCGAGTGCGGGGCTCAAAGCGCTCCGCGATCGATCGTCTGACCGTCAAACCGGTTGCCAAGCCGGCGATGCGTCTCGGCGTCAATCGAATATGCGATGGCCTGCACCGAACCGTCGCAGAACACCACATGCCAGGTGCCTGGATGCGCGCTGCCGAAACGGTAGAAGCTGGGGATTCCCGGAGTATCCCGCCGTGGCGTGTAGACCAGATTCTGTCCGGGACGGTTGGTCGTCAAACGATGATTGTCCCATTCGTACCCCGTGTAGAAGCTCTGATTGTCATCGAACGTGTCACCGGCCGTATAGTCGTCCGGATTCATGTACTTTTCACCTACCAGATACGTGTGAGTCAGCCCGTCGGTAATCTCGGCCAACCGGATTTCGCTCCGGTAGTACATCACGCCCGAGTGCCAGAATCCCGTTTTAGGATCCGTCGTATCTCTCCATTGAAAGTTTCCGCTGTCAGCCTGTGCGTACGTCTGCGGACTGGGAATGTCGGCGCTTGTGATGCCGTCGCCGGAATTCGCCGCGTAATCACTCTTGGCAACCAGATACTTGCCGGCGATGCCGGGCGGACGGACTGAGTTGCGATAACTTTGAAAGGTGTCACGGTACCCGCGGGCGGGCCGGCGACTCGGACAATAAAAGGCGGCCACCGGCCGCGTCAGCATGCGGCCGATCTCTTCCTTGCGGGCCGACACCGACATGCCCTTGCCCATGTCGTGCAGCGCGGTCTGTTCCAGGTACGGAAGCGTGCTGTAGCCCCACGACCCCGGTTGGTCTCTTCCGAAGCCGCGGTTGGGGTCGCCGTTCCAGTAGCGTTCCCATCCGCCGGTGGGCAAATAACCATGCACGTCGACGTGCAGCTGGCAGGCGAGCCCGATTTGTTTCAACTGATTGCGGCATTGCATCTTGCGGGCCGTTTCGCGGGCACTCTGAATCGCGGGCAAAAGCAGCGCGATCAGGATCCCGATGATGGCAATCACCACCAGCAGTTCAACCAGCGTGAAACCCGGACGCCCGTGGAGACCGCCTGAACGAAGTGTGGATCGAGACGTCGACATCACATCGTCATCACACAAGTTAAACCGCGACAAGCCCGCCAAAACGAATTCTACTCGAAGCTAATGACCTGGAAATGTCCGACACGTTCGGTTCATCACGACGCGTGTGGGGCAGACGAGCCGGGGGGGACCCCGTCCGTTCGGGAAGGCCGGTGTGCCGCCGACGCATCCCGTTATTTTTTTGGCGGGCGGACCCCCCCCTGGCAAGGGGCGGCGTCGCCGCCTTTCTGTTGCGGATCTGTTGCGGAATCGCACAGGGCCCCCGAGAATCACGGCCATGCCAACGCACAACGACATACGCCTGGCGAGCCTCACGTTTTGCATCCGGGCACGCTGTCTGCACAAAACTCCGAAATTCATGGAATTTTAATATCCACCGCCCTGGCAAATTATTAGACTATCGGCTGTTCCGGAGGTCGTGATACGTGTGTGCGGTCGCGACTTCCCTACTAAGCTGAAGTGCATCCCATCATCGGAGGAAGACTAATGAAATCAGTGAGAGTTTTCAGCGTCTTGGTCGCAGCTGGCGTGATGGCGGTTGGCCTTTGTGTGCCCACTGCTGTCGGGGCACCATTGCCGCTGGTCCAGGAAACGTTTTCCCATCCAGACGGCGGCCTTGTAGGGCAGACGCCCACACCCGGCCCAGGTGCCGCGTGGGCGGCCCACAGCGGAGCAGGCAACAAGCCCATCCAGGTCAGCAGTGGCGAAGTGACGCTTACGCAGAGCGGTGGTTCTGGCGAAGACGTCAACACGGCCTTTTCCGCCCGCTCGGGCCAGGCCACGACATACGCGCGGTTTGACTTTCGCTTGCCCGGTGGCCAGACGGTCGACCCGGATGCCGACGGCCTCTATTTCGCCCACTTCAAGGACGACGGGTTTTTCTTCAAGGCACGCACCGGCGTGCTCTCACCGACCGCGGCCGGAGATTTCGCGTTGGCCATCAACGCAGAAAGCAGCAATCTCGGCGCCGGAGCGACATGGCCAAGCGATTTGTCATTCGACACGACCTATCGCGTCGTGATTTCCTTCAATGCCGCGACCGCCGAAAGCAAACTCTGGCTCGACCCTGTGGACGAATCGAGCGCGTCGATCAGCCACACGGGAACCTTTCTAAACGATAAAATGTCACAGTTCGCGTTTCGTCAGAGCAATGACTACACGGGGAGCCAGATTGTGGACAATCTGGTGGTGGGCAGATCATTCAAGCAGGCGTTGACCGGCATTCCCGAGCCGAGTTCGGTTGTTCTGATGCTTTTGGGCACGGCAGCGATCGGGTTGATAGGATACAGGAAAAACAACTGCAAGCGCACGTGATTTTTTGACACCCACGTCGACGATCGGTGGTCTCTTTCGCGGCCGCTTGAGCGTCCGCTCCACATAAACCTGCGGCTCGCGGCCTCGGTCGCGGGCCTTTTTTTCGACGAACTGCGTCACCGGCGCGCCAGGTCCACCCATTGGCCCTGCGCCGCACTTTCCTCCACCGCTTCGATCACACGCATGTTGGCCACCGCGTCTTCGATCGGCGTCGGTACGGACGTGTCGTCCAGCACGGCGCGGGCAAACGCGTCGCCCTGGAGCGCATACTGGTCGCAGACGTCGAGCGTGATTTCCTCGACGCTCGCTTCACGCTGGTGCCACATGCGGCACGGCCTGTCGGGGGGCGCGTTGAACGGTATCTCGATCTCAATCCTTCCACGGGAACCGAATATATTCACACGCTGGTATGGTGCCATCAGCGTTCCGCAGGTAAAGGTCGCCGTGCCGGCGTCGAACTGCATCTCCGCGCTGGTCATCCGATCGATCTGGAACGTCGGATCCCGTTCGATGCTGCCGTTCACCTTTCGCGGCTCACCTCCAAACAGCCACCGTGAAAGCGAGATGGGGTAGCAGCCGATGTCCATGAGTCCTCCTCCCCCCAGGTGCCGCACGTTGCGGAAGTCGTCGGGCGAATCGTTGAAATAAGAGAAAAAAGTATGGATCGTTTCGAGCCGACCGATTTCGCCGTTGGCGACGCGCTGCCGGGCGGTCTGCCACTGGGGGTGGAAGCGGTACATGAACGCTTCCATAAGCTTCAGTTGCGGGTGCTTTTTTCCTTCTTCAACCAATTGCTGCCCTTCGGCCGCGGACAGGCCGATCGGTTTTTCGCATAGCACGTGTTTCCCGGCCTGAAGCGCTTTGATGGACCACTGGACGTGCAAATGGTGCGGCAGCGGAACATAAACGGCGTCGACCTGCGGGTCTTCCAGCACGGCGTCGTAGCAACCATACGCCCGATCAATGTGCAACGCGGCAGCGCAATGCGACGCGGCATCGAGTGTCCGGGACGCAAGGGCAACGACCCGGCCATAGCTGCTTCGCTGCAGTGCGGGGATGACTTTTTGCGTCCCGATTTTTGCCGTGCTGAGCACGCCCCAACGTAATCTCTCCATGACGGGTTCCCTTCAATTGTGGAGTGTCCGTTTGCGCGGTGCGAATCATTCTGGTACGCCGCCCGCTGCTTGGAAAGCCTTTTGCCCGCCCGCGTGGTTCGTACGGGCGGCCCGCGCGGCGTGGTCCGGGGCGTTGACCCGTTTCAGCGTACGTCGCGCGACGGTTGCCCTTCGGGATCACCGCCCGGGCTGGTTGCCCGAACCCGGCCATGAAAATCTGCTCGGGAAGCACTATAATACGGCGGTCGGCAAGCCTTGCGCCGGCTCTCCATCCATCCGATCGGCTGCACACGGATCGTCGTCATGGGAATTTTTCTCCGAGAATCGATGCCGCGCAGAACCCCAGCTCGCTCCCGGAAGCATGGCCACGAGCGATGGGATCGACGCGCCGCGGTGGGTGCCATAGGACGCCCCGATCGAAGCCGCGGCGGAAGAGTGTTGCTGCTTGCCGCCTGTCTCGGCATGTCCGGAACCTGCTCACCACTTTGTCAGGCCCAGCCGGTCGACGAAGGCAGGGCCACTGCGGGTCCGGAAGCAGCGGCATTCTATGCGCGGAAGGTGCGGCCGATTCTGGAAGCGCGGTGCTACCGATGTCATGGCGGAACCAAGGTGCGGGGCGGATTGAGGATCAACAGTCGCTCCGATCTGCTCGAGGGAGGCGACTCCGGCCCGGCTGTCTCGCTGGAAGAGCCGGCCGAAAGCCTATTGCTGGGCGCGGTGAATTATCAAGATTTTGAGATGCCTCCCGACGGCCGGCTCTCCGACGCCGAGATCGAAGTGCTCACCCAGTGGGTGAGTGCGGGCGTGCCGTGGTCGTCCGAGACGCCGCGAGCGCCGGACGGCGGCCGGACGATGACGGCCCGCGGCGATGAGCCGCCCGAAAGTTTCTGGTCTTTCCAGCCCGTTGTCCGTCCGCGGCCGCCCGGTGTCGCCAATTCTGGTTGGGCAGCCACACCCGTCGATCGGTTCGTCCTCGGCAAGCTCGAAGCGCACGGCATGGCTCCGTCCGGGCCGGCGGCGAAGTCGGACTTGTTGCGTCGCGCGTATTACAACCTTATCGGCCTGCCGCCCTCGCCGGAGGCCGTGGCCACGTTCGTGGAGGACGATACGCCCGACGCGTTGGCGCGGGTGATCGACCGTCTACTTGCATCGCCCCGTTACGGTGAGCGCTGGGCAAGGCACTGGCTCGATCTTGTTCGCTACGCCGAATCGAACGGCTACGAACGGGACGGCGCAAAACCGTTCGTATGGCGCTACCGTGATTATGTGATCCGTGCTCTGAATAGTGACAAACCGTACGACCAATTTCTCGTGGAGCAATTGGCCGGAGACGAGCTGGAGCGTCCCTCACCCGAAACGATGATCGCCACGGGGTATTACCGGCTGGGGCTGTGGCAGGATGAACCCGTGGATCCGGAACAGGAACTGTATGAGGATCTGGACGACATCGTCACGACGACCGCGCAGGCCTTTCTCGGTTTGACGCTCAATTGCGCCCGCTGCCACGACCACAAACTGGATCCGATCCCGCAGCGCGACTATTACCGTTTCCTGGCCTTCTTTCACGGCATCAATCGCTACGGTGTTCGCAGCCCGGAATCGGTGGCCAGGTTTTCCTTGCGCTCGGTCGGTACTCGGGAAGAACGACGCGAGCAGAAAGAGAGGGTAGACGCCTACAAGCGGGAACTCGCCGATGTCACCCGCCGGCTGGAAGAGATCGAAACGATGGTGTACGAGGACCTGCCGCCGAACGAGCAGGAAGATTTCGTCCACGAGCAGCACAAGATCCGCCTGGTCAAGTCGCGGGTTCCCCGAGTCTTGCGTCCGGAGCAACTGGAGCAGTACATCGCGCTCCGAGCACACCACACCCGTTTACAACGTGCGAAACCGGCCGCCCTGCGTCAGGCGCTGTGCATTACGGAGATGGGCCCGCGGGCCCGCGACACCTACGTGCTGGCTCGGGGCAACGCCCACGCCAGGGGCGAACCGGTGCAGCCCGGCTTTCCGGAAGTTCTCTCGCCGCCGGCACCGGGTATTTCCCCCCCGTCGCAAGACGGTGCGACCTCAGGCCGCCGATTGGCCTTGGCTCGCTGGATCGCCGGCCCGCAGAATCCTTTGACCGCGCGGGTCATGGCGAACCGCATCTGGCAGCACCATTTCGGACGGGGCATCGTCCGGTCGTACAACAATTTTGGTCTGGCCGGAGACGCGCCCTCGCACCGCCACTTGCTCGATTGGCTGGCGTCGGAACTGGTGCGCAACGACTGGAAGCTCAAACCGTTGCACCGCACGCTCATGCTTTCCAGCGTTTACCAGATGGCATCGACGGCGCGCGAAGAACCACTCGCTCGAGACCCGCGCAACGATCTGTTCTGGCGGTACGACATGCGCCGGTTGGGAGCCGAAGAGATCCGAGACTCGATACTGGCTGTCAGCGGTGAATTGAATTTCCGAATGTTCGGGCCCAGCATCTACCCCGAGATCGCGCCGGAAGTTCTCGCGGGACAGTCCCAGCCCGGCGCCGGTTGGGGCACATCTTCGCCTGCCGAACGGGCGCGGCGCAGCATTTACATCCACACGAAGCGTTCGCTGCCGGTCCCGCTGCTGGCAGCGTTTGATGCGGCGGATCCGGACGCGACCTGTCCGGTTCGGTTCGCGACGACCCAGCCCGCGCAATCGTTGGCCATGATCAACGGTCCCTTTCTTCATCGGCGGGCCGCAGCCCTGGCTCGCTCGCTCCACGAGGATGCGGGCACGGCCACGATGTCACAAGTACGGACCGTGCTGCGGCGGGTTTTGCAGCGCGGACCAAGCAGCGGCGAAGTCGATCGTGGTCTGCGGATGATCGAGCGCCTTACCGAACGGCATGGCCTTGATCGCGCCGAGGCCGTACAACATTTTTGCTTGATGGCTTTCAACCTGAACGAATTCGTTTATCTGGATTGAAATGACAAGGTCGGTCGCCATGCAATCCGGCGGAGTGACGTTTCTGCGTCATCATTCGTAGCTCTATTTTCGCGAGGTCGGCATGCAACGCCAGGCAGCAACGCGCAATTTTTGCGGTCGGACGCGTCGGGAATTCCTCTGGCAGAGTGGTGGTGGATTTGCGGGCGTGGCGCTCGCGGCCATGCTGGGCGACGATGGCTTTCTCGGCCGCCAAAGCCACGCAGCGGACGGAGTCGCACCGTTCCACCTGCCGCCGCGACGGACGGCTCATGCCCCGCCGCAGGCCAGGAGTATCATCTTCTTGTTCATGTACGGCGGCCCGAGCCACGTGGACACGTTTGACTACAAACCCCAGCTCATCGGCATGGACAACAAGACGGTCGACGTGAAAACGTTTGGCCGCGGAGGGCACAAGAACCAGGGGCGAATCGTCGAACCGCGATGGCCGTTTCATCAACGCGGGCATTGCGGCAAGTGGGTTTCCGAGCTGTTTCCCCACGTTGCGGAATGCGTCGACGACATGGCGTTCATCCATTCCATGACCGCCGACTCGCCCATCCACGGCTCGGCGATGCTGATGATGAACTCCGGCCGGATCCAGAGCGGTAGCCCGTGCCTCGGCTCCTGGACCCACTACGGATTGGGCACGGACAACGGCAACCTGCCCGGATTTGTCGTCATGCTCGATCCGCGCGGCGGTCCGATCAGCGGTCCCCAGAACTGGAGCAGCGGGTACATGCCGGCTCGTCACCAGGCCACCGTCATGCGGTCCCAGGGACAACCTCTGCTGAACCTGGCCCCGCTGGCGGGGACGTCACGCCGTGTCCAGCGAGAAATGCTCGACACGCTGGCAGAATACAATCTCCAACACGCCTCGCAGCGCCGCGACAACACCGATCTGGCCGCCAGGATCTCCAGCTATGAGCTGGCCTACCAAATGCAGCGCCACGCGCCGGAAGCCGCCGACCTCAGCCAGGAAGACAGAGCGACGCTCGAACTGTACGGCTTGAACGACAAGAAGACTCGCGTGTTCGGCCGCCAGTGTTTGCTCGCGCGGCGACTCGTCGAACGCGGTGTGCGGTTTGTACAGATATACTCCGGGGGCAACCACAACGATGCCAATTGGGACGCCCACGGCGACCTGGTGCACAATCACGAACTGCACGCGGGGGAAACCGACCAACCGGTGGCGGGGCTGCTCAAGGACCTCAAACGCCGCGGCCTGCTCGACGATACGCTTGTCGTGTGGGGCGGAGAATTCGGACGTCAACCCACAGCGGAATACGCCGAGGGCACCGGCCGCGATCACAACGCGTACGGTTTCACGATGTGGATGGCCGGCGCCGGCACTCCGGGTGGCACGACGGTGGGCCGAACCGACGAACTGGGCAGTGCCGCGGTGGAAGAACGATTGCACGTAAGGCATCTGCACGCGACCATATTGTGGAAGCTGGGATTGGATCCGAATCGGCTTTCCTATTTCTACGGCGGGCTGGACCAGAAGCTCGTGGGGGTGGAACACACCGAGCCGATCCATTCGCTGCTGTAATTCCGGAACGCCGCCGGGCACGCCATCCGCGCCGACGTTGGCACCCGGCGTCACGAGGCGACATCGCGGGACGCGCTGCCAGGGACGTTGCCGGTCGTCACCCCGGCGCCGTCCGCTGCCGGTTGTGCCTACCGGGCGTGCCGCCGTCGTATTCGAGCATGTTGCTCCCATGAGTCGTCTGATCCTCGTACGACACGCCCAGGCGTCCTTCTTGACGGACGAATACGATCGGCTGTCCGAGACCGGCCGGAGACAGGCCGCCGAACTGGGCCGCTATTGGACCAGCCGGGAAAGGCATTTTCACGCCGTGGTCACGGGCCCGCGACGGCGACACCAGGAAACGGCCGCTCTCGCTGGCGAACAATATCGCGAGGCGGGACTGTCCTGGCCCGAACCGGCCGTGCTGCCGGAGCTGGACGAGCACGGCATCGACCAGTTTCTGGAATGCGGCGGCGATGCGCTGGATGAACGGTTTCCCGAGGTCCGTGACAGGCGTGTCGTCTTGGAGCGCGCCGTTTCCCGTACGGAAAAACACCGTGCGTTCCAGAAGCTGTTCGAGTCGGTGGTCACACTTTGGGCGCGGGACGAGGTGGCCGCCCCATACCTGGAAACCTGGTCGGATTTTTCCGCGCGGGTGTCGCGGGCCGTCGACACGCTGACCTCCTCCAACAAACGGGGCCTGGAAACCGCCGTGTTCACGTCGGTGGGGCCCATATCGATCGTCCTGCACAGGATCCTCGCCTGCCCCCGGCAAAAAGCCCTCGAACTCGGCTGGCGACTTGGGAATTGTTCGCTGACCGAACTCGTCTATAGCAGGCATCGCATGACTCTCGACCGATTCAACGCGCTGCCGCACCTCGATGCGGACGGTTTATTGACTTACCGATGAACGATCGTTGATGATAGGTCGAGTGACGCCGCCCTTCGTTCACGGTGCTTCCGGCTGCGGACTGCCGCACAGACGGTTTTCGGGCGGCGCGGCGCCGGCGCACCGCACAGGAATGATTCGGCCATGGACTTTTCTATTTCCACGTCAACACAGCAGATGCTCGACGCGTTCCGCGACCTGGTGCGCTCGGAAGTTGAGCCCCTCGAGGCCGATCTCCTCGCTCAGCCGTTCCGCGCGCTGCTTCCCAAGCTGAATCACGTTCGGGAAGTGGCCCGGCAGCGCGGGCTTTGGGCGCCGCACATCCCCCGCGACGCCGGAGGCACCGGGCTCAGCTTCATGCAATTGGCCCTGGCAGGCCAGCAACTCGGCTGGAGCCCCCTTGGACACTACGCGGTGAACTACCAGGCCCCCGACGCGGGCAACATGGAACTTCTGATGGAATTCGGCTCGATGCAGCAAAAACGGCAATGGCTGGAGCCGCTGGTGCGGGGAGACATCCGCAGCGCTTTCGCGATGACCGAACCCGACCGCGCCGGTTCGAATCCTGTCTGGATGGACACGACCGCGGTCCGAGACGGCAGCCAGTATGTCATCGACGGACGGAAGTGGTTCGTATCTGGAGCGGACGGCGCGGCCCTGACCATCGTGATGGCGGTCACCGATCCCGATGCGGAACCCCATCGTCGGGCAAGCATGCTGCTCGTTCCGACCGGCACGCCCGGGCATCGGCTCGTTCGAAACATCCCGCACATGGGGCACGCCGGAGAGGACTGGTCGAGTCACGCGGAAGTGGCGTTTGAGGGCTGTCGCGTCGGCGCCGACCATCTGTTGGGCGAACCCGGAGCGGGATTTGCCATGGCTCAGGCGCGACTGGGACCGGGACGCATCCATCACGCGATGCGGTGGATTGGCATTTGCGAACGTGCGTTCCACTTGATGTGCCGGCGAGCGGTCTCGCGCGAAATCGCGCCGGGTCAGCCATTGGCGTCGCAGCAGGCCATCCAGCATACCATTGCGGAAAGTCGAGCCGACATTGACGCGGCTCGGCTGATGGTTCTACACACCGCCTGGAAAATCGATCAACAGGGAATCCGGGAAGCGCGAATTGATATCTCGCTGGTCAAATTCTTTGTGGCGCGCACGCTCATGAAAGTTCTTGATCGCGCCATCCAGGTGCACGGGGCACTGGGAGTCAGTGACGATCTTGTGCTGGCCATGTTCTACCGCAGCGAACGCGCGGCGCGTATTTACGACGGACCCGACGAAGTGCACAAAACGGTTGTTGCCCGGCGGGTCTTGCGCAATTATATGCCGCGCGACGCAAGTGAATGAACAGCACCGGGCCCGCCACGGCGTGGCGGGCGACGCGCAGTTTACCGCTTGTGGTACGGCGCGTGGCGGGAAGGAGACGAATGGACGCTTGCCTTGATCAGCCCTCGGACGTCCGAGCCGGCGAGGAACTGGATATCGCTCGGCTGGATTCCTATCTCCGGGAACACCTGGAGAAAGCCAACGGGCCGTTGTCCGTAAAGCAATTTCCCGCCGGGTATTCCAACCTGACGTATCTGTTGCAGTACGAGCATGCGCAATACGTGCTGCGGCGTCCACCGTTCGGAAATCGTGTCAAGTCCGCCCACGACATGGGGCGTGAATACCGCGTGCTGTCCCGGTTGAGCACGGTCTATCCGCTCGCGCCCCGGCCGTTTCTGTTTTGCGATGACGAATCCGTGCTGGGCGCGCCTTTTTATGTCATGGAGCGGCGTGCGGGCGTTATCATCCGCAAGCGCCTCCCCCCGGGAATGGATAGGAACCCGGACCGCTTCCGAAGGCTCTCGGAATCGTTCATCGACAATCTTGCCCAACTGCACAAGCTTGACTTCCACGCCGCCGGTCTCGGCGATCTGGGCCGGCCTGAAGGGTTCGTGGAGCGGCAGGTTCGCGGTTGGTCGGACCGCTATCGCCGCGCCCAGACGGAGACCGTCGCCGACATGGACCGGTGTGTGGAATGGTTGGTCGAAGCGATGCCCGAAAAATCAAGTGCTGCCTTGATCCACAACGATTACAAGTTGGACAACGTGGTCGTCGACCCGCAACATCCGACCCGTATCCTGGCCGTGCTGGACTGGGAAATGTCGACGATCGGCGACCCGCTGATGGATCTGGGCTGTTCACTGGCCTACTGGGTGGATGCATCCGACCCCGCCGAACTGCAACAGACGGCGTTCGGTCCCACCAATCTGCCCGGGGGCATGACTCGCGGAGAACTGGTCGAGCGCTACGCCGACACGATGGGCACTCCCATGCCCGCGATGCTGTTTTACTACAGTTTCGGTCTGTTCAAATTGGCGGTCATCGTCCAGCAGATTTATGCGAGGTTCGCGCGCGGTCATACGGTTGATGCGCGGTTCGCCGGACTGAATCGCATGGTCGCCGTGCTGGCTCGGACAGCGGAACGCGCTCGCCAGCGCGGAACGATGTGAATTTCAGCCGAGCGTGAAACGGATAATGTCCACACGGTTAACGGAAACCACGCCATGATATCCAAGCTCGAGCTTGCCAGAGAATGGTTACCTCGATACACGGGAATGCCCGTTGACCAGTTCGGCGACTACATCCTGCTGACAAATTTCGAAGCGTACCTGAATCGCTTTGCCCAGCAATTTGGTTGTGACGTGTTTGGCGAGCAGCGTCCGATGCAGGCGGCAACCAACTCGGCGGGCCTGTCGATGGTCAATTTCCGCATCGGGTCGGCGAATGTGGCCACCATTATGGACCTGCTTACGGCGCGCGAGCCCAAGGGCGTGTTGTTTCTGGGCAAGTGCGGTGGCCTGAAACATTCGACGGAGATCGGCCACTTCATCCTTCCGATTGCCGCCATTCGAGGCGAGGGTACGTCGAACGACTACCTGCCGAGTGTAGTGCCGGCTCTCCCGTCGTTCAAACTGCACAAGTTTGTCTCCGAACATCTTGTCCATCGCAAACTGGAGTATCGGACGGGCGTCGTCTATACGACCAATCGCAGGGTATGGGAACACGACGACCGGTTCAAGGACGAGCTTCGTGCCATGACGGCCATCGCCATCGATATGGAGACTGCGACGCTATTCGTCGTAGGGCACGCCAATCAAATCGCCCGCGGCGCGCTGCTGCTCGTGTCGGACCTGCCCATGACGCCCGAGGGCCTCAAGACGGAAGAGAGCGATGCGCTCGTCACGCAGCGGTGGGCCGATCTGCATTTGCAGATCGGCATCGAGGCACTCTCGGAAATCGGCGACAACGGCGAGACGATTAAACATTATCAATACTGATTCGCGCAAGGCGCTGCGGCCCGGCAGGGGCCCCCGGCACCGGCCCGGTGACCGCTCCGCGGCCCCCGTGCGGTCCGGCACGGATACATGCCGCCACTGAAAAAAAATCTGGTTTTCAACGGGTTGGGCAACTGGTAGGCTAAAGGAGTTCTTTCGGGGGGAGGGAAAGGGGCGAACGATGTCTATTCGCGTCATGGTCGGGTCCGGGTGGAGCAACAGACGATCCGCGATAGGGCCGTGGGGGGTGGCCGCCGTGATCCTGGCGCTTGCGCCGGCGGCTACCGCGGTGCAGATAAACGAAATCCGTATCGATCAGCCCGGCACCGATAATTCGGAGTATTTCGAGTTGCTGGGCAGCCAGGCGGAATCCCTCGATCACCTGACCTACCTCGTGCTGGGGGATCCGGGCATGGGGAGGATTGAAGCCGTCTTACCGCTCATCGGCCAATCGATCGGCCCCAGCGGTTATTTCCTCGTCACCGAAGCCACGTTTGAAAATGGTGCGGGTGATGTGTTCGAAGGTATCACGCCCGACGTCGTCGCCAGCCTGAATTTTGAACACGGCGATAACGTCACCCACCTGCTGGTGGCGGATTTCGTCGGTGCGAACGGCGACGATCTGGACAACGATGATGACGGCCAGCTCGACCTGACGCCGTGGAGTTTGATCGTCGATGGCGTGGGGTTTGTGAAGGAAGAGAATCCCGGGACGGGCGAGCCGCCTGAAAGCACTGAGTACGATTACGCATCCGGATTGGGCTTGCCGGCCGTGGGGCCTGACGGTGGTTCAAGTCCGGGCCATCTGTACCGACTGCCCGACGGCGGTCCGTTTGTTATCGGAGGACTCGCCATAGGGACCGACGATACTCCGGGCTCAAGTAATGGTGGAGGCCAACCGCTCATCGGAGACATGGACTGCGACGGAGACGTCGACTTCG
>CAZNKT010000048.1:0-42528 GCA_964573605.1 uncultured Pirellulales bacterium
ACGAGCGACCGCTCGTGCGGGTACATGGCCCGGCACGGCGGTCACCAATCGCCCCAGAAATCGAGCACCACGACCTGGCCACGGTAGTCGCTGAGCTTCAGTGGCTCCCCGTCGATAGCATGGCCTTCGATTTCTGGAGCCATCGTGCCGATCGAAAAACCGCGTTCCGCCTGCGAAGCTCTGGCAGGCGTTCGGGGCCGACTGGCCGTGGCCGCCGGACGTGTGGGCGGGATGTCGCGGAGCAGATCGGTGTTGACCATCCACACCTGGTTGCCTTCGGGCAGTCGCAGGTCGAATGCCAGCTTACTTCCGTCCGCCGACCACGCCGGCATCGTGTAATGCCCCGGGACGATTCGTCGCGCCTGCTCGGTTTGGATATCCACCACCCATAGGCCCAAGTCCGTTCCAAAACTTCCAAACGCAACGTGCTTTCCATCGGCGGACCAGGCCGGCAATAAGCCTCGTGCCCCGGGTGTCGGGAGCTTCAACACTTGGCTGCCGGTCTCCCGCTCCATGATCACCAACGCGCCGGGCGTTCCAAAGGCGATGCGGCTGCCGTCGGGAGAAACTGCCGGATACCAGGAAAGCGGCTTCTCAAAGAACAGCGTCGGCGTCGGGTCTTCCGTGTTAACATCGACGGCATAGATCCTGTTTTCGCGGCGGGAATGAACGTACACACGGCGGCTGTCGGCGGACCAGCCGGGAAAACCACCGTCGGCCAGCTTGCGGGCGTGCTCGCCAGCCGGAGTGACCAGCCACACCTCCTCTTCCCGGTACCGGTTGAACGCGGGTTCCTTCACGTAGGCAATCTGCTTTCCATCGGGCGACCACGCCGCATCCTTGCCCGACGGGACGAGATCTCTGACCTGACCAGTGCCGACATCCAGAATCTGCAGGCCGGAGCCTGCGGCCTTGCCATAGACCAGCCGGCGGCCGGAAGGTGACCAGGACGCCTTCCATCCCGAAGCCACCAGGCGTTGGATTTCGGGACGGTTCGCAGGTGGCGCAGCGGTGGTGTTCGCGGAGGTGGTCCAGCGCGCTTCGGCAGGCACGACCAGTTCCACCACGGCTTCGGAGCGTGCATCGGCGTCTACCATGCGGATGCGAAGCTGGTCGATGCTCGCCGGCCGATGCAGCGTCAACCAGCCTTCAGCTTCTCCACTTCCCCGTGCATAACGGGGTGATCCGTGTGCGCCATATCCGTCCGCAGTCGTGCCGTCCTTCAACGGACGTACCCAGATCAAACACTCGTCGCCGGAAGCAAAGTTATAGGAGAACTTTACGTTGAGCTTTTTGCCAATCATCAGCTCAGCCGGCAGCCGCGGCGAGACGTCCAGCAGCGTCAGCGTGTCTCCTCGCTCGTTGGTCCGCGAACGCGGCTGGCCCTCTTCGGCGGCGCACAAAGCCGCCGCGCCTGCCAGTACCACGGCTGGGAGTATCGCGGCCGCGAGAATTCCGTTTCCCGTCGTACTTCGGAGGCAGGTGTTGCGCATGGGCCCTTCCCCATATAAGCCGAACGAAAAAACCAACGCTGTCCGACGCGTACGCTTCGGTCAACCTCGACCCGCTCAACAGCGCCATACCCGACCGGTGACGCTGGCATTGGACCGGACCAACACCATACCCAGAGGTGTATCACATTCGGCGTTGAAAAAACACCTCCCTGTGCACATTGTCGACGAATAGAAGCGTTGTCCAAGTTGCCCGTACCGCAATCGAAGGACCACCTCCATCGGCAATGAAACCGGTTGGGATCGAACGGCCGATTGGGGGGGCCAGTCCCAGCCACATGTCGCAGTTCACGTCGCTGGGCGGCTTGCAGTCCGCACGATTCATGCGTGCTTTTGCATGGCAGCGACCGCGTCGCCCTGGACGCCGCCCGCTAGCGTGTTGGGATCTGGGCCGCTGCCTGGTCGCGAATGTTTGGTTGTCGCGATCGATGGCAATAAAGGTTCCTGACACCTTTTTTGCTTTCATCAGGCCATCGTCTTTTTGCCGATATCACCCAGGGGTGCGACTGCTCTTGCATCTCAGATCTGGTTGCCCGCGAATCCCTTATCGTCGCCACAAACCCAATCCTCACCATGGCCTGGTTGGTCCGCGACTACCGCGTACACGTTGGGCGTCACGTTAGGCAACTTCGAACGATTCGAACTTGGCTTGCAGACAAATCAACGGTTGGAAGGTCATCAATTCAACGTGCCTCTTTCTATCGCGAACTCCTAAAGCCTTAGTAGTCTGACGGCCAAACCGCGAAGTCCGTTTGGCCAATCGGTAAACACACTTTTACCAACAGAATCCGATCACGCTCTACAATCCGCAAGGAAGCGAGTCTTGGATCATCAAGGTAACGACAAAACGCATCCACGTGTGCCGCCAGAGAGCGAGAGCATCTCGCTCGTATTGCCCGCCTGGAATGAGGCGGAGGCCCTGCCACGCGCCATCGAAGAGGCCGATGTCGCGCTGCGCCGCGTCGCCCGTGACTACGAAATCATCGTTGTGGATGATGGTAGTCGTGATGGGACGGCCGATTGCGTCCGCCAGATCGCGGCCACCAATCAGGCCATTCGTCTGATACGACACGAGACGAATCAGGGGTATGGAGCTGCCTTACGCTCGGGTTTCACGGCCGCAAGGTGCGACCTGGTGGTGTACACCGACGCGGATGGCCAGTTTGATCTTGCCGAACTGGACCGCTTTGTTTTGCTCGCGGACGATTACCACGTTGTCTGTGGCTATCGTATCGACCGCAAGGATTCGGCACTGCGTTGCTTTTACTCCCGCGCTTACAACCTGCTGGTGAACCTACTGCTTGGTCCTGGCGTTCGCGACGTGGACTGCGCGCTAAAGATGTTTCACCGCGATGTCCTACGGGAATTGAGGATTACGACAAACGGATTTCTCGTCGACACCGAATTGCTGACACAAGCAAGGCAAAGAAATTGCTCGGTCGTCGAGGTAGGAGTTTCACATCGACCGCGAACAGCGGGACAAAGCACGGTCTCGATCGCTCATATTCCGGTTGTCATTGCAAGTCTCCTGCGGTACTGGTGGAATCACGTTCAATTCCCTGGTGGCGACGCGACAGGTGGAGTTCAAGCGCCGGCGATTGGCCCGCAGCCGTCGAAGCACCGACTGCTAGGGGCGCAGGTTGTGTTGTTGCTCGCGGCGGCCGTCCTGTTGCTGAGCGGATTGGACTATCCGCTTATCGACCGCGACGAGACTCGGTACGCGGAGATTCCTCGCGAGATGGTAGACACAGGCAATTGGATTCTGCCTCAACTGAATTATCGCCCGTACTACGATAAACCGGCGCTGCTGTACTGGCTCTGTGCCGGCAGCTATTCCATTTTCGGCGTCTCCGAATGGGCGGCACGGTTGGTACCAGCCGTGTGCGGACTTGGAACGCTGCTGGCAACGATGTGGTTCGGGAGCCGGCTCCTGGGCGGGCGGTCAGGACTACTTGCGGCTGCCGTCTTATTGCTTTCGGCAGGCTTTCTGGGGGCCAGCCGCGTCCTGTTGATTGACGGAGTGCTCACGTTCTGTACGACGATATCTCTGTTTGCAGCGTACGAAGCTCTGCGGGGCCGCGCGTTTCAGCTCCGTTGGTGGACCGTTGCTTCGGTTGCCTGCGGAATCGCGTTCTTGGCGAAGGGTCCCATCGCGCTTGTCTTGCTATTCCCCACGGTGCACATGTTCGGGTGGCTTACCGAGGGCGTCTCCCGCCCGCGAATGCGTCACTGGCTGATGCTGGCCGGCATCGTAGCCGCAATCGCGTCTCCGTGGTTCGTGGCGGTCTCTTGTCAGGATCCACAGTTCGCCTACGAGTTCTTCTACAAACACAACGTCAGTCGATTCGCTGGGGCATTTCACGAACGGCCATTCTGGTACTTCTTCCCCGTGCTGATGATCGCCGCTCATCCCTGGTCCTTCTTGACGATTCCCTTTTTGGGTTTCCTTACCGGTCGCTCCGACCAGATTCGGCGGAGACGTACTCGTCCAATTGGGTTCTTATTGCTCTGGAGTGCTTGGTGCCTGACCTTCTTCTCGGTCTCTCGATGCAAACTTCCTCCCTATATCTTGCCGGCCGCACCAGCGATGGCGTTGATGATTGGGCACTATCTCGAGCATGTGTTATTCTCCAGGTGCGAAAGCTGGTGTGTTCGCTGCGCACGAGAGTGGGCGCCGTGGTTGGCGGCTGGCACTACGTGTCTCGCGGGCGTGGGATTTGGGGTATTGGCTCTGGTGACAGATCTCGAAAGCCCCAGTCTGTCGTGGACCATGATCACCATCTGGGTGATCATATTAGCACTCGTGATCACGCTCCGGCACTCGAGGACGAGTTCCCAGGTGGGCTGGAGTGTCTGTGCGGCTTCCACGCTGCTGCTGGCAGGTCTGGTGCTGCATCGTGAAATGCCTCGGTACGCCCGAGCACAAACTGTATTTGGTCAAGGCTCTCCTTTGGCCGCGGACTTGGCGGCAGCCGAGCAACCACCGATCGTAACGGTGGGCCACGAGTGGGCTGGAATTCCATTTAACCTGAGACGGAATGACATTCGCAATTGTCAAAGCCTGAGCTCGCCCGAGTTGTCTGAGTGTGCCGCCGAACACCGACGAATCTTGATTGTCATGCGGCGGAAGCAAGACATGGCAGAGCTGCTGCACTATCTCCCTGAACGGACACACTTGACTACCATTGCCGAGCGTGGTCCAGCCCGTTTAGTGATGGCCACTGCCCGGGAGCAATATGAGAACGCGGCTCGATCAGATCGGCAGACGCTCGATCTTCGCTAGCAACCCGCGCCTTTGCCGGAAAGGCAAAGGGTACCGGTCGACGCTCCTCTCGAGCCTTTGGCAACTGTGCCGGACGCTTCGTTGCCAGCAGGCAACGGCCGGTGTCCAACAACAGGCCGTTTCCGTTGCGGAGGCAATCTCCTGGTGTTGCAAACCACGATTCAGTTGTCCTGACGGGTCGCGGTGTCGGCCTCAGTCACGCCCTTATAGCGTCCACAAGCGGTTTCAAAACGCTCTGTAATCGCTCCATGACCGGGAAATGTCACCGCCAAATCAGGTTTGGAATCGGGCTCTAAAAACAGGTTGCATTCCCCAAAACGCGAGTTTGCAGACGAACTGGCGGTCTTGTTAAGGGCTCGTCTTGGCGGCGGCGCGGAAAATGAACCCGAGTTCGCTTCCAACAGCCCGTCCGCCGGGCTTCCGTTCGTCGCCCTGGGTCCATTGGCTGCGCCGCCTTGATTAAATACCGACCACACATCCGTCGCCCCAGTCGGCGGCCGAAGCACGCGCTGCGCGGCCGCGAACTTCAGCGCAACAAAGGTTCCTGACACCTTTTCTGTCGCTTTTCTGTCGCGCTAGACGCGGGGCGGGGGGCACGCTGCTACAATGATGTCCACTTCGAGCCTGGATCGGCTCCAGGCTCCGCCCATTTGGGAAGTTCCGCTCGCACGCGCAAGGTCCCATTGCCGTTGTCATCCTCGAACGAGGAAGGAAGACATTGATGTTCTGGTCTCAATCGAAGAACCGTTCGTCGAAAACCACATCTCGCCATTTAAGAGTAGAGGCACTCGAGACACGAAGGCTTCTCGCTGGTAACGTGACCGCAGAAGTTTCACGTTTTGGTAACCTGCTGATCACAGGCGATGCCGATTCGAACGACATACAGATCGCGGTCGATCCAGTGATACCCGGTAGAGTGACAATTGCTTCGGGCACGGATCTCACGACGATCAACGGACTAGCCACTGAACAAACTTTTCAGACCCGGCGCGATATCCGCATCGACATGAATGACGGCGATGACAGCGTGGAAGTCGAAGGAAACGATTTCGGTTCTGCGACACGCAACTTCATCTACGATGGCGGTGACGGCACCAACTCGCTCGATGTTGGTAGTTACATCGTTCCCGGAATTGTCCAGATCACGAATGGCGACAAGTTGGGCTCGGGTGGATTCTTCGACGTCAATCTGGCGGCAATGGTCGTCGGGCATGATGTGACTATCCACAACGGAGACGGTGACTGGGAAGTACAGATCGACGGCAGCACTATTGGCGGGGACGTGCGTATCACAAACGGGGACGGCAATACACTCGTCACGGGCGAAGGCAATAACGTGCTAGGAAAATATTTCATAAAGAATGGACACGGATTCCACATGATCAATGGATTCAACACCAGCTTGATTGCTGGCGACGTGGAAATTAAGAACGGCGCGGGTGGCGGCGAGATTTTCGTGGGAGCTCAGCGAATCGGCAAAGACCTTCTGATATACACCGAGGATGCAACCGACATCGAGATTAGCAGCTCGATCGGCGACGATGTCAGAATCCGGAATGGCGAAGGCACTGGCTCGATTCGCTTGGAGAGTACTGATATTGGCGACGACCTGTACATCGAGACTGGCGGTGGCGCGCACCACGTGTCTTTTGGGTTTAGCAGGTTCGGGCTATCTAGCTTCGTGGGGGATGATCTGTATATTCTCACAAGGGATGGCGACAGTTGGATCACCATCGACGGGCTGAGAGTTGCTGGAGATGCGACCATCAAAACTCAAGACGCTACGCTGGGAAACATGGTCTTTGTGGGATTCAACAGCGAGGTTCATTTTTTGCACAATCTCACGATTAGAGACGGACGCGGTCCAAGCACAGTGAATTTGGGCGCCGTGCGAATCGGCAGGAATCTAAATATCATAACGGGAGACGGGCCGGACACGGTGCTGCTCAATGGTGATGGTGTTAGCGATGTGATAATCGCCGGAGACACCAAAGTAAACTCCGGGCGAGGCTCGGACTTGCTTCAAATAGGTGCGGGACGTCCCGGCGGGCTCGCCGTCTTTGGTGACAGGGTCGCCGTCGAGATGGGTCGGGACAATGACGTTCTCAACGTCGGAAACGGCGTTCGTTGGCAGGGCGACGGCCGGTTCACGTTCGACGGCGGGCGCCGTGGTATGGATGCCATCACGCTCGCTGAAATCGCTGTTGGAGCCGCGATCCATGCAGATTTGTGGCGCATCACGAGTTTTGAACAAATCGTGACCGAGCCAACCTTCCTGTCGCCTGTCGCCGTGGACGACTTCTTTGTGCTGCTGGCTGAAAGCCAGGACAACCTATTGGACATCCTGAACAACGATATCCCCTCCATCGGAAATGATTTGAGTGTCAGTAACATCAATATATTCGGCGACTCGGGTGGATCGTTCGCCATCAATACGAACCCCTTCGAGATGCGTTATACGCCACGATCCGACTTTCGGGGGATGTTTTCCTTTACGTATACCCTTGATAACGGAAGTGGCCTCAACACTTTGACAACCGCCACAGTTACATACTACGTATTGGAGCTGGGATAGATTTGGGCCTGGCCGGCGAAGGGCAGCGCGAATGCGGCTCTCAGAAGATGTGCAGATCTGATCGTTTGCAGAGTCGAGTCGCGGTGCTCATTGTGGGGACAAGCAGATGAGCAACGACCGGCGAAAGCATGTAGAGTCCCTCTACTTGAAGGCGGTGGACGTCGACCTGGACCGACGTGAGGCCTACCTTGTCGAGGCGTGTTCGGGCGATGAACAGCTTGTCTCGGAAGTCAAGGCGCTTCTGGATCGGAGCGACGGCGCGGCGGCCGTTGCCGGATCCGTCGATCCGCATCTGCTTCCGACCATTGGACATTCCGTAACCACATCCGCCGGGCAAATGATCGGCCGGAGGGTGGGCAGCTATGAAATCGTCCGGAGGATCGGTCAAGGAGGAATGGGCACCGTCTTCCAGGGTGTTCGTACGTCCGCATTCAAGTCCCTCGTTGCCATCAAGTTGATTCGCAACGGCGCCCATTCGTCCGACCTGGTCCAGCGATTCCAGAACGAAATTCAGTTTCAGGCCGCGCTGGGCAAACATGCGTACATTGCTGGTCTGTTCGACGCGGGACAGACCGACGACGGTTTGCCCTATTTCGTCATGGAGTACGTTGACGGGTTGCGGGTCGACCGTTATTGCGATCAGAACCGCTTGACGACCTACGAGCGGCTCAAACTTTTTCAGAAGATTTGTTCAGCCGTCCAGTTCGCGCACCAGCATACCGTCATTCATCGCGATCTGAAGCCGAGCAACATCTTGGTCGCCAGCGACGGCACGCCCAAGTTGATCGACTTTGGCCTGGCCAAGCTGATCCATCCCGAGTTGGGGTTCCAGGGCGCCGATCACACGCAGACCGCGCAACGTGCTCTCACGCCCGACTATGCGAGTCCGGAACAGGCTCGGGGCGAACGCCTGTCGACGGCGAGCGACGTATATTCTCTGGGCGTGGTTCTGTACGAATTATTAACGGGGCGACGTCCGTATCACGTGGATACGCGATGGCCCGATAAACTGGCGCGGATCCTTGCCGAAGAAATCCCCGCCCGGCCCAGCGACGTCATCAGCCGGCAGGAAAACATCTCCACGGAGGATGGGCAAAGCAGTACGGTAACGCCGGAATCGATCTGCAGTTCTCGCAACGTGCCGCTTCCGAAACTGCGACGCCTGTTACGCGGAGACCTCGACAACATCGTGTTGATGGCGCTGCGCAAGGAACCCCAGCGCCGCTACGCGTCGGCCGAACAGCTTTCGGCGGACATCGGTCACTTTCTTTCCGGCATGCCCGTCATGGCCCGGCCCGATACGTGGGCGTACCGGGCCCGAAAATTCGTCGGCCGCAACCGGGCGGGTGTCGCGGCGGCGGGGTTGATCCTGGTCTCGCTGGTGGCGGGGATCATGGGCACAACAACGCAGTGGCTGCGGGCGGAAACCGAAACACGGCGCGCCGAAACCGAAGCAAAAACGGCTCAGGCAGTGGCCTCGTTTCTCAACGACCTGTTGGCCTCGGCAAACCCCTCCCAACTGGGCCGCAACGTTACGGTGCGCGAAGCAGTCGATGCGGCCGCGGCAAGAATCGACGGCGCGCTGACGGAACAGCCCGCAGTGGAGGCGGCCGTGCGCAGGACGCTGGGCGTTACCTACCGGAGTCTTAGTGAACTCGACAAAGCGGAACGACAACTGCGACAGGCTCTGGAACTTTACCAGGCCGCCGAAGGGCCGGAAAGTCCGGAAACGCTTGACACCATGGACAAACTTGCCGGTGTCTTGCGCTCCCGGAAGCAAGAGTCCGATTTGTTGGAAGCCGCCGCGCTTCGTCGCAACGTGCTGGACGTTCGGACGCGGATTCTTGGGGCCGATCATCCTGACACGGTCGCGATCATGGGCAATCTTGCGAATGTCTTTTCCGAACAGGGCGACCACGACAAAGCACTTGCGATGTACCACCAGGCATACGAGGTCTTTCTGCGTACTTTGGGACCAGACGCCAGCGACACGCTTACCAGTCGCTACAATGCGGCTCTGGCGCTGTGGAGTTTGAATCGATTCGACGAGGCGGAATCGGAACTCCGCGACCTGCGATCCATGATGCGCCCGCGAGACGGGCCGCCCACCCCGCGGTTTCTCAACGTTACCAATATCTTGGCGGGCGTGCTGAGGGACCAGGGAAACTGTCGTGAGGCCGAAAACATCTACCGCGAGACCCTGGATGGTCGTGCTCACGTGCTGGGCGAAGACCACCTGCACACCCTGTCGACCATGCGCCGACTCACGCGACTGCTCGTAGAACAAGAGAAATACGAAGAGGCCGTGCCCATATTGCGCCGATGTTTGGAAATTCACGAATCGCGCTTTCATCCCAGTGAAGGACTGACGTTCGGCGTCCGCTCATTCCTGGCCGATGCGCTAGTGGGATTGAAGCGTTATGCCGATGCAGAAACGGTGTTGCTGGACAATTACAACAACATGTTTCAAGAGCGCGGTGCGGAGAGTCACTATACGCGCGAGGCGGCCGAAGCGCTTGTCCGCTTGTACGATCAATGGGGCAAGCCCGAGAAAGCGGAACCGTACCGTCAAGGCGATTCGTGAGTTTCGGTCAATCCATCGGGAGCAAATGGCGTCGATGGGACCTTCTCGCGGCGCATCAGCCCCATCGGGTGGCAAATGCCGTGCTCTTCGGCCAATACCACCTGCATGAGCAACGCATCAAGCCGCCGCCGCGCAAGGCTTGCGGTGAATTATTGCACGAATCCGGGCTATACGGTCAAATAATCGCGCATGACCATGGCGGCAGTGATACAATGCGCCGCACGTTGGCTGGGAAACGTCGTTTCGCTACTTCCCGTGCCAAATGGTGGTCGTCCTTAACTGGGACCGCCACGATGCAAGCAATTTCAACGGCGGCGCAGCGGGCAGCCTCCGGCTTTGCCGGGGGATCGTGCTGCCAGGCTGGTCAACGCTTCACCTCTCCCAAAGCCCGGAGCTCTCCCACACGCCGCACCGCTCGCGAAAACGCTTGATTGCTGGCTACGCAGTCCAAGAATCGCAGGGCCCGCGCCCGACGGCCCATTCGCCGGGCTTACGTCAGTCGTGCTGGTTCGTTGGCCACCCAGAGATGAACCCCAACCGCCGCGTTGAGAAAGGTCCTTTCATGGTGTCCTAACACAATCGAATCGCCGCGGTCTCGAGCAGCTTCTTTATAACACGACACAAGGAATTTCCGATGGCTGGACCAGGCTTCCACGGGCGCCGCTTTGTTCAAGGCACGCGTCGAACCAGGAACGCGTCGCGAGGCTTTCCTGCTGTTTCTCCCGCCATCGAACCGCTCGAAGCTCGTCTGCTTCTCACCGGTGCGCCCATCGATTCCAACGATATCGATGCACTCCTGACAGGTCTCAACGACGCGTCGAGCGACGCTGACGTCGTTGGACTGCTCGGCAAAATAGAAGGGTTGGGCCTGCTGGATCAACCCTTGGCCCTCACCGGACAGACGATCGGTGAGCAGCTCGGTCTGGCGAACGTCTTCGACGCGGGATTCGTGCAGCCGTTGGCCGCGGAAGACTTCTCGGCTGCGGATCTAACGACCAACGATCTCGTCGCGTTTCTGGAGGGGAGCGACGTCAATCGCAGCCTGGAGTCGGGCGTCAAGGTCGAGGTTCGTGCCACCGCACCCGAACCGCAGGACGATCAAATCGTCCTAGACGTGCAATTCAGGGCCGTACGGCCCGTCGAGTATACGCTCGATTTGGGCTCTGCCGGCCGTGAGCTGGGACTTGAGCTGGTGGCGGGATCCGAACCGACCAATGTCGTTGACTATGGGCTCGATTTCGACTTCCAGTTCGGATTGGATGCCAACAAGCTATTCTTTATTTCCGTTGATCAGATCCAGGCGTGGGCCAAGGACGGTCTTGAGCTGACAGCGGAACAGCCCGTGCCGGCGGGAGGATCGTTGAGCGCTGACTTGGAATTGTCGTTGGTCGTCAACGACGACACGGACGTTTCCTTTGTCTTGGCCAAGTCGGATTATTCGGACGGAGCCGACGCGGACGACCTGGCTTCCACACTCAATTCGCTGCTCCGAATTCCTCTTGCCCAAGCGGACATCCGCGACGGAATTGAAGTTGTCAGCCAGGGCGGTCGGTTGGCTGTGGTGAGTACCCATCCAACGGCTCGTTCGCTGCAGTTGCTCGGCGCGGAGGAACTCGGGTTTGCGTCGGGCCGCGTGGTTCGGGGGCCTATTGGCAACGGGCCGGGCTCCGGACCGAATCTCGAATTAGGCTTTGTTGCGCTTAGCGTCGTGGGCGGCGCTGTGGGACTGCAGGCGAGCGTCGACATTGACCTGGACGGGACTCCCGAGGGGACGGTGGACACGGATGGCAACGGACGGCTCGACACGTCTGAACTGGGTCCATCGCCTGCCCAATTGCGGCCCCTTGTCACGCTGATTGGTAACGGCTTGGGCGGTGCATCGCTTCCCGTTGACCCAGGGATCAGTGGACTTCGCATGGATGGTGCCCCGATGCTCATCCTGGGGAGCGACGACCCATTCCTGGGCCCCGACGCAGTGGTCATCAGCACGGAGGACCTGGCCCAAGTCGAACAGCTCAATCAGGACGCGACCGCTTCGATCAACGATGGCCTGCAGGCTCTTGCACGCTTCGGCAATGATCTCGGCCAGCTCCGGCAGCAGAACGCTGGCTTGGATGCGGATCTTCCCGGCCTTAATGCGTCCATTGGCGAGCAGTTGGATTTGAGCGACGCCTTCCAGCGGACATTGGTTGGACCGGTGGCGGCCTATTTTGCATCGACGGATCATCCCACAAGGAGGGGGGTGGCGGAAGCGCTGCGGGGCATCGCAGGGAATCTCGGCCGCGGACTTCGCGTAACGGTTGAGCCCGAGGTGACGATGTCACGGTCGAGCAATCGAGTCACTTTCGACGTGGCGCTTACCGTGCAGCGGCAGACCGAGGTTGCGCTTGATTTGGGAAAGGCGGTTGCCGACACGGGGCTGCTGCTGGGCGACGCGCCTGCGGTGACAATGATCACACAACTGGAGTTTGACGCCACGCTGGGCGTCAACCTGACCGAGTTGCCCTCTTCGCTCGAATCTTTCTTTGTTCAGATTCAAGAATTGACTCTGGATACCCACGTCGACGCGTCGCTTGATACGTCGGGCGGCCTGGGCCTGCTGAGCATCGACCAGATCACGGGCACCTTGGATCTTGCCGGCTCGATAGAGGTCCATGTCGGTGATGGCCAACCGATTCTGGGGTCGGACCTGCAGAGTCGACCGGCAGACGAGCTGGTCACGCTCGATCCCAGCGTGACGGCCAGCGTTGTCCAGTTCGACGTGGCAACCAGCCTGGACGATTCGACGGCGTTTGCGGCCGAAATCGAACTCTCAGAAGGCGGGAGGTTGTTTGATGGCGCGGCCGCGCTGTTGCCCATCGATTTTGGTCCGTTGGAGACGTTTCGCAACGCGTCGCCGGGCGCCGTGTTGGGTGCGCTGGAGCAGGTGAAACAATGGCTCAGCGATTTTATCGCCTCACCGTCAATCGATGAGGCCGTCCCTTTCGTTGCAGGTACGCAATTAAGCGACGTGCTGGACTTTGGCCATCCGTTTGAGGAACAGCTTGTCACTCCAGTCCGGTCTCTGGTCGAAACGGACGGCCAAAACGGCCTGTTCATCCAGGACATCGTCGCGGCCCTGGGAACCGTGGTCACCGACGTGGACTACGACAGCGCGAACCGGGAACTAACGCTCGACATTAATTACGTCGAGGCGTTTGAAGCCTTGTCGGCGCAGTTCGGATTGGATTTTGATTTGGCCGGACTCGCCCTGCTGACCACGGCCAGCGAACTCACCCTGGCACCCACCATTCACGGCGAGCTGACACTCGGTTTTGAACTAACACCGCTCGGTGATGGCACTCCGCCGCTGACAGCCGACGCGCCGCTGGACTCCTTGAACGGAGCCATGGGAGTCCCCATCGATCCCGACCAACCCGACCTCAAAGTGCAACTGCGTGACGGTGCCTTGTTTGAGGTCGACCTGGCCGGAGCGGATACCATCGCCGATGTCCTCGATGTGCTCAACCAGGCAAGTCCCGGCAATCTTGCCGCCCGCATCAACGATGCCGAGACCGGTCTGCTACTGGAAGACCGTACCGACACCCACTCGGTCGACTTCTCGATCGCCGGCATCAACGGCTCGCTGGCAGCCATCAGTCTGGGTATCGCTGCGACCGACGACGACGGGGACGGTGTGATTCACGGACTCGCCCTGCATGGGGACTCCTTTTCGGACCATGTTTTCATCAGCGAGCCGCGGATATCTGGAGACGTCTTATTCTCCGGAAGTATCGACGCGTCAGCGAGCTTCGGCTTCGTGGGAGTCGACATTACGGGAGGCGCGATTGTGGATGTGGAAGGTGCGCCCAGCAGTCTCAACGTCGATGTGACGTTCGCCACCGCCGCGGGTGACCCCATCGAACGGCTTACGCTGAGTGAAGTCTTCGACACCCTGACCGATATCGAGGATTCGCTCGTCGCCCGTGCGGACCTGTCGGGGGCCATCGGCCTGGCCCTTCCATTGGCGCTGTCCGGTGGGATCGGAACTCTGGTCGCAGCCGACGCGCGGTTTGAGGTGATGCTGGACGATCTTTCGGTCACCAGCCAAGGACTGGACGATCTGGCGGACTTTAAAGACTTGACGTTCACTGACTTTCTCGACGGCCTGCGACGCGGACTGGACCTGGTCGCCAACCTGGAAACGGATGCGATCTCGGGCCCGGGCGGGTCGTCACACAGCTTCGACATTGAAATCCCCGTCCTCGACATCAACCTTGCCGACGTGGTGGGGTTTGCCAAGACGCTTGACACGTTTCTCGACAACCTGGAACAGACCGGGGCGGGCAATCTTCGCGCCGTGGGTGAGGTGCTGGAGATCGCGCTGCAGACGCCCATCGATTTTCCCAATATTGCTGTCACGCTTCCCGAACTGGTTGTCCTTGCCTCGGAGATTCGCACCTATATCGACGGTTTGGGCGAAGGAGGAACGGGCAATGCCCAGGATCTTGGTCCTGTTTTTGAGTCGTCGCTCAACCTTTCGGTTGACCTGCCCGACCTGGAGGTGGGCGAGTCGGTCTTTCAACGGTTTGCCGGTGAGCTGGCGGCTTACTTGGTTGAGCAAGAGAGTGGCGGCGTCGGTACGCTCCAACGGCTCGAAGAATTCGTCGAGGACGCGCTAGGAATTCTGGATGAGGAGGACGATCCGAATCACGATAGCACGCTCGTCACGCTGTCGATTGATCAGGACCCGGAACAAGGGCTGGCCATTCGCCTTGACTTGCAAGTCAATCAGGAGTTGCGGCAACCGTATCCCCTGCACTTTGATCTTGCGCAAATCGACCTGGGGATTGTCGGCGATCTAGTCGACGCTGGGCTTGACCTTTCGGGAGGTGGAACGCTCGACCTCACTGCGGGCGTCAATGCCAGCCTCTCCTTAGGACTTGATGTGTCGGACGCTCCCAATTTTCGCCCCTTTCTTTATGACTACAGCGATCAAGGGACGCCCGCCAATCCTGATGACGACACCGGTACGATGATTCGGGTCTCCGCGGGCGCGATGAGTGACGACGTCCATTTCAATGCGGCGTTCGGACCCCTTGGCGTTTCAATCTCCGAGGGGAGCGTCCGCATTGGATCCGACGTCGATGAATCGTCCGGTGCCGAGTATCTCTTTGCCCAGGGGACGGGTGGGGCACGGCGTTATCTCATCGCCTCGGACGGATCGGAAACGGGCGCATCGATCACGGATGACCTCTCGTCCGAGGTGCACGCGATTGCCTCGGTCGATTTGCCGATCGCAATCAATGGTTTCAACATCGATGTCGATCCTTTGGTCGTTTCCTACGACCTTACCAGACTCTCCGATCCGCCCCAGATCGCGTCGACTCCCGACTTCAGCGCCGCGCTTGCAAGAATCGAATCCGAAGGCGTCGGCAGCAATCTCCTGGCCATGGTCGGCGGTTGGAAGGGCGTCATGGACCTGGTGCTGGACGGCATGCGTGGCGAAGTGTTTGGTGTTCCGTTGCCTTTGATTGGCGACGCACTGAAAGACGAAGCCGATTTTATTGAACGGGTGCGCGACAGTGTGCTCGCCAATCTAGAAGACGCGGTTGACGACGGAATCGATGCCGTGCAACAGGCGATCTTTGATGCGTTGGGGCCCGACGGCGGCATCGGGTTTTTGAAGGACTTTAATGACGAAACGACCGTCGGCGATGGATTGATTTCGAAGGACGACGTCCGCGTCACGCGCCAGGGCGAGGATCTGCTGATTCCTTCGGGGGTCCAGTTCGACGTGATTTTGGGAAAGGACCTGCCGACGATCAATTTGCCCAGCGGTTTCGACCTGGGGCTGCCTGGATTGGCGTTGGACGTCGATGGTGAGGTCCAGATCGACATGAGTTTCGACTGGCATGTCGGTTTCGGACTGAGCCGGGACGAAGGTGTCTACTTCGATACATCCAGATCCGCCGAGGATCCGGAACTGGTCGTGCGATTGGATGTCACGACGCCCGGTCTTTCGGCCGTCGGGCAGCTCGGATTCTTACAGCTCAACGTCTTCGACCTATACGACATTACCGGGGTCGAAAACGACAAAACACGGTTCACCGCCGTGTTCGGCGTCGACCTGGTCGATCCCGGCACGAACGAATTGGATGAGCGTCTGAGCATTTCCGAAATCGCCACCGCGGATATCTCGGAGATGCTTGTGCCCGATTTCGATGCCACGGCCGATGTCAACTTGCGGGTCGTCACCAGCGTCGGCGGGAGCGATCTGTTTCCGCAGTTTCGGGCCGACTTCCTCGTGGACTGGTCGTTTGACAGTCCGGAGTCGATTCCCGAGTCGCTCGGTTTCACGAACGTTCAGCTTAATTTGGGGAGTTTCCTCGACGGGCTCGCCGGCGACGTTCTCAGCCGCGTGCAAAAAGTCTTGGAACCGGTCCAACCCGTGATCCACGTTCTGACGACGCCGCTGCCCGTGGTCTCAGACTTGAGTGGCAGCGACGTGACGCTCGTAGACCTGGCCCGGCTGTTTGGTCGAGCCGACGTGGCCGACTTCGCCCAATCGGTGATAGACATTAACAATCTGATCACCGGCCTGCCTGCCGACGCGTCCGGGATCTGGATCGACTTTGGCAGTTTTGACATCGACAGCGCATTGGCCCGCCGCTCGGGGGACGCCTCGGGTGCCCGACGCGGTAACCCACAGCTCAAGCCGATCAATCTTGAGATACCGACCACGGAGCCGATGAACCAGATTGGCAACTCGAGTCCTTCGGGAGGCAAATGGGTCGATAACCTGGCCGGGGCGAAACAAGGTTCGCTTCGGTTTCCGCTTATTGAAAGCCCGTTCACCGCGTTTCAGTACCTGCTGGGCAACGACATCGACCTGTTCGTGTACGACGCACCGACACTGGGAGTGGACTTCACATACAGCCAATTCTTTCCCGTGCCGCCCATACCGATTCTGGGCGCGGAGATCGCGGGTCGCGTCTACGCCACGGCCGACTTCCAGGCCGGCTTTGACACGACCGGATTGAGGAGATTCGGCGAAACCCAAAACTTTCTCGATGTATTCGACGGTTTCTTTGTCAGCGACGTGGACGAGTTCGGCAAGGATGTCGTTGAAGTGAAGTTCGGCGGGAGCCTTACTGCGGGCGCGACGATCAATATCCTGGCGGCGCAAGCGGGTGTCCGCGGCGGCGTATTCGCCAACGTTGATTTCAATCTGCACGACTTCGTGGATCCCGGGACCGGTCAGGCGGACGGAAAAATTCGTGCTGGAGAACTCGCCCGCAATCTCGCCTTGGGTCCCATCCATATTTTTGACGTCGCCGGCAAAGTGGACGCGGGGCTCGAAGCGTTCCTCGATGTCGATCTGCTTCTGTTTCAGATCCACGAGACCTACAAGATTGCCGAAGTGACGCTACTCGACTTTGACGTGGAACGCCCCAATCCCGAAGATCTGCCCGAGCTGGCTTCCCAGTCGGGGGGCACGCTCACGCTCAACTTAACCGACGGAGACGATACGTTTCTGGTCCTGCCCGGCGCATCGCCCGGCGGCGTGATCGTCGAATCGAAAGGCATTCGAAGTGATGAATTCATCGGTGTTTCGCTGATCCTCGGCGACGCGGGTAGTGGCCACGACACGATTACGATCAATCCGAACGTCGTGATTCCCGTGACGCTGCTCGGAGGGATCGGCAACGACAAATTATTTGCCGGAGGCGGGCCCGCGGAACTGCGTGGCGGGCCGGGCCATGACCAGCTCACCGGTGGCCCCAAAGACGACCAGCTCTACGGTGATGACATCGGCGGGATCGGCGGTGAGGACTTCCTGCTGGGAGGCGAAGGAAATGATCTGCTCGTCGGCGGACCGGAAGCCGACCGACTCGAAGGAGGGCGCGGTGATGACACGTTGCTGGGAGGCCAAGGGAGTGACGAGCTGTTTGGTGGTCGCGGCAACGACCGCCTGGAAGGCGAAGCCGGCGACGATACGCTCAACGGCCAGCGCGACGACGATCTGCTGCTCGGCGGCAGCGGCGATGATCAGATCCATGGAGGGCCAGGCGATGACATGATCGAAGGCGGCGACAACGATGACAATATCTTTGGTGACGACGGATTCGATACGATCTACGGAGACGACCAGGACGGTGGCACGGGCAACGATTACATCGAAGGCGGATCGTTGAACGATACGATCTTCGCCGGTGCCGGCATGGACACCGTTCTGGGCGGAACGGGAAACGACACGATCGACGGCGGCACAGGGGACGACATGATCCGCGGGCAAGGTGGCAGCGATACGCTCATGGGCGGACCGGACAATGACGTCATCTTTGCCGACGACGATGAACAACCGACGGTCGAAGCCGTGCACACGATCGACGGCGGTGGCGGAAATGATCATATCTTTGGCGGCCTTTCCGACAACATTGTCTTTGGCGGCGCGGGCAACGATACGATATTGACCCATGCTGGACACGACATCATCGAAGCAGGACCGGGCGATGACACGGTAACCGCGGGCGCCGGTGACGATTTCGTCGCCGGCGGAACGGGAAACGATCGGTTACGCGGCGGAAATGGAGACGATGCCATCTTCGGTGGAACGACCGATGCCACGCCCCAGGATTTCGACCTGGGACATCCTGACAAGTTTGCCGCAAGTGGTGACGCATCAAGATTCGAAAATCCGCCTGGCGTACCTGATATCGAGACCACTTATCGTTTCGCTCCGAAGTTCCTGTTCGGCCAAAGTGACGACGGTCAGCCCAACGACGGAGCCGACACGCTGTTGGGCGAGCAAGGCACGGACTGGCTCTTCGGCGGATCCGATAGGGACTTTCTACTTGGCGGGACCGGAAATGATTATCTCGATGCAGGTGCCGGTCTCGACGTCAACGTCTTCGGTGGCAGCGGCGACGATATCGTCCGTGGCGGCGCCAACGATGACGTAGTACACGGTGGGGAAGGGATTGATCAGGTCTTCGGTGGCAGCGGCAGCGATCGCGTCTATGGCGACCAGGATACGTCGGGGCAACGGCCCGTCGACGGACAACTGCAGGACCTACAGCAGCGACTCCTGGGCGGCGCCGGTGACGATTTTCTCTATGCCTGGGCGGCGGGCGACGGCACCGATCTGGCGACCAGCGGCGACGAACTGCATGGCGGCAGCGGCGCCGATTTTCTCTTTGGGAATCTTCGCGCAGAAAAGCTCTTCGGTGACCAGGGAAACGACTTTTTAGGTGGCGATGCGCTGGACGGTCCGGATTACGCCGATAGCGGCTCTCCGGCATTTAACATCGACCAGACGACCCTCGGCGCGCCGATTCCGCGGCCGATCGGCAGCGACGACCTGCTCGTGGGCGGACCGGGCGGAGATCAGCTGTATGGGGGGGGAGGCAACGATCGCTTGTGGGGCGGCGACGACTCCGACTGGCTGGAGGGACAGGACGGTGACGATTCTCTCTACGCGGGATCGGGTATCGATATGCTCGTCGTTGATGTCCACCCGAACTACACGAGCTTCCACGACGACTTCGACGGCCACGCTGGCAACGCGGAACACGGCGACACACCAGACGACAATGCCACCGATATTCTCCTGATTACCGGGACCAACAACGACGACGAAATCTTGCTTAGCCAGGAGTCCAATGGCCTGGAGGGCAACGATGAAGAGTTTCTATTGCGAGTCGACATCACCAGCCGTGAGGGCAATGTCGAACTATTCAGTCAGACGACGCTCGCCGATTGGCGGGGAAGTACCGGAGATGCGCTCGTCGAACAATTCCGAGTGGCGGGCCTGGCGGGTGATGACACGATCTTTTTTGTCCAGGGCGAGGAGGCGCTCGATCTTTCCGATCTGTTCGTCCGTTCCAGTGACTTTGTCACGACCATCGATGGCGGTACTGGCCATGATGTGCTCTCCGGTACCGATGGCCGCGATCGTATCGACGGTGGCCGAGGCAGTGACACCGTGTTTGGCTTTGGCGGCGACGATCGGCTGTGGGGCGATCAAGGCGCAGGTACGGGCAGCAGCACGGACCACGACGTCATCTTCGCCGGACAGGGCAACGACGACGTGGTTGGCGGGCGAGGTACAAATGACCTGTACGCCTGGTCGGTTGACCCCAATCCAATCGTCACCCAACTGCGATTTGCCGATGGCCAACGAGGGACGCCGTCCGCTGATGGCAGCCAAACCGCGCTCATCGGTGGACTCCCCGCGCGCGAAGATGGCGTTTTTACTTCCGATGCCCATTTCTCGCTGCGCATGGATGGCGGACCGTTCATTCCCGTGGTATTCCTGGCCGAACAGACCCGGGACAACACCAATCTGATTGACCTGATTGCTGATCTAAACACCGTCCTGCCACCCGACGTCACGGCGGAGTTGGCCGGCGATGAATCGGTAATTCAACTGGTTACCGAAGCCGATTCGATCGAAATTCGGATCGACCACTTTGGCGTGTTCGTGACTGTTGAAGGGGATCTTTCAGCGGACAACGGCGACCTGGACGGTGATGGATCAAACGACAACGACGTGAGCCTTCCGCTTCACACGGTTGAAGATTCGGGTCTGAACCGGATCCTGGGCATGGCGAACGACGATCGCCTGTTCGGCGGAACGGGGCTCGATTTCCTCTTTGGTGGTGACGGCGAAGATCTGCTCTACAACCGTCATGGGGCTTTGCTTGAAAACCTGGATGGGGGCTTGGGTAACGACGACGGCTGGAAAGAGTATGCCCGCAGCACGGGACGTGTCTGGTACGTGGGCGGATCCAACCTCGACGACATCATTTCGGTCGATTTTGTCACCGAGCCTGGCCTTCTCCAGGGCCATCACTTGGTGACAAGGCTCACGGAAAACGACGGTAATTTCACATTCGCCGCACAGGTTCGTTTGGACTTCAGTGCCACCGATGACGATGGCAACCTGATTTGGGACATCTCGGACGAACTCGTGGACATCGACGCCCTGTCCGACGACGATCCGTTTGCCCGCGCCGAAGCGCTGGGCAAGACATTCAGCGACGCGGATCCAGGCCGACTGGCCGGTCTGTTGCCACCGGAAGGAGACTTCCTGGCCATCGTCGTCGATGCGCTGCGCGGGAACGACCACGTCACTGTCGGCCCCACCGTCCAGAAAACAGTGTGGGTTGATGCCGGACCGGGCGACGATCGCGTGGAAATCATCTCGGGTAAGCCAATCCTGACCGACCAGACGGAAGGCTTGCTGCGCAATGATACCTTGGATACCGCCGCAGATTTGACCGGGCCGGCCGTGCTTGTTGCTCCCGAGTCTGCCGTCGCCAACGGCGTCCTTAGTGGAGATGCCCAGTTCCAATTGATCATCGACGGCGAGATTGGTGCCAACGTCGTGGTACCCGCCGCTGCCACCGATGGAAGCAGCGGAACCAGCCCTGCGAACACATCTCGTACGGATCTGATCCAAGACATCAACGATGCTTTGGCCGCCGAGGGCGTGCTGGATCGGGTGACAGCATCCTTAAGCGGCGATCGGATTGTCCTCTCGACGACCTCGGCGGGTGCCGCTGCGCAACTCGTGATCTCTGTACCACCACGCAACGTGGCACGTACGGAACTCGGCCTCCAGACGACCACGGATCCCGTGGAGAATTTCCCTATAGCCGACGGTTCGATCGAGATCCTTCGGGACGTGATCTATGCCGGCCTGACGATCGATCACCCGGACGACGAGGACTTCTATCGCTTCCAGCTGGGCGTGGACGCGGTGGACCTCGACCCGAAGGCGCGCCTGTCGGTCAGTAGTCTCGATCCGAGCGACGCCATCGATATCACGGTTCATGACGCGGAGGGCAATCTCCTTCCGCAGGCCGACACATTGCCCGGTATTCCGCTGGCGGGCCTTGAGCCACAGACAACGTACGTCCTCAAGGTAAAGTCGGACCTCATTCCCACGATTTACAGCCTGCATTTCGACCTAATCGGCGACACGCAGCCAGCCATTGTCGATCTGGCGGCACGTTCCGACTTCCCTCGCCGTGATGTTCTCCTGGGCGGAACCGGCAACGACATTCTTGCAGGCGGCCCCGGCGAGGATTGGATATTTGGTGGCCCCGAAAACGACATGCTGACAGGCGGTGCGGACAGTGGCGCAAGCGACCTGTTGTTCGGTGAGGGCGGCGACGACACGTTCCAGATAATTCCCGACCGTTTGCCGCTGATCGCGGGCACGGAAATGACTTTCTTACCAACATTCAGCGATCGACTCGACGGTGGCGTTGGCGAGGATCGCGCGCTGTTTCTCGGAGGAGACTTGGATCGCAACGGGATCCCTGTCGACGACTTCGTCGCCCTGCGATTCAACCGGCTGCTGCAGCGTTACGAATGGACGAGTCTCATCTGGGATATCAATAACCAACAATTCTTCACGCAACAGGTGGACGTGCCGGCGACCATCACGTCCACCGGTCCAGCGCCTGAGAGCGGCCGCATCGATGCCGACGCGACCTGGCAATTGCAGGTGAACGGCACGCAGGTCAACGTGACGATCTCCGCCACGAGCACTCAGACCAACCAGAGTGTGGACGACCTGGTCGTCGACGTCGCGCAAGCCCTCGCCGGTCCGCTCGACGACGCGGGGATCCCGGGTGCCGTCGGTGTCGGTCGGATCGGTTCACGCCTGATTCTCTCCACCGCCCAAACCGGTTCCGATGCGATGCTCCAGATAACCAGCGCCAATGACGTGGCCGCGACCCAGCTCCAGCTTCCGTCCGGCGATGCGGTGCTCGGTGCCGCGGACCAGGAGCGGTTCGAGCAGTTCTATCATTTTTATACGGTGCGTGACATCGAACACACGGTGATCGATACGCGTGCCGGCGATGATGTGGTGCACGCCGATTCGGAATTTGTTTTTCCCGCAACGACGTCGGAATGGGGCATTTCCCCGGGAGACTTCCAGGCGGGCGCGAGAATCGCCAGTCTGGAGATACTTGGTGGTGATGGCGACGATCGCGTCTTCGGCGGTCCGCAGGATGATCGGATCGACGGCGGTGACGGCAGTGATCTGATCATGGGCGGCGGTGGCGACGACATGATCGAAGGCGGGCCGGGTGACGACCTGTTGTTTGGCGCAACCACGCTCGAACCCGATCGCTTCGAGTTCCAAACACGCGACGGTGTCACCGGCCTGAACGATGTGTTTCAATTTGCGGCAAATCTTGGCACGATCCATACGGGCCAAGCCATCCATGATTTGACATTTCACGACGGCGATCCAGTAGACTGGTTCTTCTTCGATGTGCCTGACTCGCTGAATCAATTTGCGGGGCAGCATGGAGCACTTGTCAGGTCTGGCAGCGAAATTACAAGCGGATCATTGCTAAGCGCGGAAGACGTCCAAGGAGATATGATTCGAGCCCGCAAGATGGTTGCCGGTGCGGACGGCGCAACGCTAGAACCGTCCGAGCAATACTTTCCTGTTACTTTGTTCCTGGCGGAGAACGCCGCGGCCGGAAGCGGGATCGATCCGGTACCGGTGGACGTCCTGGGCGGCGTGCCCGATTCTTGGCTGCTGCGTGTCGATAATACGGAGGGCTTGAATGCTCATCATTTTCAACTCGAGTTTGTTCCACCATTGGAGGAAGTGGTCGACGTGGTCGTGGAACAAGTCGTAGCGGATGGGCTCGGATACGCGCTGACCCCGGATGACCTTCGCATCGAGGTAAATGGATTTAACGTGGGAGGCCAGGCAATCGTCATCCCGCTGGGTGATATCAACGGAGATGCCCAAGACGATTTTATCCTGTCCGTGGCCGATGATGCGACCGACCCTCGAACGGGCCTGACTCGCACATTCGCCAAAATCTTCTTTGGGAACGATGTGCGACTTAACCCGGACCTCGGTGTCGGCGGCTCGGAAACGGTGTTGCTCGTGTTGCCCGAGCCCGTCTTGGCGGACGCGGCCCTCGGCCGATCTGTCATCTCGTCGCCAGGCGACTTCGACGGGGACGGGTTGGACGATCTGGCGATCACGGCCACGGGGCCAGGGTCCGCGCAGGAAGTCTACTTGCTGTTTGGTCGACGTCACTGGGCAGACTTGGTCGATGTCGTGCAGGAAGCGGCCACCGTTCCCGGGTTCAGGAGCTTCGATCCGGTTTCGGATACGTTCAGTCGGACCGACGGCACGGAGTTGGGCTCCACGGAAATCGGAGATCTCGTCTGGACGCAGCACGCTACAAACGGAGTAAGCGCGAGTATCGCGGAAATTGTCAGCGGCGAGCTGCGAGTCACCGGCGCGGCAGGAGCTGGCTCGTCCGATCCAGGACAAGCCGTACTGGCCGTGGATGCTCCCAACGTAAACATTTCCATGGATATGCGGTTTGATGGATTGCAAGACCCCCCTGAGAGTGGCACAAGCAACACTGGTGGACTCGTACTGCGCAAGCCGAGCGCCAGTTCCGGCATCAGCAGCACATCGGGTGACGGCCAGATTGATATTAACTTCGCTGCCTCCGGTGGGTTTCTCATCCGCCAAAACGTGGCTGGAAATCTCCAAACGCTTTACGCGGACAATCCCTTTGCGCCCGGCCAAACGCTGGATACTCTCTTCAGCTTCCAAGGCCCCGGCAGCCTGCCATCGACGGTCGGCGGACTTCCATTCGATGCCGACGGGGATGGAGTCCTTGAACAGGACGAATCCTTCCGCTTTGGTGTTCTCCTCGACGGCAGCTCGTTGGTGGTTCAAATCAACGGCCAACCGCTGGTTTCGGCAACGACGCTAACGGCTGGCAGCACTCCGTTCAATTTTCTTTCGCTCTGGAAGAATCGGACGAACAGCGCGGCGGGACTGGCCTCGGCCGATCCGTCGTACGATAACTTGCGGATCGAGCCGGGCGAAGCCGTGGGCGTAACCTTGAAACAACTGTCCGGCGACATCTCGCTGGCCAGTGCCGGTGACGCGAACAACGACCCTTATGACGATCTCTTAATCACCGACGACACGGGGACGCACCTGTTTCTCGGTCGGGATCGCGAGGCGGGATGGTTTGCGGGTACTCCCGTGCCGCTGGAACAATCCAACAACAACGTCTGGGATTTTGAAAACGTCAACACCGACATCGATGTTCGGGACAATGCCCACGGGTTCCTGTTCGACGACAATGACACGGGACATACTTCTGACCGGTTTTTCCGCATCGAAGAAGGGCGGCTTGAATTTCATCAAGAGACGGGTAGCTTCTCCAACGGCGGCAGTGATAACCTCCGTTTGATCGCGCAGACCGCAGAGATCGACCTGACGGGCGTCCAGAGTGCCACGCTGTCCTTTGATTCATTTCTGCAGACGGAGCACAACGCGGGAGTCGATATTGCAAAGGTTCAGATTTCGACCTCTGGGATTCACAACGGTGTGGATATTCCACGCGCAAATAACCAGCCCGGGGGCCAACTTATCGATGGCATGATACCGCTCGATGACGGGGAGAGCGCGGACCCGTCTCAGATGCAGACGGTGAAGTTGAGTTTGGATCCATTCGTCGGAATGGAGGACATTCACGTGGTCTTCCATTTCGAAACCGTCGACGATTTCCAGAACGACATTTTCGGGTGGGCCATTGACAATATTAGAATAACGACCGACCTGGTTCCGGATGACGCCGACGTCATCTTTTCGAACGCGGACCACGCAGAAGGCGTAGGAGACCTGAATGGCGACGGTGCCGACGATTTCGGAATCCTCATTGGAGAAAACCTGCAAATCAATCTGGGAGATCCGAACCAGGGCGTCTCGTTTTCGACTCGCGACGTTGGTTCGGTAAGAGGCCAACGGCTGCGTCCGGTTGGCGACCTTGATAGCGACGGCGGGACGACTTTCAACGCCGACACGATCCTGGTCACGGGTACCGATGGCAGTACGTTCGTTTTTGATGCAAGCACCGCCGCGCCGACCGTTGTTTCGGTGGATGCTGTCAACCTGAAGCCCATTGGAAACTTTGATGGTGACGTCGAAGGGTTCGAGGATTTTGCCTCGGCTGCTGTAGAGCGAACCGGAGCGCTGGATAAAAACGTCACCGCCAACGTGCATCAGGTGACGGAGATCTTCTTGGGCGGTGGTTCGCCACAAGCCAGCTTTGCTGACAACTTCTCACATCCCGCGCTCGTACTGGAGTCCTCTTCGCCAGCGTTCTTCGCGGAGGGCGAATTCGAAGCAACGGAAAGCTTTGTCGGCGTGCTGCGCTCCCGAAACGGAGAGGGTACTCCCAACATTGCCGTAGCCACGCCCTTCAGTTCGGTTCTGAATGTTATCCGCGGCGGCCCAGTAACACTCAGTGAAGGAAACCCGAACGCGCCTTTGATGGAGGGTGTCGGCGCGATACTTCCCACGGAAAGCTTTCGCTTTCAGCTTGGAACGCCCGTTTCGGCCAGCCAAGCTGGTGACCAGACGACGCAGGGAGTCGACCTGGTTTCAAGCAATCCAATTCTACTAAGCGAGGCATTCTCTTTGGAGGGAGTTCGTCAGGACGAAGCACTCGCAGCGTCACGACCGGTGGGCGACGTGAACGGCGATGGCTTTGGGGACTTCGTAATGGAGGGCCAGAGCACGGCCTACGTTTTGTTTGGCCCTCTGCGTCTGGACGGTCATCGGAAAATCGACCGTGAAGCCGATATTTTGCTGGACCGTCGCCAACCGGTTGGCGATGAAGGCGGCGAACTCGGAACACTTGCCCATGGGAAAGGCGATGTGTCGGGCGACGGCATCGACGACTATATATTTCTTAGTGATGAGAATTGTGCCGCAGCGGGGGGCAGTTGCGATGTCGTGCTGCGAATTGTCCAGGGAGCACCCGGGCTCGATCGACACTTCGACGACGCTGCCTTTTGGGGTGTGAGAGATATCACCGTCGTACACGATCCAGATCATCCGCCGGCGGCGCATTTGGTCAACTGGGACGGTGATCACCTGGCTGATCTGCTCGTGGTCGGAAGCCGGACCGATACCGCCAAAAACGATGTGCTCGGTCATCTTCTGCTCGGTAAGGATATCAACGATCCGGGCTCGTTGAACGCCGCCCCAACCGTTGAGATCCGACTCGATTCAGAGGCGCGTCTCGCATTGGCCGACGACATGCTCGACCCCATCGGCTTCGACCGCAGCAACGTGGATCCTGAGATCCCAAGCGTAACAACGACGATGGTAGGCGACGTCAACGGAGATGGACTTGACGATGTCGTAATTGCTTCGGCGGAATACCTTCGTTTCACCGGTGCCCTGGTGACCAGGCCTGAAGTTGGACGTGCGTTTCTCTTGTTCGGCCGGACCAGCGTGCCCGAATCGATCGAGCTATCCGCCGAGAGCGACCTGATTTTCCAGGACCTGGCTTTGGGTGCTACCGTTTCCGCACTGGGAGATCTCAACGGGGACGGTTATGACGAACTGGCGATTGGCCGATCGCGGGAGGACGGCGGGAACCTCGCGGGCGGTCTGTTTGTCTTCGCAGGCGCTCCCGACGCAAATGGCCTCAACGGTCCTCCTCAGATCCGCGACACCTCGGACGCGCTCTTAACGATTCGGCGCGCCGAAGCAGCTACTCTGGCGGGCGGCACCGCTCTGCGCGGCTCGTTGTTTGCCACCGCCGGCGATTTCGATCATGACGGATCTGCGGACCTGGTGATCGGCGAATCCGAGAGAAGATTGGTCAACGGTTTGAGCGACCAGCGAGGGACTGTTTTCGTCATTCTTTCCACTGCCGAAAATGCCGCACCGCTCGTCGGAGACCTTAGTTTGTCGCTGACCAATCATGTTGCCGGTCGTGTGATTCGAGGGCAGTTTGGCACCGATCGGTTTGGGACGCTCCCGACCGCGCCCCACATCGACTTCAACGGCGACGGTGTGGATGACTTAACTGTGGGCGCTGCGGGCGCGGACGGTGTCATCGGCGGAAGTGCAGCGGACGCGGGAAGGGTATTCATGGTCAGCGGCAGTGTCTTGCCACAGACACTGCCACAAACATCGCACGTGCTGGCAAATTCACCATTAGGACCGTTTCTGATGGACCGGCAGACGGGCACGCTGACCTTCAGCGATGCGAAGGAAATGGTGCTCAAGCCGGGAGAGGAAAGCCGTTGGTACCGTTTCACAACGCTGGGGGACGGGCGGCCGGGCGACACGATACGCTTGTCACCCGATGTCGACGTCGACACGCTCTTGCATGCAACTTCCGCCCGGACGGAGTTGCCTGACGGCACGCTGGAGGTTGGCGATCAGGTGATGTTGGGTGGTCCCGGCGACACCGTCGGCATCCTGCAGTTCGACCTCGACATGATGCGTGATGCCTTAAGGGATCCGCAGACGCTTGCTCGCGCGGTGCTGCACCTCGATGTGTCTACAGATGCAGTGCAATTCGCCGGCCCCGTCCAGGTCGACAACTTCGTCGCATCTGGTCCGAACGCGGCAAAGCTGTTCTTTACGGCGCTGGACGAGCACGATCAGCCTCAACTCTGGGTCAGTGACGGGACGTTCGAAGGGACTACTCTGGTTCGAGATCCGAACGGCCAACTGGACGCCGCCACCATCGCCAACTTGATCGACGTCAACGGCACACTGTTCTTTACCGCCAACCCTGTGCCGTCCGAGGCGCGGCTGGATCTTTGGAAGGTCGATGAAATCACGGGGTTTCCTGCGTTCCTGGCACGGATTCCCGATAATGCAAGTCAGTTTGTGGCGGGCGAGACGGTCTTGTTTTTCGCAGCGGACGACACGAACTTTTCCTTCTTCTCCGACGACTCAACCGAAGGCTCCGAGGTGTGGCGCAGTGACGGCACGGTAACCGAGCCTTTGCGCAGCGATAGTTCGCCCCGCCGCGCCGGCAGCGATCCACAGCAACTCACGGCGGTAGGAGACAATATCTATTTCAGTGCCGTGAACAATCTAAACCAAGGCCGGCCAGATCCTGGCTCGATCCGAATCCTGTTTTCTGACACGCCTCTTCCCAATAACTCCGTCATTGATACGTCGCGCGTTGGAGATAATGGAGGTACGTTGGGGGCCTTGCACAGGGCACCGCAGGCAATGGTCGGTTTTGACGGCGTTCTGGTAATGGTTACCTTGAATCCGTCGGGAATTTCAGAACTCACGGCAACCAGTGGCGCGAAGTTCAATTCGCCCAATACGGGCACGCCCGGATTCGAAATCGAGATTATCCAGCAAGACGCTATCACTAACCCACATGGATACACGATTGTTCCAGGAGCATTTCAGTTTGATGGCCAGGAGTCGGACGGCCTCTACTTTTTTGCGGATGACCCGTCTGCTGCGTCGCCTGCCGCACACTCGATTTTCGAAATCCATCGAACGGGCACCTCCAACGACAATCCGCCTGAGCCCATTTTCACGGCAACCGAATTGCTGGCGGTCGGTGACAATCCTGATCAACTCACCTATTCGGGTGGAAGCCTGTTCTTTTCCGCGCTCATCGAAGGAACGCGTCAGCTCGCCATGGCTTCCCTTTCACCGGCTCCGACCGAGCTGACGCCCATCGTTACGAATTCGAACGGTGATGCCAATCCCAGCGATCTGACAGATGTCAGCGGCACACTTTTCTTCACATCACTGGACGATACAGGGATACGCAGATTGTATCGCATTGTGAACTCGCAACCGGAACTGGTCGCGGATACCGTCCGTGATCCGACCGACCTGGTTGCCGCTTCCGGTCGTCTCTTCTTTAAAGCCGAAGGTGCACTCTGGGTGACCGATGGCAACGTGGGTGGGACATATGCGCTTCAATCCCTGGAGTCGCCGGAAACGACAGTACAAGCCACGGTCATCGATAGCACGTCGAGTACCGCAACCACGTCTCTACGAGGACGTCAAGGTAGGGTTCACATCGACATCACATCGCAATTGCGCGACGCCATCGAGGCGGGCCAATCCACCGTCGGAATCCGGCTGGAGAATCTCGGTACAAGCTACGGCGAGGCGCCGGGATCCGTTGGTGGCGAAGAAACGGCCACGGTGATCCTTTCTGACCGGTTTGACACATCCGGCACCGGGCTGGAACTACTTAGCAATGCTCAAGGTGTTGTCGGCGATCTTGTCGACGTGCAGGGGCGCGTTCTGGCATCACATCAAGTCGCATTTGACCTCCGCGATGTGGAGGCAGGAACCTACTTTCTCAAGGTCACCAATCCGCGGCACGATGCCCAGTCCGAGCCGCTGCCCTTTACCATCGAAATCGACGCCCCCGTCATGGGACTGTCGCACCCGGCGACCGACCGCGACTTCATTCAAGGAGGAGATGGGGACGACCGCATTGTGGGAGGTCCCGGCCTGGATCGGCTTTTTGGCGAAAGCGGTTCGGATGACTTCCGCGCGGTCACAACCGAAGTGAGGGATCTCGCAGAAGCTGCTGGAGAAAGCGTGGAAACGCCGGGCTCGTCCGACACGAATGAGCGCCCGCTGGCGGTCGAAGTGCTCAAACCCGACGAGACCGACCCGGCGCTGCGGGCCGCCGTGGCCCGTGCCCTGGGTATCCCCGTCACGTTGGACCACAACGGACAACCCTATGTGAATGCCCAGCTATTTGCCAATGAAGTCGCTCAGCTGACACGCCTCGACTTATCGGGCACAGGGATTCGCGATCTGAACGGACTACAGTACTTGCCGAATCTGCGCATACTGAACCTCGCGCAAAACGATACCGGTGTTTCCCCTTCTGACGCAACTCTATCTGTTTCGCAGATACCCAAGACGCTCGATGAACTGGAGTATGTCTCGTTGGCAAGCAGCGGTCTTCAGCATCTGGACATTTCCGACCTGGTCGCCTTTCGAAAACTCAAGCACTTGGATCTGAAGGACAACAACATCTCCGACCTGACGACCTTGGCCGGCATTTATCTGATCGACGATGGTGATCCGGGTTATACGGAGATTGGCCAAGGGCAGGGCAACCTGAACCCGGTCGATCACACAGTTAACCATGACTACCGCTTTTTCGTCGAACCTGACACCAACGCAACGCTGGCCGAATGGACGCAAGCCGAACTGCCGGCTGGAGCGTATCAGGTCCAGGTCACGTGGCCTACGAGTGAGCGCCGGTCGTCCCAAGTCGTCTACCAGGTTCTCGACGGCGAGAAACTGCTCGATGAAGTCACGGTCAATCAACAACTTCCGCCAGCAGGAGAACCTTTCGGAGGAGCGATTTGGCACAGCCTGGGTGTTTACTCCGTGATGTCGGATCAGCTCGCCGTCCGATTGTTGAACGCCGTGGAGGGAATTGTCGCCGCGGATGCGGTTCGTCTGATTTCCCTGCCGACTCCATCGCTCACGCTCGAGACGCTTGACTTGCGAGGCAATCCGCTCAACAGCCTCACTCGAGACGAGATCCTCCCGGTACTGGATGCGCGGATCGCCAAGGTTTGGACCTCACCGGACTCGAATGCCGATGTGCAACCGAAGATCAATGACATTCCTCCGCAACTCATCATCAATCCGGTCGTTCACCTGTCATTGGCGAATCAGGCCGAACTGGACGCGTTGGGTATTCCCGTCTACTTCACCGCGGACACCGACGTCGCCGGGTTTGTTGCGGATATCCAGGGGGACACCCTGACGCTCTCGGCGCCAGCGGACTTTAGTGGTTTGGCACGGATCGAAGTCACGGTCCACAGCGGCACGCGCGAACAACCTACGGGCCGTACGGACCGTTTTGCATTCGACCTGAATGTGGACAGCGGAGCCATCTACGGCAACCTCTACCACGATTTAGATCAAGGCGCCGGAAGGCAGGACGTGCCCCTTGACGGTTTCACCGTGGAACTGGTTTCTTTCGACCCGGTTGAGGTCCGTTACGATGCCGATATGTACGACCATGGTGACCCAATCGTCGACGCAACCGGCCGTGCGGTTTTTTCTCACGTGCCTTCCGGTGGGCAGATTTATGCCGCGATCGGCTCCGATGCTGGGGTTCCTGCCTATAGCCTAAGGTTGGAAGACATCGATTTTCCGGTATGGATGGAAGGGGATACGCTGCGTGTGGACTTCACTGAGACAGTGTCGTCCGTGTCGATTGAGGCGACGGAGTTCTCCACCGAGGGTGCCAGTGTCCAGGTGACGGCCTTCGACACGACAGGAAACACGATTGACCTGACGCGTGAGATACTCGAAGCCTTTGACTTCCAAACAGTCAGAGTCAATCGATCGTCGGAGGCCGCGATTGCTTCTGTCGAGATCGTGGGGATCAAGACCTTTCCCGAAAGCAACCAGCAGGTATTCATGGGGCTGGCAAATCTGGCGGTCACGTACGAAGTCCAATCACTTCCTCGTACAACCTATACAGATGCGAATGGTGACTATCGTTTCGGCGCATTACCACTAGACCGCCGTTTCGTAATCACACCGCAAGTACCCGATGACTGGCAGTTGTCAGCTCCGCAAAGCCGCTTGTTTGACGGGACTTCGGGTGACATCGTGGTGACCGACTACGATTTCGGGCTCTTCAAGCCTCTGTTTGCCGGAAACGATCGGACCGTGGCCGAAGGAGAGACTGTTTCATTTTCCGTGGCGAGCGATGGAAATCCGAACTGGCAAGTGGTCCGCGATGATGGCAGCCAAGTGGCGGACGGCCACGGTTTGGCGTTCCAATTTGCCGCGCCCGACAACGGCACGTACACCGTAACCGTCAGCGATGACACGGCGAGCGACATCGTCATTGTACAGGCGACGAATCGTGCTCCCCAGTTAATTGCGGTTGGCGATCAAGCCGTTAACGAAGGTGAACTGCTCGCGCTTGATCCTATCGCAACGTTTTCGGATTCCGGTTTCGGAGACACAGAGACTTTCGAATATGAAATCGATTGGGGAGATGGATCACCGCGGGAACGGGGCGAGGCCCGCATCGACGCGGCGGGCGGTCCCGGCGTGCCCGCGACCGGATCGATCGGCGGCGCGCATCGATATGCCAGCGAAGGTGAGTACCTGGTGAGCATTTCGCTTGACGACGACGACGGTGGCGGAGATGCAGCCAGCTTTACCGTCAGAGTCGCGAACGTGGCAACTCGCCTGGAGACCGTTTCGGCGTCCGTGGACGCTGATCGCCGAGTACCAGTTGGGACAGACGTGATCGTGTCGGGGACGTTTGACGACCCCGGAGACGACTTCTGGACCGGAACCGTCGATTACGGGGACGGCGCCAAGCTGCCGTTAGTCATTTCATCCGACAGGAACTTCACGAGCCATCACGTCTACAGGACACCAGGCCGATTCACTGTCATCGTTTCACTCGACGACGAGAATGGGACGCCGGCAACCCGGTCGCTGATGGTGGAAGTCTATGTCATCGGCGACATGGATCGGGACGACATCATCGACTTCGACGACATTGGATCGTTCGCACTGGGGCTGACCAATCCGACGGCATACCGGAAACAATTCGGTGCTCCTCCGACGCTGCACGGCGATACGGATGGCGACGGGGACATCGATTTCGATGACATCCCCGGCTTTGCCGAGAAGCTACTGCGAGGCGTTCCACAGCGTACCGCGGCGGCGGCACGAGAAGCGGTCGATCCGCCGACTCCCAGTGAAACCGTCTTCGCGCGGCTGGATGACTTTGTGTCGCAGACGGTCCGGGAGGGGAGGCCGAGAGAACGAAATCTCCCTCCCAGTAATCAATCACCTGGGCCATTCACGGACGTCGGCCCTTGGCAACGTGCAGTGGACCAGGCGTTGGATGACTGGGACGACGCAATGCCACGTCGAATCCGTAGAGCCGACAGACAACGGCCCTAAGTGTGCGGCTCGTACATGGAAATTATCAGGTCGATGCCTTTTCGCATCGCGCCGCGCCATAGGTTTTCCAGTTGCGGAGTGTAGTCCGGGTCGTACAACGCCACACACTGGCAGAGCGAGTCGAGCCACATGGAATAATATTCGGGCTTGATGTCCAGTTGACTATAGCTGTGGCGCCTGCCGAGTCGTTCGATCTCCTCTCGGCTTCCCTCGCTTTCCAAGTTAAAGCACAGCATCGTCAATATGGACTCACGCAGCATCCGCTTTTGATTCGTGAAGTCCGTGTTGGCAAACTTCGCCGCGATTTCTGGAGACTTGTCGAGAAAGAAGTCATAGAACGCATCAAAAAATGCGTCGTTCGCTCGGCAGCGATGATAACTTTCGATAACCTGATCCAAATCGCTCATCATGCACTCTTCTATCTCCCCTTCCGCAGTTCCGAAAACCAATATCGCGGAATTTGTTGGGGGCGTCAATTATTTTCTATTTTCGGCACGCGACAGTCGCGTGAGAAGTCGGTGATCGATGCGACGGCTACGTGACGCGGGCAGGCCGATCCGGTGTCTCGCGGCTTACGTTTGGGGGCATCGTCCGAGCATTCTCAACACGGTAGTCGCCGTGACCGGGGAGGTGCCCGCAGTGCGTTACTTGTCATATTGTCGCGAACTGATGCCTAGCAACTTGAGCAAAGATCGATGGACGGATGACAACTTGGTGACAAACACTTGGCGGCTGCCATCCTGCTTGAGTTCGTGACGTTGAATGGGTTCGAACAGATCGACGATTCGCTTGGTGGTCGGAGCAGCACAAGGGCGGCTTTCCGGATAGAGCGGCAGGTCTTCGACATGATGTTGCTCCATTGTTCGTCGCAGCTCACGCTCCAGCAATGTTTGTGCAACCAACACGAAGAAGTAGACCGCCAGGATCGCTTGGATGTTCACCGAACTGCGGCCGATCCTGGCCGAAGCTTTCGACCTGGCCCCCGAGGGCGCCGTGTACGTGGTGGACGAACGGATGCGGGCGAGTTCCCAAGGCAAGACGGGATGGCGGAACTGCAACCTCCGGACGCAGTTCCAGCGCATTATCGACCGAGCCGGACTGACAGCGTGGCCCCGCCTGTTCCACAACCTGCGCAGTTCTCGGCAGACGGAGCTGGCCGAGATGTTTCCGTCGCACGTGGTTTGCGACTGGCTGGGCAACAGCGAAGAGATCGCCCGGAAGCACTACTACCAGACAACCGACGATCATTTCGCGCAGGCCACTGCCGACGAGGAAGGCGGCGCAGAATCCGGCGCACAGGCGGCGCAAATTGCGGCGCAGCAGGCGCACGCGAGGAGTCGCACCGCGTCGCACGAGTGGAACCCAAGCATCTGTGCCACAACACGTTGTGCGACTTCCTGCGAAGACGTGCCGGTCGCTGCGAAAACGCAAAAGCGGATGGGGAGGGATTCGAACCCCCGCTACGGTTTCCCGTAGAGCAGTTTTCAAGACTGCCGCCTTCGACCACTCGGCCACCCATCCGGCCGTTGTGCCGGGCCATCTGCCCTACCTGGCGGACCCACTGCCGCTGAAGGAAACTGTATCGTCGCCCCGCGGGGTCTGTCAATTTGGACCGACGGCAAGCGACGTGGTTGGCACCCCGGGCCCAGACCCCCCGTGTACCGCCGATTCTGGCCGCTGACTGCCAGAATCGGTGGGTTTTGTTGCGTTGCGGCCCGGGCGGTGCAGCAACAGTCCGCGGCACCACGCAACCCCCGCAGGTCGGCTCGTCCGAGCACTAACCCTCTCAGGTCGTGGGATGGATCACGCCTTTGGCGGGCGCTGGTAGACGCGCTCGAGAATGTCCTTGGCAACCTCGCGACCGCCAATGCCGAACGCGATGGCGGTAGCCACTGCAATGGCACCGAGTATCAGACCAAACGCCAGCTCCACAATGTCCGTCGCCAGACCCATTTCCTGAAGTGCCATCGCGCTGGCCAGGATGACCACGGAGAATTGCGCCACCCTACTTAATAGTTCGGCCCGCGCGATGTTGCTGTCGCGGATCACATTGGCGACTACTTGGCCAAAGTACAAACCGAAACCGAGAATGACCAGGCCCAACAGGACGTTGAAGGCGAACACCAGGAAACCGCTGATCATCTCGGCCACCATATCAAGGCCGATGATAGACAGTCCCTGCATTGCAGCGAAAAGCATAATTGCTGTTATCAATACATATCCGGCGATCTCCGACGGTTGTCGACGTCCGACGGGCACCTCCGCAGCAAGGCCCAGGCGCACCGGAAGCCTGTCAAAGCCGATCCCCGACAACAATTTCACGACCAAGTCTGTTACCACGCGACCGACAATATACGTGATTGCGATCACCAATATGGCCGCTACTAGATCCGGCAGAATACCGAGAATCTCTCGAAGCATATCGCTCGCCGGTTGGGTTACAGCCTTGATGTCGAGCGCATTGAGTGCTGCAACGATAACAGGCAGAAGTACCAAAATGTAGACGATAAGTCCCAAAACCATGGACAATCGCATCTCGCCCAAAAATTTGGAAACGCCCCAGCGAGCGCTCAGCCGGTCCAACCCAACGGCAGACAACACGTTGCTGATGATCTGCTGCACCATGCGAGCCACGAGCCAGCCGACAGCCAAGACCAGTGCGGCGGCAAACAGGTTTGGCAAGAACGCCAGTATTTGACCGACCATCGACTGCACCGGTCCCAGGAGACCGGGTAACGACAACGCATTAAGTACGGCCGGCAAAAACAACAGAAACACAAGCCAGTAAGTGGCCTCGGCGACTGTAGTCGTAACGGGCACATCTTGCTCGGCGTCGACACCTGCCGTGCGGCTCAGCCGTCGGTCAACGCGCAGCGCCATCAGCGCCTGGCGGATGACATAACGAAGCACCGTGGCGATGACCCAGGCGACAAAAAACAGCAGTCCTGCGGCAATGAGGCGAGGCAGGTACTCAAAGACGCTGTTCAGAAAGCTGGTTAGTGGCTCAGTAACCGCCGTCAGCCGCAGCGTATGGAAGAAGGCAATCAAGACGAAGAGCATCAGCAGCCAGAACACGCCCTTGCCGATACGTCGCTCCAGTTGGGGCGCTTGGGCACTGGGGTCGGACGCAAAAACCCTTAACAGCCGTTCATCGAGTCTTGTGCGCCGTACGATGCCACGGACAACAGCCGCAACGATTAGTGCCAGCAACCAGCCAATGACCAGCACGGCGATGGCTGCCAAGATATTTGGCAGATAGACTCCGATGACTTCCGTGGTTTGCTGGCGCATGGTTGTCCACGTCTCGCGACCCGCTTCCCATACGACTGCCGAGGACTCGCGAACACTGTCGGCAGCCCGTTCGAGGCTTTGCTTTGTCTCGTTAGGGGAAGTCTCTTGTTGCGCCAGCAGCGATAACATTCCAATTCTCCTCCGAGAGCACGTAATGGTCTGGTTTTTTTGACGCCAGGTAGGGCCAATCGTTTCGCCCCCCGGCTGGCTACAAGTATTTGGGAGACAAAAGACAACGTGTCAAGCGGGATCCGCGCGTTTTTCCGTGTGTCACATACTGGCCCCCCGCAATGACGGCAAATCCCAGGCCATCGTCACATTCGGCGCCCATGGCGCGCCTTCGTGCCGTCACGAGCTCGCACCGCAACGCAACATGTTCCTGCCAGTCATTTCCCATTGCCCGGCAGCCGACGAATCCTTGCGACACGCCACTTGCAGACGCGGTCGCGATTGATACCGAGGCGGGGATTGTGGTGCAGCAACAGCCTCCTGAGCGAGTACCGGAGTTGCCACCGTAAGTGCGACCACGAGGCGATAATGTGATTTGGATTCCCGAATATTGGGCCTGGTCGGAAAAGTCTGGGGGATTTCATCTGGGTCAGCGGGGTGTGGCGCAGTGTACCTCCGCGCGTCAGCGTTGCGCGTACGATCTGCTGTTCGCTTGCGATTCGCGGCGAACGGGGCGCGCGACAGCGAATGACAACAGAATCTCCGTGACGACGATTGCCGCCGCAGCGCGGGGGCCACAGACGATGAGGATCGGCGGACGGTCGTTGAAACCGAGCAAGGAGAAGACCGACCGCGTCTGGTACAGACCCTCGGCCAGCTTCGCACAGATGAGCGTGAGGATTTGATCCGTACCAACGCGCAACAAGCGGAGTCAAGCAGTGGAACGGTCAAGGAATCGGTTTGGCGAATTCCGTCAGCAGCGAGCCGAAGCCGAGACGCAGACTACGCCCAACACGCTGTCGCCGCCGGATCAGGCCGGTGAGGATCTCGTTCGCGGCGGCAACCGTCTGGAAGATGATTTACTTCCGCAGGACCGGGCCGATGCCCAGCCGCCATCCAAGGATGCCGGCGCCAAACGCCTCCGGAAGGCGCAACCGACACAGGAAGAATTTCGTAAAAATGGCACTTCCGAAGCAGATCAGCCGACCGCAGACCAGAGGCAACTCGAGCTGCGAGGAAAATCAGATCCAAGAAGAATAGTTTGATCAATTTGATCCGACGTCACCCGCTGTGCTGGACAGCCCCGGTCCGCACTCCTATACTGCTGGACCCGGCTGCGAAAACCGGTGTACGTGGCCGGTACCATCCGGATCGAAGAATTTTCACGGGGGACATTTCGCGTGGGATGCAGCGAACGTCGCAAAGAGATCAAGCGCCGCCGTCACAGACGCCAGAAACTGTCGCATCTGAGCAAACGGCTGACCAAGGCCACTGTTTCGGAACGCGGTGAGATCGTCCGTAAAATCCGTGAATTGACTCCCGGCGCCGATCGCATCATTCGCCAGTGGGAACTGACCGAAGACGACCGTTAGCGGCCACGGACCAGGGGACGCTTCTGCCGCTACATCGACGCTCCCGGCGATCAGACCTGCGCCGCCTCATGCTGCGGTGAGGTTGGCATCGCCAGCCGATCGAACAAGAATTCCCCGTTGGCCACATCGATCGTGATCCCCGTACCCTCGGGCAAGTTGCCCTTCAGGATCTCCGTCGCCAGGGGGTTCTGTATTTTCTGCTGGATCACGCGTTTCAGCGGACGCGCGCCAAACGTCGGGTCGTAGCCTTGGCCGGCGATTTCCATGATGGCGGCGTCGGTCACCTCCAACGTCAAATGCTGTTTGGCAAGCTGCTGACGCAGGCGGTCCATCTGCAGAACGACGATCTGACGAATCTCGTCTCGCGTGAGCGGATGAAATATGATCGTTTCGTCGACGCGATTGAGAAATTCCGGCAGAAACCGGGCCTGCAGCGCTTCGGCCACGCTCGTGCGCATGTCCTCTTCCGTGCCTCCCTGCTCGGCAATCTGCTGGATCAACTGGCTGCCCACGTTCGAGGTCATCACAACAATGGTATTGGTGAAGTCCACGGTATGGCCGTGGCTGTCGCTCAGCCGCCCGTCGTCGAGCACCTGCAGAAGAATATTAAAGACGTCGCGGTGCGCCTTCTCGATTTCGTCCAGCAGAATCACGGCGTAGGGACGTCGCCGCACGGCCTCGGTCAACCGGCCTCCTTCCTCGTAGCCGATATAGCCCGGCGGCGCGCCAATCAGGCGACTGACCGTATGCTTTTCCATGAACTCGCTCATGTCGAGTCGGACCATGGCGTTTTCGTCGTCGAACATCGTCTCGGCCAGGGCCTTGCAGAGTTCCGTTTTGCCCACGCCGGTGGGCCCGCAGAAGATAAACGATCCGATCGGCCGCTGCGGATCCTGCAATCCGCTGCGCGCCCGCCGGACCGCGCTGGCCACAGCGCCCACCGCTTCATCCTGGCCGACGACACGCTGATGGATGCGTTCTTCGAGCACGAGCAGTTTCGCGCGCTCGGTTTCCATCATTCGCGCGACGGGAACTCCCGTCCACGCACTGACGACTTCGGCAATCTCCTCGGGCCCTACTTCTTGGCGCAGCAGCCGGCGCGGCTTGCCGGGAGCTTCAGTCCGGGGTTTCTTTTCCGATTCGGTCGATTCGGCTTCGATGCGGTCGCCAAGGTTCTTGCGCTGCACGTCCAATTCGTACAACCGCTGGTACTCTTCCTCGCCGACCGGCTGCCCCGACGCCTGTTTTTCTCGAATCGCGGAAAATAACTGGTCATATTCGAGCTGCACTTGCTCGAGCCGGCTTCGCACCTGGTAGACGTCACCCATCCCCGACCGTTCCGCTTCCCATTGCTCGCGCAAGCTGGCTAGGTCGCGCTTGACATCGTCCATTTCTTTCTGGATCTCTTCCAAGCGCTGCTTCGCGTGGGGCTCGTTCTCATCGGTAAGTTGTCGGGCGGCCAGTTCCAGTTGCGTCAGCCGCCGCTGCCGCTCGTCGATCTCGGCTGGTACGCTTTCCAGTTCCATCGCCAGCCGGCTGGTGGCCTCGTCCATCAAATCGATCGCCTTGTCGGGCAGAAACCGGTCGCTAATGTAGCGATCGGAAAGCTCGGCGGCCGCGACGAGAGCCGAATCCTTGATTTTGACGCCTTTATGATGGGCCTCGTAACGCGGCTTCAGACCGCGGAGGATGGCGATCGTTTCTTCCACCGATGGCTCGCCCACGAAAACCGGCTGGAATCGCCGCTCCAGCGCTGCATCTTTTTCAACGTGCTCGCGGTATTCATCCAAAGTCGTGGCGCCGATACACCGCAGGTCGCCACGCGCCAACGCCGGCTTCAGCAGGTTGGCCGCATCACTGGCACCTTCGGCCGCGCCGGCCCCCACCACGGTGTGCAATTCGTCAATGAACAAAATGATACTGCCGTCGGCGTCCTGCACTTCGCGGAGGACCGCTTTGAGCCGTTCCTCGAATTCGCCACGGTATTTCGCTCCGGCAATCAACGCGCCCATGTCGAGCGCGACGACGCGCTTGTTCTTCAGACTTTGCGGAACGTCCGCCTGGACAATCCGCAGCGCCAGACCCTCAGCGATCGCGGTTTTGCCCACGCCCGGGTCCCCAATCAGCACAGGATTGTTCTTTCGGCGGCGGGAGAGCACCTGCACGACGCGGCGGATCTCCTGGTCCCGACCGATGACCGGGTCGAGTTTTCCCTGGCGGGCGCGCTCCACCAGGTCGATGCCGTATTTCTCCAACGCCTGAAATTTATCTTCTGGATTGGGGTCGGACACACGCGCACTTCCTCGGATCGACTGCAGCGCTTCGAGGATCTCTCTTTCGCCGATCGCCGACAGCTGGAGACTCTGCTGCGCGGGTGAGGCGACCTTGGCCAGGGCCAGCAGCAGATGTTCGGTCGACACGAAGTCGTCCTTCATCGCGCTCGCAGCGTTTTGAGCCTCCTCGAAAACTTGCCTCACGTCCTGGCTCAACTGGGGTTCCGCGCCGCCCGACACTTTCGGCGCGTGCTCCAGCTCCGACCGCACGATGTGGCTCACCTGATCGACGTTGGCTCCAATTTTCTGAAGAATCGGTTTCACGACGCCGTCGGCCTGCTGCAGCAGGGCGGCCAACAAGTGCAGGGCGGTAACCTGAGGATGGCCCGCATCGCGGGCCATCTCGAGCGAGGCCTGGACCGCCTCCTGGCCTTTAATCGTAAATCTGTCAAATCGCAGAGACATGGCAACTATTAATGACTGAAAGTGATGCGAGCGTTTTGTACGATCAAAGATGCTTTAGAGCCGGTTTCAGTACCTGATCTTGCCTTGACATTTCCAGGTCATGGAGCGATTACAGGGCGTTTGGAAACCGCTTCTACGAATCCTTGACTTCAAATTCGGCGTCGATCGTATCGTCGTCGGACGTTCCGCTCCCGCTCGGCCCCGGGCCGCCTGTTTCGGTGGGCCCGGACTGGCCGGCACCAGCTCCGCTCGACTCGTACAACGTCTTGCTCAGTGCGTGCGAGGCAGCCTCCAGCTCGCTGATCGCCGACCGGATGGCTTGGGTGTCTTCGCCAGCCGCCACATCCCTCGTTTTCTTGATTGCCGATTCCAGAGGACCCTTGTCCGAGTCACCCAGTTTGTCCGCATGCTCCTTCATCAGCTTTTCGAGCTGGTAGCAGCGAGATTCGGCTTCGTTCCTCGCCTCCACCAACTCGCGCTGCCGCCGGTCCTCATCCGCGTGTGATTCGGCATCCGAGCGCATCCGATCGATTTCGTTCTCACTAAGGCCGCTGGACTGTTCGATCCTCACGGTCTGTTCCTTGCCGGTCCCCAAATCCTTGGCCGAAACGTTCAGGATGCCGTTGGCGTCGATATCGAATTTGACTTCGATTTGCGGCATCCCCCGCGGTGCAGGCGGAATGCCTTCCAGATTGAACTGGCCCAGCAGCCGGTTGTGTGCGGCCATTTCCCGTTCCCCCTGGAACACGCGTACCGTCACGGCCGTCTGATTGTCGTCCGCCGTGCTGAATGTCTGCTTCCGTTCGGTGGGTATGGTCGTGTTGCGTTCCACGAGTTTCGTCATAACGCCGCCCAGCGTCTCAATTCCCAAAGACAGTGGCGTCACGTCCAGCAGCAGCACATCTTGCACATCCCGAGCCAGCACACCGCCCTGGATCGCAGCGCCGATTGCCACGACTTCGTCGGGATTGACTCCTTTATGAGGTTCCTTGCCGAAAAGCTCCTTGACCAGTTGCTGCACCTTGGGCACGCGCGTGGAACCGCCGACCAGAACGACTTCGTCGATCTCGCTCGGTTTCAGTTTAGCGTCCGACAGCGCCTTTTCGACCGGACCCCGGCACCGGTCGACGAGGCGATCGACGAGCTTCTCGAATTGGGCCCGGCTGATGTTCACTTGCAAGTGCTTCGGGCCCTGCGCATCGGCCGTGATGAACGGCAGGTTGATATCGGTGGACTGGGCG
>CAZNKT010000049.1:0-42184 GCA_964573605.1 uncultured Pirellulales bacterium
CCCCCACCTTCGCCCCCTTGCCCTTTTGGCCCCCCCCCCCCCCCCCGACACGCCTGTCGCCAACCCCCCGTGCTAAACGGCCCATTGCCAGGCCATCACCGCCGCGCCTGCCGCGAAGCACCAGTATGCAAACAACGCCAGCCGACCCCGCTCGATCCACGTCGACAGCCACCACAGCGCCAATAAACCCACGGCAAACGACAATGCGGCTCCCACTACCAGCGACCCCGCCGGCACTCCGGACCCCGCGCGGCCCGCCGCCAAGTCCGCTGCTTCCAGTACGCCCGCGCCCGAGATTGCCGGGATGGCCAGCAGAAACGCGAACGTGGTGGCCTGCTCACGATTCAACCCGGTCGCCAGCCCCGCCGTGATCGTGGCGCCGCTCCGCGAAATGCCGGGCAAGATCGCCACCGCCTGATACATGCCAATCTCCAAACTCTGCCGTGCCGACAGTTCGCGGTACACACCCGCCTCCGGAACACGTCGCGCGGCCCATAGCAGCATGAGTCCCGTCACCGGCAACATGCAACCGGCCAACATCGGATCGGACAACCAGTGCGACGCATACTTTTTCAGCGGCACGCCCACCAATACCGCCGGCACGGTACCGACGATCAGCAGCGGGATCACGCGCCGATCATCGCCCAATAAGCGTGCGACGCGCTGCCGGTAGTATACGAGCACCGACAGCAGCGTGCCCACATGCAGCACAATGTTGACTGCGATCTGGTCGGCCGGCGGTGGGCGCCCCGCGGCCTCAAGCACCGCAGCAGTGATTACCAGATGCCCCGAGGAACTGACCGGCAGAAACTCCGTCAGGCCCTGCACCACTGCCAGCAGCACGATGTCTGTCAGCTCCATTGGTCCACCGCTGCTGGTTCGCCCGAAAGGAATCGAGAGATCAAGTATCCGCCCCCGCGCAAGCCGTATTGCCTCAAATTCTCATTTTGTCATAATATTTGACTCCGTAAAACCTTGGAGCATGTCGCACTGCACGACCCGCACGCGAAACCGTTGCGGGAATGGCCCATGTTCAAGACCCTGAGCACCGGTGACCTGGGGTTCACCGGGAGACAGAGCGAAATCATCGAATTGGCCCTGTCCTTTGGTTTTCAGGGCATTGACTTGAATATGGAAGAATTTGCCGAACAGGCAAAGTCCTACGGATTGGCCCACGCGCGGCGATTGCTGGACAGCGCGGCAATTCAGGTCGCGTACTTTCGACTGCCTCTCGTATGGGACGAATGGCAGGAAGACGAGACCGATTACAAGCAGGGGCTCGAGCGTCTGGCTGCTATCGCTCACATGGCGTCGGACATCGGCTGTTCCCGGTGCGTTTCCGCAATCAGGCCCGCCTCCGACGAACGCCCCTACCACGAGAATTTTGAATTCCATCGACGCCGCCTGGTGGAGATTGCCGAAGTGCTCGCTCGCCACGGTATCACGCTGGGCCTGGAGTATCTCGCGCCAGCCAAACTGCGCAAAGCACGCGCCTTTCAGTTTATCCACACGCTCGACGCGCTCGTCCAACTGGCCAAGGCCACCTCGAGCGATAACGTGGGAGTCGTCGTCGACCTGTGGCACTTGCACGTGGCAGCCGGCGATCTCGATCCGCTGAAAGCGCTCGGCGCGAAGCGTATCGTGGCCGTATATGTTTCCGACGTTTCGGCCGAAGCGCCAAGCGAAGAGATCGATGAATCCTTCCGCATGATGCCCGGCGAAACGGGCGTCATCAATGCCGGCGCGGCGGTCGCGCGTCTGGCCGAGATGGGCTTTGACGGACCGGTCAGCGTCAAGGTCAGCCGCCCAATCGGTCAGGGCCGCAAACGCGAATCGACCGTGGAAACGGCCCGCGATTGCCTGAACGCCATCTGGAAAGCCGCCGGTTTGGACTCGACCGGTAACGTGTCCGCCACTTGTAGCGGTTAGGCAGTCCGTGCCGCGATCGACGGTCCGGCGAAGATCTTGTCCCGGGTCGTGGCTGACGGCCCGCGTCGTGCAGTCGTGTTCGTCTTTCACGGCTGTTCCAGCCAGAGCCCGTCGCCCTCCGCTTTACCTGTCCATTTTCCCTATCTTGCGGCAAAACCCCTGACGAATGGTCACCCAGTCGGGTCGATGAATCGACGGGAATATTCCGCGCGGCGGGCTGCCGGGAAGGGACCATGGACACAACGGGAAACCGTATGCGGGGTATCGTGTTGTCGCTTGCCCTGTTCCTTCGTGCGTATCCGGCGTGTTTTTCCGCCGACCAGGGCACGCCGGTTGACGACGCCCTCTGGGGCGCGCCCGGGCGGCACGCCCTACCGCGTCGCGTTTGGCTGGATCGGCTGCCGCGCGGACGCGCCATGGAATGGCGCTGGCGAGAATACGCGCAGGGAGAATACGTGGGTCACCAGCGAATCCGCCATGTGCCGGTGTACCGGCTCCGCGTGGACGACGTGTAGGAGTTGTACTTTCGCGTGACCCGCAGGGAGACGAGCCATCCTTATCAATTGAACGTCGGCGCTCGGCTCCGGCACGTCGTCGTCTTTCGCCGCGGAGACGACTGGCGACTACTGGCCACCCAACTCGACATCCGCGGTGCCTTGTACGGGCGTCGGCCCTGCCCGGCGGACGAGATCTGGTTGAACCTCGCGGATGTGGTCGTGGTGCCCAAGAATCCACTGCTGGTCGTCGACAACGCCATCGAGCTGATCTTCACACGCGGCATCTACGGTGTTGTGCCGTTCCAGGGCGTGGCGGTGAATTTTGCCAAGCTGAGTTCGCTCTGAGAGATCCGGGGAGGCACGCGAAAACGGGCACAAAACCGTTCAAAAAAATATGGCGCCGGGCGGCTTGCCATCGTGCGAGGTGCGTCGCCACGTCGCCGACACGGAGCGTGCACCTTTTGCGCAGTCTTCACCGCGGACTAACATGTCCTTAACATTCATAGCCTAATATCAGGCGGTCTGTCTCCACCGCGTCGCACCTCCGGAGAGATGTACATGTCCGTGAATCACTTGTGGCTCGCGCTGATGGGTATCCTGATCTGCACCGCGCCGGTGCGGTGCGCGGAGATCCTTCTCAACGAATACAACGCTGTCGGCAGCAGCAAATACCTGGATGAAGACTTCTACAGCTTGTCCGACAAAGAAGATACGTACTTCGCGACCATTCCGGGGCTCGACGACGATGGCCGGATCCAGGGCAACGGCGGAAACTGGTTCGAGCTGGTTGTCATCCAGGATCACCTGGACCTGCGTGGCTGGGAACTGCGGTGGGCCGAGACGGGTTCGTCCGAAACAAACAATACCGACATCTGGTTCGGGGACCCGACCGTGGATCAGGGGATCCTCACCTTCGCGCAGGCCCCCGTCTGGTCCGATCTCCGCTCGGGCACGATCATCACCTTCAGCGAGCTGGAGACGATCGACGTTGACACGGATTTCGACGGTGCCGAACGAAACTTCACGGACAATGTTTCACCGGGTGATGTCGACGTGACGATCGATCTCTCGACCGACACGAGCTTCAACCCCCAGGCAGACGACTGGTGGATCCACGTCAGTACGCTGGAAGAAGCGGGCGATCCCAGCCCGCTGGTGACGACGGTCACCAATGTACTGAACGACGGTCCCGGCAACTTTTCCGTGGGCAACGACGACTGGCAACTGTCGATCGTCAACGCGGGTGATGTGACCGTATTTGGTCCTGCAGGCGAAGACGTCACGCTGGGGGGCGGCGTGGGCAGTAATGAACTCTTCAAGTTGGAGGGGCCGGTCGCCCCAGCCACGGTCGGCGACTGGGAAGCCATCACCGGAACCGATGAATTGTACAACGACGGTTCTTCAAGCACGTTCGGATCGGCTAACGTCTTTACGGCGGGATCCATGATGCAGGACCTGTCGCCATTGCGGGACCAGGTGGACGATATTGTCATGGGCGACATGGATTGCGACGGAGACGTCGACTTCGACGATATTGACGCGTTCGCGCTGGGTTTGATCAACCCGGAGGATTACGAGAACCAATTCGGCGTACCACCGACGACCAAGGGCGACCTGGATGATAACGGCCGATTCGATTTCGACGATATCGATGGATTCGTAGGTATTCTGACGGGCAATAGCCTGGCATCCGACCCCGGCTTGTCGGTTCCCGAGCCTTCGGGACTGGTGCTGTGCCTGCTGGCGAGCCTGGTCGCGCTGCCGAAGATGATCCGACGCCGAATACATTCGCCGGGCGTTTAGCCTTGGAAGAGGACGCTTGACGCGGATAGCAGAGTTCGCAAGACGGAAATCCTGTCCTGGCATGGCTCGACGGGTCATGGGCATGGCTCGACGGGGCATGGACATCCTGGCCCTGACATCGCTGGGGCTCGTGGCCGCGTGCGGGCGGGACGACCGCCTGGAAGTCTATCCAGTCCATGGAAAAGTGCTTTATCGCGACGAGCCGGCCGCCCACGCGTTCGTCGTCTTGCATTGCGAAGGTGGTTCCGAGTCCCTGCAGAAACTGAGGCCGCACGCGCATACCAACATGGACGGCACGTTTGCAATCACAACGTACGCACGGGGCGACGGCGCTCCGGCCGGAGAGTACCGCGTAACGGTGATGTATCCGAGCGTGCCTCCCGGAGCCGATCCAAACGACCCCGATGAAGCGACCGGCCCCGATCGATTGCAGGGCCGCTACCTCGATCCGGAAACGAGCCCCTTGATAATCAGCGTGTCGGAGCAAGAGAATCATTTGGATGCTTTTGAACTGGAATAGTCATCGTGGGAAACGTCTGCCAGTCATGAAAGACTGTGCCCTCGCCAGTCCGGACCGACGCCCACCATGGCGCGTCTCCTTGCGCGCGATGGGCAGCGCGTCGTTGTCGGGCAGCACACCGCGCCGCGCGGGCTTTACGCTCGTAGAACTGCTGGTCGTCGTGGCGATCACCGGCATCCTGATTTCGTTGCTGCTGCCTGCCATTCAAAGCGCTCGCGAAGCAGCTCGGCGACTGCAATGCAGCAACAACATGAAACAGATCGGCCTGGCGATCCACGGTTACGTCGACAGTAAGGGCACTTTTCCACCGGCGTACGTCGACAAACCGGGCAGGCACAATTTTGTCAACTTCATCCTTCCTTACCTCGAACAGCAAGCGATCTACGACCAGCTCGATTTCGGCGTGGACTGGGACGATCCGCCGAACGAAGAGGCCACGCGCGTCGATCTTGAAATGATGGTGTGTCCATCCTCCCCGATTCGCACCGTCCAGTGGGTGGGCGACTATTCGGTGTGTGAAAAGCTCGGGGCCAGCGCGGTGTTTGTGCTGGTCTCCGCGGGCTACATTCATCCGCGGCCCACAACGGTGGACAAGGAAGGGGAGGAGGTCGACGCTTATTTGAGCATTCTCCAGGAGGACGGGTCTTCGCCACGCGAAGTTACCGACGGGCCATCGAACACATTCATGCTGTTCGAAGATTCCGGGCGTCCCCTGGAGTACGTCGACGGCCAGCTCGTCGACAAGGAAAGCGTCAAGGGATTTCGCTGGGCCGATCGCGACCAGAAATTCACGCTTAAAGAGATCTGTGGCGAGGCACAGATGTTCAACTGCGACAACAAGAACGAGATCTACAGTTTTCACCCGGGCGGGGCGATGTTCCTGTACGGCGACGCCTCGGTGCATTTTCACGCGGAGACGATCGAACCCAACACGTTCGTGTCGCTGTTCACCCGCGCGGGCGACGACATCATCGAATCCCGTTGAGACGGCTACTCGTCGGCGTACACGCGCGTGCTCACTTCCTTGGTCACGGGTGTCTGGATTTCGTCGGTGACTACGTGCACCTTGACACGCTGATCGCCGCCGGAAAGTCCGCGGGCCTTGATACGGTAGGTCGTATCGGCTTTCGGCGCCAGGCGTGCGAGCGGCTGAAACTCGACATGATCCGCTTCCAGAACGTGCTGGCTGTGGCCCGACGCGGACACCGGTTGCAGGTTCGGCGGAAACATGGCCGCCACGCGTACGTTGGTCGCGGCTTTGGAGCCCTGGTTGACGACGCGGATCTCGTACGTCGTCTCACCACCCACTTCGATCGGGTCTTCCAGATCGACCACTTCGAACATGATGGCCGCCAGGCCTTCCACGAGCACGGTCTGTTCGGTCTCGTCCGTCAGGCCCTGGCTCGCTTTGCCCCGGGCCAGCAGCTTGTGCTCGCCTTCCTCGGTGGGCACCGTCACCAGTGTGACTTTGCCGCGTTCGTTCGCCGGCAGTTCTTCGAGTCCCCAAACGACGCTGTGCGTACTGGCGTCGTAGTGGCCATGATTGTTGGCTTCCACGAACTGCATGCCCTTGGGTAAATAGGCGGTCAGCTCAATGTCCTTGGCCAGGGCCGTGCCGGGATTGTTTACGTTTAAGGTGTAGACCGCTTTGCGTTCCAGATAGCGACGTCGCGGCCCATCGATCGTGACCTCCAGGTCGGGTGCGATCACTTCCAGCTCGACCTCGCCCTGAGTTTCCAGTCCCGCATCGCCCCGTGCGCGGAGGACGTTCTTGGCGCGCCCGGCTTGCTCGGCGGTAAGAATCAGGTCGAATTCCCGTCGTTCGTTGGGAGCCAGTGTCCCGACTTCGAACTCCAATTGGCGACCGGCCGGATGGCTGAACTGCTCCGGCACGTCTTCCAGCAGGAACACGCCCGTGGCCGCTCCCGTGCCGGGATTGGCCAGTTCTATTTTGATCACTGCCTGCTTTCCGATCAGGATACGCCGCGCGCCCTCGTGCCGCAGCGACAGCGACAATTTAGGACGGGTCGACTGCGTGCGGACCGAGGCTTGCACCTGAAACTGAACCGTCGCCACGCTGCCGATCTGGCCCACATCGGTCGGCATGAAATGCACTTCGATTCCTGACTCTTCACCCGGCCCGAGGGTGCCAAGCTCCCACAGCAACTGGCCGTCGCCGGCCATGCGGGGTTCTGGATTCGCACTGACAAACTGCGTTCCGCGGGGCACGCTGTCCACGACCGTCACGGCGTGTGCGGCCAAACGGCCAACGTTGTGGACGCGAATTTCGAACACGGCCTCCTTGCCCACCTGGATCTCATCGGGCGCCACTTTCTCGACCGTCAAACTGGGCGTCTGCATTCCGTCCAGTTGTCTCTCGCCCGGAACGCCGCTGGCCGATAGGGTTGACGACGCCCCTGCGTCCCATGCTTCCGGCTGTGGTTCCAGGGGACGCGCCGGCGCATCGAGGGGCGCACGGAAATTCTCGGGAGCGGCCGGGGATTCCGATGCGCTGTATCTTCCCTCCTCCACCGCGGCCGGCGTCGGTTGTTCCGGCCACGCGTTGTCGGTTGCTGATTCGCCGGGGGTTCCGCTACCGGCGGCTCCATGGCGGGAAGAGGGACCAAAATCCGCCGCGGAAGGTGGCTCGCGCGACACGTCACCGTAGCGCGCCGCGTCGGGCTCCCGCGCATCGCGGTCGGGAATATCAGAATCCTGGAGCGGCATTTCCGCGGGTTGGTCCGGAGGTCCGGCGTCCGCGATCGGTGGGGCGAGTGCCGCCGAGGCAGCGTAGGCGGGCGCGGCCGCCTGGTCGGTCGGCGTCGCCGCAGGCGCTGCTGCCTTCTCTTGTTCCGGGGGGGCGCTCTGAGCGGGGCTGCTGACGAGCGTGCCACGCAGCGGATTGCCGGCCTCGACGACCTGGGGCGGAGGATCCGCCGGATACCGGTCGCGAGTGGGGAGTTGGCGGCGGGGCGGCTGGTCGTCCAGGGCGGGCAATTCGGCGGCCGCGTGCGACGCCAGCGTCGTTGGCGCCGAGTACCGCGCGGGCTCCACCTGGGGTGCCGTGTCCGCCATCGCCTGTTCGGCAAGAGGCTCTCCGGCACGCCGACGACCGTACCCGGCCACGGCGACAGCAATCAGACCCAAAGCCACGACCACCGATACGCCACTGATATAGACAGTTTTTCGCTTCATCGGGCTGCGTCCAGACAGTTAGAAATGTCGAGGGGCCACTACCGGCGCGGACACGTGGGCCTGCCGCGCCACGAAATTAGTCCTTGGAAAATTGGGCACTGCGTCATCGGCCGCCGCTGCGGGACTGCCCTGGCGCTTTCGCATCCCCATCTCTCGTGCGTGGATTCGTGTGGCTCATCAGTTCCCTGCACAATGCCGGGCTGTCAGGCCGCGAGGCACGACCTGAAGCATGGTGCGAGGGTATTAGCAAAATCGGACGGCGCTCGAAAGAGCAATTGATCGAAAGGCGCAGCCATCGCAGCAATGCAGGCGGCCGTGACCGGGGGGGCATCGCCGCGGCCCGTGCCGGCACTTCGGCGCCACCTGCGTGGCCCCACTAACAGCGGCGACAGCATTGCCAGCTTGGTAGTTCGGCCGCGTTACGTGCCGGCGGGCTGACAATAGCCCAGCGCCAACAACGCATAGGAAGTGACCAGATTCGGGTCACCTTCAAACCAGCGTGCATTCGTGTTGACCCAACTCCCATCCGGCCGTTGCCGGCGGGCCACTTCCTGGATCAGTTCCATACGCCAGTCGTGCTGCGTGCCGTCGGCATCGACCACGTGTTCGACACCCAGCGCGTCGAGCGCTTTGGCGAAGGTGTGATAGTAATAATACAGACCGGCATTCTGCATGCCGGGATTGGACCTGAGCGAATAGTGCTCTCGGATCCAATCGTACGCGGCTTGGACACGCGGATCCTCGGGCTCGACGCCGGCATAGATCATGCTCTTCAACCCGGCGTACGTCATGGAGGCATAGCTGCGTAAACCGCCATTGGCGGTCGTTCCGGCCTGGCTCTGGCCGCCGGCGGCCGGTGTGTAGTAGAAGCCACCGTCCGGATTTCGGGTCGCGAATTCGGTGGTATTATGCTGGCTGTATCGATTCTGGCAGCGGGACACGAAGGCCAGCGCTTTCTGCAACGCTTCGTCCTCCGGGCCGCGGCCGACGGCCTTCAGCGTATCGATAAAGAACGACGTGTTCGACAAATCGGGCCGGCGGTGTTTTCCGTAGCCCGCGCCGCCGTAGCGTGGGTCGGAGGGGTCCACATTTTCGTCCTGGTCCCACTGAAGCTGCTTGATAAACGCTTCGGCGGCGGCGATCGTCTCGTCGTATTGGCCCTGCTGATTTACTTCGGCCAGCAACGCGGTTGCCAGGCACGTTTCATAATTGCGGTATGGAGTGCCCTTTTGATAAATGCCGCCATCTGGCTGCACGAACTGCTGCAAATATTCAACGGCCTTGATCACGGCCGGATCGTCGTGGGAAACGCCGTTTCTCACGAGGGCCGTGGTGGCCAGCGCGGTGACGCTGGGGCCCATGGCGCTGCTGTACGATCCGTCCGACTGCTGACCCTGCGTCCGAAGATAATCGATGCCAAGGCGAACGATTGGCTGGAGCAATGCGGCGCGATGATCGTCCGCTGCGGGATCCTTCTCACCAGAGGACGCCCCGATCGACGATTCCGGATCGTCACGCGGTTCGGCCGCCCACGCGGTCCGCAAAAGCAGGCTGCCGCACACCACCACGATGCCGGCGCTTTTCAGGATGATTCGCAGGATACGCATATCATTGAGTCTCGCTTGCCGGAAAAAATCCATGGACGCGACGCGATGGCGGGGTGAATGCCGAGGGGTGCCGCGGATCAGCTTGCGGGCCAACGGGCAGGCGTAGCGGTTATTCAACGACCGCCAAAATATCGTCTTCGCGAAGGATCAGCATCTCTTCACCTTCCACAACAACTTCATTACCGGAGTATTTGTCGAACAGTACGCGGTCGCCCTCGCTCACTTCGTGCCCGGCACGCGTACCGTCCTTCAACATGCGCCCGTCGCCCACGGACAGTACACGTCCCTGCTGTGGCAATTCCTTTGCCGAGTCCGGAATAAGGATCCCACCGGCGGTCGTTTCCTGGGCATCCAGTCTCTTAACGACAAGGTTCGCTCCCAGCGGGATGAGTTTCATGGTTTGATCGCTCCGGAGGTTGTCACGTACGTTACCCTGGCTGGAGACCCGGGCGATGGGAGTCGAAAGCATGCCGAGCATCGTACTTCGTCGCCCCTGTTGCCGACGGGTGCAAAGGCACTTTGTTGCCAGCCGTCTTGCGCCGTTGATGTTCGCGGAACGAACGCGCGCACGCGGCACATGTTGGACCCATTTTCGCGCGCGGCGACCAGAACTACAAGCCACTGCGGTTCGAGGCGGCGGCTGCCGACGGCCCGTAAGGCGTCAGCATTTCCAGGCCATGACGGCCAGGAAAAGTGTCCATCCGGCCAACAAGATCGCGGACCATAGCACCAGATACCGCTGTTGGGATGCATGCATGGCTGCAAATGTTTCGGACTCATCGTGCCGAATGGGCCACGCGGCTGCCCGGCATTGTGCGCACCTGCTGGGCGGAGTTTAGGCAGCGTGCCGGCAAGATGAACAAAATCGGCGCCGCGGGACATCAATCGGGCGGAGTAAAACGAAAACGGCCCACCAGCCCCTCGTGGAAGTCGAACACTTTCTGGAAATCCTCCCGCCGGTCCTGGTTCGTCTTTCGCATGTGCCCGATTTCAATCAGGTTGAAGACGATTTCACCAAAATCCTCCGTCCGCGTGACACCCCATTGTTGCAGCACACAGCGCGCCATATAACCGTACTGCTGCAGGGCGTAGCGGCGAATGGCCTCGCACAGTTCCTGGCCTGAAACATGGCGTTCGTGCCGTTCGGGATCATCCTCCTCTTTGGAACCGCTGCCGCGCTGCAACGGCGATCCCGCTTTGCTTTTGCGCGACGACTCGTCCAGAGTCTCAGTGGGCTGTTCCTTGCCGTACCCCAAAACCTCCTGCGCGTAGCGCAGCGCTTCGAACACGAAGACGTAGGCGTCAAATCGGTACCGCGTGTCGCGTCTGAGCAGATCAGCAATGGAATTGCCGATGTCACCCATGGAGTACCATCCGCGTTTTGCGTGCCCAGAGATCGGAAAGGATTTCAGCGAACCTTGCCGCGGCAACGCCGCAGTGCACATGGCCGGCCAGGATCGCCATGTTTCCGCACGTTCCTTGGTGAACCAACGCTCTGCTGCCATGATCGTGCCGCCGCCCCATCACTGGAAAGGGAATCGAAGGCCAATCGGGCACCAAGTTTAGTCTACCGCCCCGAGCAGGGCGGTCAAACCCCAGCGGCGCGGGCGGCGCGATGCAGGGGGTCCCACCGCACACGACAAGCCTGTTGTGGAACTGCTTTAGCGTCACGAAAGTACGCTCACTATATCGGCCGTATCGACCAGCACCCGCCGCATGTCTTCCATCTGGACGAGCACCTGTCCGGCCAGGATTTCCTGGGCCAGCACACGCGCGCGTCCCGCACTGGTAATGATCTCGCTTCCGACGCGCGGCAGTTCACGTTTCAATTCGCGATACGTATCGTATTCGTAGCGTAGACAGCATTTCAGTCGTCCGCAGCGTCCGGAAATCTTGTTGGGATCCAGCGTGGCCTTCTGCATTTTGGCCATTTTCATGGAAACGGGCGGCATTTCGGACAGGTGGGTATTGCAGCACACGGGCTTGCCGCAATCACCGTAGTCGGCCAGTAATTTGGCTTCGTCCCGTACGCCGATCTGCCGCATTTCAATGCGTGTCTGAAACTCGCCGGCCAGCGATTTGACCAGGTCCCGGAAATCGATCCGGTTTTCAGACAAATAGAATACGATGATCCGTTCGCCCCCAAACAAGTGCTCGACATCGATCAGCTGCATATCCAGGTTGAATTGCCGGATGCGTTCGCGGCAGATATCGAATTCCTTTCGCTGCTGCTCGTGAAGTTTTCTCAATTCGTTATCATCGTCGGCGGTACGGATGCGCAGTACCTGTCCGGAACGCGGATTCTTCAGCGGGGCCGTCGCTTCCTGCGTGGCGTCGCAGAGAACTTCTCCCGCTTCCAAGCCGCGATGGGTGCGAGCAATCACTTCCGCGCCGCGGGAGAACGTCTTGCCTCGCGCCGAGGAAAACACTCCCAGATGGCGCATCACACCGTAGCGAACAATATATTTGGGCATCCAACCGGATATCCGGAAAAGGCAACGGACGAGCGAGCAGGGTCTCCTGGATACACGACGATAATACACGGCGATCGGCCGGTGTAAACTTCTAAGGCCCGAGTATACCTGCCGCGACGCGCCCCGGAAAGACTGCCCGTCACTGGCCCGGATGGTAGGACCGCCGGGCGGCGGCCATCACTTCGGGATGCGTAAAAGGTACCGGTTTCAGGCGGCACTCGGAAAGAAAATGCGCCTGATCGAAATAGTGTGGTGAATCTGGATCGCCGCTCTGACCAAAATGGACCAGGCTGGCAGCCCGTACGCCCTGGCGGCCGAATTCGTAGACGCCCAGGTACGTGGCTCCCACGACTCCGTATCGCTTCCGTTGCGTGATCACAAACGGAATGTGCGCACTGGGCGTGAAGTACTGGGTAAAGATCACCCCCATGGGGCCGTGCGCACTGATGCAAGGCAAGCTGGGATCATCGTCCGAGAAACGTGCCGCCAAAATATCCGGCACGCGCGGAGGCCGCTGGATGCGGTGCAGGTCGGCATACGGTACTTTCCAGTCACCGTGCATCCGTTGGAGCTGCTCCGCCGCGACGGCCAGGGCCTCCAGTTGTTTGGCGGGGTTGTCCCTGTAGGCGTCGCCGATCCGTTCTCCAGGGTAATCCAGCCCGTACAGGAGTTCGTACCAGGCTTCGCATAACGTGGCCGCCGTTGACTGCGCCGTGACGCGACAGTCCCATGCTCGCAGGTGGTTCAGGTAAGGCTCAATCCGACGTGCCAGCTGGGGACGCGTCTTCTGCAATACTTGAAAGTGCTTTTCATATTCCGGCAACTTGTGGCGGGCCCAGTAAATTGTCGTATCAAACGCCAGTTCCTGCATCCGCTCGAACGTGCAATCGGCCAGGCCTTGAAGGATCTCACGCGACATCTTCGCCCGCCGCTTGTCGTCGTACCGATCCTCGATCATATACGCGGGATATTCGTCCGGACACAACTCGTCGTTGTGCGTCGTGGTAAACGGAGAAGAATTGCAGTTTTGGACATAGCCGCAGGTCGGATTCAGCACCTGAGGCAATTCGTCGATGGTATGGATTCCTCGCCATTCGGTCCGCGGGTCGGAACCATCGACCGGCTGGCTCCAGTCGAATGACGGGTCGCGACGAGGAATCCTGCCACCGTACAAATAGAGAATGTTGTCGTCACGGTCGGCGTACACAACGTTCATGATTGGCAGCTCGGCCATGGCCAGCGCCGTTCGAAATTCCGCCAGGTTGTCCGATTTGATCATCCGCAGCGCTTGCCGAAAAGGGCTCGTGTCGTACAAGCCACAAATGCGCGCTGCCAGGAGTGTCTGGTCGTCTTCCTTGCCTACGATCGGCCCGTGATGTGTCTTGCGGAACGTAAAGTGCTTTTCGCGCACGCCGTGGCGTGTCTTGATCTTGATCGCATCCTGCCATTCGGTCGCCCGGCGATAACCTTCCCCGTATCGGTACAACAGCGGGTCCTCCGGGTGGTCGAATCGCACCTGCCACACGTCCGCGATGTCCGGTTCGTTGGTTGTGAGCGTCCATCCCAGCTTGCCGTTGTGCCCCAGCATCAGCATCGGACTTCCAAAGAACGTCGCGCCCGTAAAATTCCATCCCTCTCCGCTCATCAGGTGCGCTTCGTGCATCTGCGCCAGCCCGAACCAGGGCAAGTGGGGATTGGCCAGCAGCATGGCATCGCCCGATTGCGTTCGCTCGCCGCGCAACGCCCAGCCATTGGAGCCGGTCGCAGCCCAGATGCGTTCATTGGTTCGCGGCAGGTAACTGTCCGACAAGCGCGTATAACGGTAGCACAACTCCAGCATGATCTGGCGACGCCAGGCCACGGGATGCCAGGGCTCGAAATGTTGGATCAGCCGCGGCTTCACGTTGGGGTGGGTCGCCAGGTAGAAATTCAAACCGGTGGCATAGGCTGAAGCGAGCGCCCGCGTCTGTGGCGGCAACTCTAAAAAATGTTGGCGGCTTTGTTCCACCACCTGAAATGCGTGGTTGAGCAAGTCGGAATTCAATCCGCGAATGCCGTGCACCTCGCAATACCGTCCCAGCGCCAGGATGTAGCTGTCCTCCACCTGCCAGAAAAAGTCTTCGGCCTGGGCATAAGCCAGCCCGAAAACCACGCTCTCGTCCGTCTGCCCTTCGATGTGCGGCACACCAAAACCGTCGCGATGAATCGTTACCATCCGCGCCAACCGGAGTGCCTTTTCTGTTTCCCGCGCTCGGCGGCTGGCCAGCGCCACGCGGAGCGGGTCCTGGGCATCGTCGTGCCGGTGTGCCGGGGAAGCCGCCCCGTCCGACGCAGCCGCAACACCGGCCGATCCACAACATACGGCTGCCAGCAGTGCCGTTGCGGTACCGTTGCGCCATGCCCGCCTCCCGAAGGGAAGCGCCGCCGGAGCAAGCAAACGCGGGCCATAAAAAGACGTGCCGTAACATCTCATGACAGGCTCCCAGCTCTACGGGCTCACAAACAATGACGCACGCACGGCGGAGACCCGAGTTTGCAGCCAACACGCCGGTTTTATGAGGATACAACAAGTCATCCCGTGGCGGCCGCCGTTCCCACGCCTCCGCAGGAATTGGCTGCGGTCGGTGCGCCGGCACGCTCCCCTCGCAGAGGGGCACGAGGGCGGTCACCAGGCCACGCCGTGGCAAGCCCGGTATCCTGGCGTGACACGGGGCCCTGGGCGCCTCTGCCATGCTAGCAGCTTTGCCGCGAACGTGCGCCGGTCAACCCGGGCGATTTCTCGATACACTTCAGCCAAACGTCGCTTTGCCTCCCGGCCTTTGGCCAAGCCGGATGATTCGTCAGCCGAAGGGCGCTGGCCCACGGTTACTGAAATCGTCGCCCCAACCGGACGCTGGCGCGTTCCGGCGAATTCTGCGCGGTGTTTTGGGTAAAATAGACGGTGCTCCCTTTCCGCATCCACGTTCTGCAGAATGTTGGCTGGTTGATGAATGATCCGGGCCGGTGGCGTTGACAAAGCGCTGCGGCGAGTCTTCTGTTGCTGCTCGCCATCCGGTGGTGGAAGTGGAGTCGGAACAACTGCCAGAAAAGATCGACCATCTGCGACGCAACCTTGAAAAAGACCGGGATGGCGGGTTTCACCACGAAGCGGAAGCTACCCTTTTATCACGCCCATCGGACGTAGTCGTGCAACCTTGCTGGCCAGCGCGGCTCGATGGACGACATCGACGACCTGATTCACATCCTTGTAGGCGTCCGGTTGTTCTTCCGTAAGGCCTCGGCGGCTATGCGCCCGGGCGACCACACCCCGTCGTGCCAGTTCCTTGTCGATCCGCCGGCCGGCGGACTGGCGTGTAGCCTGCGTGCGGCTCATCCGCCGGCCCGCGCCGTGGCAGGCTGTACCGAACGTCTGCTGCATGCTTCCGGGCTGCCCCACCATGACCCAGCTTGCACGTCCCATATCGCCGGGGATGAGGACTGGTTGTCCGATGGGTCGGTAGCGTTCGGGCAATTCCCTGTGCCCGGCCGCGAACGCGCGGGTGGCCCCTTTACGGTGCACCCAGACCTTTTTTCTTTTTCCGTCGATAAGGTGGCTTTCCAGTTTGGCGATGTTATGGGCCACGTCGTAGACCTGTTGCATGCCCAGATCGGCGGTGGAACGACCAAATACCGTTTCGAAGCACTCGCGGGTTTGCCACATCAGCAGTTGGCGATTGCACCATGCATAGTTGGCCGCGGCCCGCATGGCGCCCACGTATTGTGTTCCCTCGGGACTTTCGGCCGGCGCGCATGCCAGTTGCCGGTCGGGCAGTTGGATTCCGTATTTGCGGGGAACCTGTCGCAGGGACTTGAGCGCGTCGTCGCAAACCTGGTAGCCCAGGCCGCGGGAACCCGAGTGGATCATCACGACAACAGAGTCTTTTTCCAGGCCCATAATCTGCGCTGCGTTGTCGTCGAAAATCGCGTCCACGACCTGCACTTCCAGAAAATGGTTTCCCGATCCGATGGAGCCGCACTGCGATTGGCCCCGTTGAAGAGCCCGCGGACTGACATTCTGGGGCTGCGCGCCGTCCAGGCGGCCGCGCGCTTCGGTCGATTCGAGATCTGCATCCAGCGCAAGTCCCTGCTGGCGGAGAAACTCGGGGCCCTGTTCCATGAGCTGCATGAGCTGGCGATTATTGAAATGGTATTTGCCACCGCGCCCGGTGCCGGCTGGAATCTTCTGGAACAATTCATCCATCAATCGGTGCAGATGGTGCTTGACGTCGCGGTACTGCAGGTTGGTTCGCATCAGCCGAACGCCGCAGTTGATGTCATAGCCCACGCCACCCGGCGAGATCACTCCGCCCTGGTCCGGATCGGTGGCGCAGACGCCTCCGATACAAAAACCATAACCCCAATGGATATCGGGCATCGCCAAACTGGCCACCTGAATCCCCGGCAGATGGGCCACGTTGGCGACCTGCTCGGGCGCCTGATCCTGCCGGATGATGTCGATCATCGATTCGTCGGCGTAGATCAGGCCGTCGACGTGCATGCCCTGACGGTAGCTCTTCGGAATGCGCCATAGGTATTCACAGACCTGTTCCAGGGGTCCCCGGAAGGGCGTTTTGGTCATCGTGAGCCTCTCGCCAATACGATGAAGTTCAGATATCCAGAATAACCTCGGCCAGCCAGCCTTCGGATTCCTGCTGGACTTTCAGACCGTGATAGGTAATGGCCTTCACTTCGTGGGCCAGTACATGCCTCGCCGGATCCCACGCCTCCCCTTGCACTACGGCTCGAAGCCGGCCCGGCAGCAGCTCGACCTGCCAGCCGCCCAGCAACAGATGCTGGGTGTCGAAGAGAAATATGAGTTCCTGCAGCCAATCGAAGATCAGGTAGTCGATCGCATCGCCAGTCAGTTGGACGTTCTGAGTTTCGACGAGCCCGATGGCGTCCGGGTTTTCGACGATGGTCGCGAACAGTCCCCGCGCCGCCTCAGCGAACAGTGTGGGCAGATCGTGAGCTCGCACGCGAAGTCCCAGGTCTGCCGTGTGATCGAACCACTCGAACATGTTGCGAGGAGGCGTTGCTGTCAGGCAGTCGGTCGCACGAGGACCCGTCCCGCAATCTTGCCGGCCAGAATATCATCAACGCGATCGTCCAGCCCCGACAAGTCCACGGTCGTGATCATTGACTCCAGGTTGTCCAGTTTCCAGGGGCCTGCCAGTTGGTTCCAGATCCAGAGTCGCTCGTCCATGGGGCACTGTGCCGAGTCGATGCCTGCCAGCGTCACGCCGCGGAGAATGAATGGATAGACGGTGACCGGGATGTCGGTGCCGCCGACAAGGCCGCAGGCCGCGACACAGCCCCGGTGGCCGATGGACCGCAATACGGTGGACAGGGTGACGCCGCCCACCGTATCGACCGCCCCGGCCCATCGCGAGGCCAGCAGCGGTCGGTCCGTGGTGTCGTGCACGTCCTCTCGCGAGAGAATCTGCACCGCCCCGAGCTGTCGGAGAAAGTCATGTTGAGCGGCTTTACCCGTCACCGCCACGACCTGGAACTTGGCTTTGGCCAACAGCGCAACGGACAGCGACCCCACGCCTCCCGTCGCGCCGGTGACGACAATTTGTCCATCCGACGGTTCGACCCGGTTGCGCATCAACGCCGCGACCGACTGGGCGGCCGTAAAGCCCGCGGTGCCGTACGCCATGCTTTGCTGGAGGGTCATGCCGTCGGGCAGCGGCACGACCCACCCGGCAGGAACGCGGACGTAGGCCGCATACCCCCCCCATTGCTCCGCGCCCTGTCGGTACCCGGTGACCAGTACCGGATCGCCTTCGTGAAACGCGGCGTCGCTGCTGCTCACCACATGGCCGGCCGCGTCGACGCCCGGTACATGAGGAAATCGGCGTACGATGCCTGGATGCCCCCGGGCCGCCATCGCATCCTTGTAGTTCAGCGACGAGCAGTCCACTCGAACGACAACGTCGCCCGCCGGCAGATCTTCGAGCGTGATCGTTTCGACGCCCGCCTCGACGGTGCCGTCGTCACGCTTGCGAACCAGGTAGCATGGAAAGGGCGCGATCATGTATCCGACATTCAATATACTCATTGGTGCCGGTTGCCGCGACGCGCCCCGCGGGAAAAACGGCACCGTGTGTGGCGGATTGCCGAACCGGTGTTCCAAGTATGAACACAGGGCAAGTGTGCACAATGACGAAAACCAAGGTACCCCAGACCATGCGGGCAGTTCAACTGGACGATTACCGCGAGGATCTCAAGGAGGCGATCCAGCACCTGCGGGTGGTCGAGCTCGCTGTTCCCGAACCCGCTCGCGGTCAGGTGCTCGTGGAAGTCGCCGCGGCCGCGTGCAATCCTTCCGATCTGCTCCTGTTGTCGGGCAAGTATGGTGTTCGCAAAACGCTGCCGACGGTGCCTGGATGGGAAGGGGCTGGGCGGGTGGTGGCAACCGGCGGAGGTCTGCTGGCCCGCTGGCTTGCCGGGAAACGCGTCGCCTGCGTGGTCGACACCGACAGCGGCGGCACGTGGGCGCGGTATTGTGTTACTCGCGCGAGTAGCTGCATTCCGCTGAAGAGGCCGCTGGGTTGGGAACAGGCGGCCGGTTTGATCGTCAACCCTCTGACCGCGATGGGGCTGTTGGAAACGGCGCGCCGTGCCGGGCATCGGGCCGCCGTGCAGACGGCCGGGGCCAGTCAGGTGGGGCGAATGCTGATCCAGATGGCTGCCGACGCCCACTTTCCGCTCGTGTCCGTCGTGCGCCGCGACGAGCAGGCGACGCTCCTGGAATCCTTGGGGGCGCGACATGTGCTCAATTCCGCGCGCGACACATTCATCGACGAACTGAAGGAGGCGTGCCGGCGGCTCCGCACGACCGCCGCTTTTGAAGCGATTGCCGGCGACATGACGGGAATCGTGGCCAACGCCATGCCGTCCGGAACATGCGTGTATGTCTACGGAGGTCTGTCGGAACAGGCATGCGGCAAGATTGATCCCGTCCAGCTCATCTTCCGCAATAAAACGATCACGGGCTTCTACCTGGGCTCCTGGTTGAAAGACCGAGGCCTGTGGGGGGTCCTGCGCGCCGCCAGCCGCGCGCAACGTCTGTTGCTGGAAGGCCGCATCGCAGCCACCGTCCGGCGGCGCGTCCCCCTGCACGCCATTCGGGACGGCCTGCAGCAGTATGTGGAGAACATGACGGAAGGCAAATCATTGATCGTGCCGCAGGCGGACGGCGACACAGATTGACTGGCCGGATTGACTCCGCCGGCGGCTTCGCGGAACGCCGGAGTCGGCGTTCCGTCCGAAAAGGTTTTCACCAATATACGATTCGTTTGCCTGAAAATTGCCAATGGCGTGCTTGCGCCGCCGTGAGCAATGCAAACGAGCCACGAAAGCACATGATGAAACCAGCGCCAGCGCGATGGTTCTCCAACACCGCTGCGTGCCAGCTTCGCGCCTCCGCTGCCGGCGCGTCATTGCTCGATCATGTCGATATCCCAGCGGCAATCAATACATCCCTTGACGCTTTGGTAGGCCGGGCACTTCTCGGCGTACGTCTCCATCACGCGGCTCACTTTGTCGCGACTGTCGGCGGGAATCGTGACGCGGTAGCGGATCCGAATTTGAGTGATTTTCAAGACACCGTCCACTTCCCCGATATCCCCTTCCACATCGGCGACAAGGTTATCCGCCGACTTGATCTGCCGCACGTCCAGTGCGGAACCCAAGGTGCCGGTCAGTCACCCGGCGACACCCGCTATGATGTGGTCGAGCGTCGCGGGATACTCGGGTCCGCCGATCTCGCGGCCATACTTCTCTTGATAGAAATGCTTGATGCCGCCATGGATTCCGAAATGGATGGGGTCTTCGAAATTTTCGATGCGCGCCGTTCGGTGCGGACCCTCGTGTTTCGCGATGCGGATTCTGCTGGTGTGGGAGACGGGCATGATCTGGTCCTTCCTTATTGCTGCGGATTTTATTGCTGCGGAACTGGCGGGTGAAGAATGCAACCGGAGACAGCTGCTGCCGAGGCCACTGGAGGAGTGTGGGACAGAATAATCAGCCGGCACGCGCCGGCGTCCGATTCGTGCGGGTCTGCGAACGAACAGCAATCGGAGACTGGCGCCCCGCGGCCGGTGCGTCGTCATCGCGCGGTAATGCAGCTCATGGTATCGCCATGGACAACGGGAAGCAAAGCACATCGTGCCGTGCGTGTCCCACGCGTCCGGAAAGGCATCCGTCTAACCCGGATAATTCATCCGCCGAAGGGCGCTAGCCCACGGTTACTGGAGGCGTCGCCCAAACCGGACGCTAGCGCGTTCCGGCTGATTCCGCGCGGTGTTTTGGGCGGGATAGACGGTGCTCCCCTGCGGGACCCACATTCCGAAAAATGCTGGTTGGTTCATGAATCATCCGGAGTAAGCGTCCGGTTGCGTCAAGTTCTGGAGCCGTTCATCCCAGCGGCTGCCGTCCTGGAACTGGATATCCAGGTGTTTGGCGTTCAGGCGGAACAGGACCATCGCCGCCAGAAGGTCGCCTGCGTGCCCCGTTTGATGCTCCTGCCGCCCGGGGCCCACGGCTTTGGCCCACCGTTGCCCGACGCGATGGCAGAAGCAGAGCCGGCTGCCATCACGAAACTGCAGTATGGCTTCGCTGAATCGGTCATCGACTTCGACGGTGGCCAGCTCCCTGCGGAGCGTTTCTTTGCTGGTCACGGGCATTGTGCAAGCGTTGTATGCTGGAGGGGCTGAAGCGGCGGCGTGTTGGAAGACCTTGGACGGTAGCAACGGGCGACCGGAGTCCCGTAGTGCGGACACCGCTCGCCGGAAAATGGTCTCGAATCTGGCGGATCCTGCATGTTTTATGTCGTCACGTGTCTCGTTCTTCTGTTGGGTGCTGCGGCCCTTGCCTGGAGGACCATGCTCTGGATGCCCGGCAGGCGATGGCGCGGTCCGATTCCACCGCTTAATGATACAGAAATACGCCTCCGTAACGCCATGCACAAGGAACTGATTGGTCTTGCTGCCGATATTGGAGAGCGCAACCTTTCTCGGCGATCCGCCCAACTTGCCGAGGCGGCGAGATTCATCGAAGCTTCGTTGGAGGCTTCGGGACATCGGCCGCACCGCCAGGAATTCTCCGTCGACGACAACACGGTCTGGAATATCGACGTCGAATGCACCGGCCGCCACCATCCGCACGAGATAATCATTGTGGGCGCCCACTACGACACCGTGCCGTACAGCCCCGGCGCGAACGACAATGCTTCGGCGGTTGTCGCGAACCTGGCGCTCGCACGGGACTTCGCGCAACGAGCCTTTGACCGGACCGTACGCCTGGCGTTCTTCGCCAATGAGGAATCGCCGTATTACATGACGGACGCCATGGGTAGCTTGAATTACGCCCGCCGGTGCAGGGCGAACGGCGAAAAGATCGTGGGAATGGTCTGCCTGGAGACCATCGGATGTTATTTGGACGCGCCGACGACGCAGCGCTATCCCGTGGCCGCCCTGCGGTACTTGTATCCCACCACGGGAAACTTTGTCGCGGTGGTCGGCAACGTACGTTCGCGTCGTCTCGTCCGCCGCGTCGTGGGGAGCCTTCGTCGGACATCGTTTCCATCGGAAGGGATCGCCGCCCCTCGATGGATGAAGGACATTTTCCGATCCGACCACGCGGCGTTCTGGTACTGTGGCTACCCCGCGCTGATGATCACCGACACGGCCAATTTCCGTTATCGGTATTACCACACTCCCGAGGATACGGTAGACAAAATCAATCTGTCCGCCCTCGCCCGTGTCGTGGCCGGCGTGACAGACACCGTCAGAGACCTGGCCGGCGATATTCCATAACCCCTCACAACGTGTGCGCAGAGTTCCACGTTCTTGCCGGCGTTCTTGCCGGCGTTCTTGCCGGCCAAGCCCAGGATCGGCGACAATGATTCACTGATCGCGGCCAAACCACGCAGCGGATACCTGGAGACGGCCGGTTCCGCCGCATCGTGCACTGTTGACTCCTGGCAGAAGGAACACATCCATGCAAGGCAGGCGAATTCATCCAGCCCTTTTGATCGTTATGCTTCTGGTGGCATCTCCGACCGTTGTCGCGGAGGCGGAGACCGAGGACCTGGGCAACGGCTTCCTGAACCATGGCGTGGCAACACCGGTAAGCAACCACCGCGGCATTGTGGCGACCGAGGACGCCGAAGGGCGCAACGTGGTGCTTGTCTGGCTGTTCGACCATCGCGGAGGCTACGCGTTGTTGATGATCGACGCCGAGACCGGCAAAAGCCAGCAATTCCCGGTGCCGTTTCCACCCGGCGGGGACTGTCCCTACGCGTCGATCCTGTCAAGCAACAACAAGTTCTACACGCATTTCAACAGTCACTTTGTCGAATTCGATCCCGTTCGGCGAGCGTTTACATTTCATCGTGCGACCGCACCTCAAATGGCCATGAGCATGACCGAGGATGACCAGGGCATGATCTGGTCGGTAACCTATCCTCAGAGCGGAGTCGTTTCGTTCAATCCGGCAACTCGCGAGTTTTCCGACTACGGCCACGTCCATCATGAAAACTGGCGGCAGTATCCACGTTCGGTTGCCGCCGATGATACGGGCTGGATCTATTTCGGAATCGGCAGCGCGGCCAGTCAGATCATTGCGCTGCACAGGGACGCGCGCGAGGCCACACCCGTGCTGTCGGACCATGAACGCGCTCACGGATCCGGGGTCGTTTACCCCGACGCGAACGGCAAGGTCTACGGCCACTCGGGCGGCCAGAACGCAACGTGGTACGAACTGTACCGCGGCGAAGCGACCCGTCTCGACGCGCCACCCGACATCCACGGGCCGCGGATCATCGCCGGCAGTCAGGGCCTGTTCCATCGGACATTTCCCGACGGACAGCGGATCCGATCCTGCAACCTCGTGCATCGAACCCTTGAAGTGGAAGATCCCCGTACCGGAGAAGTCCGACAGCGGCAGTTTGACTACCAGAGCGAAGGGGCCCATTTGATGGGCCTGGCGGTCGCTCCCGACGGATCTCTTTGCGGCGGCACGACATTTCCCATGCGTTTCTTTCGCTACGATCCCGAGGGGGACACGTGGACGAATCGCCCCACGCGTGGCCAGTGGAACACCGTGGCCCGGCAGGGGGACCGGTTTTTCGTGGGAGGCTACGGGCACGGATTCCTGCTGGAATGGGATCCGGCCCGCCCGTGGAACGCCACGGAGAAGGACAACCAGCAGAGCAATCCCCGGTTCATTACCGAGTGCCATCCCGCGATCAATCGGCCCCATGATCTGCTTGCCCACAGCGACGGCAAGACGGTGATCCTGGCCGGGACACCCGGGTACGGCCTGACCGGCGGCGGGCTGCTGCTGTACGACCGCGACACGGGACAACAAACGCTTCTCGAACACACCGACCTGCTGCCCAATCAAGCCACGATGAGTCTGGTGTCGGTGCCCGGCGGCAAGGTACTCGGTGGCTCGACCACGAGTCCCGGTACGGGCGGCGAGAAGAAAGCGCGCGAGGCGGAACTCTACCTCTTCGATATCGACACGCAGGAGATTGACTGGCATGAACCGGTTTTGACCGGCGTCCAGACGTACGTAGACACGTGTCCCGGCTCCAACGGTCTGGTGTACGGTGTGGCCGACTATCACCGGTTTTTTGTGTTCGACCCGGAGCAGCGCCGGGTGGTTGCCCAACAGGATACGGCCGCCGAGTTGGGGCGCACCAATTCGCAGCAAGGTCCCCGGGTCTTTGTCCGCGACCCGCGGGGAACGGTTTACATGCTGTTCCGCAAGGGCATTGCCCGCGTCGACCCCGAGACATTCCAGATTTCGTTACTGGCTAGGTCGCCAGTGCCCGTCGGGCCGGGCGGCGATTTTCTCAATGGGCGAATATATTTTGCGAGCCAGTCGCATCTGTACAGCTACGAAGTCCCCGCCGATGCGGGTAACTGAGGTATGCCGCGTACCCCATCCAACCCCCACGCCCGGTCGCTTGATGCCCGCCGTGCCGACGTGCGACCGCCGTGACGCTGCCGGCTGTTGTGGATGAGAAACCGGATATAATGACGAGACGGACCCGTTGCGGGCCGCCGTCCACGCGTCATGAGATGCGGTGATCCGCGTAGCCTTGGAGGCGGAATTTGGCGGATTGAAGGAGAACGACGATGTTCAGCAGTAAGGCCCTTTTGATACTCGGCACCAGCACGACGTTCTTCGAGCGTGTCCATTTGGCACGGCGCGCGTCGGCAGGATACCGCGGCAAATACACGGCACGCCAGCGTGCGTGCGGTCTGCGTGCAGCTTTGCTCGTCTTGTTGATTCTGGGAGGCGGGCCGCTGCCGCCGCGTGTGAAGGCAGAAGCAGGCGACGACGAACAACCCGCCGCGTTTGCCCGTGTCATACGGCCCATCCTGGCAGACAAGTGTTTCCAGTGTCACGGACCGGATGAAGAGTCCCGCGAGGCGGACTTGAGACTGGACACACAGGAAGGGGCTACCGCGGATCTCGGCGGTTACGCAGCCGTGGTTCCGGGCGATCCGGAGCAAAGCGCGCTCTACGAGCGGATTCGCGCCGATGATGACGACGTTCGGATGCCGCCGCCCGATTCGGGAATGACTCTGTCCGATAACGAGATCGAGCAACTGCGGCGCTGGATCGCATCGGGAGCCCCGTGGCAGGAACACTGGTCGTTTGTTCCTCCGCGGTCGCCCGATCTGCCGGAGGTCAGCGACGGCGACTGGCCACGCAATACGGTCGACCATTTCGTGCTGTCAAGACTCGACGCGGCCGGCCTGCGGCCTTCCCCGGAGGCAGACCGGAGGACGCTGGTCCGGCGACTGTTTCTCGACCTGACTGGCCTTCCGCCTTCGATCGAGGAGGTCGAGCAGTTTGTAGATGACCCATCGCCCAAAGCGTACGAACGACTTGTCGATCGCCTGCTGCGTTGCCGGCATTACGGCGAGCGGATGGCGATTGCGTGGCTCGACCAGGCCCGCTATGCCGACACCAACGGTTATTCGATCGACGGCGGCCGTCATATGTGGTTGTGGCGCGACTGGGTGATCGCTGCCTACAACCGCAATATGCCCTTCAACCAGTTTGTGGTCGAACAGCTTGCCGGCGATCTTCTGCCCGATGCAACGGTGCAGCAACGCGTGGCGACGGGATTCAATCGCAACCACATGATCACGCACGAAGGAGGCACCATACCCGAAGAGAATCTGGCCAACTACTGCGTCGATCGCGTCAAGACCACGGGAGAGGTGTTTCTGGGGTTGACGATCGGATGTGCCCAATGCCACGAGCATAAATACGATCCAATCAGCCAACGAGAATATTATCGCTTTTATGCATTCTTCAATACGTTGAGCGACCGCGGACTGGACGGAGACAATGGGGTTAACGCTCGCCCGTCAATTGAAGCCAGAAGCCCACTGGCCAGCGACGAGGAAATCGCGCAGACACGCCAGGAACTCGCGCGATTAAAACAGCAGCTTCGAGCGCCGCATACCGGCCAGGCCGCGTGGGAAGCCCGCCTGCGGCGAGAACTGGCCGAACGAGGGCGCGATCACGAGCTTTTCCCAGTCGAGGTCTTGAAGGTTTCCACTCCCAACGCCAGCGGCGTGTTCGCGATCAATTCCGGGGGTTACGTGCTGGTCAGCCCTGACGCGAGCGGCCACTTCCCTCAGATTTCGATGCGTGTCGATGTGCCTCGGATCACGGGCTTCCGCATCGAATTTCTTCATGCGCCCGACCAGTCGGACGATCCGATTGGCTACGGCAAGGCACTGGAAGGCAGTTTTGTCCTGACGGGGATGTCCGTCTCGGCTACGGAGATTCCTGCCGATCAAACCGATCTTTACAACATTCTTCCCATTCGGCGGGTCACGGCCAGCGCGTCCCATGCCGACTACCCGCCCCAGGATTGCCTCGACGAACGCTCCCACAACGGCTGGTCGCCTCACCCCGACAACAACACCCCCCAGCACATTACGTTTACGTTCGACGAGCCGATCGACACACAGACGCGGCCTTACCTGACGGCAACGCTCACGTTCCTGGGAGGAGGCTATCCCCGCGGCGAGCATCTGATGCCTCGGCGATTTCGTCTGTATGCCATGACGGGCAACGATACCGACACGAATGTCCCGACCGAAGTGCAGGAGATTCTCGCGGTCGATCCGGCGAACCGGACCGACGAACAACTCCGTCGCATCCACGAATACTTCGCCGCGACCAGCGATGAAATGTCGGCACTGCGGTATCGGACTGAGAATGTGCGGAACCGACTTGGCCATCTGACCGAACCACATCCGGCGATGGTGATGGATACCGCAGGGCAACCCCGCCAGACGTTTGTACTGGAACGGGGCCAGTACGATCGGCCGGCCGAAGCGGTCGACCCCGGCGTGCCGGCTTTTCTGCCGCAGCTGCAGTCGGACTGGCCTGCCAACCGGCTCGGCCTGGCGTACTGGCTGACCGAGCCTGCCCACCCGCTCACGGCCCGCGTCGCGGTGAACCGCGTGTGGCAGCTCTTGTTTGGGGCCGGCATCGTCTCCTCGTCCAGCGACTTCGGCACGCAAGGTGCCCAGCCCACCCACCCGGATCTGCTCGACTGGCTGGCGGTCGACTTTGCGGATAACGGTTGGAACGTGAAGCGGCTGGTGAAGATGATCGTCATGTCGGCGACGTATCGCCAGTCGTCGCGGACATCTCCCGAAATGTTGAAACGGGATCCCAACAACCGGTTGCTCGCCCGGGGTCCTCGTTTCCGGCTCCCGGCCGAGTTGATTCGCGACCTGGCGTTGAAAGTGAGTGGATTGCTGATTTGCCGTGTCGGCGGGCCGAGCGTCAAGCCGTACCAGCCGCCTGGGTTATGGAAGGAAATCAGTCACTTCGGAAGCACGCTCGCTACGGCACAGGTTTTTGTGCAGGACCACGGTGAATCGCTGTATCGTCGCAGTCTGTACACCTATTGGAAGAGAACGGTACCGCCGCCGGCCATGGTCGCTTTCGACGCGCCGACGCGCGAAATCTGCACGATGCAACGCTCCGCGACGAATACGCCTTTGCAGGCGCTCGTGTTGTTGAACGATCCACAGTTCGTGGAAGCCGCGCGCGCACTGGCCGAACGTGTGCTCCGAGAAGGGCCCTCCGACCCGGAAGCACGTCTGGCTTACGCGTTCGTTTCGGTGTTGAGCCGGCAGCCGACGTCGGAGGAGCTGGCCGTGATGCGAACCGCGCTGAACGGCGCGCGCGAGGACTTTCTGCGACAGCGCGCTTCGGCGTTGGTGGCGCTCTCGGTGGGCGAAACACCGTGTGCCGCGGAGGTGGATCCCGTCGAACATGCTGCCTGGATGCAAGTTGCCAGTTTGTTGCTCAATTTGAGCGAAACGATCACCAGGGAATGACGGCCGTGAATCATTCGGATCGGACACTCGCGCAAGTTACACGGCGTGCGATGCTCGGCAGCACGGGCCTGGGGTTGGGGCGAGCGGCCTTGGCCACGCTGTTGTTTACCGATCTGACACGCGGCACGTCCGCGGACGCAGCGGCGCGCAGCGGGCATTTACGGGAGTTCGGCCTGCCCGGTTTGCCTCACTTTCAGCCGCGTGCCAAGAACGTGATTTATCTGTTTCAGTCGGGCGGGCCTTCACACGTGGATCTGTTCGACTACAAACCCGTCATGAAACGGCTGCACGGTTCGGAATTGCCGCAGAGCGTGCGAGGCGATCAGCGCGTCACGGGGATGACCGCCGGGCAGAGTAGTTTTCCCATCGTCGCTCCATTCTGGCCGTTAAGGCAGTGCGGGGAGCGCGGAACCTGGATCAGCGACCAGTTGACTCACACGCAGAAGATCGCCGACCAGATAGCGATCGTGAAATCCGTCAATACGGAGGCGATTAATCACGATCCGGCCATTACGTACATCAACACCGGCTCCCAGCAGATTGGGCACGCCAGCCTGGGGTCGTGGTTGAGTTACGGTTTGGGCAGCATCAACGAGAATCTCCCAGCGTATATCGTGATGATCTCTCAAGGCACGGGAAAGAACCCGGGCCAGCCGCTCTTCGCCCGCCTGTGGGGCAGCGGCTATCTTCCGTCGAAGCATCAAGGTGTCAAGCTTCGACCGGGAGCCAGCCCCGTACTTTACATGGCAAACCCGCCGGGTATCTCACGGCACCGCCGCCGACAATTGCTCGATGCCCTGGCGGAGATGAATCGGCGCCATCTGGCGGATACCGGCGACCCGGAGATCGAAGCGCGTGTCTCGGCATACGAGATGGCCTTCCGCATGCAGACGTCCGTGCCGGAGCTGGCGGACGTCAGCGACGAACCCGACAGTACCTTCGATCTGTACGGTCCCGATTCGCGACGGCCCGGCACATTCGCGGCCAATTGCCTCATGGCGAGGCGTATGGTCGAGCGCGGCGTGCGGTTCGTGCAATTGTTTCACCGGGGGTGGGACCAACACATTGCCATCGCCGAACAACTGCCCAAACAATGTCGCGATACCGATCAGGCGTCCGCGGCGCTGGTGATGGATCTCGCCCGGCGAGGACTGCTCAACGATACGTTGGTCATCTGGGGCGGAGAATTCGGGCGAACGACCTATAGCCAGGGCGAAATGGGCAGTCCCCGCGCCGGGCGCGATCACCACGGACGATGCTTTTCGATCTGGTTGGCCGGTGGCGGGATCAGGCCCTGTGATTGGGGCCGCACGGATGATTTTTCTTACAACGTCGTGGAAGACGGCGTCCACATCCGCGACCTGAACGCCACGATTTTGCATCTGCTGGGCATCGACCATGACCGCCTGACGTTCGAGTTTCAGGGACTTGAGCATCGCCTGACGGGTGTGGAGCCGGCCCACGTCGTGAGGGGCTTGCTGGCCTGATCCGCGGGGCGGATGCGGCGTCGCTTTCCACGGACAAGAACAAGCGGTCGTGATGTCGCGCGATTTGCAGATCGATCGAACGGGACTCGAACATTTTCACCCCGTGGTGGCGGAGTGGTTTGGACAGGTTTTTGATAGGCCCACACCCGCCCAGGCGAAGGCCTGGCCGGCCATAGCGGCCGGAGACAACACGTTGTTGCTGGCCCCCACGGGCTCGGGCAAGACGCTGGCGGCGTTTTTGATTGCCATCGACCGCATCATGTTCGCCGGCCCCGCCGGGTCCGCGACGACCGAAGCGCCATCTCGAGTCGGTGTGTTATATATCTCGCCCCTGAAAGCGCTGGGCGTGGACGTAGAGCGGAATCTGCGCGCGCCGATTGCCGGTGTGCGTGCAGTGGCCGAACGTCGGGGCGAGGCCCATCGCGTGCCTGACGTCGCGGTGCGGTCGGGCGATACGCCCATGCAGCAACGCGCCCGCCTGTTGCGGCATCCACCCGATATCCTCATCACCACGCCGGAATCGCTGTATCTCATTCTGACGTCACGTGCCCGCCAGACGCTGGTCGACGTCGATACGGTGATCATCGACGAAATCCATTCCGTCGTGGGCAATAAGCGAGGCGCACATCTGTTTGTTTCTCTGGAGCGCCTGGAGCGCCTCCGCCGTTTGCACAACGGCGAGGCTCCGGCAATGCAGCGAATCGGGTTGTCGGCCACTCAGCGCCCCTTGCAAGAAATCTCCCGGCTGTTGGGCGGCGCACGCGTAACAACGGATCCGGAACCGCTGCCCGTGCCGCGGACCGTGACCACCATCCAGGCGGGTCGCAACCGGCCGCTCGACGTGCGCATCGAAGTGCCAGTCGAGGATATGGCCCGGCTGGCGGAACAGCAGGCGGATACCGGCCCCGCCGCTGCGGGCCCTTCGCGGCCGTCCATCTGGCCGTCGATTCACCCGCGGCTGATCGAATTGATTCGAGCGCATCGGTCCACCATGATCTTCGTCAACAGTCGCCGACTGGCAGAGCGGCTGGCGGCCTCGGTGAACGAACTGGCGGATGAAGAACTGGCGCTGGCGCACCACGGCTCCGTGGCTCGCGAAAAGCGCTTGCAGATCGAAGATCGGCTGAAACGGGGGCAACTGCCGGCCATCATTGCTACGTCCTCGCTGGAGCTGGGAATCGATATGGGGGCCGTCGATCTGGTGATCCAGATCGAGGCGCCGCCGTCGATTGCCTCCGGTATCCAGCGGATCGGCCGGTCGGGCCACCACATCGACGCGATCTCCAAGGGAATCGTGTTTCCAAAGTTTCGCGGCGACCTGCTGGCGTGCAGCGCCGCCGCGGGACGCATGATGCGTGGCGAGGTTGAAGAAACTTTCTATCCGCGCAATCCGCTGGACGTCTTGGCCCAGCAAATCGTAGCGATGGTGGCCATGGGTCCCATGGCCGTCGACGAAGTGTTGGCCACCGTTCGCGGCGCGGCCCCCTTCATGGAGCTTGCGCGAACGCCATTCGAGAAGGTGCTGGATCTGCTCGCCGGACGGTATCCTTCCGACGAATTTGCCGAGTTGCGCCCGCGGCTGACGTGGGATCGACTGGCAGGCACGGTGTCGCCCAGACGGGGCAGTCAGCGGCTGGCCGTCTTGAATGCCGGAACGATACCCGATCGCGGGTTGTACGGAGTGTTCCTGGCCGATGGCTCCGACTCGCGCCCGGTCCAGCGAGGGCCGGAGCCGCCGATGGGAACAGCCGGAAGTCGATCCGCATCCGGCGGAGCGGGGCGGCGCGTGGGTGAACTGGACGAGGAAATGGTCTTCGAAACACGCGCGGGCGACGTGTTCCTGCTGGGCGCCTCGTCTTGGCGGGTGGTTGAGATTACCGGCGATCGCGTCCTGGTGCAACCCGCGCCCGGAGAGCCCGGACGGATGCCCTTCTGGCGGGGCGACGGGGTCGGACGCCCGCTGGAATTCGGCAAGGCCATTGGCGAGCTGACCCGTCGGCTGCTCGGCATGGCGCCCGACGTGGCGGTATCGGAATTGATCGAAAAACACGCGCTCGAACGACGCGCGGCGCGGAACCTGATGAGCTATCTCCACGAACAACAGGAAGCGACGGGAGAAGCGCCCAATGACAAGACGGTGGTGATGGAGTGTTTCGTGGACGAGATCGGCGACTGGCGCGTCGCCGTCCTGACGCCGTTCGGCGCCCGTGTGCACGCCCCCTGGGCCACGGCGGTAGCAGCGCGCATCGGCGAAGAGTTTGCGGACAGCCCGGATCTGATGTGGACCGATGACGGCATCATGTTTCGGCTGCCGCAATCCGATGTGCTGCCTCCGCTGGAATGGTTCCTGCCGGCCAGCGCGGACATCGACGAGCTGGTGACCAGACAACTCGCCTCCACGGCGCTTTTCGCCGCGCGATTTCGGGAAAACGCGGCCCGCGCGCTGTTGCTGCCCCGACGACAGCCCGGCAGACGCACGCCCCTCTGGCTGCAGCGCCGCCGCGCCGCGGATCTGCTGTCCGTGGCGTCGCGCTATCCCGATTTTCCAATTCTGCTGGAAACCTATCGTGAGTGCCTGCGCGACGTTTTCGACATCGCGGGTTTGAAACGCATCTTGCGGGACATCGAGCAGCGGGCGGTCTGCGTCCGCCAGGTGGAGACGTCGTCCGCTTCCCCATTCGCTTCTTCGTTGATGTTCAGCTATGTCGGCAATTTCATCTACGACGGCGATGCCCCGCTGGCGGAACGCCGCGCCGCGACGCTCGCGCTGGACCACAGCCAGCTTCAAGAACTGCTGGGCGACGTGGGGCTCCGCGAATTGATCGACGCGGACGTTGTCGACGCGTTGGCGATGGAACTTCAACGTCTGGACGGCCGGTTCCCGATGCGCGACGCGGACGAACTGCACGACCTGCTTCTGCAACTTGGAGATCTCAGCCGCGACGAAATCCATACGCGTGGCGTCCCTGCTTTACATAATGCCGAAGCGAACGCGCCTCACGTGCCGGCAGGCGACGATGCAGAGTCCGCCCATCGTGTCCCGCTCACGAAGGTGGACGAATGGCTGGACGAATTGCAACGTCAGCGCCGGATCATAAAAGCGTCGATCGCGTCGGAGATTCGTTTTATCGCGGCAGAGGACGCCGCACGGTACCGAGACGCACTGGGCGTTGTCCCGCCGCCGGGATTGCCACACGCGTTGCTGGAAAGCGTTCCCGATCCCTGGCGGGACCTCGTGTCGCGATATGCGCGCACCCACGTGCCGTTTGCAGCTCAGGATGTGGCGGGCCGGCTGGGCACGGCCCTGAATCCCATTCAACGGGTCCTGGACCAACTCGTTGCGGACGGCCGGTTATTGGAAGGGGAGTTTCTGCCCGGTGGGCACGGCCGCGAGTGGTGCGACCGGCAGGTGCTGCGCAAGCTCAAGCGACGCTCCATCGCCCGTTTGCGGCAGGACGTCGAACCGGTCGACCCCGAGACCTTGGGGCGCTTCCTGCCTCGGTGGCAGGGGCTGCACCGTCCGCGAAAAGGCTTGGACGGTCTGCTGGACGTCGTCGAGCAACTCCAGGGTGCGGCCATTGCTGTCTCCGATCTGGAAGACCGCGTCCTGCCCGGACGGGTTGACGCGTACCGACCAAGCGATCTTGATGAACTCTGCGCGGCGGGCGAGATCGTTTGGCGCGGCGTGGAGCGTCTTGGTTCCTGGGACGGCCGCATTGCACTCTATCTCACGGACCACCTGAAGCTGCTGCTGCCGGCGACAACACCACTGGAACATTCGCAGGCCGAGTCCGTACGACAACTCCTCGATGCCCGCGGCGCTCTTTTTTTTGATGATATGCTCCGCGCGACAGGCATGTTTCGCGGGGACCTGCTGGCGGTGCTGTGGGATCTTGTCTGGAACGGCGAACTGACAAACGACACCCTCGCACCGCTCAGGGCTTTGCGCGAACGGTCCATTTCGCGGAGGCGCGGCCCGCGGCGCCGTTGGCGGCGATTTCGTTCACGACGCGTGTCCGGCAACCCCGGTTCCGAAGGCCGGTGGTCGCTTGTGGAGTTGCCCGCTCACGATCGAGCCACGGTCACGGAGCGGCAGATGGCCGTGGCAAGGCAGCTCTTGGACCGCTACGGCGTCGTGACCCGCGAACAGGTATCTCGAGAAGGGATCCAAGGAGGATTCGCCGGGCTGTACCCCGTGTTCAACTCGCTGGAAGATGCGGGGCGCGTGCGGCGCGGCTATTTCATTGATGGCCTCGGCGCCTCGCAGTTCGCGTTGCCCGGCGCGGAGGACCGCTTACGGGACTGCCAAAGCGTGGCGGACAGCGACAAAGAGGTTTGCATGTTGGCGGCCACGGATCCCGCCAATCCGTATGGATCGGCGCTGGCCTGGCCGAAGGCGACAAGTGTTGCCGGTTTGCGGCCCGCGCGCACGGCCGGGGCGTGCGTCATCCTGTATGGCGGGCAACTGATCGGCTATGTCAGTCGTACGGGACAGCAGTTGCTCACGTTCCCGCCGCTCGACGAGCCTGAGCGGTCGCAGGCGCTGGCGGCCCTGGTAGCCACACTGAAGAGCCAGGCCTCTGCGCAGCGACCGGTCTTCCTGGGCAAGATCGACGGTCAGCCGGCCTGCGATTCGCAACTTGCCGAGCACCTGCAGGAAGCCGGTTTCGTTGTGACGAGCCGCGGATTGCTGCACCGGCGGATCCCCGCTTAGACGGTCGTCCACCATGCCTGAAGGCGACACCATTTTCCGAACGGCGGCGCGGCTTCGCCGTGATCTCCAGGGACATACCGTCATCCGCGCCGAATCGCGTCTGCCCGATCTGGACGCCGACTCGCTGGTGGGGCATATCGTTTGTTCTGTGGAGGCCCGGGGCAAGCATCTGCTGATGCATCTCGACGATGGCCGAACAGTTCACTCACACATGGGGATGACCGGCTCGTGGCACATGTACGCGGACGGTCAGCGGTGGCAGAAGCCGCAACGCCGTGCGGCGCTCGTCATCCGGGCCGCTTCGGCCCTCCCGGATCCGGATCGAGACTTGGCGAACCGAGCCACTCCTTCTCTCGATCGGAAACGCGAGACCGTCGCGGTGTGTTTCAGCCCGAAAACCCTCGAGTTGCTGACGGCCACCGCCTTGCGCCGGCACCCTTATCTACAGCGTCTGGGTCCTGATCTTCTGACACGGGAACTTGACTGCGAAGTCGTGACTCGGCGTTTTCGCATTCATGACGTCACGCCGATCGGCGAAGCGCTGATGAATCAAACTATCCTGTCGGGAATAGGGAACGTGTACAAGTCGGAAACGCTGTTTGTCGTTCGGTGCAACCCGTTCTTGTCCGTCGGCCGGCTTTCGGATGTCCAGGTCGCATCGATCGTCAAGACCGCGCGACGACTCATGCAGCGGAACCTGGGCGGGTATCCCCGCCGCACCCGGTTTGCCGCGGACGGCCGGCGTCTGTGGGTCTACAACCGCAGCGACGAGCCCTGCCTGGTCTGCGGCGCGTCGATTTGCATGCGCCGGCAGGGCGATCTGGCAAGATCGACCTACTGGTGTCCCGATTGCCAGGCCGCCGTCGAAAACGATCACCTGTAGACAGTACACGTCCTATGGGCTGCGCCGCAGCAGCAGTTCGCGCCAATCCAGCTTACCTTCCATGGGCACCAATTGAATGAGCATGTATAAGGACATGGCAATGTTTCCCGAAGCCATGATCAGGACGAACCACAGCGTCTTGCGGAACATGCCCGGTTCCTTGTAGGCCACCCACACGTAGAATGTGAGAAACCCAAAGTACGCGTCGAACAGCGTGGCCAGAAACCACGGGTCCGAGGTCAATTCGGATCCGACCGCCAGAATACTGCGGTCAAGCGATGCCACGGTGGTTACTACGAGCATCGCGATAAGGATACAACCGAACAGAACAACCAGTGGCCAACGCATGGGACGAACCTGTCTCGAGTAGGTTTAAGCGGCCTTGACTCTGACATATGATAACGAAATGACAACGGCGCCGGAGCCATCCGCATGGCGGCGCCACAGGCCACGTCAAACGAGGGAGGGGTGGCATGCAATTCCGCGAAACCGAAATTGAACTGGCGAGACATCTGCGTGATCTCGGATTGCAATGGCAACCGAAACCGGGTCATTTTGTATTCGACGAGACGGGCCTTGTTGACCGTCCTTCCCCTTTTCAGGACCACGTCTACTTCATTCTGAATTTTGACTACTTCATGGAATTGGCGGGCGGCATCGAACGGTTCAAGAAGATCATGACGTGGTTGCCCGCGTGGTGCGACGCGCGGGCGGTGCTTCAATCGTTGGGCGTGACGGATGTGCAAGTCGGCGAAGTGCTCCATCGCGAACACGCGATCGAACGACGGAGCGAACTCGAGTCCCTCTACCAGCTGATCGAAAGCACCCTGCGGCGAAGGGTACCACTTGATCACGGAGAAGATGCCCCGGTCGACCGGCGCTAATCAACCGGGTGATCCGTCCAGTCAGCAGCCGTGGCGGAAGCGACGGCCTGGATAACAGGCCTCAATAAGATCTCGGGGATGCATTACCTAAAACGCGCGTGTGCAGACGGACCGGCGGTTTTGTTAGCGGCGCTGCTGAAATGTCCCAGGTGGCTGGCTGGCCAGCAATGCCAGAGCTTCCCGCACGCGGATGGCCTGCATTCTGTCGGCGATGAGATAGCGGTGCCTTCCGGTTTTTTCGGGTTCGAAACGTGTGCGACCGTCGTCGTCAATGCGTACGCGGCCCGGCGGGGACAGGTCGAAGTATCCGCGCCGTGGCCGAACCGCCCACAGCACGCTGGTCAAGTCCCACGTTGGTCGCTCGTGAGGCGTGGGGTTGTAGGCCTGGTATGCTTCCGCAAGCGGATGATGCGTTGTGTACCCAAAATCATTCTCTACGCACGCCGCGGGGAAGCGAATTGCCAGGCCGGTCTCGTAACCGCTGTATATAATCGATGTGGGCCAATCCCTCGCGAGACGCTGCGCGGCGGGGAGATCTTTGACGATATTGTATTCGCCGTGGGGACGGCCCTGAATCAACTCGAAGGCACCGGCCATCGCGGACAAAAAACGCACTTTCTGGCGGGCGAGGTCGCGTCCGTTGAGCGGTGAATGTTCGTCGGGGTCGGAATCCAACAGCCTCGCCAGGTTTGTCGAGAACCCCACCTGGATGATGGCGACCGAACCGTCGGGCTGCGAAGACAAAATCTGACGCAGCACGTCCGTTGCCTCGGGAATCTCCGAAGCATCGTCCAGGTCGTGGGGATAACGCAGCTTGCCGTCATCGCGCTGCCGGCTCAGGCCTGTAAAGCGGCTTTCGCCCGGCGTCGGCCCGTCTCGAACGATGCCGACCGGAATTTCCCCGCGGCCGTAGAACGTATTCACGGCATCGACAAACGACGCACTCAATGCATGATCCTTGGTTATCGTGACGGCCAGCAACCGGCATTCGCCTCGATCCTCTAGTGCATGAATCACACCCAGGGCCAGGGCATCATCGACATCGTTACCGATGTCGGTGTCGAATATGATCGGCAAGGGACGACCCGGATCCGTTTCGTCGGCACGGGCGGGCCCCCCGTGTCGACCTGCTGACAGGAACACAAGTACGGTGAGCGCGCAACATACTCCGCCCATTCTTTTCGCCAGGTGATTCGGATGCATCTTTTTCTTTCGTGTTGGTGGCCGGCAAGGACGGCGCCGCGTACGATAGCGACCATCCGCGCGACTTTCCGTGCGCCCGTCCGATGATCCGCTGCTTCCCGCGGCCCGTTCCAAGCATAACCGTGGTTCAACCTGCCTGCAAACACTCATGGCGAATTAACAACAACGCAGCCATGGACTTGCCGCGTGGGCGGGTGCCACCGGAGCGCGCGCGACCGCGCGACGCAGCACAGGCTTTGCCGGACCGCGGTTGGCGGCGGGGGGATCCGCCCCTTGGCAGGCCGGGGGGTATCGATCCGAAAATACATATTGCAGAATCAAGGCAGTTTGGCCTGACGCCAGGAGCGGAGACGGTTCGCGAAGACCGTCAGCCGCGTCCCCGGCCCATGCAGTCGACATCGAGTGGAGACCAGAGAGCCATGAACATCAGACAATGGGGCATCGTGTGGTTGGCCGTGTTGGTGGTAATCAATGCCCAGGCGTACGGAGGGCAACTCCTTTACCTTGCCGCCAACCAGGATAAGTCGATCGTTGCCTATGAGGTGCAACCGGACACGGGTGTGCTGACAAAGAAATTCCAGACGGACTTGCCGGGAAATCCCGGCCCGCTGGCGTTTTCACCCGACGCGTCGCGAGTTTATGCCGCCCTGACTGGACTACAGCAGGACCAGGCCGGCGTGGCCACGCTGAAAAGAAATACAAATGGATCCTTATCCCTGCTGGCCACCGCGGTCATCACCAGTCGGTCGCCGTACATCCAGACGGACCATCAAGGGCGCTATCTTTTCGCCGCGCACTACGGCGCCGGAGGCGTCACAGTTTGGCGGATCGTTGATGGCGTTTGCACTGACGAATTGCTCGACCACAGCCAAACGGAGAAAACGGCGCACTGCGTCGAAACGGATCCGTCAGGCCAGTACGTATTCGTGCCGCACACGTCGCCGAACAAAGTCTACCAATACCGGCTCGATGGCGGGACGGGGCGTCTGATGCCCAATGATCCGCCGTTCGTGAGCGGTCCCGAGCCGGGCCATTTGTATCACGAGCCACGCCACATTGTTTTTCACCCTCGCTTGGATGTGGCCTACACATCAAACGAGAAGGGGGGCGGGATCACCGCCTGGAGTTTCGATGCCGATTCGGGAACGCTGACGCAATTGCAGACGCTGTCTACCTTGCCCGCCGATTACTCGGGTGGCAGCGCCGCGGCGGACATTCATATGACCCCGGATGCACGCTACGTGTACGTATCCAATCGTGATCTTGAGCAGCGCGACGCGTCGGAAGGCCCTCGTGACACGCTGGCCGGGTTTTCGCTGGACGCCGAGAGCGGCATGATGGCGCCGATAGGGCATTTCCCAACCGCGCACTTTCCGCGTTCCTTCTGCATCGACATGTCCGGCCGTTTCGTTTTCGCGGCCGGCCAACGATCATCGACAATGGTCGCCTATCGCATCGACGACCAATCCGGAAAGCTCGATCGCTTTGCAACGTATGCAACCGGTCGCGTACCGACCTGGGTGATGTGTGGAAATGTGCAGGATTGAACTCGCTTCCATGCAAAAAACAAACCCCGCTCATGCCGAGACTGCACAAGCGGGGTTTGTGATTGGCCGACAGCCCACGTCCTGCGATGCTGACGCGCCTGATCACTCAAGTCGAATCCGTTCGACTGATTCGCGAATGTACGGGCGGGACTTCAGTACGTCAATACTTCTTTCACTTCTTTCGCCATAACAAATGACAGATTCGGATGGGAAAGAACAGTTGTGCCGTTTCGGATTGTTGTTGCGGCAAGACGTCAGTTCGAGTAACGAGTTGGCGGGACGGATGCGAGCGTGGTTTTGAGCTAGCATGTAGTGGGTGCGTTGATGCAGGCCGCTGGCGGCAAATTGTTCGACCGTGCCGAGGTGGTGGCACATGGCGGCCTCGGGAAACCGGCGTTGCGGCTACCGCATGCTGCAGATGCTCAGTTGTTCGTCAAGGGCGCTGACCAGTTCCGCCGGATCAAATGGCTTGGGAAACCAACCGTCAATACCGCCGCGTCCGGTCGCAAGCCCCAACGTGCTCGGCGCCGTCCCACTGACCGCAAAAATTTTCAGGTCTTTCATCTTCGGGTTTGAACGTACTTGGCGGACGAAGTTTGGTCCGTCGCATCGCGGCATGACCATGTCGAGAAGCACGGCATCCGGTTTGGCGTGTAAAGAGAGAAACTCCAACGCATCCTGGCCGTCCATTGCCGTGGTGACAGCAAGTCCGCTCAATTCAAGGACGCTGGCGAGCAGCTTGCGTTCCATCTCGGAGTCCTCGACGAGCAGCACCTGGAGGGCCTTTGCCGACGACGACCATTCCACGGCACGATTCGCGCTGGTCTCAAGCGCCTGTAAGTCACGAAACAGACGCAAAACAATCTGTTGCGCCGCCGGCACTGCACCCTCATCCAATTTCTCGTGCAACCGATTGAGCGTTTCCGTGGCGCGATCCAGACATTGGCGGACCGCACGCGTGAGGCTGCCCAGTTGGTCTCTGACAGCACGCCCGTCCGGCGTCAATTCCACTGTCCGGCGACCGGCGAGTTCGTGACGCAGCACCGGAATTTCTGCCGGAGCATCGATTCCCAATCGGGCCGTTCTTCCCCGAATCCGCAAGACTTCCACGGAGATACCGAGTGTCGGGAAAAGGACCTTTTCCATTTCGTTACGAGACAGGACGAGCATGCATGGTCTCCGCGCTGCCTCACCACTGACGGCGAGCAGCAAACAGAATTAGGCACCGCTGCGCTACGAACGGACCCCGGGCGGCCAACGGAAGCCTGCAAAAGCGGGCTGTGGCAGGTGGGCCCCAGGGTTCATTGTCCGCGCAGTCAATAATGAAATGCTCTTCCCGCGTTCCGGTCGATCGTGCATCGCTCCAGATAGCCGTGGAAGGGCCTGCACGCAGCGTCCTGCCGCACGTTCTCTTCCCTGAAGAATCGGCGAGCGGCTCCCAAGCCCCTCGTGCGTGGACCCGAAAATGTGCGCGATGCGGCAAATCGGAACAAGATCAATCCGGCGTTTTATGGACCTTCAAGCGGTGCTAGCGCATGCAGCGACATCGATGGCCGTCGCTATGCCGGCTGGCTGATCAACATGAGAGAGGCCAATCGTGGACAGACGCCGTGACGTTTTGAAGTCCATACGGTGCGGCGCCGGCAACATTTTTTTCAACGCGACGGCTGCAAGTCGAAGTCGATCGGGTTGTCACCCGACGTCACCTCGCGGATCAGCTCCGATTCGCGATGATACCGTGCCGGCAATCGTTCGTCCGGGGCTTCCTCGGTGGCCGTCGTAATCGTCACGCGGTGCCGGCCGATCACGGCGCCATTGGCGCCGGGAAGATACACCAGTTCGTAACGACCCTGTTCATCGGTCACCGCGTGCGAACTCTTTCCGTCGTCTGGCTGAAATACGATGGATGCGCCCGGCAGGGGACGGCCCTGCAATGTTACCTTGCCATGAACCGATGCCAGCGCGGGCCGGTCGTTTCGCGTGCACCCGGCCAGCGGGATTGGCAGTGCGGCGACGAGTAACGCCAGGTGGAGTCCCAGCCGCATCCGCGAAATCGTAAACAATGTCCTGTCCTTTGCCCGGTACGCGACGGCCAGCGCGGACGGGCAGCTACGGCTGCGTGGCCCGGGCGATTTCACCACCTTCCCGGCTTCCGAGTGCCGCAAACAGGTGGGAGTCCATGTTTTCGCTGAGAAAGTGCACCGATCCGTCACTCAAAGAAAACATCGCGCCGCCCGGATGTTCTCCGCCGGCCGATTCAAAAAAACCGTTGTTGAATCCTCCGGGCTGGTAGTTGTCGCCATCGGTCTCCGGTGGCGTATTGGTGGCGAAGATGGTGCTCGTGCCGGCCAATGCCCACCCATCGTGACTCAACAACACGCAATTGGGACGCGTTTCGGTCCAACCAGGAGGCGGTTTGATCCGCTGCACTTCGCCCAGCATCAGTGTGTGCGAGGTGCCATCCAGGATCTGCGCGATTCTCGTTGGACCGTTGGCGTTCAGGACTCCGGCTTTCATGATCCAGGTATCGCGCGTGTAATTCAACTCATGGCGACAGTGATTAAAGAACACGTTGTAGCGTCCCGCGCATCCTCCATAGTCGGTGCCTCCTCGTGTCCAACCCAGGAACATGAGTTCGCGGTCTTCGGGACGCACCTGTCGCCGTCGGCTGGGGCAATACAACGTGGGAATATCTGTCTGCGCCCACGGGGCGTTGCCCTTGACATTCCGCCGGAAGTCCCATTTATCGTAGAGTGTCTGATACTCCATGAATGGAAGGACCTGCAGGATCCAACTCGTCCCCTGCCCGCCGTTTTCTGCTTCGTTCCACGCGTCGTACCGGCCGCCCTTCGGCTTGCTACCCAAATCAGTAGCGATAACGGCGCCGGGGGGAAAGAATCCGGCACTGCGGTGGTAACTGTGCAGGGCCAAGGCGAGCTGTTTGAGGTGATTGCCGCACTCCATCCGCCGGGCCGCTTCGCGTGCCGATTGCACGGCCGGCAGAAGCAGCGCGATCAGCACACCAATGATGGCGATGACGACGAGTAGTTCAACCAGCGTGAAACCATGTAGGGGCCGAGGGAAGCGAGTATGCTTCTCTGTTGTTCGACTTTCGTTTCGGTCCCGTACATGGAGGAACGTCCGATGGCAGCTTCTCTGAACCATCACTGGTGTATTGGCATCGACTTGCATAAGGACACGCTCAACGCCTGTGTCCTCTGCAGCTGCTGTGGCGAAGTCAGCTTCCGCAAGATCGCGTGCAAGTGCCGCAGGCAGATTGTTGAGTACTTCTCTGCTTTGCCTCGCCCGCACACGGTTGCTATTGAAACGGTCGGCTTTTACCGCTGGCTGTGGGGGGCGCTCGAACCTGTCGTTGACAAGTTGATCTTGGCCGATGCGACTCAAGCTCGCGCGATGGCCGGCCGTCGTTTGAAGACCGATCGCGAGGACGCCTTCAACATCGCCGAACTGTTGGCCGCCGATCGCCTGCCCACGAGCTACGCACCGACCATGGACGTGCAACTGCTCAGAGACCTCACCCGGCATCGTAACGGTTTCTCGCGGCCGCACGCCCGCGTCCTGCATCGCGTCAAATCGATCATGAACGCCAACAACCGACCTGGCCCTGCGCGGATGCAAAGCGATGGATTGATCCGCTATATCAAAGCCCAAGGCCCCAAGCTCCCGGCCAGGCACGTCGACATACTTTGGAACTGCGTTGATCAACTGGCGCTGACCGAACGGCAGATCGCCCAGACCGAAAGTAAACGCGTCGTGACGAACAAATGCACACGACTGGCCGCGATCGTATGTAAAGACCTTGGCGGCCTCGGTGCCCGGCTGCGAGATGCGTCGGAAGAAGAACATGTTCGTCTCCGGCCATTCCAGCCCTAGAACAGGACCCCACGGACAGGAGAGGGGACCCTGGTGCCGGACATTATAGCCCCGGGAAATCGTAACTTTCAACGCATCGCCGGCCGACGAACAGCGATGGTTTTATTGAG
>CAZNKT010000050.1:0-5667 GCA_964573605.1 uncultured Pirellulales bacterium
TGACATTTTTAATTATGATGAGGGGCCAGTTTTTGCACGGGATACGTCACATCGCATGGTGTTTTATATTTATGGTTGCCTGGAACATACAGATGATTTCCATGAGAGACGCCTCGTCCGGGAATATTTCTAAAAATTCGTCATTTACGAAGTGCAGCGCGCGATCGCCGCGTATGAGGACGCACTAAAGCGACTGTGCGGAAACTATATCGACAATGTGAAAGCGTATACGCAAAAAGAGAAAGTCAAGAATCCTTTCACGGGTCAGTATGAGGAACCAGACGAACGGCTGATGCGGTCGATCGAGGAAAAGATCGACATCCCGGAAAGCCGAAAGGACGATTTCCGCCGCGAGATCATGAACTACATCGGCGCGCTTTCGATCGACGGCAAAACGTTTGATTACAGGACGAACGAACGCCTGTACAAGGCCTTGGAACTCAAACTGTTTGAAGACCAGAAAGATTCCATAAAGCTCACGAGCCTCGTTTCCAACGTGGTCGACGCCGATACCCAGGCCAAGATTGATGTCGTCAAAGGACGGCTGATCCGGGACTACGGGTACGACGAGGAGAGCGCGACGGACGTACTGAACTTTGTGGCCAGTATTTTCGCGCGGGGTGATGCCAAAGAAAGCTCTTGATTCTTCCCAGTCCTGTTTGATGCGGGCGGCACGATATTCTGCCGTTCGGTAATGAGGGGCAGTACCCACCATGGTTCTCGCCATTGAACGCGATCAACGGCGCTTCAAGGAAATTGTCCGGGGCAGGATCCGCGAGAATCTGCGCAAATATGTCACCCACGGAGAAATGATCGGCCGCAAAGGCAAGGATCTGGTCAGCATCCCCGTCCCACAGCTCGATATTCCCCATTTTAAATACGGGCACAATGGTTCGGGGGGCGTCGGCCAGGGAGATGGCCAGCCCGGCCAGCCGGTCGGCAAGGGGGGTGATCCGGCGGATGGAACGGGACAGGCCGGCAGCGAACCCGGCGCCGGACACTTGCTCGAAGTAGAAGTGACTCTCGATGAGCTGGCGGCCATTCTGGGCGAAGAGCTCGAATTGCCGCGTATCGAACCGAAAGGCGCGTCCACGCTCCGGCAGGATAAAGCCAAGTACAACAGCGTCCGGACGAGCGGGCCGGAATCGCTTCGCCATTTTAAACGCACATTCATGCAAGCGCTGAAACGGCAGATCGCAACGGGTACATACCAACGCGAGTCGCCGATCGTGGTGCCCGTCAAGGAAGACAAGCGATACCGATCGTGGACAACTGTTTCGCTGCCCGAAGCGAATGCGGCCGTCATTTACATGATGGACGTATCGGGGTCGATGACGGACGAGCAAAAGGCCATTGTTCGCACCGAGGCGTTCTGGATCGACACATGGCTGGGCAACCAGTATGGAGGTGTGGAGCGCCGGTACATCATCCACGATGCCGTGGCCAAAGAGGTGGACGAACAAACGTTCTACCACACTCGCGAGAGTGGCGGCACACGGATCAGCTCCGCGTACAAGGAATGCGCGGCGTTGATCGGCCGCGAATTTCCCCCCGTGGATTGGAATATTTACTGCTTCCAATTCTCCGACGGTGACAACTGGGGAGAAGATAATCAAGAGAGCCTGGAAACACTTCGCGAATCGCTCCTGCCCGTGGTCAATCTATTCTGTTACGGGCAGGTGGAAAGCCCGTACGGAAGCGGTGAATTTATCCGTTCGCTGGAAAGTGTTTTCGGCGACGACCACGAAACGTTGATTGTGTCGGAAATCGAAGACAAAGACGCAATTTTTGATTCCATCCGAACGTTCCTGGGGACCGGAAAATGAAACTTCGCGGTGCGGGACGATCTAGGGAGGTTCCCGCCAGGAGAAGCTGGACAAATGGATGCGCCGACGATGTTTCTCATGCATTCGCTCCGCGCGAAGCGCCCCGTCAGTGAGAGTTCATGACATGGCTGCCGACGTCGTTTCCACTCTGACATCGGAACTGGCCGAAGTACAGGCGCAGATCGAAACGTACGCGCGCGGGTATGGCCTGGACTGTTATCCGACCATCTTCGAACTCGTTGACGCCGACAAGCTGAATGCCATCGCCGCGTACGGCGGATTCCCCTCGAGGTATCCCCATTGGCGTTTCGGAATGGAATACGAACGGCTGTCCAAGGGCTACCATTACGGTCTGCAAAAAATCTATGAGTTGGTGATCAACAATGATCCTTGTTACGCGTACCTCATGAAGGCAAACGACCTGGTTGACCAGAAGCTTGTAATGGCCCACGTCTACGGGCATTGCGATTTCTTCAAGAATAATGCGTGGTTCAGCCAGACCAATCGAAAAATGATGGACGAAATGGCCAACCACGGGTCACGCATCCGCCGTTACATGGACCGTTTCGGGGTCGAAGACGTGGAACGATTCATCGATGCCTGCCTGAGCATTGAAGATCTGATCGACATCCATTCGCCGTTCGTCAAGCGGAGTGACACCCGTAACAAGTACGATTTTGAGGCGGACAACGATGCGCCTCCTCCTCCGGTACCGGGCCGCTTCCAGGCCAAACCCTACATGGAGTCGTTCATCAACCCCCCGGCCAGAATGGCCGCGGACGCAGAACGATTAAAGAAGAAACAGGACGAGGCTCAAAAGCATTTTCCAGCGCAACCCGAGCGCGACGTGATGCGATTCCTGCTCGACCATGCCCCGCTGAAAACATGGCAGACTGATGTATTGTCGATCATTCGCGATGAAGCATACTATTTCGCGCCCCAGGCCCAAACCAAAATCATGAACGAAGGTTGGGCCAGCTATTGGCATTCGACGATCATGACGCGCCAGGGCCTGACCAGCGGCGAAGTGATCAACTACTGTGACCACCATTCGGGAACCATGGCCAGCGCACCGAATCGACTGAATCCCTATAAACTCGGAATTGAGCTGTTCCGTGACGTCGAAGAACGCTGGGACAAAGGTCGTTTCGGAAAAGATTACGACGAATGCGACGATCTGACCGCCAAGAGGAACTGGGACACCGAAACTCATTTGGGACGACAAAAGATCTTCGAAGTCCGCCGGATCCACAATGATCTGACATTTATCGACACGTTTCTGACTCACGATTTTTGCCGGCAGCATAAGTTATTCCAGTTCGGCTACAATCCTGATAATGACTATTACGAAATCGAGAGCCGTGAATTTCAGAAAGTAAAAGCCCAGCTGATGTTCAATCTGACGAACATCGGCCGACCGCTTATCTGTGTACAGGATGGCAATTACAAGAATCGGGGCGAACTGTTCCTGTATCACGAATACAATGGCGTCGAACTGAAAATGGCGTACGCTCACGACGCCTTGGTAAATCTCTTCCGGCTGTGGTCGCGCCCCGTTCATATTGAAACCGTGCTTGACAGTACTGTGACCGTGCTTTCCTACGATGGATCGGACCATAAGCTAGTGAAAGGCGAAAAGGTGGCCTCATGAAACTCCTGAATGAATTCGCTTCGGCATTGGATCGCCTGAGCAGCGACCAGACCGCGTCGATTTCCGTGGCGGACGAACAGCATTCCGTGCGATGCCACGTTACCGAAGCCGGTCCGCTGGCGTGCAAGTTTGAAAAACTCGTCGTCGAAAGCCAATTGCTGGCCGACGCCACCTCCGATCGGCTGCGCCAGATCAGCGAAACGCTGGCCTCGCGGTTGACGTATCTCATGGAACCGATGGGACCCGTGGAAATGGACCAGGCCGGTTGTACGGTGCAAATGCGGAGCGTGCCCCCGCGGCGGGAAGAAGGCGCCGTCGCCTACTTCGAATTGCTCGTGCAGCGGGGAGGCAGTCTGACATTGACCCGGTTTCAGAAGTCCGCGGAACACCCCCGGCAGCCCATCGCGGCCGCCGTGACCCGCGAGGTTCTCGTACACCTCGTGCAAGATCTGGTGCAGGCCATCGACCCGGCCTGACGTCCCGGCCTGATTCCGGATCACAGGTGCGCTGCGGCATCGAGTTGCCGGATGAACCCGGTTTGCTATGATGCCCGGATGCACGCACAGCCAGATCCAGCGGTCTCGCTCACCCCCGAACAGGGTTGGCATTGCAGTCATTTTTTTTACCGGTTTGACCGCGGTGTCCTCAAAGCCATGCCCGCGGACGAAGCAGCCGCGGGCAGACGCGCGTTCAGCCAACTGCTGGACCCCCAGCACGAGCACGCGCCGACGAGGCTTCAGGTCTCTCTGGTCAGTGGGCACAAAGCGGATTTCGCCCTGATGCTGCTGGACCCCGATCCTTTGCGGGTCGAGGCCGTACACCAACGCCTGATGGCCGGTCCGCTGGGTGCGGCGCTGATTGCCACCTACTCGTTTGTGTCGCTCACGGAAGTCTCCGAATACGTCCCCACCGTTCCTCGCTACGCCGATCGCCTCAAGCAAGAGGGCGAATCGGAAGGGACGCCCAGCTTCGAAGCGAAGCTCAAAGCGTACGCCGGCCGGTTGCACGCCATGAACCGCCAGCGGCTCACGCCCGAGCTGCCACCCTGGCCCGCGACGTGCTTCTACCCGATGAATAAAATGAGAGAGCCCGGTAACAACTGGTTCCAGCTCTCCTGGGATGAGCGTAATCGGCTGATGACCGAACATGGTCGCACGGGTATGGGCTTCAGCGGTAAAGTGACTCAGTTGATCACGGTGGGGATCGGTCTGGACGACTGGGAATGGGGCGTCACGCTTTGGAGTCGCAATCCGGAATTCCTGAAGGACATCGTCTACCGCATGCGCTTCGACGAAGCCAGTGCCAAATACGCGGAGTTCGGACCGTTCTACGTCAGCTACGTCATGACGGCAGAGCAAATTCTCAAGCATTGCCTGCCCGATAGCGGTTAACAGATGCGGGCACGCTCGCTTTCGAAGGGTCTCCTCGGTGCGTCTACGTCCGTCGCACCTTCCATACGCACCTCAGATCGCCCGGGACGTCCCGAGATTGACGGCATTACCGGCAGTTTCATCACGATTGTGCCCAAGGCCTTCTGGTCGACAGCAAACTCTTGGCGACCCGTACCATCTCCCATCCGGTGGCCGCGTCTCAAGCTAGATTTGAAATGACTGGCTAGAGCGATTAGCGGTCCTGGTGGCAATCACGTCCGAATCGCGAGGCGACAAACGGCGGCCCTCACGCGGTCTTTGCCGCCTTCCGCCGATCCGCTGCCCGACAAACGCCGTTCTCGCTACTCCGCCCGCCATGCACCCCCTCCTCCTGGCGGGAGGCCATATTACACAAATAATCTCATCTACGAACGATCAGGGCGAGTGGAGGAAGTCATGTCCAACGACCGACTGAACAATGGTCGCGTTTCCGAAACCGATGACTGCCGTAAAGATGGTAATCAGCCCACGTTAACGGTGTCCACGCTCGAACAACGCATTCTTCTCTCGGCAACATGGGTTGACGGCGATGCCGCCGTCGAACCAGAACCGGCTCCCGACGGCCAGGGCATCGGCCAATGGATGGCGACAACGGAAGGAACCGGGGCAAATGATCATCTCGTAGGCAATGAACAGGCCGACCACCTGCTGGGCAACGCGGGCCACGACCTGCTGGAGGGTGTCGGCGGCAACGATGTCCTCGAAGGCGGCACCGGAAACGATCGGCTGTACGGCGGAGCGGGCGACGACGCATTCGTCT
>CAZNKT010000050.1:5767-41102 GCA_964573605.1 uncultured Pirellulales bacterium
AGACGACACCATCGTCGGCGGCACCGGAAACGATCGGCTGTACGGCGGAGCGGGCGACGACGCATTCGTCTACAACCAGGGCGACGGTACCGACCGTTTCTACGGAGGTGACGGCAACGACACCATCGACGCCTCCAACGCCCACGATCTGTCGACCGACTACTTCGCCGCCAGCCAGTCCGTGGAGAACATCGTCGGAAGCCAGCTGGGAACCACCATCCACGGCTCAAACGCCAACAATACCCTCGACTTCTCCGGAACCACCCTGACCAACATCGACGCCATCGACGGCGGCGCCGGGCACGACACCATCACCGGCACCAACCAAGACGACACCATCGTCGGCGGCACCGGAAACGATCGGCTGTACGGCGGAGCGGGCAACGATGTGCTGGATGGTGGCGAGGGCTCGGACCGTGCCGTATTTGCGGGAAGCAGTTCCGGGTACGAATTCTACGATAACGGCGACGGAAGCTACACCGTGCGGGGCACGGGAGATAACCCGTCTGCGAGCGTCGTGAATAATGTCGAGGCGTTCCAGTTCGCCGACGGCACCCTCAGTGTGGCCGAGGTTGATGCACGAGCGATCGACATAATGGCCGGAGGCGATGGCCACGATCGCATCTCCGGCAGCGACGGACCCGACGTCATGGACGGCAGGGGTGGAAACGACCGACTAAACGGCCAAGGCGGCGACGACGTCATATGGGGTGGTGGCGGAAACGACCGCGTCTCCGGTGGGTCCGGAAACGATCAAATCGCAGGCGGGGCCGGCAATGATCGCCTGAATGGCGGTGCAGGGAATGACCGCATTGACGGCGGAGACGGAACAGATCGGATCCAGGGCGGAGTCGGCAGTGATGTGCTCAACGGCGATGCAGGAAACGATCGACTCACCGGCGGCGACGGCGACGACCAGCTCACCGGCGGCGACGGACGCGACCGGTTGGCCGGCAACGAAGGCAATGATTCGCTCGACGGAGGAACCGGCAACGATGTGCTCGACGGGGGCGCAGGCAGTGATGTGCTCACCGGCGATGCAGGAAACGATCGACTCACCGGCGGTGCCGGCGACGACCGGCTCACCGGTGGCGACGGCCACGACAGGCTCGACGGAGGAGCGGGCAGCGATGTGCTCAACGGCGATGCAGGAAACGATCGACTCACCGGCGGTGCCGGCGACGATCAGCTCGCAGGAGGCGACGGCCACGACAGGCTCGACGGAGGAGCGGGCAGTGATGTGCTCACCGGCGATGCAGGAAACGATCGACTCACCGGCGGCGCCGGCGACGACCAGCTCACCGGTGGCGACGGACGCGACCGGTTGGCCGGCAATGAAGGGAATGATTCGCTCGACGGAGGAACCGGCAACGATGTGCTCGACGGTGGAGATGGCAACGATGTGCTCGAGGGTGGAGCAGGTAACGACGTGTTGACGGGAGGACTCGGGGCCGACCGCCTCGTGGCCGCCGAGGGTGACGACCGGCTAACGGGTAGCGAGGGTGACGATTACCTGGACGGCGGGGATGGCCGGGATCGGGCGTATTTCACCGGGAAATTCTCCGATTACGAATTCTACGACAACAAAGACGGCAGTTATACTTTCGTTGACAAGCGCGGGATAGACGGCACGGATGTGGTACGCAATGTCGAGCGGTTCCGATTCGCGTCGGGCACGGTAGGCCTGGCGACGATCGCGGAAAATGCCATCCCGGTGGTGGAAGCTGATCAAGATGCCAACCCTCATGAGAAAAATGATGGCTCCGACGCGGATGCGAACAACGCGATGCTCGCCGCGTCGGCGGCCCAGCGGGGTGCGCTGGACGAATCCGACGGCACCGATAAAGCGGCCCAGCTACGCAACGCCGCTGCGTTACATGATGCGGTACTGCAAGAGTCTGCCGCTACAGCCTCAGAGGCATCGGATATCGTCCAGACCTCATACGACGTACGATCCTTCGCCGCCGGGCCGACCCGACCCGTGGAGCCACTCCACGGGTCTCAGACCGACTGGTCAAGCGTCGAATTTGGGATGCTTCAGCCGGTGGGCACGGATGATCCCGAACCCGTGTCCAAGGACGATGTTGATTCCGGCAGTACCGTGAACGACACAACAAATTCCGTCCGCGAGGAAGCGCTGGTCGATCACGAAGCGTACGACGATGGTCCTGAGCAGGCGGTCGCAGTCCAGGCTGGGAGCCTGGCAAGTTGGTTGTGGGGAATGGTTCGCGCCTACGGCGGATCGCGGAAGGACGACGGAAGTCGAGGCGTTGAGCACGCGGACCGTGCCGACGAAAAGGCCCACAACCGGATTTGATCGCGCATCATCCAGTATGCAGTCCGTGTCGGTGGCGCGCCGCTGCCCTATTTTTCCGGCGGCTCCAGTCGAGGATGCAGGGTCACTCGGACGGGCGTTCCGGGCGCGGGCACGTGTTCGGTAAACACTTCGAAGATCAGTCCTTCATTGGCTTGCGTGCTTTCGACAGGTAGATCGAGCATCGCGCTCGGAAAATTCGACACGCAAATAAAATCTCCGCCTTCGGCTTGATAGTATTCGATGCCGGTTTGCGGGTCTTGCCAGAAGCCGCTCCCGGCGAATACCCAACTGTGCTGCAACGCTTCCCTGGTGCGCACGTTTCGGACCCAGTCCTGGGCTGCCGCGGACTGCCTCTTTCCCGAAGCGTCGTACCAGGCAACATGGACATCTATGGACGTGCCGGAAGCTGGAACGTATTCGGGCAGGAATTGAACGGGCCCTCCGGGCTCGGCCCCCAGCACCAGCAGGGCGGCGTGAACCAGGCGAGCCTTGACATCGAGCGTGACAACCGATTCGTACTCCTTGGTTCCTCGTGTGCACGCGAACATTTCCAGCGGGCCCTCGTGCAGGCAGACTTCTCCGTCGATGACGATCCTCTTACGTTTTGCATCGACCCAGGCGTTTACGTCGGGGGCGAGTCGACGGGCACCTTCGGGGACAGGAAAATCGCTCTGTTCCCGCCGCTCCTTCGGCCGTGGTGCGCCTCCGTCGCTCGGATCGCCGGCGAAGCCTGGAGCGCAAACAAGCACACTTGCTGCGACAACTGTGTAGCGTGCGAACCGTTCGATTACCGCCACCGGGCTCAAGGGCGCCACCAGCAATGTCCGGCGATTCCGCGCGTACGGTCTGCGATGACTACGGCGAAGGACTCTGCAGCACATCATTGCCGGTTGGCCTCCTGTTTTGCGATCCTCTTTCCTGTAAGATATCGGCATCCCACGATCCTTCCAATGGAGCTTCGCCAGGTTCCTGGGGCGACACGCTGGTAACGACACCGCACGGCGGAAGGTGGGTTCACGCTTTTGGGGCTACAAGCAGGATGCAAAGGAGTAAGAATGACATCTACGTTAACGCCGACTAAGCGGGCCGTATCGACAAGGAGCACTTCGTTGAATTTGAACGGACGCGGGTTCTGGCATCACGCCGCACCTCGTCAACTCGCCTCGTGGCGGCCGTCGGAATTGGAACGGAAACGTTGGGATCTTTGGGTCCGGCACCTGAAGCGGCGTCGCAAACCCGTCGAACTGGCCCGGCTGGTCGTCGGCCAAAAGTGGCCAGTGGGGTGGTGTTATACGCCCCCCGGCCCGCGAGACGCCCCGGGGGCATTCATCACCGACCTGGCTCGCCTCCACGAACATCGAACCGTCCGCCGCCAGGTCCTGACGAGCCGGGTCCAGGCGTGGCTGGATCGCCCGGATCGGGCTCCCATCGATCTCGACCTTGCCATGCAGACTGTGGCACTCGCCCACGGAGTCGTTGCTCTGGCAGACGTCTTGGACGGGCCCACGTGGTGGAAACTGCTCGACAAGCTGCTGAAACTTACGGGGACCGAATTCAAGCGGAAGACGCAGTCCCTCGAACAACCCCTGATCGGCCAACTGATGTCGGGTGAATTGCCGCTGAGTCTTTCGTACCTGCTCCCGGAGATCAACGCCTGTCGCGGTCTGCGGAAGGACGCCCGAAGGTTTTTGTCCGCCAGCCTGCTCGATCTGTGTGACGGAGAGGGCATGGTGGAAGCCCGTAACTTGTCATCGCTGCGGATGTTGCTGGCGTGTTGGACGCGATGCCGCGCGTTGGGGACCACTTTCAGCCACAATGCCTGGAACGAAGAAGCGGATATCCAATATCAGTGGGTCGTCACCCAGTCGCTGCGGCTAAACCGCCGTGACGGAACGCAATTGCTCACGTCGGCTCCGGATGGAGCATGGAGCGCCGCGTTGTTTGCCACGGCCCTGCATTTGGGGGGGGACGCCTCCGACCAGGCGGCGGCGATCAGCACGTTGCCCAAACTTCCAGGTCGGCCAAACGCTCGGTCCAATGCGTTCGAAGCCGTGGAACCGGCCACCAACTCCGAATGGGCGGGGGTTGCCGTGCTGCGTCCTGGTTGGAGCCGCACTGGAGAGCGTCTCGCCGTGGCGTACGACGGCCAGCGGATGGAAATCGATCTGGAAACCCGCGGCGAAACCACGTTCAGCGGAGATTGGCCGGTCGAATGTCTGTCTGACGGCCAGAAGTTGACTCCGACATCCGACTGGGAAGAACTGTGCTGGATCACGGACGACGACGTCGACTACCTTGAATTGGAGATTGAATTGTCCCGCGGCGCGCGGCTGCAGCGTCAGATGCTGATGGCGCGCAACGGTCGCTTCCTGTATCTGGCCGATTGCCTGCTGGAACTGCCCGGTGCGCGAACCGATTATCAGATTCGCCTGCCCCTGGGCGGAGACGTCCGTTTCGATCCCGCCCAGGAAACTCGCGAAGCGGTGCTGACCGGGGCGCGCCCACTGGCACGCATCCTGCCGATTGCGCTGCCCGAATGGCGCGACGACCCACGATTTGGGTCGCTGGATACCAGCCAATCCTGCCTCCAGCTCTCCATGCACACGGACCATCGGAATCTGTACTGCCCATTATTCATCGACTTTGCGCCGAAAAGATTGCGAAAGGATTGTACCTGGCGGCATCTTACCGTCGCCGAAAAGCGGGAGATTCTCTCCCGAGATGTTGCCGTGGGTTACCGCATCCAGTGCGGCAAAGATCAATGGCTGGCGTACCGTGCCATCGATTCGGTCGCGAATCGCACGCTGTTGGGCCAGAATGTTTCCACGGAATTCTTGATGGCGCATTTTGATTTATCTGGCGAAATCGACGAAGTCGTGGAAATCGAATAGCGAGGCAACCGCGGGCGCATTTCGCCGCTCGGTCCGCCGCGAATCTGTGCGTGCCGCGCAGGGGCCCATGGAGACAACCAACAGACTGATTGCCGAAAATGTGGCACGCATACGGGAGCGCATCGTCACGGCAGCGGCGCGTTCCGGACGGGCCTCGGAAGCAATCCGTCTCGTGGCGGTCACCAAGTACGGTACCGTCGATACGGCGCGATCGCTATTGGAGCAGGATTGCCACGACCTGGGCGAAAGCCGGCCGCAGGAACTGTGGTCCAAAGCCGAACAGATCCACGACACATCTGTTCGCTGGCACCTGGTGGGACATCTTCAGCGCAATAAAATACGCCGGACTTTGCCGTACGTTTGTTTACTGCATTCCGTCGACAGCCTGCGGCTACTGGAAGCGATCGACGAGGAAGCAAGGAGAATCAACAAACAAGTTCCCGTATTGTTGGAAGTGAACATATCTTGCGAAGACGAAAAGCACGGGTTTTCGCCGCGGGATATGGAGGGAATTGTCGCCGGTCTCGACGCCTATCAAGCGATTGGCGTCAACGGACTGATGACCATGGCGTCGCGCACCGGCGGCGCGACGGAAGCACGGAGAAACTTCGCCGAATTGCGTCAACTTCGAGATCGCCTCGCGCCGCGCTGTCCTGCCGGTGTGCAGTTGGGTGAATTGTCTATGGGGATGAGCCACGATTTCGAACAGGCGATTCTCGAAGGCGCGACGATCGTTCGTGTGGGGTCCGCGCTCTTCGAGGGTCTCGCAACGTGACGAACTTGCGATTGCATAAGGACGGCGTTCTGTTGACGGTGCAAGTGCGAGCCGGAGCACGGCGACGAGCGATCGAGCGTATGGAAGACGGTCGATGGAAAATCTTCGTCACGGAGGCCCCCGAAAAAGGTAAGGCCAACGCGGCGGTGATTGCGCTGTTGAGCCAGCGATTACGGCTGGCCAAATCGTGCGTCCAACTGATCTCCGGCCGGACGACATCCCGCAAACAATTGCTCGTCAAGGAAATGTCGGCCGTCGAGATCCGACGCTGCCTGCCGTGAGCTCGCCGTGCCGCGGCGAATCGGCCCGACGGCGGTCGTTCGGCATCCGTCCGGCCTCTCGAAGCGCATTTGCAACACCAGGCCCGCGTACGCCGCGAGCCAGCAGAGCCCGGAAATCGGCATTTGTTTTGACGGGGGCCATCCGGGCGATGACAAAAACTCAAGCCCCTGAGCCAGGCGACACGACACACGCGTGGCTGAATTGGGAGCCGCGCGGGCAAACAAGGCGGGCTGCGGCAATGCAGCCAGGCGGGATGCCGGCCCGCCGCCTCTGGCCGGTTGCCCCAAGGGCAACATCGCGCTCAGCCCAGGTCTTCACGCGGCGCCGGAGGAGACGAAGCGCCTGTTTCTAACGACGCCACAGTCAACGAGTTTCGATTTTTCAACCCGCCGACCAACAGTTCCCCCCGGGATGTTCCGGTGTGGGCCGGCCAGACCATTGTTGTCGCGCCGGGACTTTTCAATCAGAGTTCGGGCGATCCCATGGCGACTGTCGTGGATTTCAAGCGCCCATCCGAAGTTTTTCAGGACGCGTCTGATTCGCCGACGGCAACGGCCAGGGCGGTCGCATGACTGCGACAGTGCGAGATGCTGATGAGCATATCGCGGATACCGTTCTGCTCGACCACATCCCGCGCACCGCCTCGCAGGGCCACCGTAGGGCGTCCCCCTTTTGCGTTTCGTACTTCAACGTCACGCCAGGCGATGCCGCGACGCCAGCCTGTGCCCAGGGCTTTGAGCACCGCTTCCTTGGCCGCCCAACGACCGGCAAAGTGTTGCGTGGCGGCTTTGCGGGCGCTGCAATATTCAATCTCGTGATGCGTATAGACTCGATTAATAAACAGCTCGCCATGCCGTTCAATGATCTGCGCGATTCTCAGGCATTCTACAATGTCTGTACCGATTCCTACGATGTGCATACCGCTCATCTCTCCGTCAGGCTCGATGCCTTGCCGATGTGGTCCCGACCGCCGCGCGCGATTTGGCCGGTGGCGGCCGATGGTGCGGGCCATCCAGGAGGCGATTGGGGCACCCGGGTCACCAGCCGGGCGCTGCCCAGCATGAAGGTCACACTCCCGGTCAGCGTGATCAACAGCGTATCCAGGCCCCATAAGAGGAGATAGGCGGGCGTAGTCCGCGCGCGAATGTACGACAAAAAACCGGCAGGTTGCAATTCGCCGGCCACGGCCGCCCACGAGGCCCGCGGATCGATCGATATCACGCGGTGAAAGCTCGCACAATATTCCATGTAGCCCGCGACATGCTGGAGCACAGACGTGTTGAACGCCAGCAGGCAGACGGAAACCCGCGCCGCGCGGCCGACGGGCAACCGCGTCAAGGCGGCCAGCCCCACCAGCGCGACTCCCAGCGTACCACCGATTGCGACGGAATGAATGCCCAACGGTGCCATGCCTGCCTGTTGCAGTTCAACACTCAGCCAGGCGCACAGTCCGGAGAGGAACAACGAAGGCACGAGCCAGGCTACCAACCGCATCCGAGCCAATCCCCCTTGCCGAACGCTGCGGGCTCGGCCTTCTTCTACCATCGTACGCCGCAGGCGTCTTGCGCGCGGTGAAGCACTTGCCTGGCGGCCTGACGAGCCCGGCTGGCGCCGTCGCCCAGGATTTGCCGGACCTTCTCCAGGTCGGCTTCCATTTCACGGCGACGTTCCCGGGATTCCGCGAAGAATCGTTCGGCCGCTTCGGCAAGTTCTTTCTTGATCTCGCCGTAGCCAAATCCCCCGCGCCGGTACAACGAGGCGATCGCCTCGGATTCCTCGGCGGTCCCCACCAGCCGGTACAGGTTGAACAGGACATCCTGTTTCGGTTCCTTGGCTTGTTCCATCGGCCGCGAATCCGTTTTGATACGCATGATCTTCTTGCGCTGCACACGCGGGTCCTCAAAGACTTCCAGCGTATTGCCATAGCTCTTGGACATCTTCTCGCCGTCGGTGCCCGGGACGCGTGCCGAAGCATCCATAATTTTGGCTTTGGGCATGACAAACACATCGCCAAACCGGTGGTTGAACGCGCCGGCCAGGTCGCGGCAGACTTCGATGTGCTGCAGTTGGTCTTCGCCCACGGGGACAGTGTCGGCATCATAAGCCAGAATGTCGGCCGCCATCAGGACGGGATAGGCGAACAATCCGACATCGGCCGACAGGCCCCTGGACTTCTTGTCTTTGTAGGCATGGCACCTCTCGAGAAGGCCCATGGGGGCGCCGGTCATCAGCAGCCAACACAGCTCGGAAACCTCCGGCACATCGGACTGGACGAACAACGTTGCTCGCTCAGGATTGAGTCCCAGGGCGAGCAGGTCGATGGCGGAATCCAGCGTCAACGCGCGCAATAAATCGCGGTCACGGATCGTCGTCAGCGCGTGAAGGTTGGCGATGAAATAATAGGCGTCGTTGCCTTCCTGGAGTTCGATCCACTGGCGGATCGCTCCAAAATAGTTTCCCCAATGCGGTCGCCCGGTGGTCTGGATGCCGCTTAGAACACGCATGAACGCTCCATCAAACCAAACAAGCCTGTTCCGGCGGGACAGCGCGGCGTTGCCGCGGCCACGAGCCGCCGCCGTTGGCTGGCAACCGGCGCTGGCGTTCCCGCCTCTTTGCCACAATAGCAGATCACCGTCCGGCCCGTCAGCGGGACTCTTTCACCTGCAAACTGCCGACCACGTCGGCCAGCCGCGTTGCACCCAGTCTCCGCACTGCTTCGGGCAGCGCATCGAGCACTCGCATCGTGACTCCTGGATCGTAAAAATTGATCGTTCCCATCTGGATCGCGGCCGCACCGGCCACGATGAACTCCATGACGTCGTCCAGCGTGGCGATGCCGCCGATCCCAACGACCGGCACCCGCACGGCACCGGCGGCCTCGTACACGGCCCGCAAAGCGATCGGCTTTATGGCCGGTCCACTCAGGCCTCCCGTGACATTGCCCAGCAGAGGCCGCCGGCTTTGCCAGTCAACGGCCATTCCCAGACAGGTGTTAATCAAGGCCAATGCGTCTGCGCCTCCCGCTTCCGCGGCCCGAGCAATTTCAGCGATGTCCGTGACGTTGGGTGTCAGCTTGGCAATGATCGGGTGCCGGCATGCGTTGCGGCAGCGTGCCACGACATCTTCACACATGCGGACATCCGTTCCAAAGTCGACACCGCCCGACACGTTTGGACAGGAAATGTTCAACTCGATGGCATCGACGCCTCGCTCGTCACCCAATCGCCGCGCCATCGCGACGAACTCATCGCGCGTTCGACCCGCGATACTCACGACGATAGCCGGGCCCAGCGAAGCAAGGTAAGGCAAATGGTGCTCGACGAATGCCTCAAGGCCATCGTTGTCCAGCCCGATCGCATTGAGCATCCCGGCCGGCGTCTCGAACGTTCGCCAAGGCTGGTTTCCCTGCCGCGGCTGCTGGGTCACTGTTTTGGGAACGATCCCTCCCAGGCGACGGATGTCGACCAGCGCTTCCATCTCACGCGCGTAACCAAACGTTCCCGAGGCCACCATGATGGGATTTCGGAGCTCAAGCCGCCCCAGCCGTACGCACAGATCAACCGCGGATACCGTCATGGGAAATATTCGTGGCAAAAGTCCCGCTGGAAGAACAACCAAGCGGCGCGGCGCCGGTCGGGGACGCCATGCGGGGCCGTCAATGTAGCGTGACGGACTCAGCCGAACAATGCACGGTGTTCCGATCCAGCTTCGCAGCGTGACAGTGCTGGCCAGCCGCGGCCATGCGAGGATTCGACCGGGGCGGCAGGCTGCCCGTATCTGTGAAGGGCCTTTGGCCTTGCGGAAGGATTCGTCGCGGCCGGTCGCGCCTCCCGCCGTCGCAGCACTGCGGTACCGAGTCCTGCCTGCAAGCCCCGCTGCCAAAACACGCCACACGCCCTGCCGGCGACGTGCCTACGGATAGGACCGACCGCAAGGGCTAGATGATGCCGCCGTGCGTGCGATACGGTTTGAGATGAGAGGGCTGATCGAGAAACCAGACCCGCTCCCATTCATCGAGAAATGCACGCAGGTTTTCCGAACTGTAGATCAGTTCGCGAGTTCGGCGTCCCGGGTCCGCCGAGTAGGCGGGGATAAAACATCCGACCTGACTTGTCAGTACGACGCCCAGCATAGCGGCCCACAGCAGCCTACGCATCATCTGTCCTCCATGACCGACGACACACGCCCGTGCGACCGGCGTGGCCCGACCTACCTGCAATCAGCTACCGCGGCACGACAGAACGAACCGCGCCATTGTTGTAGCCTGCCTTCCGAAACAGGGCCGCCGCACGATGTCGCGGCGGCGAATAAATTGCTCAACCGGTGTCGGGCTGCCCCGCGTCGTAACTCGAAGAACGGTCGAAGGTTTCACTCAATGGACCCGCTGGCGACGGCGACGATTCCTCCTGAGACTGTCGGCGCGCCGCTTCGGCCGCTCGACGTTCGAGTTCCCGGACCCGTTCTTCCATCTCCTTACCGGGTTTGAACGTTACGACAAACTTCTCGGGCACATAGACCTTCTCACCGGTGCGTGGATTACGGGCTTTGCGGGCTGCCCGCTTCTTGACTTCAAACACGCCAAAGTTCCGTAGTTCGATGCGACGGTCTTCCACAAGCGTTTCGACGATCGCGTCGAAGGTCTTTTGTACGATCTCCTTGGTCTTGAGCTGAGTCAGCCCAATCTCCTCCGAAATCGTCTTGACGATTTCTTTTTTGGTCACCGTTCGAGATCTCCTGTGAGCAGGAAGGGCCGCATCACCACGCCCCTCTCCGGAGCACCAGCTTACGCTACAAGTGTAAATGACGTAAGCATTAGTGTCAAGATTGCACCTGCTCACCAGATCCCTCTCGAGGGATCAAACTTGCCTGAGTCGTCCCGCTTCGATGCATTCCCGCTCGAAGGTGCATTCGAACAAAACACTTATCACAACGAGAGTTACGTCGAATATTTTGCCGCAAAAAAACCTTCGGCAGCCTAAACCTAAAGATACGAACAACTAACGGCGCGAGGCTTCCTTTTACCGACACCCTTCCCCGCATGGACTCCATCGACTGTGCCGGATGAAAACCTTAGGTAAATTCTGCGGGTTCTGTGCACTGGAGGGAATTTATCGGCGGCGGGGGACCGGGCAACATCGCAGCCGGTAGCTCGGCCGCAGCGCATCGGCAACGCGCTCAGACGTTGATCCGGCCGACCTGCGCGGTGATCTCTTCGAGCTGATAGAGCTTTCCTCGGCCGCTGCCTGGGCAAATCCCGCATGTCTGGGCCCATGCCTCCGCGGTGTGCACATTCGATCGCCAGAAGGGCCAGGTTCGGCATTGCCGCGGGCGGTCCTCGTAGACCACGCACTTCCGCGTCCGGTTATCGAAGAAAACGCAGTCCCCATTCGAGAATTCGAGGAGACTCTTGCGGATGCCCACACGCCGGACGTACCGTTTTTCGAAAACGTCGACTTCCAGACGCAGACGTCGCGCCAGGGCCTCGATTTCGGCCTTGTTGACCCACACGTATCCCGGCGCGCCGGTGCAGCAGTCCCCACACTGGGTGCACTCAAAACGGAGGCCTGGGGCATACCAGGGTGTGTCAGACATGGGCTTTCTCCATCACCGGCCAAGCTTGCACGATGCTAGCGGAAACGGTTCGCCCGCAAAACCCAGCGGTTCGACCCGGAAGTTACCCCACCAAAATACGATTGGCCGGATGGCGCGCCTATCGCTCTACAGTCAAGGCGTCCATACTCGGCCAAGTTGTCCCGACTCGGCTGGAGAACTCTCATTGGCGTTCCCGCGAAAGCCACGCCATGGTCGGTCATCGGCTGTCAATCGGATGGGCTCATGGTATGCACCAGCTCGTCGATCGCCTCGCACGCGATGTCGATTTGGCGCGTCGTTGTAAACGGCCCAGGGCTAAACCGGATCGTGCCGCCCTGTTCGGCTGTTGCCAGTGCGGCGTGCATGCTCGGTGCGCAGTGAAATCCGGCACGCACTTGAACCCGATGCGTCGCATCAATCATGGCAGCCACTTCCTGCGGGTCAAATCCTCGAAGCCGAATGCTCACCACGCCGACGCACGTGTCGCGATTACCCGGCCCCACGATCTGCACGCCATCGATCGCCCGCAGGGATCCCACGAGCCGTTCACAAAGCTGGCACAGATGTTGGTGGATATTCAACACGCCCTTTTCGGTGACATAGCGAACGCCCTCGGCCAGTCCCACGATTCCCGGAACGTTCAGATTCCCGGATTCGTACTTGTCCGGCATGGACTCGGGCTGCCGGTCCTGGTGGCTTTGTGTTCCCGTACCTCCGGGCCGCACACTTCGGACGTGGCGCTCCATGCCCGGCGCGAGATACATCAGTCCTGTTCCCAGCGGGCCGAGCAGCCCTTTATGGCCCGGAGCGCAGAGCATGTCGGCCGCCAGGTCTTGCACCGACACGGGAAGGCTACCGATCGTCTGTGCGGCATCCACCAGAAACCATGCCCCGTGATTCCGCAGCATAGCTCCGACTTCCGCGACAGGTTGGAGCAGGCCCGTCACATTGGACGCATGGATCATGGCCACGAGCCGCGTATCTTCCCGCAACGCTTCCCGAACGTCGCGGACTTCGACGCGTCCTTCCCTGTTACAGGGCACACGAGTGACACGAACGCCGAAGGATCTCTCCATGGCATCCAGCGGCCGCAATACGGAATTGTGTTCGCATACGGTGGTCACCACATGATCACCCGCTCGAATCGCTCCGTGCAATGCCAAGTGAAGGGCATCGGTGCCGCTACCGGCAAATACGACTGAGCGGGGGTCGGACGCGTCGATCAACTGTGCAATATCGCGCCGGACGGCATCGATGCGCCGATCAATTTCGGCCGCTTCGCGATACGCCCCTCGGCCGGCTGGCACGCCGCAATGGCGGAGATAGGCATCGACGGCGTCGTACACGGACGACGGTTTCGGCCAGCTTGTCGCGGCGTTGTCCAGATAGATTCTGTCTTCGTTAGGCATCGTCGATTATGCAGAACAGCTGCTTGCACAACGGCGGGCGTGTTGGTCGTTTGCGGCACGCCGTCACTTCGTCACGCCGTCAGCCACCGATCTGATACATTGCCCGGGTCGGCCGCATGAAGTCCGGCTGATCGATTCCATGGCCCGGTTTTTTTGCCGCCACGCATTGCCGCGCCAGTGCCGCAATCTGCCGGTCGCTGGAACCGTTTCGCAACAGCGCACGCACATCCCATTCCTCGTCCGAAAACAGGCAATTGCGCATTTTGCCCTCCGCCGTGATCCGCAGCCGATTGCAGGCATGGCAGAACGGCTGGGACACGGTGTTGATGAACCCGATTTCACCTCGGCCGTCCGCGAACATGTAGTCGGCCGAAGGCTGGCTGGGATCCCGCCCTGCGACGGGAATCAGCGCACCGAAGGCATGCTGGAGCGTCGCGCGAATCTCATCGCCCGTCAACACCTGCTCGGAACACCATTGGTCTTGCGCGTCGAGCGGCATGAATTCGATAAAACGGACCGGCAACCCACGCTCCCTCGCGAATCGGCCCAGCGGGACAATTTCGGGCTCGCTGAGTCCCCGGATGGCGACAGCGTTCAGGCGGATCTTTTCCAACCCCGCGCGCTCGGCAGCGGCAATGCCGTCCAGCACCCGCTGGAGACCCTCGCGGCGAGAAATGGATCGAAAGGTTGCCTCCGACAACCCATCCAGACTGATGTTGATCCTCTTCAGACCGGCGTCTTTCAAGCGTTGCGCGCGCTCGGCCAACAGGATACCATTTGTGGTCAGCGCAATGTCCACGATTTGTGGGATGCCGGCCAGTTGCTGCACGAGCACGTGCACATCGTTTCTCACCAGCGGCTCGCCGCCCGTGATGCGCACCTTGTCAACTCCCATCCGGGCCAGCACGCGCGCGAAACGCGCCATCTCCTCGTACGACAGCAGCTCACTACGCGGCAGAAATCGAATGGGTCCCTCCGGCATGCAATAAAAGCAGCGAATATTGCAGCGATCGGTAATGGAGATCCGCACGCTGGTATGCACACGGCCGAAGGAGTCGACCAGCGGTTGCAGGTTGCTGACGGTCATGCTTTTGTTGGAACCTGCGCTGTTTACTCTGTGCCCTGTCTGCCGGCTATCTATCACTTCGTGCCCTGTCTGCCGGCGTGCCCTGTCTGCCGGCTATTCATTACTGCTATTTTATTTCTGCCCGGGCGAATCAGCAACAACGGCGCCGCCGGTGGGCCGCTTCTGCAAAAACAGCAACGCGTCGGGTTATTTCGTTGGCTGCACGCCGGGATGCACCCAATCGGAGGTGCCGTCCGCCCAATTTTCCTTCTTCCAGATGGGGATTTCTTCTTTGAGCGTGTCAATCAGCCACCGCGCAGCGTCAAAGGCCTCGGCCCGATGCGGTGTGCTGACGGCGACGGCGACACTCGGCTCACCCGGCTCCAGATGTCCCACGCGATGCACGATGGCCGATCGGGTGATCGACCATCGTTCGGCGGCGGCACTTTCCAGTTCACGGAGTTTGGCCAATGCCATGTCGCCGTAGGCTTCGTAATCCAGCGACGCCGTTTTCCGTCCCGCCGTGTGCTCGCGTGTGACACCCAGAAACACGACGACCGCGCCCGCGTCGCGGGCGGTGACGTAATTGAGGACGTGCTGCGTGTCGATAGGCTGTTTGGTGATCTCGATCATGGGATGCTTCTCGATCCGGCCTGCCATCCGCGCCGACGTGACGGTTCGTCCCCCTGCATTATCCGCCGCTGACCGGCGGAATACAGGCCACCTCATCCCCTTCGCTGATGACCATCTCAGGATCGGCATAGTGGCGGTCGATGGAAAACCGCGCGTGCCGGGCCAGTTCGGCGAGTGCGGGCAAGCGCTGGGCAAGCGCGTGCCGCACGTCATTGATGGTCGATCCGGCGGGGAGTTCCAGCATCATCTCGTTTTGTTGGGCGACTTGCCGAACCGCGGCGAACAGTTTGACACGTACGATCATGTGACCACCAGTTCCGGACGCGGCGATGACCAGTGGCGGGCAATTTCCGGCATGAACCCATACGCCAAAGCCAGCAGTTTCAGAGGATGGACGACCGGTACGCTAGCGCCCTGTTCCATTTGCATTTTACATGTGGAGCATTCGGTGGCGCCCGCCTGGGCCACCGATTCCCGCAACGCGGAGATCAGGCCCCACCCGGCGCGCAGGCTGTTGCGGTAATTCTCCCGTTTTATTCCGAACGTTCCCGCCATGCCGCTACAGCCTCGTTCGACAGGCCGCACCGACAATCCCGGGACCAGCCGCAGAAGATTGACTCCCGGCAATCCGACTTCCAGCGCCTTCAGATGACACGGCGCGTGGTAAACCACGGAGAGATTCTGACGGTGGAAATCGAGTTCCAGTTTACCTTGCTGGTGGCGCTTCCACAGGTAGTGGCAGGCGTCCATCGTGTTGTCTGCCACCAGGCGGGCGTCATCGTCGTCCAGCAAATGGACGTACTCACGTGTCAGTGCCAGAGCCGCCGAAGGCTCGCTGCACACGATCGTGAAGCCTTGGCGCACGGCTTCGGCGAGAATCTCCACGTTATGCCGGGCGACGCGGCGCGCGGCGTCCAACGCCCCCTGGGCGATCATCGCCATTGCGGAATGACGTTGTCGAGGGTGCACGTACACGCCGACTGTGTTGTGTTCCAGTACGGCCACCAGCGCCTGGCCCAGTTCCGGATCGTAGTAGTTGGCATAGGTATCGACGAAAAACATGACCTTGGCTCCGGCGGTCCGTACGGGGCGTACCAGACGGCGCCGCACCGCGCGCTGCAAAAACGTCCGACGGGCCAGACGCGGCAATTTGCGTCCCTGCGCGATTCCCAGGAATTTTTCCATGACCCACCGCGCGGATGGATTGGCTATGGCCCAATTCGCCAGAGGCCGAAGCCGGCTGGCCGCGGAACTGACCCAGTCGACACGCGTCAACAGCCAGTCGGTCGGCCGCAATCCGTTGGTCGCGACATAGGCCCCCTTGCCTTCCGCGACCAGTTTTGGAATGTCGACGCCCGCCGGACATTCCAACCGGCACATGTGGCAGTGGACGCACAAGTCGCAGACTCGTTTGAATTCATCCTGCGTAAGCATCATCTGCGGGAGTTCTCCGGCCAGCAGCCCTCGCAACAGATTCGCCTTTGCCCGCGGCGACGACTCCTCCCGAGGCTGAAAGCGGAAGATGGGACACATCCGAACGTCCGGCGATTGGGACCGGCAAGTACCACAGCCATTGCACTGCACGGCCGTTTCGGAAAGTTCCCCCGGCTTCCAATGCAAGCGCAGCGGATAAAGCGGCGGGCCGCTCAGCGTCGACTGTTGTGCGGGCGCCTGTTGCGCGTGCGGCCGCAATTTGTCGGTCAGTCGCATCGGACGGCGAGCCACGATTTTGCCCGGATTCAGGACGTGCAGCGGATCAAACAGCCGCTTCACCTCGGCGAACACGTCCACCAGCGGGCCGAATTGCTGGCGCAGAAATGGAGTGCGGCTTAGACCGTCGGAATGTTCCCCGCTGATCGTTCCCCCGACCTCCATGACTTCCGCATACAGGTCGTTGGCCAGCCCTTCCATCCGGGCGACATCCTGTACTTCGTTCATATCGAGTAGCGGGCGCAGGTGGAGCTGGCCGTGGCCCGCGTGACCAAACAACGACGCCGTGACGTGATGGCGTTTCAATGCGTTCTGCATGCGCACCAGGAACAGCGGAAGCGATTCTGGCGGCACGGCCATGTCTTCCACAAAAGGGGTGGGACGCGCCATGCCCCGCATGCGGGAAAGCGTGGGTACGTACTTGCGGGCCAATTGCCAGTACAGCGCCAAATCTTCCATTTCCGTGGCCAGATGCGCGCCCGCCGCCAACTGAGTCTTGTCTCGCACTCGGGAGACCACCGCCATCAAACGTTCGCGGACGTCCGCCGACGACGCCCCGTCCTGTTCGACGAGCAACACGGCTTCGGCCTCGGCCGGAATCAGCAACTCGTAGCGGACGTCCGACTCGCGAGCGAGACTCAAGTGGCGCCGATCCATCAGATCGCAGGCGCTTGGTTTGAGCGGCAAGATCTCCAAAACCGCCCGCGCGGCGCGCTCCAAACTGGAAAACAACAGCAGTACGACGCCGCGATGCTTGATCACCGGCTCGGTGGACAACGTCGCTTCGGTGACCACCGCCAGCGTGCCTTCACTTCCCACCACCACGCCGGCCAAGTCCAGGTGGCCGTCTTTCAGTACGCCGTCGAGTCGGTAACCGCTGCGGTTGACCGGGGTGCGGGGCTGCCGCTGTTGGATGAGTTCTGCGTTGCGCCCAATCAGTTCAGCCAGGTGACTCACAAGGCGATCACGGCCCGGTTCGCCACCGTCATCGGTGACCGGAAACACCGGGTGCCGGTGCATTTCCATGACGGTACCGTCGCCGAGTACAGCCTGCAGGCTGCGGACGTGGTGACGGCACGAACCGTATCGCAACCAGCGGCTGCCGGAGGCGTCAATGGCGATCATGCTGCCCAGTGTGGTCACGTCGGACGTGGCCGGATCGGGCGCGAAGAATCGCCCGAAGGGTCGCAGGTGCTGGTTGAGCATCGCACGCACCACACCCGGTTGCACGCGCACCTGGTCCTCGTCCACCGACAGAATCCGCCGCATGCCATGCGAGAAATCGAGGACCAGCCCCGGTCCCAGGGATTCACCCGCCAGGCCGGTTCCCGCGCCCCGGGCGTGGATCGGAATCTGGTGTTCATTGGCGTACTGCACACACGCCACCACGTCGGCCGTATGGCGGGGTCGGACGACACCAATCGGCCGTATCTGGTAAATACTTCCGTCGCTGGCGTACAGTTGCCGATGAATGTCGTCGCACATGACCTGGCCAGACACGAGTCCCCGCAGGTCGTCTTGAATTCTTTCGCGTTCTGGATCCATTGGCCGCTCCCCGCGTATCTCACTACCGGCAAGTCCGGGGTCCGACGCCGCTACTGCCCGTCGCCTGCGGTGCGGGCCAAAAGCTGCCGGTGTCGCTCATGCGTCTCCAGGCTGAACGATCCGTGTTTCTGGATGTCTTCGGCGCCTCGGTATTGAGCATGACACCGGTAGCACATCAAAACATCGCCCACGGCAAAATAGAGCACAACGTCCGCCAACGCCGTGGCAAACAGTATGGCAAACGTCCAAATCACGTACATGTAAGCCCAGGCGATGCAACTGGCGATCATGCCCGCCAGCACCACGGCGACTCCCAGTCGCTGCGGGAAGTCCTTACGGACATACAGGTCCTTGCTGGGACAAACCAGGCAGCGATGCAGTCGGCCTTCCCGCATCGCTCCGGGGCGAATCTCAATGCTCAAGCCGCAGTGCGTGCACTCGACGGCCGCATCGCCCTCAGCAACTTCTGAGCGATTCGTTTGTTGGCATTGGGGACAGGAATAAGTCGCTTGCATGATTGGCAAACCGTCTGGGTATTATAAAGGATAGGTTGTCCCGGCGGACAGCAGTTCCGAGATCAACTCGCCCGCCAGGGCACCGACAACGGCCACGTAAAGGATACCGGTCGCGCTCTGCGTGTTGGGTATCTTCAGCGTCTGCCAGGCCATGGCCAACAGCAGCGACAGTCCCACGAGCCCGGCCAGCCAGCGAAGCGCGAGCAACGCGGTTGTGGGCACATCGAAGCTCGGCGCCGTGGTCATTTCCCATCCGGCGCCGATTCCGCATAAAACTGCCCGGAAAAGAACCGCCGCGATCGCCAGTATCAGCAGCTTGCGGAGCGGTTGGAGTTGCATGCCGGGCACATTCAGGTACCAGTGGCCCAGAAACATGGCGGCCATGGTCCCGCCCAGCACGGCTCCCGACACGGGCGTCGTCAGCCATTCGATCCATTGCCGCATCGACGACGGCGGATGCGCCATGCCTTGGACGTTCCAGGCCCCGCACAACGCCAGCAGCGTGACGGCCGCCAGCGCCGTCTTGCCAATCCGCGGGCGCTCGGCCAACCAGAAAACCGCGCCCAGATAGCTGGCCACGGCGGTGCCCGCCGCCAGCCAGAAACCACGCTCGCCGGCCGCGCGCGACGCCAGGGCAGCCGCCGTGCATACGCCCAGGACTACGAGCAAGTGGACGCGGAAAAATCCGCTCGACACCAGCCGCGACGACGTCACGGTCATCGCCAGGGACAAACCAAACGCCAAACGCAGCAGCAGTTGTGCCAATAGGGCCACGTCGCGAAACAGCAGCTCAGGTTCGATTCCCGTAAATCAGCGTCATGACCTCGGAGCGGCTCGAAAGATTGGACCGCAGCGTGCCTTTCATCGCCGATGTGACGCATACACTGTCTGGTTTGCGCACGCCGCGGATGGTCATGCATGTATGGGTGGCCTCGATGACCACCGCTACGCCTTTGACATCCAGTTCTTCGATGAGCAAATTTGCTATCTGCTCGGTCATCCGTTCCTGCACCTGCGGCCGCCGGGCGACGCAATCCACGACGCGCGCGAGCTTGCTGAGTCCAATCACCTTGCCGCCGGGGATGTATCCGACATGGGCCTTGCCCATGAAAGGCAGCAGGTGATGTTCGCACATGCTGTGAAATTCAATGTCCCGAACCAGCACCATCTCATCGTACTTCTCCACAAAGAACTTCCGCAGGTGCCGCCGGGGGTCGTCGTGCAGTCCGTTGAACAACTCCTCATACATCCTGGCCACGCGGGCTGGTGTCTCTACCAGACCCTCCCGGTCCGGATCCTCGCCCACAGCCAAAAGCACTTCGCGGATCGCACGTTCAATCCGCTTTTGGTCGATACCCTTGTCCGAGTCGCCGGTATTCGTGGACGACACACCGTCGCCGGACGGCGGAACACGAGATCGGCTGGTTTGCGATTCGACAGACACGGGGAGTTCCAGCGGAATTACAATGCGGGTCTCGACGTTGCATACTAGGGGTGCCGGTTTGGCCCGTCAAGTTGCGCGCCGCGGTGGGGTCCCGCGCGGCGCACGTCGCTGATGACCGCCGCGAAGATCACCAAATACAGGGCCCGCTCGGCGGTTCACTCCTGCGGTGCGGGGGGCGGATCGAGGTGTATTTCGGGGATCAGTTCCGGATCGACTTCGACTCGGGGGCGCATCTCTTCGCAAGCCATGGCCTCGGCAAAACACTGGTCCATCTGCCGCAGGAAGGCATCCACATCAAGGCCCAGGTGATGCGGACGGTAGGGCTCCAGGTACTTGCTGCCGCTCTGGTAAAGTTTGCAGGCGCCGCGCACGTTGCCGTTGCCGAAATGGTGCAAAGCCACGGCAGCCTGGATCAGGCCCTGAAAGAATTTTCTCGACGGGCTCTGATCCTCGGCCCACAGCTCCTCCCACAAATCGTGGGCATCGTAAAACTCGCACTCGTTAAATTGCTCGATGCCCTGCAAGTACCGCAGCGCATAAGGCTCATCCGCCATGGAACCAAAGCTCGCGCACCGCCAAAAACCAAATGCAACGCGGGAACTCTAACCCCCACATCGGGGTACGTCAAGCGACGCGCCGGGGCCGGAGTCCGACAAGGGGCGGGCGGCTTGACACTCCGCGACCGGACGCCCAGAATAACGCCGCTCGTCTTTTCCGCCGCCAGTATTCCTGGCTGCCAGCGGACGTGTGTGCCAGGAACGACAATGCCGGCCCGTCCTTCCGCCCACCGGTCTTTTCGCAAAAACACCGCGCGAAAGGTCGTCCGCCATCTACGCGACGCCTATCCTGACGCCGGCTGCGCGCTGGTTCATCGCTCGGCGTTCGAACTGCTGATCGCCACGATTCTTTCCGCCCAATGCACCGACGCGCGGGTCAACCAGGTAACAAGCGATTTATTTCGCAAGGTCCGCTCACCGGCCGATTTCGCCCGGCTTCCCCTGGCGAAACTGGAGAAGGCCATTCGCAGCACGGGTTTTTTTCGCAACAAGGCCAGGAACATCAAGGCGTGTTGCCAGATGCTGGTGGAGAATTACGATGGAAGAATCCCCCGCGATCTGGATCAGTTGGTTACGCTCCCGGGCATCGGGCGCAAGACGGCCAACGTGGTTCTCGGCACGGCATTCGGTTTGGCAACGGGTGTCGTCGTCGACACGCACGTCGCCCGTTTAAGCCGCCGCCTGGGGCTGACCGACGCGAAAGATCCTCAGAAAATCGAACAAGACCTGATACGCCTGATTCCGCGCACGGAGTGGGTCGACTTTTCGCACCGCATGATCCATCATGGTCGTCAGGTCTGCGGTGCCCGCAAGCCCCGGTGCGACGCGTGTTCGATGCAGCAGTTCTGTCCGAAAAACGGATTGATCCCAAGTGGCTGAACATGCCTTGCGCATGGGCGTCTCAAGTGTCCGGTGACGTGCGATCAAACCTGCCCACGGTAAACCTGTCCACGAAGCAAATGGTTACAAACCCATGATCTTATCCGGCAATCAGATCCGCGAAAATCTGGGAACGAACATCGTGATCGATCCCTTCGACGAATCGCAACTAAATCCCAACAGTTACAATCTGACGTTGCACGACGAATTGATGATTTACGAAGAGGTCGTGTTGGACATGGCCCGGGCCAACCGCGTCCGGCGGATTACGATTCCCGAGGAAGGCCTGGTGCTGAATCCCCACCAACTGTACCTGAGCCGCACGGTGGAGCGGACCGAAACCCACAAGTTGGTGCCGATGATCGAAGGCAGATCGAGTGTTGGCCGCCTGGGGCTGTTCGTGCATGTCACCGCCGGTTTCGGCGATGTAGGGTTTTGCGGCTACTGGACCCTGGAAATGTTTGCCGTGCAGCCGGTGCGGATCTATCCCCGCGTGCCGATCTGCCAGATCTTCTACCACGAGATCAAGGATCCGGTGGACGCCTACGACAGCAAATACCAACACAATCGGGATATTCAGCCGAGCCTTCTGTTTCAGGAACTGAACCCGGAGTCGGAGGCCGAGGATCCCCAACTGACGCTGCAATTCGGCCTGGAACGGTCACACCGCTGAAGGCCCCTGCGACGTGGCGTTGCACGGCTCACATTACTGCGAAGTAATTTTCCACGGCCATATCGAACAGTTCCGGCGTCATGTCCGGTTCGGTGTCGGTGAACCGGCAGAAGTTGCGGATCTGCGTCAGCAGGTCACGAGGATGGCAGAATCGGAAGGGTCTGCCGGTCTTTCGGTAGTGTGTCTTGATCAGATAGTCGATAACTTCCTGCCGGACGGGGACTCCCAATTTGGGGGCCATTAATTCAAACAGGTCGCGAAACTCTTGTTCGCTGGGATCCTTGACTTCAATTTTGTAGGGAATTCGCCGCAGGAAGGCGTCATCGACAAGATCCCGCGGCTCGAGATTCGTGGAGAATACAATCAACTGGTCGAAGGGCACTTCAATCTTTTTGCCGTTGACCAGATTGAGGAAGTCGACTTGTTTTTCCAGCGGTACGATCCAGCGATTGAGCAGCTCATCGGTGCTCATCCGCTGCCGGCCAAAGTCGTCGATCACCAGCGTACCGCAATTGCTCTTCAACTGCACCGGCGCTTCGCTGACGCCGGTGGTGGGACTTGACGCGATCTCCAGATTTATCATCGTCAGCTCACCGCCCACCACGATCGTGGGACGCGTGATGCGCACCCAACGCTTGTCGATGCGGCGGTTGTCCAGCAGGCCGGACGATTCTTCCAGGGGCCTTTCGCGGTGATGGTTCGCATCGAACAGACGGATGGTTTCACCGTGCACGTACAGGGCACGCGGTATCCAGATGGTTTCGCCGAACGCGATCGTGATTCGTTCGGCAATACTGGATTTTCCGTTTCCCGGCGGGCCGAACAGGAACATGCCTCGTCCCGAGTTGATGGCGGGCCCGATCCGGTGAAGCATCCGTTTGTTGACCAGCAGTTCTTCAAACGCGCGGTGCAGATCGTCCATGGTTGGCCGCTGGTTGGTCAGCGATTGCGCATGCACGCTGGCAATATAGTCATCGATGTCGACCGGCGCAGACCCGAAATAAGTGCTGTGCTGTGTATGGAGGCGAGCCAGTTCGCGGCCCACCTCCGTCAGTTGGTAAACGAAGTCGTTCATGGCTGCGGCCGACTTGTGGAACACCAGTTGGTCGCGTTTCATGCGGTCGAGCAGTTCATTGACCATCAAGTACGGAAGTCGGATATGTTCGGCCACGCCGTGGCCCGTGGCTTCGCCGCGCGCCATGAGCAGCTTCATGATCAGTGCTTCGACTTCACTAGCCGTGAGCCCCGTCTGCTCCAGCGACGTCGGTTCGATAGGCAAGAACTCATCGGAAAGAGTGCCCGACTCATGTTGGCCGGTCTCTTCATCCGGCGGCCCCTGGTCGGTCAGCTCATTGATCTGTTCTAGGATCTTATCTAGTTCGGCGTCCTGCTCGGCACCTTCACGTACGACCCGCGGGCCTTCGTCCATGCCGTGCTGAGGCGTTCTGGCTTCAATTTCCGCCCAGGCATTGACTTCCTCGTTACCGGCGCGGCCCGCCAACCGGGCCAGCAGCTTTTCTTTGGGCGATTGCTTCATCGGACGACCTCGCAGACAGGCGGCGGCATCATGGGGCAGACAGCACTTCAAACCTAGGTCTCAGACGGAAAACGTCAAACGGAGCCGTGCGGAAAGCGTGGGTCGTGCGCGTTGCGCGGGCGGATCCGCCTCGATGGCCCAACGATTCACGGCATCTCGCCGGCGGGCGCTCGGACTGGGACCCGCCCCACCGGTGGCGTATGTTGGGATGAGGCAGGCAGCCGGCTGACCTGCACCGCAACGCAGCGCACGATTTATGGGACGCGCCCCATGCAGATGACGATCACCGCCGTGGGGCCCGACCATCGGGGCCTGGCCGACCCGATCATCCATTACGTGACCGGGCGCGGAGCAAACATATCCGAGATCCAGATGTTCGATCACGACGAGCAGTCACTGTTCGCCATGCTGCTGCGCATCGAAGTCGACGATGCGCCGCTCGCAGAACTGCGGACCGCGCTGGAAGAGATCGGCCGTTGCAAGGGGCTCTCGGTCCGCATCTGGTCGCGGGACGCCGCCCCGCACAAGCCCCGTCTAGCCGTGTGCACGACGCACCGCACGGAACCGGCGCTGGCATTGCTGCGAGCTATACGTGACGGTCGTGTAAAGGCCGAAGTCGTCGTCATGGTGGGAAACCGCCCCACCTGCCGGTCCGTGGCCGAACAATTTGGCATGGACTGGCACACCGTCGGCGACGCGGACGGTGTGCCCGACGATGAACAGATCGTGCGGCTCTGCGATGCCTACGAAGTAGACTACATCGTGCTGGCGCGTTACATGCGCGTGCTGCCGCCGGAGAGCTGCTGGAAATACGCCGGAGGGCGCATCATCAATCTGCACCACGGCCTGCTGCCCAGTTTCCCCGGAATCCGCCCGTATCACGAAGCCTATGCCAGTCGCATGCTCACCTACGGAGCGACCTGTCACTTTATCGTGCCCGAACTGGATGCGGGCGGGCAGATCATCTACCAGTCGACCTTTACGGTGCCGCCCGGAATGAAACTGGACGAGATCGTTCGCCGTGGCCAGCAGGATAATGAGCCGCACTGCCTGGTCGAAGGTGTGCGACGGGTGGTCGACGGTGAAGTGCGGCTGCACTTCAATCGCGTCGTCGCCGGGCCATGACGTCCCAGCAAAGCGCGGCCCGCAGACGGGGCGGCGGGCGTGCGCGGTGGGACACGACCGTCGCCAGCCGTGCCGCTCGCCAGCACACGATTTCTCGGCGCGTGCGCTACGTCCACGAGAGCGTTCCAAATTGCGTATCCTGAGCAACAACACGCGCCAGGCGGCGCAGGTACGCGCGCCGGGAAATTTCAATCGCCCCCAACCGATGCGTATGATCGGTCAACTGCTGGATGTCGAGCAACTGGTAACCGCGTTCGCGTAAATGCCGGACGAGGTGGACAAGGGCCACTTTGGACGCCTCCGAGACGGTGTAGAACATCGATTCGGCGGCGAACATACCGCCCAACGCCACGCCGTAGATGCCGCCGGCCAACGTTCCCTGGTGCCAGACTTCGACGCTGTGGGCATATCCGGCGTCGTGCAGGCGGATGTAGGCCCGGATCATTTCGTCCGTCAGCCAGGTGTTTTCGGACCGGTCCTGGACCGACGCGCAGCTGGTGATCACGGTCTTGAAATCACGATCGCTGGTGACGGAAAACCGGTGACCGCGCAAGGTTCGTTCGAGCCGCCGTGGCACGTGCAACCCGTCCATCTCGAAGATGGCCCGCGGATCAGGCGACCACCATACCAGCGGTTCCCCCTCCCGAAAGATCGGCCATGGAAAAATGCCGTGTGCGTAGGCATCAAGCAGCCATTCCAGCTCCAAACGCCCGCCGATCGCCAGCATGCCCTCATCGCTGGCCTCGCTCGCAGGCGGGAAGAATTTTGAAGGTGCAAGTCGGTCCATGGCGCACGCGATGCACGATACGGGTCTGTCCCGCCGATTTTAACATGTTCCGGCGGTTCGATTGGCCGGATCGGTACAATCTTTCGACGCCCGTTTGACTTCAGATATAATGCCCACGTAGGTTTCGCATTCTCCTCGAATGGCATGAGGTGTTATGGAACAGCTGCCTCCCGACGCGCCCGGGCCCTGGGTCCAAACCGCCCCGTCGCCACCAGCGGCCCCGGCAGCGTCCGCCCCTTCGGGACGATTTGGCCTGTCGGGCTTGCTGCGCGTGTTGGCCCTCTTGGTCGCGCTGCTTGTCCTGCCCTATGTCGTCAAGAAAATCCAGTACGCCAAAGAATTCGGCAAGCAGCGGGCCCGTATGGACGTAGCGCTGGACGGGTTGGAAGAACTGAACCTGGAGCGATTGTCCCTCGCCTCGCGGGCTGTCGCTCACGCCGTGGGACCCAGCGTGGTGCGTATTCTTACCCATCGCCCGGTAGAGCTGCAGGCCAACGACAAGGAGGACCGGCGATTGCCATTCCACTCCGACCGGCTCGAGGCCGAAGGACAGGGATCAGGCGTGATTGTCGACGACGACGGTTTTGTTGTTACGAACGAGCACGTCGTCAACAAAGCAGCGTCGATTGACGTGATTCTCAGCGATGGCCGCCTGCTGCCAGCCCGTCTGATTGGCGGTGATTCCTATACGGACATTGCCGTACTTAAGGTGCCCGGTGGCGATCTGATCGCGGCCGGCTGGGGAAGCAGCGACGAACTGGAAACCGGCGATATGGTGTGGGCCGTGGGCAGCCCCTATCGACTGGAAGGCAGCGTTTCGTTCGGAATTGTCAGTGCCAAGGGCCGCGAAGGCAATCATTTCCAGGATTTGCTCCAGACGGACGCGGCGGTCAACCCCGGCAACAGCGGGGGACCGCTCGTGAACATTCAAGGCCAGATTGTGGGCATCAACACCGCCATCTGGGGAGGAAAGTACCAGGGTATCAGCTTTGCCGTCCCCAGCGGGACGGCGCGTGACGTCTACGAACGATTGCGTTCGGACGGCAAGGTCGCGCGGGGGTGGCTCGGCGTCGTGCTCAAAGACACATACTCCGAACGCGACAACCAACCCGATGATCCTGCGATGCGGGGCGTGTTGGTCGACGACGTTCAGCCAAAATCTCCGGCGGAAAGCGCCGGTATCCGAAAAAATGACGTCATCGTGCAGTGGGACGGCAAGGACACGCGCGAGGTGGCCGCCTTGATCCGCATGGTCGGCGATACCGAAATCGGTTCCGTCGTGGATGTGAAGGTGGTCCGGGACCAGAAGCCGCTGGTTCTCCAAGTTACCGTGGGCGAACGGAAAATCTGAAAGGGAGTTCCCAGGGTGCCGTCGCCGTTGGAAGCTAAGGATTTGGTGCGCCAGGGGGTCGATATTGTCGAGTTGATCGGCGCGTCGGTCCAGCTTCGCCGGCAAGGCCGGCACTTCGTGGGCCTCTGCCCGTGGCACGACGATACTCGCCCCAGTCTGCAAGTGAACCCCGACCGGCAGACGTTTCGGTGCTGGGTTTGCGACATTGGCGGCGATGTGTTCACGTTCGTCATGCGGACCGAGGGCGTGGAGTTTCGCGAGGCCCTCGAGATGCTGGCTGAACGGGCAGGCGTGGCCCTGGAGCCTGATCGCCGCGCCGCCGGCGCTCCTGACAGCGCCACTGAAAAGCGAGTGCTGCTGCGGACCATGGCCTGGGCGGAATCGGTCTACCACAGCATGCTGGCAGACGATCCGGCCGGTGCGCCCGCGCGACGCTACCTGGCCGGCCGCGGCATCTCCGACCAAAGCATCCGCCTTTTTCGCATCGGATACGCTCCTGACCAGTGGGACTGGCTCCTGAAGCGCGCCCGGCGCGATACGATCGAACTGCCGACTCTGGAACGCGTCGGACTCGTGGTGCGACGGCAGGATGCCGCGGGACACTACGACCGATTTCGCGGCCGCGTGATGTTCCCGATACGCGATGTTCAGTCCCGCCCCGTGGCCTTCGGTGGCCGAATTCTGCCTGAAAACGCCCACCGGGAGCCCGCCAAGTACATCAACTCGCCGGAAACAACGCTGTTTTCCAAGAGCAAACACGTGTACGGGTTAGACAAGGCAAAGGAAGCCTGCGTTAAAGAAAGAATCCTGGTAGTTGTGGAAGGATACACAGACTGCGTGGTGGCGCATCAGAGCGGCCTGCGCAATGTCGTGGCTCTGCTGGGCACGGCCCTGACGGAGCGCCATGTGCATTTACTCAGGCGTTACGCGGATCGTGTGATCTTGACGCTCGATGGGGACGAGGCCGGACAGAAGCGGGCCGGTGAAATTTTGGAACTTTTTGTGGCGATGCAGATGGATTTGCGGATTCTGACCTTGCCAGAGAAGCTCGATCCATGCGATTTTCTTAGGGCACATGGAGGTGAGGCGTTTGTCGGCCAGCTGGCCGACGCCCAAGACGCGCTTGAGCACAAGTTTCGCATGGTGACCCAAGGACTGGATCCCGCTGCGGGGACGCACCAGGCCAATGCGGCTTTGGAGCAGATTCTGGCCATTCTGGCCAAAGCGCCCCGACTGGCGTCGACAACGGTCGGTTCCGCACGATTGAGGCAGGAGCAAATGCTGGCTCGCCTGGCTCGGTGGTTCCTGGTGCCGGAGGATCAAATCCGTCGGCGGATCCGCGAACTTCGCCGGGCGTCGGGCACTGCGATACGACGGGTGTCTGTTGCGGTTGACGAGCCGACACCGCCGCCGGGCGCCAATCTTTGGGACCGCGAACTTGTGGAGCTGGTGTTGAGCCATCCGGAATGGTCGCCACAGATTTTCGAAAAAGTAGCGCCGGATGAATTGGCTTCGCAGCGGTGTCGCTGGATCTACCAGTGTTGCCGGGAATTAGCCGGTCGCGGCATCACGCCGGACGTGAACCGGGTGCTCCGCGAGTCGGAGGATCCGGCGATCACAACGTTGCTGGTGGACATCGACGAGCAGGTACAAGCCAAGCAGGAAAGCGACCACCGTTTGCGGCTCGAGCAGACCCTTAGCAGTTTTCGACGCAGAAAGGAGGATGCCCACAACCGAAAAACGATTGCGGCGTTGCGTGCGGCGGGTGACGGCTCTGAGGAGAACGACACGCTGGACGCATTGTTCGCTACATTAAAAACCAGACATCGTAAGTCCGATCCCACGGACGGGTAATACTTTCGGCGGCCGGTCCGGCCCAGCGTTGGGCGCAGCCCAGTCCTCCCAGACGGGAGGTAATGCGTCGCAGCGATCCGGCGGCCCCCTGCACGTGACGCGCAAGAATGCGCCGGAGGAATGAACACGTGGACTTCTACGATCAAGAATTGGACGATCTGGTAACGAAGGCCAAGGCCCAGGGTTTTCTCACCTACGATCAGGTCAATGACTACCTTCCCAACGAGGCGGCAAGCCCCGAGAAGCTGGACAATCTTCTCGTCGCGCTGGACGAGCTGGGCATCGAGATCGTCGACGAACATCCCGACGGCGAGGTGCCCGACAATTCGGGATCGCAAAACCAGGACGCGTCCGGAAGTGCCGACGAGCCCCCGCCAACGGATTTTCTTCCCAAGCTGACCGACGACCCAATCCGAATTTACCTGACGCAGATGGCGGAGATCCCGTTGTTGTCGCGCGAGGAAGAAATTGCCCTGGCTAAAAAGATCGAAGTGACGCGAAAACGATTTCGACGTTCACTGATGGGTTCCGGGCTGGCGCTGCGCCAAACAGTGCGGACGCTTCGCAAAGTGCAGCGGGGCGACCTGCCGTTCGACCGCACGATCAAGGTATCGCTGACCGAGCGGCTGACCAAGGAGCAGATTCAGGCGCGGATGCCCCACAATCTGCCTACTCTGGATCACCTGATGCGCCAGGATGAACAGGACTTCGGTCTGTTGTTGCGCAAGTCGACCAGCGACGAGCAACACGCCCAGGCCCGCCGTCGATTCATGCGGCGCCGGGCGAAAAAGCTGACGCTGGTGGAGGAGCTGAGTCTACGGATTCGCCGCCTGCAGCCCATGATCAACGAACTCGCCTCAATCTCGCGGCGGATGGACGACATCCGCCGGCAGTTGAACGGTCCGCGGCTGGCCAACCCCGAAAAGGATGAGCGGGAAGCATTGCGTCGCGAGCTGCGTGACCTGATGATCCAGACACTGGAAAGCCCCCGCAGTCTGCGAAAACGCTGCCGCCTGCTGCAGCGCCAGTTCACCGAATACGAACAGGTAAAACGCCAGCTGTCCAGCGGCAACCTGCGGTTGGTGGTTTCGATCGCCAAGAAATACCGCAATCGGGGGTTGAGCTTCCTGGATCTGATCCAGGAAGGCAATACGGGCCTCATGCGCGCCGTGGATAAGTACGAGTACCGCAGGGGTTACAAGTTTTCCACATACGCCACATGGTGGATCCGGCAGGCCATCACGCGCGCCATCGCCGACCAGGCCCGCACGATCCGGATCCCGGTGCATATGATTGATGTGTTGAGTAAGCTGCGAAATGTCTCCAAAAGGCTCTTGCAAGAAATGGGGCGAGAGCCCACAACAGAAGAGACGGCTGAAGCAGCCGGAATCAGCCTGGATGAGACGTGCCGAGTGCTGTCCATCGGCCGGCACCCCACCAGTCTCGACCGGCCGATCGGCGAGAGCGAGGATTGTAGCTTTGGCGAATTCATCGAAGATCAACATACTGAGAGCCCTCTCAAGCTGGCGTCCAACGGCTTGTTGCGGGACAAGATCGATGAATTGCTCAAGACCCTTACGTATCGCGAACGGGAGATCATCCGGCTGCGGTACGGTCTGGACGACGGCTATTCCTACACGCTGGAAGAGGTCGGCCGGATTTTCAAAGTCACCCGCGAGCGAGTGCGGCAGATCGAAGCCAAGGCAGTTCGCAAGCTTCAGCATCCCGTGCGAAGCCGGGAGCTGGAGGGCTTTTTGCCTCGGCTCGCCGGGTAAGCAAGGCTTGCACACCGCCGGTTTTCAAGCCGGCGGCTTTTTTTTGCGCCAATGGTATCCGCGAACCATGTCGCGCTGCGTGCTTGGCGTGCGCCACCTCCGAGGCCGCACGCGGATCGTTCCATCACATGAGGGGGCCCCTTGATGACCGTTACCACCAACGCGCTGCGGCTTCTGCATCGCCTTCACCAGCAGTTGACGGATCTGCGTGAGCGCCTGGAACGAGGTCCGAAACAAGTCCAGGCTCATGAGCGAAATGTATCGCAGCTCACGCAACAGCTCGATGCCTCTCAGAGCGCCGCCCAACACGCTCGGATGACCGCCGACAAAAAACAGCTCGAGTTGAAGAGCAGCGAGGACAAAATCCAGGACTGGAAAGCCAAACTCAACGCGTGCAGCTCCAACAAGGAGTACCAGGCTCTGTTGGACCAGATTGCGGCCGCCGAAATGGCCGGTAGCGTGCTGGCGGACGAAATTCTTGACGTCTTGGAAAAAATTGACGAACTGGACGGCCACGTTGTCGAGGCAAAGACGAAAGTGGCCGCCGGTCAGCGGGAGCTGGAGCGAATCAAGCGGCAAGTGGCGGATGCGTCCGCCGGAATCGCGGCCGACGTCGAACGACTGGAAGCCGAATTGACAAGGGCCGAGGCCGATCTGCCCGCCGATTTTCGGATTGATTACGATCGCGTCGTCAAGGCTCGCGGCATGGACGGTCTGGCGCCGGCCGATGACGCTTTCTGCGGCGGATGCTACCAGCAGATCACCGCCAACATGCTCAACAACCTGACTCTGAGTCGCCCCGTGTTCTGCTCAGCTTGCGGTCGGCTGTTGTACCTGGCCGAGGACCCGGCTGGCCGGCAGAATGCGTGATCCGGTAATTTGCCGGCCACCGACGCGGTGAGTGCTTGCAGTCGGCGAGGGCCGCTCGCCGCAGCCGGCGAGCCGCGGTGGACAGCCCGCGAAGGCGGCCGCCCCAATTGCATCCCAAAATATAAAACGGTTATGGTAAACCGTGGCGGAGCGGCCGCCGGATCGGACGGTCCTTCGGTCCACACACGAGATGGGGTGACTCGACGCGCTGGACCAGACCTGCCGGCGGTGCACGATCATCAATTCCAGCGTTCCTTGGGATCCGACCGACTTCGCCGACCGCGCCGCCCGGCCCATCTCAGCTCTCGGGCGCGGGGGGCGGTATCGTACGGCCCCGGAGGACCGCCTGGTGCGCGGTTCCGCGGGGCTCAGGAAATCTTCCGTTGAGACATGCATTCCGAGGTTGATTATGTCCGAAGCGATTCCCATGACACGTACCGGCTACGATAAGCTCAAGGCCGAACTCGAGCATCTCGAGACCGTAGAGATGCCCAAAATCGAAGAGCGCATCGGGATGGCCCGCAGCGAAGGCGACCTGAGCGAAAACGCCGAATACCACGGCGCGCGAGAAAGTCAGGGAATGCTGCAGGCCAAAATCAACATGCTGCGGGACAAACTCGCTCGTGCCGCGCTCGTCGATCCGTCAAAATGCCCCAAGGACGAAGTGGCGTTCGGTACGACGGTCGTTGTGAAAGATCTGGATTTCGGCGATTCGGAACAGTTCACGCTCGTGGGCGCGGGCGAAGAAGACTACGACCACGGAAAAATCAATGTTTCCAGTCCGCTCGCGCAAGGGTTGTTGGGCAAGAAAATCGGCGAGGTTGCTGAAGTCGAGGTCCCGGCGGGTGTGAACCGATTCGAAATCCTCGAAATCCGGTACGACGCTTGATCGGGACACGCGGTTTGCAGGTTTCGCGATCCGTTATCCGAACGTGGCAGCACCCGGCGGGGCGATGATCGCGTTTGCAGATCGCGGGCCGCGCGGCGGAATGGTTGCATGACACGTTCCGCGCCGCCGCGTGGAACCGGCCCCTTGGCCTCGTGCTGATCCCGGGGGGTCGGTGCGGTGAAGGACGACCGTGGAATCTGAGAATTCTCACCTGATCGCCCGCGCCAAGGCGGTTCAAATTGATCACATGGCGCCAGGGGCGAAAGGTCGTGTACGAGCCTGCATGGGTTTTATGATTGCCCCGGATCACGCCGGTGCCGGCGGTGAGCCAACGCGCAACGAGATGATTTCTCGGCCGGAAAGCGACGAGCGGCCGCGCGGTGTCCCGCCGCAGATCGCCCGTTTCCACTGGTCCGCTCCGGTTTTTGGCGGCCGGCCGGCAGCGGCCGGTATGGGACCGGCTTCCCCTGCCACCTGCAGGTGCTAAACTGACAGTACGCAACGGGTAGCGTCTTGCTGAGCGGTCGCTGACACTGTCCGCGACGCCCGGTTGGAGGGCACCCGCGGTTGTGTGCCTCACGACGTTCTCCTTGCTTGGGAGAATATGGCCGCGTGCCACGGCCTTCTCTTGCCGGTTGCGTCAATCCTGCTCGCTAGAGCGGGTGGCCGCAGCCGATAGCACCGCACATTCGGCGCGGACAGGACGTTCGCGATACGAGCTCCGCAATCTTTGTACCTACGATCGGATTTTTTGTACGGGCTTACCATGCACACGCAATTAGTCGTCCTGGGCGGAGGTCCGGGCGGATACGCGGCGGCGTTTATGGCAGCAGACTTGGGTATGGAAGTCGCGCTGGTCGAGGCCGAAAAGAGTCTCGGGGGTACCTGCCTCTTGCGCGGCTGTATACCATCCAAGGCGTTGTTGCACGTGGCTCGCGTCATGGCAGAGACCAAAGAACTGAAGGCGTGGGGTCTTAAATACGAACGACCCGCGCTGGACCTTGAAAAGATGCGATCCCGCAAGCAACAGGTGCTGGCGGCCCTGGCCAAGGGCCTGAGCCAGCTCGCGAAACAACGTAGTGTCAAGGTGGTCCATGGACGAGGCGTGTTTGTTGATTCCCAGACGCTGGAGATCGAGCCGAGTAATGGCGATCAAGACAACGAACGCCTCACGTTCGACCACTGCATCGTGGCGACCGGATCGCGACCGGCAATTCCCAAGACGTTCCGTCTGGACAGCGACCGCGTGATGGATTCGAGCGCCGCGTTGGAATTGCCCGACATCCCCCAAACGCTGCTCGTCGTGGGAGGCGGATATATCGGTCTGGAAATGGGAACCGTTTACGCCGCCCTGGGCTCCCAGGTGACCGTGGTCGAATTGACCGATGGTTTGCTGCCGGGAGCCGACAGAGACTTGGTCAAACCGTTACACAAGCACTACCAGAACGAGGAGATTTTCTCGGGAGGCATTCTACTCAACACCAAGGTCGCCGAACTGAAGAAGACCAAAGACGGCGTGGAAGCGGCATTGGAGGGCCCGGAAGGGGCCGACCGCCGACCGTTCGACCGCGTGCTGGTGGCCATCGGCAGGCAGCCCCGCAGTTCAGGATTGGGATTGGAGAACACGCAGGTACAAATCGACGATCAGGGCTTCGTGGTGGTTGACAGTCGCCAGCGGACCGCCGATCCCCGTATTCTGGCCGTCGGCGATGTGGCGGGAGGTCCCATGCTCGCCCACAAGGCGACGCACGAGGGCAAAGTGGCCGCGGAAGTATTGCACGGCGGTCCGGCCGAGTTCGATGTGCAGGCCATTCCGGCCGTAGTCTTCACCGATCCGGAGATCGCCTGGGCCGGCGTGACCGTCGAGCAGGCCAAGAAGGATGGCCGGGAAGTTCGCGTCCGGCAGTATCCCTGGCAGGCCAGCGGACGGGCGCAGGCCGTGGGGGCCACCAACGGCATGACCCAGTGGGTGATTGATCCTGAAACCGACCGCGTTCTGGGCGCGGGCATCGTGGGAGCGGGCGCCGGCGAATTGATCAGCGAAGCCGTTCTGGCCATCGAAATGGGATGCACCGCGCGGGACGTCGCCGAGTCGATCCATCCCCACCCGACGTTAAGCGAGACGGTGGGATTCGCGGCCGAAGTGTATCTCGGAACGGCTACGGAAGTGTATCGCCCCCGGAAACGAGAATAGGCGGCGCTGTGCGCCGCGCGCGCAGCGGGGCGCAGCACGACGCGTTGCCTGAGTTATCCACACGGTTGGTAGCAACCGGCAATTGGCAGAAGGTGAGTCATGGCACCAATAGACAGTCCTTATGTGCCTGCCAGCGAGGACGGCGACCCGGCCGAAACGGCCGAATGGCTCGAATCACTCGATTATGTGCTCGAACGGAAGGGTGCCCAACGAGCCAGTCAGCTCCTGTCGCTGTTGGACGAGGCGGCGTATCGTCACGGTGTCGAATTGCCGTTTACGGCAACGACGCCATACATCAATACGATTCCCGAGGACAAACAGCCGCGTTACCCCGGCAATCGGGAGCTGGAGCGAAGGATCAAGAGCATCATCCGCTGGAACGCCATGGCCATGGTGGTCCGGGCCAATCGGGACCTGGACGGCATTGGCGGCCACATTTCCACATTCGCCTCGTCCGCGACGCTCTACGAGGTGGCCTCCAATCATTTCCTTCGCGGCAAGGGCGAGGCGTACTCGGGAGACCAGGTCTATTTCCAAGGTCACGCTTCCCCCGGCATGTACGCCCGCGCCTACATGGAAGACCGCCTCACCGAGGAGGAACTGGTGCACTTCCGCCGCGAGCTCAGCGAGCAGCGTGGCCTGTCTTCGTATCCGCACCCCTGGCT
>CAZNKT010000051.1:0-40987 GCA_964573605.1 uncultured Pirellulales bacterium
ATGCGTCTTTCGGATGCTCGTCATGACATCGTCGGTCTTATGGACCATCTTCAGGGCCATGTCGTCACACACGGTGACACACTCCGCACATCCCTTGCATTTGCTCGGGTCGATGATGATGGCGAATCGTCCGCCTTCCTTGCCCTTCTTCTGGGGGCCTTCGTAGTATTTACGCGTGCGCGACCATTGCTTGTCGAAAAACTCGCGGTCGCCGTCGTCGACGACCGTTTCGATACGTGATTCGAGGTCCGATTCCGAAAGGACTTTGCCCAGAATCGCCGTGTCGGGACACTCCGTCACGCAATCCATGCACCCGGTGCAGTTCTCGGGGATGTATTCGGGAATCTCCGGCGCGACGTAGCTGAAATCCCGCAGTGTGGCCGTGCCGGCCGGCACCAGGGATCGCGCCACGGACAGATCGGCGGGCAATTCCTTTTCCGCGCGGCCCTCTTCGTATTTGCGGATGATCCGCTCGTTGAAATCGTTGACGTCCAGGATCGGAAGCTCAACATCCCGGTACGCCCCATCGACCAGCGTGCCGTAGGAATTGTTGTTGTAGGGATCCCGGTCGTTGGCCCGATTCATCGACGCATTTTTATCGACCGTCGCCATTTTCGTTTCCCTCTGCGTGGATGATTTCTGACGGCACCTGCTGCATTTCGCTATAGCCGCGTTTGACGCAAGTGAGGTTGTCCTGCACGACCCGTTCGCCGCGCGATCCGAAATATTTGCGCAGCGCCTTTTCGACGCCCGCATATACTTCGTCGTCCGACATGCCGCAGTCGTCCGCGAACGGCGTGAGCTTCAGGAAGGCTCCCAACAGTACAATGCCCTGCATCCGCATCTCCAGATCGGCCACCGAAGCCACTTCGCGGGCGATGGCCACCATGTCGGTGAAGTAGACGCGCAAATCCTTGCCGCGGATCGTTGCTTTGTGATGTTCCGGAATGCGGCGCCACACCTCTTCGGGCTGGGTCTGGTCACTCTGCATGAAAATGGCACCGCCGTCGACCATGCCTTTCAATGGATTGCCGCTGAAGACGGCGTTCGTGTCGTTCAACACGACCAGGTTGACATGTTCCAACTCGCTATGCGTGAAGATGTGCGAGTCGGCGATGGTCAGATAGTAGGTTGTGGGCAGGCCTTTCTTTTCCGAACCGTATTTGGGATACGCCTGAACGTCCTTGCCGAACACCTGCCCGCCAATCGTGGCGATGACCTTGTTGGTGGTCACGGATCCGAATCCGCCCACGGAATGGCCGCGCAGCGAAAATGCGCCCGAGGGCCTCAGGTCCGGATCTTCATTGGGCTCCAGCGCCAGCGAATGTTTGATGCCCAACACGAAGTAGTGCTGCCCTCCACTCTGCATGTTTTGGAACGCCGCGACCACGTCGCCCGGGCGCACATCGCGGCTGCCCAGACCCGCCGCGCCGTGGTACATGCGCGGAATTCTGTCCACGCGCTCCAGGCCATTCTGACCGACCGCCGCGTCGCAGAACGCCGCTTTGATCTCGCGGGTCAAATGGTTTCCCGTCGTCGACAACGGGTCGTCCATCCGTTCGAGTACCGTAAAGGCCTGACAGGATCGAAGGGCTTGCACGATGCGGCGAGCCGGGAACGGGCGGAAGCAATACAGATTGACACACCCCGCCTTGATCCCTCGCTCATCACGCAAAAAATCCACGGTGGCCTGCGCCGTCTCCATGAAGCTGCCGATGCCGACCACAATGTATTCGGCATCGTCGCACCGGTACGCATCAATGAAATCGTACTTCCGCCCCGTCTTACGGCAAAACAGCTCAAACGCGCCCGCCAGCGCCGGTTCGACCCGATCGAAATACCAGCGCTGCGCGATCTTGCCCTTCATGTACGAGTCCTGGTTCTGGACCACGCCGGACATCATAGGATTCTTCGGGTCCATCAAATTGACCAGCTTGTCCTCGGGCTTTCCGACGAACTCCTTCATCAACTCGGGCTCCGGCAAGCGGACCGATTCGACCGTGTGCGTGGTGAGAAAACCGTCCTGGACATTCAGAAACGGTGTCAACGACGCCTCGGCCGCCCGCCGCGCTATCAGGCACAGATCACCCGCCTCCTGGGCGTTTCGCCCGAACAGGATCCCCCACCCGCAGTCGGCAACGCTCATCACGTCGTCGTGGCCGGCATGCACATTCAGCGAGTGGCTGGTCAAGGCCCGTGCACCGATGTTGAACACCACCGGCAACCGCTTGCCGGCGATCGTGTACAAGACCTCCTTCATCAGCACCAGTCCCTGGCCCGAAGTGAAATTGGTGACACGACCGCCCGCAGCCGCAAAGCCCTCGCAAAACGTCGCCGCCGAATGCTCACTCTCCGGCTCAACAAACACTAACGAGTCGCCCCACAGGTTGGGGACTCCGTTCATCACCGCCGAATTGAACCCGCTGCCCATCGTCGTGGAGCTGGTAATCGGGTAGGCGCCCGATCCTTGAGAAATTCGCGTTTCAACCCACACCACCGCCTCGGCACCGTCGCAGGTGGTGGGAACCCCAGGATATTGGAACTTGGGCGCCGCCCCTTCGGAAGTCGGTCTGCGAATCGTTTCGTCAGCTTGTACCGTGGCCATATCGGGCACTCCTGTCCACGTCGCGTCGGGGTGCTGTCTTGGAGAAAAAACTCCCCTGAGCAAATTGTATATGTCAATAACGCAGAATACGATAGGTCAATGGTCTCGATCCCGTTGATTCCCCTCGCCAGAAGGGTATGACTCGCCTGGATGGGCCAATTGCGACGGATGGCCGCCAGCGGAACCCGCCGGACGCCGGGAGAGACGCAACCCGTGGCGGGCAGTGATGGCGGTACCTGGTGCTTGGTGCTGGCAGGCCGCTCTCCGGGACGGGTGCCGCACGCCAAACGTTGCAACTCGCTGTTGGCCCGTCACTTGCTTCCATGTCTCGGGAGCCTGGAGCAGCCGCTGCGAACACGCGGTGGTTCTTAGCGACGAACCGTCGTCAGCCGTTTTCTGGAAAAGAACTGCACCGACGCAGAACGGCGCCGATGCCCGCTGTGGGACAAGCGCCGGTTAACGATATCCGGCCCTCTTGTGTTGTCGGCCATTGCCCCGAATAATCTGCGAGGATTGGTCAGCTCTCGCGGACTTTTTACCTAATTGCCTAGTTACCTAAAGGGCCTAACGTGGCCGAACGATTCGATGTCGCCCAGCTCTGCAGGCAACAGCAATTGAGCGTCGAGGAACTGGCCCGGCGGACGGGGCTGGACGACCAGCGTGTGCTGGCCATCGTGCTCGGTCGGTGGACTCCCAGTCCCCAGGAGCGCCAGCAGATTGCCGCCGAGTTGGGCGTCTCGCGAGAACAGATCGTCTGGGGGCACAAAACGCCAATCCAGCACATCTACGGCCATGGCCCAGGCTGAAGAAGGGGACTGCGGCGCGTCACACGGCCCTTGTCGCAAGCCGGACCGAATTGGTTTCCGCCGCGGGCGTGGCGCCAAAATCGTATTCACATCACACGGTCGGCAGCCCAAGGGTATCGCCGACCGGTCTTGAATTGCTTGAAGTCGGCATCCAACGGATGATGAATCGAGTCCCGCCGATAGACAGCGTTCACGGCGTCAAGCACGGGCACGATGTCCGGCATGGGATATCCCAGACCTCGTACTTCGAATGCGTCGCCATTGACGTCGACTACTTCGAGCCGGTCCGGCCACACGCGCACGAGCCTGAGTTCGCTCAGCTCGGAGCGCGTCCGCTTCAAGAAGGCCAGCACCGGCTCCACCTGGCCCGATACATAACGAATGCTGGCCACCGGTTTTGATGTGCCCACGCTTTCCTCCGATCCTCGGTCAGGGCCCTTCTATCCGGGATGAAAACTCTGTGTCCAGACGGTACGCTCCGGACGCGCGATCCGGCCCGCGCCTCCCCGAAAACCGGGTGCGCCGCGCCATTCAGTGTCCCGTGGGCTCACCGCCCACGGCGAAATCGATGATTGTCGGCGGGCGAACGGCGTTTCTCGTTGGAACCAATATACCCCCACGTATTGACTATACGCACCTACGCGATAATGTGAACATTTGGAAAGTGAATGGCGGAGGACCCCACGATGAAAACGGCAGTTGCAGCGAACCGGGCCGTGCGGCGGGCGTCGAAGGCCGAGCGGAAGTTGGCCAAAGCCGAGGCACGCCTGGCGAAAGCCGAGGCGAAGTTGGTCAAGGCCAAGGCCAATCTCCAGGCCCGTCACGCCAAGGTGGAAGCCGCCCGGAAACGGCTGGCGGCCACCCAGAACGAAGCGGCTCAACTCGGCGCCTGTGATCCTGAGGTCAGCGAGCTGTAGGGTCTGGTCGGCCGGGACCAGGCCCTGAACGCCGGCTGACCGGCAGCCGCCCGCCAGGGTCGGTCCGGCCGGGCCGCGCATCCTATCCGGCGTTCATCCAAGCCCCTCCACGCCGCGACGGACACCGATTCGGCCGTCGCGAAGCGCTTCTTCAGGGGTCACGGACAAGGTCGAGCGGGCCGGTGCGGAGTTTCATGGCGTCGGCCGCATGCGCACGGTGTTTGGCCGTCACGGAAATCGTTGTTATCATGAATTTTGGGTTTGACATTCAGCGCGCCGTCGCCTTCATCACGGCTCGCCGCCGCTTGCGCCATGCCGGCCCGCCGCGCCTGATCCGGAACACCTGAGAGAGCCCTTCATGATCGGTCGATCCCTTCGTGCGCTTCGTCTTGCAACGCTGCTGATTCTGGCTCTGCCGACCTCCGCCGCTGCCATTGTTTCCCACCAGATTGACGACTTCGAAGACGAGTCGGTCATGGGCTGGGTGGAGGGCGCGGTGAGCCCGGACATGCCGACCAACGAGGAGGGCGGCCCGGCGGGCCCCGACGACAATTATATTGAGAACGTGTCCACCGGCGTGTTTGGTCCTGGTGCGAACCTGGTCATGTTCAACACGTCGCAGTGGGCCGGCGATTACACGGCGGCCAACGTGGCGGGCATCTCCATGGATCTGGCCAATTTCGGCGACGTTCCTCTCCACATGCGGATTGCCGTCAGGCGAAGTTCGACCTGGTACGCGTCCAACGACGCGTTTGAACTGCCCGCCGACGGGATGTGGCACTTCGCCGCGTTCGGATTGACCAACGCCGACATGACCGGCGTGCAGGGCGGGACGCCACTGTCCGACGTGCTGCTGGACGTCGGCGAAATCCGGCTCTTGTCCGCAGAGTTGGGCCCGAACTTTCGCGGCGATACGGTCGAAGCAAGGCAAGGCACCGACAACATCCGGGCCTTGCTTGTTGGCGATACCGACTGCGATGGCGACGTCGACTTCGACGACATTGACGCGTTTGTGTTGGGACTGACGAGCCCGCCGGCGTATGAGGCCCAATTCGGACTTCGTCCTTCATTGAAGGGGGACACGGATCGGGACGGCGACCAGGACTTCGACGACATTCCCGGACTGGTCGACATTCTCACGGGCAATATCATTGGCGTGCCCGAACCGGCCGCGATATGGCTCTTGTGCTGGGGACTGGGTTGGTTGACAATCGCCGCACGCATTAGATGAAGCTCTCCCTGTCGGTTCGTATTGCGGAAGCAGCGTCCAAGGACCGCATGACGATGCCCTTGGACGCATTCGCGGTCCTTGCACGCGATGTCGGGTACGATGCCGTCTGTCTGCGGGCGTCGGCCGTGGGCGTGCAGTCGCCGCGACAGGCGATCCTCGATTGCCGCCGTTTGCTGGACGATCTGAAGATGCCCGTGTCCATGGTGACGACCGACGTCCATGTTCCGCTCAACGACGACCACGGTCCCGACAACCTGCGCGACTTCGGACCGCATCTCGACGTGGCGGAGATGCTGGGAGCGAACCTCGTGCGGGTCTGCATGAAGCGGGACGAAGACATCGATGCGGCCCGTGTCGCCTCGGACCAGGCCCGCGAAAGGGCGATTCGCGTGGCGCATCAATGCCACCACGGCAGTCTTTTCGAAACAGTCCCGCAGATCCTGGACACGGTGGAACGAGTGGGAAGGAGCAATTTCGGCGTTATCTACGAACCAGCGAACCTGATGTTGTGCGGCGAAGCGTACGGCCGCGAGACGCTCGAACGACTGGCCCCGCACATCATGAATGTTTATGTCCAGAACCATCGGATCGCGGACGAGGGCGACGTGGTGGTCGACACGCGCGCGAGAGGTCAGGTGCGCTACGTCGATTTGCCGTTGTGGGAATCCGGCGGCGTGGATTTCCACGAAGTGTTTGCGGGACTAAAGGCCATCCACTACGACGGGTTCGTGACCGTCCACCAGGAGTTCGCCCGCTTGATGCCGGCGGAGCAGGCCGCCCGCCGCAGCCATGCCGTGCTGATGGAATGGATCCATTGACGAAACGCAACGGTTCGGCGAGACGTGTGGGATTGGCGAGGGAAACGTGGCATTGGCGTACGACGTAATCGTGGCCGGCGTCGGCTCCATGGGAGCGGCGACCTGTATGTCCTTGGCACAACGCGGGGCGCGGGTGCTGGGACTGGAACAGTTTGACATACCGCATCGGATGGGCGCCCACCACGGCCATTCGCGGATGGTCCGTCAGGCCTATTTTGAGCACCCGGACTACGTGCCGCTGCTCCGCCACGCCATGCAATACTGGCAGCGCCTGCACGACGCATCGGACCTGCCGATCCTGCGACGGACGGGAGGCTTGTACATGGGCCGGCCGGACGGCGCGATCGTGAGCGGTTCGGCCGCCGCTTCGCGAACCCACGGGCTGGACCATGAACTGCTGGACCGCAAGGCGTTGGCGGAACGCTATCCGCAGTTCCACGTACCGCAAGACTTCGCGGCCCTTTACGAATCCGCGGCCGGCATCGTGTTTCCCGAGCACGCGGTGAGCGCTCAGGTCGATCAAGCCTTGCGGTGCGGCGCGGAGATCCGTGCGCGGGAAGCCGTCGTCGACTGGAGCCCCAACGGTGCGGGCGTCGAGGTCCGGACGGACAGGAACACCTATTCGGCGCGGCAGGTCATCTTCACGGCCGGCGCATGGACGGGCCGACTCGTGCGCGACCTGACCGTCCCGCTGACCGTAACCCGACAGACACTCGTGTGGTTGTGGCCGGCAGCCACCGAACCCTTCGAACCGGCGAATTGTCCGGTGTGGTTGATCGAAATCGAGCCGGACACCGGCTACTATGGGATGCCGCTTCTGCAGCACCCTCCCGGCATAAAAATGGCGCTGCACCGAGCCGGCGAAACGGTCGATCCGGACCACGTATGCCGCGAGGTAAGCGAGGACGAACTGAGGCCCTTGTTGGACTTTGCGGCGAAATACCTTCCCGACGCGTCGGGCCCGGTTCTGTCGTCACAAGTCTGTCTGTACACGCATTCACCCGATTCCCATTTCATCATCGATCGTCACCCCGGGTATCCGCAAGTATTTCTGGCGTGCGGATTCAGCGGGCATGGCTTCAAGTTCTGTGGCGTTGTCGGCGAGGCTCTGGCCGACTTCGCGTTGATAGGCCGGACCGAATTGCCGGTGCACTTCCTGCACGCGGGCAGATTCACGTAGATCCGGAAGGGATCGCGCGTGGGCCTTCGCCTGCGGCTACATGCCTGCGCCACTTCGTGGCTGGTTAACAACCAATAGCGCTGAGAGCTCGCGGCCCGAACTCAATGCTTATACCACTTCGCGGCTCTACTTCAGGATTGCCGTGCCAACACTACTTGGCAGCTACCGGCTCCACAACGGCCGCGGAGACGTGGCATGTCGACGACGCGCCGTCCGCAAGATCCGTCATCACGGTCAGCGTCTCGGCCACCTTGGCGACATTCGGACCCGCCGAAAATGTCATCGGTACCAGATGCAGCTTACGGGGAGTGTCCTTCCATTCGAATGAAAACCGTTCGTCCTGCGGCTCGATGGACAGAATGCGGAACGGCTTTTTTGCGTGGATAACCAGTTTGCGCTGCACCTTCTGGCCCGGCGGCACTGCGCCCAGAAACAGGTTGGACGGGCTGACGGTCACCGGGGCCGTGATCTGTCCCTCAACCTGAACGGGCAGGTGTGGCATACCGGGATCGTTGGTCATCAGAAAAATCTGCCGATGGAAATAACCGACCGGCGCGTTGTCCTTCAAGACGGCCGTCAAGCGGTACGCTCCCTGGCCGGCAGGTTCTACCTGCAGGTCGAGAAAATCGCTCGAGCTACGCGTGTCGACAATGTTCCAGCTCGTTCTGCCGAAACGGCGAACGAGTACGCTCTGGCGGGCGCTGGTTCCCTGGTCGACCGCTCCAAAGGAAAGGGCGCTGGGCGAGACTTCGACGTCGCCGCGGATTTGTCCACGGACCTGCAACTGCACCTCGGCAAACTGCGGCTCGTCGATCGTCACCGTGATCGTCGCACTGCGATTGCCCAAAAAAGCGCCTGTATTGAAGGTGGCCACAACGGCGGCCGATTCATAGGTCTTGAGCGTCTGTTTGGAAAGGGCAGCCGACGTGCAACCACAACTGGTTCGCACGCCTGCCAGATGAACGTCGACCGCATAGAGATTGCGGACTTCGAACTCATATTGCGTCTTGGCGCCGCGCGCCACCACGCCAAAGTTGTGCGCTTTAACCGGAAACATGTCACGCGCCCACTGCTGGGCAAAGAGCGGCCGACACGCGGCGGCTACGAGGAAAATTATCAAGCCTGTTGAGCGAACCACTGTCTTAGCCCCCTCGAAGGAAACCGGTTTATTCCACCGCAGCAAACGTAGCACCCCGGCGGGGGGCCGCTTGAAGAAATCGAGGGTCGCCGACGGCGTAACGCGTGGTCAGGGTCCGGTTCGAGCGATTATCACGCGTTTACCGCAGCCCGCGCCTCCGTGAAAGGCCGATCCGTGAAGAAGCGAAGCGGGTGAAGGGAATCGAACCCTCGTATTCGGCTTGGGAAGCCGACGCTCTACCATTGAGCTACACCCGCCCGGTTGCTGGAGTAGGATGGAGGGCGGCGTGTTGCGGCCTGGCGGCCGCCGACCACTGCCAAAGTATAAAGTATATCGCCGCGGGTCCCGGCCGGGCAAGAAGCGTTGGGGGACGGCATTCCAAAGCCGTCGCTCGAGGCAAAAACACAGTGTTTCAACGGCTTTGGAAAGACGCCCTACCGGTCAAAAACACTCCGGAGACGTCTTGCCGCACGGCGTTTCGATCTCTACCATCCGGCCGCATTGACGTACAACCACAAGCTCCTCGCCACCCGCTCCATGGCTCAGGCTATCGTGATCACCGTGCTGCTTGCGGCTCGTCCCGCCACGCACCCGGACACGCTGGTCGTCTGTCCCGAACGTTTTCGAGAGGCGTTTGCCCCCTGGGTGGAACATCGCAGGAGTCAAGGCCGGCACATTGTTCTGTTGAGAAGTCGTTCGGACCCCCGCCACATCCGAACGGCCATCCGGGACCGGGCGGGTTCCCATTTACGGTTCATCGTACTTGTCGGCGATGCCGCGCCCGACGCGGCGGCATCCGCGCCCGACGCGCTCGTGCCGACGTTTCACGTGCGCGCCAGGGTCAACATTCATTGGGGTTCCGAATCCCATATCGCCAGCGACGATGTGTATGCGGATCTGGACTCGGACGGAGTGCCGGACGTCGCGATAGGAAGACTTTCGTGTGATTCGCCAGAGGAACTGCGGCAGGTCATCGGCCGCATTCTCCGGTATGAAAAAAACCAGGATTTTGGCACCTGGAGACGCAGGATCAATTTTGTGGCGGGAGTCGGCGACTTCGGTGCCATGGCCGATCGAACCCTGGAGCTGGCAACCAAGGCGGTCATTCGCCAACACATCCCACCGGGATATTCGGTCAGCATGACCTACGCCAGTCCGAGCAGTCCTTATTGCCCTCATCCGCTCAACCTGCGTCGGACCGCGCTGGAGCGGTTGAATGAGGGTTGCCTCTTCTGGGCGTACATCGGCCACGGCCATGTGCTGTCATTGGACCGACCGGCGGTGCACGACGATCCGTTGCTTACTCACAGCGACATGCCGTTGTTGAACTGCCGGCGCGGCCAGCCGATTGCCGCGTTGTGGTGTTGCTATGCCGGCGCGTTTGACGCCAATCAGGACTGCCTGGCCGAACAAATGTTACGCGCCCCGGGAGGACCGGTGGCCGTGCTGGCCGGCTCGCGCGTTACGATGCCATACGGAATGGCGGTGCTGGGCACGGAGCTTTTACATGCGGTGTTTCGAGACCGGCACGATTGCCTGGGGATGGCCATACTCAGCGCCAAACAGCAATTGTTGCGGGCCGAGCAACCGACGGCGCAGCGGGCGGCGTTGGATCAGATTGCCGCCAGCCTGAGTCCTCGCCCCGCTCAGTTGGCAGAGGAGCGCCACGAACACATGCATCTATTCAATTTGCTGGGCGATCCGCTGCTGCGGATCAAGGTTCCGCAGCCGTTACGCGTAACGGTACCTCGTCTTGTGGCGGCCGGTCAGCGCCTGACGATTCATGCCGATTCGCCAATACGGGGACGCGCGGTGGTGGAGCTGGCTCGTCGCCGCGGATCGCTGCCTCAAGAAGCGCATCCGTCGCCGCGTAATGTGGCGGGCCAGAGTGCTTCGCGCGAATCGTCGCTGCGCGCGTATCAGGCGGCCAATGAAACGCGGCTGGCCGCGGCGGAAATGGATGTCGGCGTGGGACGCTTTGACGCCGCGCTGCCGGTGCCGCGGGAGGCGCGTGGCACGTGCCGCATCCGCATCTTTGTCGAGGGAACCGACAATTTCGCGGTCGGCTCGGCGCCGGTGCGCATCGTCTCGGATCGCACGGCCCGCCTTCCGGGCCCTTCCACCGACACTCGTTGAAACACGCCCACTGCTGCCGCGCCGGCGGCGGGATACGGTGCGGCTGGCTGCCCGGATGGATGGGTGCTGCTGGGCCCGCGCCCCGACCTATTATCGCCGCCGGCGCCGCTGCCAGACGGCCAGGCAAGCCGTGCCGATGAGCATCATGGCGCCGGTGCTGCCTTCGGGAATCTCAATTTGCGAATAGGTCTGATCCACGTAGGACATCGTGACCGAACCGGTTTCCGTGGCGAACGCTATGATGTCCTTCCTCACGTTCAGTACCGTGCGCGGACTGAACTCGGTCCAGTCGATGGCCACGTCTCCGGCACCTTCGTCGGAGAAGATAGACATGAAGTTGTCACCGCTCGTATCAAAGGTGAACGACTCCGTGACGGAGATGCTGCCCGTATCGCCGAGCAATTCGGGGTTCCCGGCCAGGTGCGCGTCGACAATTCTCCGCATCGGGTCGAGCACCATGACGCGATAAGTGATCAACGCGTCCGATCCTCCCTGCGAGGAAAACAGGTCCATAAAGGCGCCTTGAAAGCGGAGTCCAAAATTCCCCATTTCATCGGTAATGGGAACGACATTGACCATATCGGGGGGAGGCATTTCACCCGACCATTCGTAGGTGAACTCATCGAACTTCTTGTCGCCGGAGACAATTTCGTCTTCCGGTCCCAGCAGGTCGGACAGCTTGACGGACACGGTTCCGGCTTGGGCCGGCAGGCATGCCCAAGCCACGATGGCAGGCAGCATTAATCCGAGAAGAAAAATTCGCGCCGCACTTTTGGAGAGTCTTGTCATATTTCCTGTTTCTTTCCACGTAAAAAAGGGAGTTGATGTCACTTGAATCCACGGTCGCTTTACGCTCTCTCTCCCATTAATCCTGAGCCCCTCGTACAACACGCGGGATGGCGCTGAGCCGGCGAACGGATGTCGTCGATCACCACGAGAAACGTTTGTTTCTTCGCCGGTGAATACCGTCTTTATCGTTGCCTGTTTTGCGCGTCGTCTTCGTCTTACGTCGCCGCCATCTCACCGGTCGGGAACGAAACCCGCTTCCGCGACTGCCACCGGCCCCCGAGCCTTCATTGTTTTGTTCGTTGCGTCCCGTCATTGCGTATTCTTCCCCCGGTTCAATGGTGAGGAGCGACGCGATAGACGGTCGGACCGCGTGTCGGCGACGACGAACCGTGCCCCGCCAGCTTTTCGGCAGCGACGCGAGCCTCGCTGCACACTCTGGCCAGATCGCTGTCACCGTCGACTCCGGGCAGGTACAGCCACGTACCTATCTGGTGCGCCCAAATCTCCTCCGCCATGTCACTCTCATTCCCGCACAGCACCAGCAGAAAACCCGTTTGGCGAACGAGGATCTCCGCCAACGCGCAGTACCCTTTCCTGGACAGGCCGGCTCGCCGCTGTAAATCGACGATGCCCAACTCGAACCGGTACCGAGCCGCCGTCCGGGCTGCTTCGTCCGGGTCGTCTCTCGCCGTCACAGACCATCCGCCACTCACCGCTGCGCGCAGCAACCGATCGCATCGTTCATCACTTGGTGAAACGACTAGACACTGATACAGCCCCCGCTGCGTATCGGTGCCGGTTATCGGCCCGCGCTCGGCGCGCACGACCGATAACTGGGGTTGAGATTCCGGGTGGCCCATGTACACTCCCGTCCGCAATATCCACGCGGCTGCGCGGGAGCATCACTGCCCGCCGCGCGGTGCCGTGCATTGCCACATTGCGATGAGCACGCACGAGTCTACTCGCCGCACACACCTTACGAGGTCTTGTGGAGGAGGCGCGCTGCTGCAACCGCCGCCACATCGCCACAACAGCCGTAAAGCGGCCGCTGCGCGACAGTCGTTACCAGGAAAACTTCTTACGGCGACGACGGTGTATTCCGTTGAACGACTGGGGAGCCTTGCGCCGGCGCCGCGCGGAATCGTGACGTCGATGGTGGATCAGCCGCTGACCGTTTCCGTCGCGATACTTCACCTCATATTGGATGTTGCTGGCTTCGTACTCTTGCGTGTTGCTCATTGCCGGGCTCCTGTTACAGTGTGGTGCGTTCTGGCGGCGGACCCATTGTCCGCCACGGCGCCGGAACACAGACGCCTTTCGTGCAATCCAACCGCGTTGGATGCAGTGCGATTGTGCACCGATACGGTCAAGGAAGAATGCACGCGCCGTGCCACGGGGCGCAACATGCAGAAAAGAAAAGGTAAGCCGCGATGCCGACGCGGTTTAAGAGAAACCTCGAATGTCGAATCCGCGCCATCCGGACGGCCGGCGATTCACAGATTCAGTGACGGACAAACGAGACATGCGATGCAAACTCATTGCCACCATGGCATTCGTAAAGGTTTCATCGGTATGGTGATTTGTCACCAGCACAGTGAAGCTTCGAATGGCGCGCAAGACGAAACAGACAAGATTTCCGCGTGAAGAAAAACGCGTCCCGCCCCACACCTGGCGAAACGTCAGTTGATGTCGCGGCGCAGTTGCGCTAAAAGACGAGTCATCGTGTTGGGATGAACGCCCAACAGGCGGGCCGCACGTCCTTTATGCCCGTCGGTGGCTTTCAAGGCCTGCTGGACCGCCACGCGCCGAAGCCGGTTCAGATTCATGAACGGCAGCGAAGTATGGTCCGAGACGCGACCGTCCCCAGCGGGAAGGGCGGGCGCGCAGTCCAGCACGAACGCCTGTTCGATGACATGCGAAAGCTGCCGTACGTTGCCCGGCCAGGGGTATTCGCAGAACCGCTTGAGAAGCTCTTCGCTGGGCTCCCACCGCGCGAGCCCGTACCTGGCGGCAAATTTTCTTGAGAAAAATTCGATAAATGTGGGGATGTCGCTCACCCGCTCCCGCAATGCCGGCACGTGCAGCTCGACCATGTTCAAGCGGTAATAAAGGTCCTCACGGAACCGGCCTTCGGCCACTTCGCGCTTCAGATCACGGTTCGTAGCCGCGATGACCTGCACATTGACCTGCATCGGCTGCGATGCTCCCACCGGCGTCACCTCCTGCTGCTGCAACACACGCAGCAGCTTGGGCTGCAACTCGAGCGGCATCTCACCGACCTCGTCCAGGAACACAACACCGCCGTCCGCCGCCCGAAAAACACCCAGCGACCGGCCCGAAGCCCCGGTAAATGCGCCCCGCTCGTGGCCAAACAACTGGCTTTCCGCCAGTGTGACGGTCAGGGCCGCGCAGTTGACCGGCACAAATGGCTTGGCGCGGCGCGGACCGATGGCATGAAGATGACGAGACCAGAGTTCCTTGCCCGTGCCCGTCTCGCCAGAAATCAGAACGGTGCACTCGACCTGCGCCGCTCTCTGGATGTGCCGTGCCACTCGAAGCACGGACGGATTGCGACCCAGAACCCACGCTTCTCCCGGTTCCTGAATCGCAAGCGGTAAATCAATCGAAGAAGCGATGTCTGCCTCAGCCATACGCTAACCTGGGACCTGCCGAGCTTACAGCAGCGCAGGGAAGATGGTGGACGCGGCGCCCCAACCCGGACCATTGCACCCATGGCCGTCGTCGGAACAACCGCCAAGTTGTCCCATTAGCAGAAAACCCTGTTCCTGTTCGGGGGCGACGAAGGCTCGCTAAGCGCCAAAGTCTTCGAAACCCCAAACGGTTACGTCAATTCCTACATTTCGCATTCTAATTTGCGATTCGGGCGATTGCAACGTTTTTGACAAACAACCGAGCGGATCGGTCGGGACCCCGGCCGGCGGTGCCGTCGATGGCCGTCGTCCGCCCGTTTTTTCCTGTTCCGCGAGGCCGACGCCGGAGATGGACCCGGCTGGCCTGGACGCGGCGCGACGGCAGATCGGCCCGATACCCCCCAAACGGGCCGGTCAGAACCGACCCTTTCGCCCCCGGCATCGCCGGCGTCGGCCCGGTCGCCGATCGGCCGCGCACCGGTGGGCTCGGCATCCGCTCTACGTCACGGCTTGTCTTGCTTTTCCGATGCATCGTCGGGGGGCCGATCGGCCGCCTGAAAGAACATCACGTGCTGCCACGGGAGGTCGTCGAACTGCCGCGTCAGGCGGAACCCGTTGGGAACAAGCTCTTTGAGGATCTGTTTCTTACTCATCTTGTGCAACGGCTTGATCGGGACCGACGGATCTTCGGCCCGAAACTCCACGAGAACGAGCCGGCCGCGCGGCTTGAGGCTCTGCCTGACGTCACGCAGCACCGATTCGGGATCGGACAGTTCGTGATAGACGTCGATCATCAGCACCAGATCGAGGGATCCTCGGGGCAGCCGGGGGTCCTCTGCCGTGGCCCGGACGGGCGTGATGTTGGTCACGCCGGCGTCGGCGGCCCGCTCGGCGAGCAAATCGAGCATCTCCTGCTGGATATCCACGGCCAGGACCGTACCGCGGGGCGCAACGTGGCGGGCCAGTCGCAACGCGTAGAAACCGTTGCCGCAGCCGAAATCACAGACGGTCTGTCCGGCCCGCAGCTGGAGTGCTGCGAGCAGTTTCTGGCAGTGTTCTTCCTTTTCGCGCTCCGGACGAATCAACCACGCCGCGCCGGTGTAGTGCATCGTCTGGGCGATTTCACGGTCTTTGTAGAATCGTCGGCCGTTGTCCGTCACGACAACTTCACATCGCGCGAAGCCCGCGTGAGCGACACAGCAGGCGAGCGTGAGCGTTCCGATGATGGGCAACGCAATCCGGCGAGGCATGACGACACTCCTGGGATGACCGCGGCCAGGCGGCGCAAGGCGTAAGTTCGATGGCTGTGGCGCCGCGAATCGCCCGTAGGGCGACCTGGACTTGTAGCAGAGTAGATTCTACCCGATGCGCCGGTACGGAATCACGCGGCTTGGCGCATCAGACCGGCCGCGTCGACTGCGACGACCGTAATGTGACGCCGCATGGCCTGCTCGATGAAGGCTTGTTTATCGAGCAGAATCGTGCGGGACGCCTCGACCGCCAGCAGACCGGCTCCGGCCGCGGCCATTGCCTCGAGCGTTCCCAGGCCGACGGTTGGCACATCGAATCGCATGTCCTGCTGCGGCTTGGCGACTTTGACCACGCAGAACCCGCCCGCGCCGCACAGCGACCCGGCACGTCGGATGCAGTGGTCGGTCCCTTCGATGGCTTCCACGGCCAGCACGGCCTGATCCTTGACGCACACGCTCTGGCCGATGTCCAACCCGCCCATGTGCTTGGCGATATGCCACCCGAATTCGATGTCTTTTTGTTGCCGCGTCGTGGGACGTCGCGGCGTGACCGCACCGGCACCGATCAGCAAATCCGGTGCGTACTGCACGGCGGGAAGGAATCGGATTCCGGATATGGCAAAGGCTTCGACCAAAGTATTCAGCAGCGTGTCGTCCTGGCGGTCTTTTTCCAGGCTGATGAAATGCGGGTAAAACGTGCGGACGAATCGTAAATCGGGCAGGTGCTTTAGCCAGGCCCATTTCTGGTAAATAAGCGTCTTGTGGAATTTTCCGGCCATCGTGGCCTGCCGGACTTCATGTTGCCGGAAAAAGCGCAAGGCGGCTCCCAAACGGGCCAGACCGACCCACTGAAACGCGTCGCAGATTTCCGCCAGTTCCCCGGATGCGTGGTCTTTCACGCCGAGGCAACAGACGCGGCGCCCCTGCCGGCGCAAGGCGTGGGCGACGACAATCGGAAGGTGTCCCCAACCGGCCAGCAGACCGACCGGATCATCGGAGAGGGCATGGAGGTTTTTCCCGGACATGATTTTCTAGCATTTGGAAGCGGTTAATGAGACCGATGGACCGGCGGCAATCATGTTCGGTCCGGTACATCCTTATGCGCGGATCAGGCGGCCTTTTCGCGGCCGCGCGGTCCGCCGCGTGAGGTCAGTTGTTCGACGACCCGCTGGAGTTCGCGAAGCTGCTTGCGCATTTCCGGCAACTTGGCAAACACGGCCTGTTTCAATTTCTGGTCACGTTCGTCCGTCGCTGGAATTCCGATCATGCGCTTGCAAGCGGCCACATCGTTGCTGACGCCGGCCTTCGCACCGAGCACCGCGCCGTCGCCGATGGTTACGTGATCCCGAACACCGACCTGTCCGGCCATGACGACATAGTCGCCGGTGGTCGTGCTGCCGGCGATGCCTACCTGGGAGCAAATCATGTTGTGCCGGCCGAGTCGGCAGTTATGCGCGATCATCACCTGGTTATCGATCTTGGTGCCGTCACCGATTACCGTCGGTCCGTAGGTGCCTCGATCGATTGTCGTGCAGGCCCCGATCTCCACGTCCGCGCCGATTTGGACGTAGCCCAGTTGGGCCGAGCGTTCGTGCCGGCCGCCGACGGTCTGGTATCCGAATCCAAAGGACCCCAGCACGGCGCAGGCGTGAATCGTCACTCGCGGTCCCACGCGCGTATTCTGATACAAGACGGCGCCGGGCATGATCGTGACCTGTTCTCCAATTTCCGATCCGGCCATGATGTGCACACCGCTATGGATCGTCGCGCCACACGCGATGCGCACACCCGGGCCGATGGTCGCGCCGGCATGGATTTCCACATCCTCACTCAGCCGCGCGGTGGGGTCGATGAAGGCATGGGGACTGACCCCGCGGCGGGGGGTCGTTTTGGGCGGATGGAAGTGCATCACGATCCGCGTGAATGCCGCATGCACGTCGGCGACGGCGATGGTCGGCACGCGCTGCGGGCCGACGCCTTGAGGAACCACGGCGGCCACGGCGGGACAGTCGTCGAGCCGTCGGAGCCGTTCGGGTTGGTCGACGAACGTGATCTGGCGGCTCCGCGCGTCTTCGAGCGTACCTGCGCCGTGGATCTCGACAGAGCCGTCCCCGTGGCATATCCCGCCGACCATTTCAGCTAGCTCGGACAGCTGGATCGTCATGGAGCCTCCTTCCCTGGATGACTGCACCTGCGGCGGCGACGAGTTCGCGGCGGGCAGGATATCGATCTGGAAACGCCCCTGCAAGGGCATTCAGTGTCCGGGCCGGGAATCGGGAAATCATTGGCGGCGGCCCGCGGACCAGGACTGTTTCAGGCCGGTCCCACGCGGCAGTCCACGCGCCGCTGCTCGCGCGAGGCCTGGTAGATCGCGTCGATCAATTGCAGGGTTGCCAGCATCGAATCGACCGTGTTGCGGCAGGTGCGGCCGGGATGGCGGGCGGCGTCGAGCCAGTCCGCGACGAGGGCTCGAGCGTCCTTGCCGCCGTAGCCGGGCGTGTGGTCTTCGGGCATGACGAATGTTTCGTCCATCGCGTGCCACTGTGGCTTCGGGCCGTGAATGTGCAGCACACCGCCCGTTCCGGACGGTTCCCACACGACCCATCGTTCGGTCCCTCGCAGCGTCCAGCGACTTTCGCCTGCCCAGCGGGGCAACCAATAGCCTCCCACGAACTGAGCCAGGCCGCCCCTTTCCAGATCGAAGATGGCCGCACCACCGTCTTCCACGTCCGTGTCGCTTGCGCCGAAGACGCCCGTTCGGGCGGTGACGCCGACCACTGCTTCCCCGGTGATGTAGAGCAGCAGGTCGAGAAAATGGCAGGCGAGCCAGTTGAAGAAACCCGCTTCGCTGATCTGCGGATCGAACAGGTAGTGGTCCGATCCGCGACGCCGTACGTCGCTCGTCACAAACGTGATTTCGACATTGATCAACTGACCGAACTGTCTCTGTCGCACCATCCGGCGGAGCCGTTCGGCTCCTTCGTTGTACCGCCACACGTAACCGGCCTGGAAGACGACACCCGAACGGCGGACCGCTTCCGCGATGCGCGTTGCCTGCTCGAGATTTCCCGCCACGGGCTTTTCGACCAGCACGTGTTTGCCGGCCTGCGCCAGATCGACGACCGCTTGCGGACCCGTGTCATTCGGCAGGCAGACCAACGCGCCGTCGAAGCGGCCGCCGTCGATGAGCGCTTCCACCGAATCGAAGCGTGCGACCGCGGCGTAGGCTTCTTCGAGGCTGGTCGTGGAACCGCCGTACCCGGGCACGATCGCCGTAATGTTCAGATGGTCGAAATGGCGCAGCAATTCCCGCCAGCCCGCGCCGTGCGGGTGGTCCACTCCGATCATTGCCAGTTCAAATGGCTGTGCCATCGCATTTCCAGTGCGCGCCGCGTAACACGGCCGGGCCGCACCCGTCTTGGTAAGGGCAATTATTCGACGACCAGCACCTTGGCACCTCGCACGCGGCGGAACTTCAAATCGCGCAGCGCCCGGTTGGCCTCCTCCAGCCGGTACGTCTGAACGACGGGCCGCAGGGGAATACCGGCGGCCATCGGCAGGAATTCGCGGATATCCTGGGCGGTCACGTTGGCCACGGTTTTGATCTCCTTCTCCATCCACAGGTGTTCGTGATAGATCAGGTCCAGCAACGCTGCCTTGTCACCGTCTTCCTTGCGTATGGCGTTGATCACCAGCCGCCCACCGGGGCGCAGGTTGGCCATCGCTTCGACGACTGGTTTCCAGGCCGGAGTCGTATCGATGACTGCCTGCAGCGGTTCCGGCGCCCGGTCGGTCGTATGGCCGGACCAGTACGCTCCGAGCGATCTGGCGAATTCTTGCGTGGCTTCGTCTCGGGCAAACACACAAACGTGCGTGCGGGGATAATGGTGGCGAACCAGCGGCAACAACAAATGGGCGGACCCGCCGAACCCGGTCAGTCCCAGCGGGTCGCCGTCGCGAATGCCGCTCAGCCGCAGCGCTCGGTACCCGACCGCGCCGGCGCACAACAGCGGCGCGGCTTCCTCGTCGGCAAATGCCTCGGGGATCACGAATGCATAGTCTTCGGGGACGCGCAGATACTGGGCATATCCGCCGTCGACGTCTCGGCCCGTCGCACGGAATGCGGGGCTAAGGTTTTCGTCCTTCTGGCCGGTCGACGAATGGATCCATCCGACACCGACCCGGTCGCCTTCGGCCAGCCGCGTCACGTCCCGCCCCACGCGCTGAACGCGGCCCACGACTTCGTGACCGGGAATCACGGGTAGCCGGGGCGGCGGCGTGCGTCCTTCGATTTCATCCAGCTCGGTGTGGCACACCCCGCAGGCCGTCACGCGGAGCACAACGTCGTCCGGCCCGGGCTCCGGATCGGGCACGTCGACCAGGCTGAGGGGCGTCGCGTCGTCGTCGAGGATCGCCGTTTGCGACAGGCGCATTGCCTTCATCAGCCCGCCTCTCGTTACCGTTTCATGCAGAGCGCGTGTTGCCCGCGATCACCGGCGCCCCGCTCGCCAGCAGCGGACACTTGCCGATCACCGTTCCGGCAGCCGCATCCATTTGGGCGTGGGCTGCACTTTACTTTGGCGGTCGACCACGGCCAGCGTCACGTGGCCGGTGGCCAGCCGCTGCCCGTCGCGGAGCACATCGTAGCGGTGCTGCTGCTTGGCCGCCGACACCCGTTCGACCGTCGTGCGGATCGTAAGCAGGTCATCGTATCGGGCAGGGGCAGCGTACCGGCATTCGGCCCGTACGACGACCACGAACAGGCCGTCTTGTTCCATTCGCCGATAATTGCCGCCGGATGCCCGCAGCAATTCGGTGCGGCCGATCTCGAAAAATTTAAAGTAGCTCGCGTGATGCAAAAAGCCCATCGGGTCTGCTTCATCGTATCGGACGCGGATTTGGATCTCATGCCGGGTCAGCATCCACGGATCCTGTGCCGGGGTCCACCGGCGGTCAGAGTCCACGAGGGATCAGTTGCAGGTCCAGCGCGATGACGAACAGCATCAAGCCCACCAGCAGAACGAAGCCGATGGTGTGCAGCGCCACCACGAACCGCTCGCTCACCGGACGGCCACGAATTCCCTCCACAATCAAAAAGACCATATGTCCGCCGTCCAGCAGCGGGATGGGAAGGAAGTTGATCACGGCCAGATTCGCACTCAACACGGTCAGGAAAATCAGCAACATGGCGGGGCCCGCGAAGGCTGATTCCCCCGCGATTTTGGCAATCGTCACCGGACCGCCCAGGAGCCGAGGCGAGATGTGCCGCTGGGCAATCCGCTGCAGGAATCGGTACACCATCAGCAGCGCGTCTTTTGTCTCGCGGGCACCCAGGACAACCGCTTCCGTGAACGATTCGGCTCGCATCGTTCTTTCTATTGGCGCCAGGATCAGGCCTCGTTCCGTGGTGAACCATTGGCCCGAAGCGACCGGCCGCAGAACCACTTTATGGTCCTGGTCGTCGCGCCGCACGGAGAGTTCCACGGCGACCGCGGGAGTGGCGTTTTGCAGGAATTCGTGAAACGCCGGCCAGTTCGTTTCTTCCTCACTGAACGGGATCTCGCCGATGGCGACCAATCCGGCGGCCGTATCGGAAACATCGTCTTCCGAGCTGACGAAACGGGCGTTCACGATTTCGTCTCCCACGCGGACATCATGTTTGGCCGCCGGCCCCGCCGGATCGATGGCGGTGACACGTGGGACGATCTCGTACGCGATCCCAAGACTCGGCGCCCCCATCGGCGTCCGCATCATATCGGGTCTGCCGTACCACTGGGCGGCGCGCAGCGGCACCTGGACGTCGCGCCGCTCTCCGTCGCGGACGCGGCCCAGCGTTACGCTGCGCTGTTCGGCGGCAAGCCGGTCGAAACGTTGCGGAAGCGTGACGGGGTCGCCGATCGGTTGGCCGTCGATGGTTTCCAGCACATCGCCGGGCTGGAGGTCGACGGTCGACGCGGGCGAACCGCTTTGGACGGCCGTAATGGGTCCCATCCGCATGACCAGCCCCAGGGTCTTCATGGGGTCGGGTGCGAGCCGGACCTCGATCGACTCGGCGTCGTCGCCGGACTTTTGTGGTTGCCGCGCGGGCCGGTCGAGGGCCAGCACCAGAGGCCGCTGCCGTTCTTGGGCCAGAACGGTCACTAAATCGCGGAATGTCTGCAACGGCACACCATTGGCCATCCGCAGCACATCGCCGCCTTCCAGCGGCGGTTCCGCCGCGGCTGCCGGCGAATCGGCTACAAACGGCTGGGCCGGATACAGCGTGAGCGAGCGAGGGCTCTTGATGCCGATCGTGGGAATGCCGTGCGTGCTGTCTGGCAGCAGTTCGAACGTCAGCGGCTGTTCCACTCCGGGCCGCCGGACCACCAGCGGAATACGCTGGTCGGGATCGTTGAGCGAGACGCCGCTGCGCAGGTCGCGAAAGCGAGGTTTTTTGAGGTCACCGATCTGCACGATTTCGTCGCCGATCTGCAGTCCCGCCTGCCAGGCGGGCGACCCGGGAATCACTTCCGAAACCACGCACGGCAGGTACTTGACCCCCAGTCCATAGGCGATGACGGCAAAGACGAACGCGAAGATCACATTCATGACGACCCCGGCCGAGATGATCGCCATCCGCTGAGGGACACTCTTGGCCAGATAACTGCGGGGATCCAACGTGTAGTCGGTTCCTTCCGACGTGGCGCCCTCCGGCGCGGAACCCGCGCCATCCTGTTCGCGACGGACCCGCGCGCGCTCCATTTCCGCCGCGATGCGTGCGGGATTGTCGTCCTGGCCGAGCATCTTCACGTAGCCGCCCAAGGGCAGGATACCGATGCCGTACTCGGTTTCTCCGCGTTGAAAACGCAACAGCTTCAGACCGGCGATATCGAAGCCCACGTAGAATTTCTCGCACTTCACGCCGCACGCCTTGGCCACCAGGAAGTGGCCCAATTCATGCACGAAGATCACCGCTCCCAGGCCGATGGCGACCTGAACGATGACCCATATCAGCTGCAAGTCGATAGCAGCCACGATAACTAACAGGCCCAACGCGCCACCTCCTCACGAGCCCAGCCGTCCAGCCTGCGAAGTTGCTCGAGGGTGGGCCGGGATTCGAAATCATGGGATTCTAGGACATTTTTGCACGCGGGCACGATGTCCGAAAACTTCAGGTCGTGCTGCAAGAATCGTGTGACGGCGGCTTCATTGGCGGCATTCAAAACGGCACCGGTCGTACCGCCCGACCGCGCGGCCTCCAAGCCCAGCGACAACGCCGGGAATCGATCGAAATCGGGCGGTTCCAGGTCAAGGTGCCAGGCCTGGGTCCAGTCCATCCGCCGCGCAGTGCCACGTCGACGAAGCGGGTATTCCAATGCAAACTGGATGGGCAATTTCATGTCGGGCGGACTGAGCTGGGCGATCACCGAACCGTCGACGAATTCCACCAGAGCGTGCACGACCGATTGCGGGTGCAGAGCGACGCCAATCTGGTCCGCCGACAGGCGGAACAGCCAGCGGGCTTCGATAATCTCTAACGCCTTGTTCATCATCGTGGCCGAATCGATCGTGATCTTGGGCCCCATGTCCCACGTCGGGTGCGTCAAGGCTTCGGTGACCGTCACTTGTTCCAGTTCCGCCAGCGTCCGTTCGCGAAACGGGCCACCGCTGGCCGTCAGAACGATCCGCTGGATGTCGTCCCGGCGATGATTGTCCAACACTTGAAATACGCCGCTGTGTTCGCTGTCGACCGGCAGTATCGTGGCCCCGGTGCGACCGGCCAACTGCATGGCCAGGCTACCGGCGACAACGAGCGTTTCCTTGTTGGCCAGAGCAACGCACTTTCCCGCTTCCAGTGCAGCCCAGGTGCTGTCCAGCCCCGCACTGCCCACGATGCCCGCCAGCACGACGTCGACGTTGCTGTCGGTAACTACCTGCCGCAGCCCTTCCGCGCCGACGAGCAATTCGCAGTCGCGCGGGATGGGCGACCAGTCGAACGAGGCCGCTCGTTGCTCGTCCGTAGCGACGACAAATCGGGGACGAAATCGTCCGGCTTGCTCCGCCAACAGTTCAAAGCGGCTGTGCGCCGTTATGCTGTGCGCGGTCAACCGACCGCCGCTCGCCGCGATCACCTCCAGGGCATTAGTGCCGATACTACCAGTGGAACCAAGTACGGCGACATGTTTTTGAGGGGGATTCATGCCCCACTCCAACGATCATTTCTACCGCTATCGGCGGTACAACGCGCATAGCCCGTCAAACCGAGCGGAGAATTCGGCATTTTATGGGCCCTTCGCAGCAGGGACAAGGCGTTCCAGCCCGCGTGATCTGGCCGAGCCCGCCTGGTGCAAAACGAGTTCTCGTTGTCATTGCCGCCCGGGCACCCTACCATAACCTGAGGTAGTTCTTCGATACGTGCAGGACCTCTGACGATGGATAATTCCAACGAATCTCCGCGAAAGCCGTCCGATAAAAAGTCGCCCCAACAGGGCGGTAACCTCATTTGGTACATGCTGGGCATCGGCGTCGTGCTGTTGCTGGCCATGAGCATCTGGCAGGGCGGTGCGGAGTTGGAAATCCGATACAGCGATCTGGTGCGTTTGATTAAAGCAGCGGCTCCGAACGACCCCGATTCCGGGGAATCATACATCGACGTAACCGTCGGCAGCGAGACGGAGCCGCGTCACGTTCGATACTCCGACCCCAGTGACTTGAAGATATGGCCCCGCCGCGTGACGGGTGAAGTGGCCGTGGAGCGACTCGATCCGCCCCCCGGCGCGTCGTCGGCTGGCTCCGGGCAAGGCAACGCATCCGATTCGGACGTGGGGTCAAAACGGTTGCGATTCACGACGAATCTTGGGCTGGAAGATACCCAACTGCCCGCGTTGTTGCTGGAAAAGGGGTTCGATTTCGAGCACGCCAAAGAACCGGGCCCGTGGGGCAACTACCTGTCGATTCTGGTCATCATGGGACTGTGCGTCGTGTTGTTCTTCTTCATGATGCGGCGGATGGGCGGCGCCGGTTCGCCGATGGCGTTCGGCCGCAGTCGCGGCAAGCTGTACGCCCAGGAGGACATCGACGTCACGTTCGACGATGTGGCGGGCATCGACGAAGCGGTAGAGGAACTTCGAGAAGTCGTGGAGTTTCTCAAGACTCCGGAGAAATACCAGATGCTGGGGGGAAGGATTCCCAAAGGCGTTTTGTTGATCGGTCCACCGGGGACCGGCAAGACGTTGCTGGCGAAGGCCATCGCGGGAGAAGCCGGCGTACCGTTCTTCAGTCTCAGCGGCTCCGACTTCGTGGAGATGTTCGTCGGCGTCGGCGCGGCCCGTGTCCGCGACATGTTCCAGCAGGCCGAACAGCGCGCCCCCTGCATCATCTTCATTGATGAACTCGACGCCCTGGGAAAGACGCGCGGCACGAGCGTCGTTGGCGGGCACGACGAACGCGAGCAAACGCTAAACGCCCTGCTGGTGGAAATGGATGGCTTCGATTCCAACAGCGGCGTAATCGTGCTTGGCGCGACCAACCGCCCCGAAACCCTCGATGCAGCCCTGCTCCGCCCCGGCCGCTTCGATCGCCACGTGCTGGTCGATCGTCCAGACGTCGCCGGGCGCAGGGACATCCTCGAGGTCCATCTGCAGAATGTTAAAGTCGACAGCACCGTCGACGTGAAAGCCGTGGCGTCCATCACCAGCGGATTTGTCGGGGCGGATCTGGCCAATCTGGTCAACGAAGCGGCCTTGCTGGCGGCACGCAAGGGCAAACTGACGGTCGGTATGCAGGAGTTCAATGAGGGTGTCGAACGGCTGTCGGCGGGGTTGGAAAAAAAGAAACGCATCATGGACGAAGAAGAGAAGAACCGTGTCGCCGTCCACGAAGGCGGCCACGCCCTGGTCGCCTGCTGTCTGCCCAACACCGACCCCGTGCACAAAGTGTCGATCATACCTCGCGGCCTCGCCGCATTGGGCTACACGTTGCAGCGCCCCGAACAAGATCGCTACCTCATGACGCAGGGCGAACTGGAAAGCCGCATCCAGGTTCTGCTTGCCGGCACGCTCGCCGAGGAAATGAACTTCGACGACGTCTCCACCGGGGCACAGAACGATCTGGAGCGGGCAACCGAAATAGCCCGCAGCATGGTCATGGACTACGGCATGAGCCGGCTGGGGCGCGTCACTTATCGAGAAGGCAATCGCAGCCCGTTTCTGGTCGGCGGCAATGAACCGTCGGCCTACCAGATGCACAGCGAGGAAACGGCTCGAGAGATCGATGAGGAAGTGCGCCGCATCATCAACCAGGCCATGGACCGCGTGCGGCACATCCTCGAATCACGCAAAGCGACGCTCAGAGCCATCGCCGCAAAACTTCTCGAACAGGAAGTGATGGACTCCGACGAACTGCGCCAGATTATCGAGGAGCATTCGACAAGCCCCATGATCGTACCCGGTACGGACGCGGAGCCCAAATTCAAGCGCGCGGCGGCTGGAGCCGATACGAAGAGTCCGCCCATGGATCAGGCCGACGCGGGCCATGGCTGACCCGCCCGCACCACAACGCAAACGTATCGCACGCGGGCAGGGCAAGCCGAACGCACGCCGGTTCGACGCCCGAGTCACACCGCCGTCATCGGCCGTAGGTGGCGTGGATCGCCCGGTCGACCGCGCGGGTCAATTCCCCGCGCGTGATTGGCTTGGCCAATACCGAAAATGCCCGGGCACGCTCGGCCTGCCGGCGGATAACCTCGTCAAGCCGCGCCGACATCAGAATACACGGCAGCAGGGCGTTGATCTGTTTGACCCGGTGGATTGTCTCCAGCCCCGTCAACCGCGGCATGTGCATGTCCAGCATCAGCAGGTGGACTTCCGAAGCGCGAACGATTGCCAGAGCCTCTTCACCGTCGGCCGCGGTGAGCGTGTCGAATCCCTGAAGGCCGAGCAATTCCCGCAACGTCTCGCGAAACTGCCGGTCGTCATCGGTGATCAGAATGGAGAGCCGTGAGGGTCGCATGCCATGAGCCTCCGCAAAATGTCCCTTTCCGCCGTGCCGGACAGGCGATGGGCGACACGCCTTACCGCCAATCGCCTGGCCCGCCGCGCCGCCGCTGGGCGTCCGCCCACAGAATGCGACATTTGGACGCCAGCACCTGCAACTACGATACCAAGCCGCGGAGCCCCTCGTGCGTCCGGCCGAAGCAGCGAATTAACCAATTATCAAATATAGCTTTAGGCTCATAGCCGAACTGGGCGTCCGGGAATCTGTGACCGCGACGGTGAGGTGCCCCGGCAACCGAATCGCCAGTCGACTGCCAGAAAGGCAGGAGCGGTCCGGCGCCGGGAGCGTTGCGGGACCTTGGTTTGCGCACGAGGCGTGGCAACGCGCAGCACGCGACGGCGGTCAACCTTGTCACCGGGCGGCCGCCCTCTATACTTGCCGGTTTGCGTAGAATAGTTTTGATCGACGCGGGCAGATGCGGCCTCGGTTCACGTCCTGCCTGCCATCGATCACCCCCCGCCTGCTTCCCAGACCCACGTCCGAAAAGGATGCGGAGTGACCCAACCATCTTCGTCGTTTCTGGTCCGGCACGAGTTCCTCATTCGACGGCTCCATTCGCTGAGTGGACTGATCCCGGTGGGAGCCTTCCTGTGCCTGCATCTGGCGGTGAACGCCAGCGTGATGGGGGGGGTACCGACATTCCAATCCAACGTCGACCGCATTCACGCTTTGGGGCCGCTGCTGCCCGTGGTGGAATGGGTGTTCATTTTCATTCCCATTCTCTTTCATGGCATCGTGGGCGTGGCCATCGTTCGCGGTGGGTTGCCCAACACGGTCAACTATCCCTATGCCAAGAATTGGCGCTATACCCTGCAGCGCGTAACCGGCATGATTGCCTTCGTGTTCATTTTGGCTCACGTCGCGCACATGCACGTCATCGCCGAACCGTTGAAACGATTTAATCCGGAGTGGTTCGCCCAATTTGATCCAGAGATGGCAACGTCATCGGCTGCGGAGGCGGTCCAGGCGTCGCTCCTGGTGCCGGCCATCTATACCGTTGGTGTCTTGGCATCGGTTTTCCATCTGGCCAACGGTATCTGGACGATGGGGATCACGTGGGGCGTTTGGACGAGTCCCTCCGCGCAGAACCGGGCCAACTACATCTGCGTGGCGTTCGGACTGGGGCTGGCCGTCGTCGGATTGGCGGGTGTGGCCGGAATGATGCGCGTCAATCCACAGCAGGCGGCGGCGAAAGAGGAACGACTGGAGTACGGCAGGAAGCTATTGCGTGGTGAGGTGGACCCCGAAGCGACCGGTGCGTATCGCGCGAACGACGAGCCAGTCGATACGGCAGCCAGGAAGCAGGACAGGCGCTGATCAGGTTCAATCAGATTTACCGGGATGGTGAAACTGAGGCTACTGATGCGTCCGTCGCCAGGCAACCGCCCCAGGCACACCGTCTGATTTCCAAGAGTTTGTTACAGAGAGCGGAACAATGGCACAGCAGCGCGTGTTGATGGTTGGCGGGGGACTGGCAGGTTTGTCGGCGGCGATGAAGCTCGCCGAATTGGGTATTGATGTTGATTTGATGAGCCTCACGCCAGCCAAGCGATCTCACAGCGTTTGCGCGCAAGGCGGCATCAACAGCGTCAATCCCCAAACGCGCCAGTTGGGGGACAATGAATGGCTTCATTTTGACGACACGGTTTATGGCGGCGACTTTCTACAACATCAGCCGCCGGTCAAGGAAATGGCCTACTGGGCGCCCCGCATTATCGACCTGATGGACCGCTTGGGCGTACCTTTCAACCGGACGGCGGAAGGCTTCCGCGACACGAGGAGATTTGGTGGAACGCTTTACAAGCGGACGGTGTTCGCCGGCGCCACCACCGGGCAGCAGTTGATGTATGCCCTCGACGAACAAGTTCGGCGGTGGGAGTCGGCGGGCCGCATTGCGAAATACGAGGGATGGGATTTTCTGGGGCCGGTGATCGATGCCGACGGCCGGTGCCGCGGCGCCGTCGGCCAGAGCTTGGTGACAATGGAAATTCGAGCCTTTCCGGCTGACGCCGTCGTCGTCGCCTCGGGAGGATGCGGCCTGATCTTCGGCAAGAGCACCATGTCCATGGCGTGTAACGGCAGCGCCGCCAGCCGCTGTTACCAGGCGGGAGTGAAGTACGCCAACGGCGAATTCGTGCAGGTGCACCCAACTGCCGTTCCCGGCGCGGACAAGTTGCGGTTGATGAGCGAGAGTGCGCGGGGGGAAGGCGGCCGGGTCTGGGTGCCCAAAACCCCACAGGATCCGCGCGATCCGCGCGAGATTCCCGAGAGCGAGCGATATTACTTTCTTGAAGAACGCTATCCGACCTATGGCAACCTTGTGCCCCGGGATATCGCCACTCGGGAAATATTCAATGTCTGCGTGCAGGAAGGACTGAGTGTCGAAGCCAACAAGCAATGCGTCTACCTGGATCTGACGCATTTGCCGCGAGCGATGTTGGACGAAAAACTGGGCGGGATCTTGAATATCTACGAAAAGTTTCAAGGGGTCGACCCGCGCGACACGCCGATGAAGATATTTCCCGCGGTCCATTACAGCATGGGGGGGCTTTGGGCCGATTACCGCCGGACGACCGATGGCGGTCTGGAGCCCGAACATCCCGCCAACCACCAGAGCAGCGTGCCCGGCTTGTATGCCATCGGCGAGTGCGATTACCAGTATCACGGCGCCAACCGCCTCGGCGCCAATTCGCTGCTGAGCTGCATCTTCAGCGGCCTGTTCGTGGGTCCCTGCATTCGCACCTGGCTCGCTTCCCCGCAGGTCACCAAGGATTCGCCAGACACCTCCGAGCTGTTTGCGTCCGAGTGCCGCCGGCACCGCGACCGCGATGTGTCGCTCGTCCAACGGCAAGGCGGTGACGACAACCCGTATCTGATTCATGAGCAACTCGGCCGAGTCATGACCGAGGCGGCGACGGTCGTACGGCACAACAGCCGGCTCGAAAAAGCATACGGAGAAGTCGCTGAACTTGCGGAACGGCTCCAACATTGTCGGCTCGCCGACCGAGGCGGCTGGACGAACCAAAATCTGGTGTTCACCAAAGCCCTGGCCGACATGTTTCCGCTGGCGCTGACTATCCTCAAAGGCGCCTTGGATCGAGACGAATGCCGCGGCGCGCACTATAAGCCCGAGTTTGACATGCCGGGCGTGGATGCCGACGAGCCCCAGCAGCGGCGCCGTCAGGCAGAACAGTGGTGCGACCGGTTCAAGGCCAAGAACGAGAAATGGCTCAAGACAACCGCAGCCACGTGGCGCGAACGTGAGGGGCCCCAACTGTCCTATGAAGACGTGGATGCGTCGCTCATTCCGCCGCGTCCGCGGCTGTACGGATTGAAGGGAGCGGAAGTCATCACACAGGTCTGGAAAGAGCGGCAAGGTGGTGCCCGCCGGACGGAGCCCTCGACTGCTGAAGACGTACACCCCGCCCAAACCGTCAAGAGTTGAATGAAATCATGTCCAAGTCGCATTCCAACGGCAGACCTCCTTCGTCGTTTGAACTTCGCATCCTGCGCCAGGACGGTCCCGGGCAACCCAGTTATTGGGAGCGTCATCGGATCGCCTACGAGCCCGACATGAACGTGATCAGCGCCCTGCAGCGGGTCGCCGCCCAAGGCAAGACTGCCGATGGTCGAGCGGTTTCGCCGGTCGCATGGGACTGCAATTGCCTGGAAGAAGTTTGTGGCGCGTGCTCGATGGTGATCAACGGTCGCGTCCGTCAGGCGTGCTCAGCGCTGATTGATCAGTTGCTCGAGGACCAACCCGAAGAAATCGAATTGCGGCCCATGGGCAAGTTTCCCACTATCCGCGACCTGGTGGTCGATCGACAGCGCATGTTTCAGACGCTCAAACGCGTCAAGGCCTGGATTCCCGTGGATGGATACTACGATCTGGGTCCGGGCCCCCGCCAATCCCAGCAGCAGCAGCAACGCGCCTATCCCTTGACGGAATGCATGACGTGCGGCTGTTGCCTGGAAGCCTGTCCGCAATACCTCAAGATCGACGTGCGCCGCCGACCGGACGAGACCGACGCGGAATACCAGCAGCGGCAGGCGGCCGCGCACCGGAAGGGGTTCGTCGGCGCGGCGGCGATCAGCCAGGCCGTGCTGTTCAACGACCACCCCACCGGCAAGATGAACTCCGGCGAGCGCCTCGACGCTCTGATGGACGAAGGCGGCATCCAGGTGTGCGGCAACGCCCAGAACTGCGAGGCGGTGTGCCCCAAGGAGATTCCGCTCACCGAATCGATCGCCCGCGCGGGTCGTGCCACCACGCTGTACGCCCTCAAACGGTGGTTCGACCGCTGAGATCACCTGGGGCCGGACGCCGCGGATTTCGGCTCGGAACCGCGGGCACCGAAGCCACCCAATCAATCGTTGGTCGGCCCGTCGGTCGGCATGCTCTTGTCCACCGGCTCGACGGGCCGCAGGTCTTCCCGTCGATAGGCATTGGGCAGGCGCCGATGTCGGGACTGCACGCGGTAGGTGATCGAACGCGCTTGCGGATCCCACAGCATCTCACAGACAGTGACGATGCGGTACGTGTTCTTTCGCATCCGCGAAAGGACCTCGACCGTATCGCCTATCTCGATGCCTTCGGGCTCAACTTCCACCCACAAGGCCCGCCGCACGCGCACTCGGGACTCTCCATAGTGCAGAACGACGAGCGGTCCGCTGGTGCTCTCGCGGCGCCAGATCCGCATGCTCGGAATCATCCCTCGCGCGACGTTGACGTCCTCGGGATGGATCCAGTCGTAGCCGTCTTCGGGCCAGCGCGGAAAGTAACCGTATCGTGGAGGTTGCTGTATCATTGCAGCCGCCCATAGGGCCCCTGTGCATTATACGGCGGACGGAGATGCCGGCGGTGTGACAAACCCTTTCGCGCGGCGGACCACGAAAATCGGCGTCTGCGTCTCGACTCGCGTTGCCGAGAGGCCGAGAGGCGCATGCCAGGATGAAGACCGGCATTGCACACGATGGCCTGTCGCACGTCCCCTGTCGCACGGCTTGCGATTGGCGTAGGGCGGTTACCGGGCGGAAACCAGTTCGGGTTTCTTGCTGGCGACGATTTCCTGCTGGAGGCTCTCGGGCACCCGCTGGTAACGGGCCAGTTCCATGGTGAAGGTTCCCTGTCCCTGCGTCGCGCTGCGCAGGTCGGTCGAATAACCGAACGTTTCGGACAGCGGCACTTCGGCCTGGATCCGCACGCCTTGCTCGTGCATCTGCGTCCCCAGAATCAGGCCTCGACGGCGCCCGATGTCGCCGGCAACCGCGCCCTGAAACGCTTCGGCACACTCCACCTGCAGGCTCATCACGGGCTCCAGCAACACCGGGCGCATTCTGAGCAAGGTTTCTCGGAAGCAGTTCCTGGCCGCGATCTGGAAGGCCATTTCGGAACTGTCGACTTCGTGAAAGGAACCGTCGTTGAGAATCGCGTGGATCCCCACGATGGGAAACCTGGCCAGCGGCCCTTCGGCCAACGCGCTGCGGAACCCCTTCTCGACAGCCGGCAGATACTGTTTGGGAATCCGTCCGCCGACAACGTGTTCTTCGAACGTGAATGTCTCTTCGGCGTCGTCGGGCAGCGGTTCGAATCGCCCGATGATGTGCGCGAACTGCCCTGCCCCGCCGGTCTGTTTCTTGTGGCGGAAATTGAAATCGGCCCCTTGCGTGGCCGTTTCACGGTAACTGACCTTCGGAGCGCCGATTTGAACGGCGACGTTGTATTCGCGGCGGATGCGTTCAACGTACACTTCCAGGTGGAGTTCCCCCATGCCGGCGATGACGGTTTCGCCTGTCTCTTCGTCGGTGGACGCCTGGAACGTGGGATCCTCCTTGCGAAAACGCTGCAACGCTTTACTCAGGCGGTCGGCATCGGTGCGGGACATCGGCTGGACAGCGACCTTGATCACGGGCTCCGGAACGAAGATGCTCTCCAGCGTACAGGTGCGGGGTTCGTCCGCGTACGTATCGCCGCTGGCCGCATCAATACCCATGACGGCCACAATGTCGCCGGCCCTCGCTTCGTCGATCTCTTCGCGCTCGTCCGCGTGCATGCGGACGAGCCGGCTGAACCTCTCTTTGCGCCCCGTTCGCTGGTTGAACGCCGACGCTCCTTTGCGGAGCGTACCCTGGTACACTCGCACAAACGTCAGTTGTCCATACGGGTCATCGACCAGCTTGAACGCCATGGCCACAAGGGGTGACCGGGGATCGGGCGTCAGACACACCAAGTTGTTCGGATCGTCGTAGCTCGCGGCGCTCAGTTCGTGATGCAGCGGTGATGGCAGGTAGCGAATGACCGCGTCGAGCAGCGGCTGCACGCCTTTGTTGCGATAGGCCGTGCCCAGCAACACGGGCGTCGCATCCTGGTTGAGCGTGGCGTCGCGAAGGACCTCGTGGATGAGATCTTCCGGGATGTCTTCCTCGGAAAGCAAAAGTTCCATCAAGTCGTCGCTGTACATCGAGAGCCGTTCGAGCACATTGGCGCGGGCCGTCCGAGCCTCGTCGAGCAGCGACGGCGGTATGGGCTCCTCGCGGACCTGTTCACCCTGCGCGCCGTCAAAGTACAGGGCGCGCATCTTTACCAGATCGACGACGCCCTCAAACGATTCGCCGGCACCTATCGGCAATTGCAGAAGCAGTGCATCCCGGTCCAGTTTCTCATGAACCTGTTCGACAACCCCCAGCGGATCGGCTCCCACGCGGTCCATCTTGTTGATGAATGTCAGCCGCGGGACGTGGTAACGTTTCATCTGGCGGTCGACGGTCATCGACTGCGATTGCACGCCCCCCACCGCGCACAGCACGAGGACCGCTCCGTCGAGCACGCGCAGGCTGCGTTCTACTTCCACCGTGAAGTCGACGTGGCCCGGAGTATCGATCAAATTGATCTCGTGGCCCTGCCAGTCCACGGTGGTTGCGGCGCTGGTGATCGTGATGCCCCGTTCACGCTCCAGGTCCATGTGGTCCATGGTGGCGCCGCGACCGCCGCCGTGCACGTCTTCCATCTTGTGGATCCGGCCGGTATAGAACAGAATCCGCTCGCTGAGCGTAGTCTTGCCCGAGTCGATGTGTGCGGAAATTCCGATGTTTCGTAATTTCGTTACGTCCATAACGTTGTCTTCTTCTCTGTCGCGGGGCGACGTATGTTCGCCGCACACGAGGCCTCGTCCGGGGAACTTACGCAGCGGCAATGGGTGGGCTCGATGGCCCGCCAGGCGGATCCGTTGCAGCCTGGATGCCGTAAACAGGTGGGCTGATACTATTTATCCTACTAGTATTCGTCGCATTGGCTAGACCAAATTCAGTCCAATTGAGTCCCCTTTCGTGCGGCCAACGGGCCAAACCGGTCCGTGTCGTCACGACGAATCGACGCGCTGCGGCGCGGGGCCGCGGCGGCTTGACCGGCGACTCGGCCAAAGCTACCGTTTTATCGCCATGGGCGATTCCTCCCTCCAACCCGCCACGGAAACTGCCCCTCCCCTGCCTTCCGGCATCCTTTCGCGTCATCCCTGGACGACATTTCTGCTGCCGTTTCTGGTCTACATGACCGTAGGCACCTTGGAACCGGTGCCGCCCGATCCGGCATCGGCGCCTCCCGAGTCGGTGGACCAGTCCGGTTGGTTGGGGATCGAGTACCGGCACTACCCGATCATTTACACGCTCAAGGTTGCGGCGACGCTGGCAACGATGGCGTTCGTGTGGCCGGGATACCGCACTTTTCCGAAGCGTGTTACCGGGCTGGGCCTGCTGGTGGGTCTCGTCGGCGGATGCGTGTGGATCGTGTTGGCCGAACGACAGTTCGAAGCCCCGCTGATCGAAGCAACGGGATTTGATTGGATTGGCGGCATGGGCCAGCGCCCGGCGTTCAATCCGCTGCGGGAACTGGAAGGCACGGCCGGCCTGGCCTATGCGTTTCTGGCCGTGCGGTTCGTCGGACTGGTGCTCGTCGTGCCCGTCATCGAGGAGTTCTTCTACCGCGGATTTCTCATGCGCCTGGTGATGGACGCGCGGTGGTGGGAAATTCCGTTCGGCCGCGTGGACGCCGTGGCGGTCGTCGTGGGCACCGCCGTTCCCATGCTGACGCATCCCGGCGAACTTCTGGCCGCCATGGTGTGGTTTTCACTGGTGACGTGGCTGATGGTTCGCACGCGGAACATCTGGGATTGTGTGCTGGCCCATGCGCTGGCCAATCTGATGCTGGGGATCTACGTGCTGGCCACGGGAAGCTGGAAGCTCATGTGACGCCTGCCGCGCCGGTTGGTCGTCGCCGCCAGGACCGGCGGACGAGGGGTGCAGCGACTGGGATTGCTCATACAGCGCCAGTCGAGCGGCGTAGCGGGCCGCTTCATTGGCCGGCGCGCGCTGCATGGCCTGGCGGACCACTTCCCGGGCTTTGCCGAAATTGCCCGCCGACGCATGGGCGGCGGCCAGCGCGTCCAGGTAGCGGTGGTCGCCGTCTCCATCCAGGGCGATGGCCCGCTCCGCGGCGCGGACGGCCGCTGCTGGATCCAGCAGCGACGTATCGGGGCACGTCGACAAGATCCAGGCCAGGCTCAAGTAGGCGTGCCCCAGTTGTCCGTCGATATCCAGTGCGGCCCGCAGATCCCGTACGGCTTCGGCGAACCGGCCCATCTCGATATGGACGTCCGCCCGGTTGGCCAAGGCGGCGGCGTGGCGCGGATCTATTTGCAGTGCCTGGTTGAAATCCCGGAGCGCTTGCTCGTACCGTCCCAGTCGGAACCGGGCGTGGCCGCGACCGTTCCATGCCGCAATGTCTCGGCTGTCAAGTTTGATGGCCCGCGCGTAATCGGCGATCGATGCTTCAAAGTCTTCCAACTGATAATGCATTTCGCCACGGTTGAAATACGCATTCGCATAACCGGGTCGCAGCGTAACCGTACGACTGAAATCAGCAATGGCCTTTTCGTACTCACCCGCCAGGGCGAAGCTGACTCCCCGATTGTGCACCGCTCGCCAGCGCGTGGCGTCATAACCGACCGCTGCCTCGAAGTCGGACATGGCCTCCTGTTCCCGTCCCCCGCGCGCACGGATCTCTCCGCGGCGGTTATGCGCCCACGACAGCAGACGCGTGGTGTATTCCTGGATCGTCTTGTCCGAAGACGCACCGCGAGCTTGTTCGCATAACGTGATGACTCGAGAATAGTCCCGCGGCTGGAGGCTCTCGAGCGCCACCGCGTAGGCCTCGCGGACGAGGTCAACCGCCGGGACCGCGGCCTGTTGCGGGGACGGTTGGGCGGCCTGCTTGCGGAGCGGATTCTGCCAGGCGGTTCGAGCGTCCGCGGACGACGATTGCGTGGGCCCGCGCTGAGCCAGCGCGGGCTGGAGCGTCAACGATGTGCCGGCGGCGGCCGCCATTCCGGCCAGGACGCACCAGTGTCCGAAGGCGTGTTGTCGGAAGTCCATTTCCATCAGGTAACCCCCAATCATCCCTGTTGGGAAAACATGGCATGGGACCGCATCAATGATGCGGCTCTGTCATTCGTCGTGGATCAAGGGCTTCGGCCAATTGATCCTCGGGCAGCACTTGCTGCTCCCGGCAGAGTTGCCGAATTGTCTTGCCCGTGGCGAAGGCCTCCTTGGCAAGCGCACTGGCTTTCTCGTAGCCGATGAGCGGATTCAGACTGGTGACCATCGAGAGACTTTTCTCAACAGCCGCTTCACACGCGTCGCGATTGGCTTCAATATCCCGAGCGCAGAGGTTATCGAACGCAGCGACACCGCAGGCTAGAATGTGGATGCTTTCCAGGACCGTATGGCCCATCACCGGCATCATGATGTTCAGTTGAAATTGCCCGCCAGCCGCGCCGCTCAGCACCAGAGTCTGGTCGTTGCCCATGACGCGGGCGGCAACCTGCATCAGGCTTTCGCACATCACGGGATTGACCTTTCCGGGCATGATCGAACTGCCGGGCTGGAGATCCGGAATTTTAATTTCGTAAAACCCGCATCGCGGTCCGCTTCCCAGCCAGCGAAGGTTGTTTGCGACATTAAAAAGCGTGACGGCGATGGTGCGAAGGTGTCCGTGTGCGTCGACGAGCCCATCTCGCTGCGCATTGGCCTCAAAGTGATTGCCCGCTTCATAGAATGCGATGCCGGTTTGGCGTGCCAGCTCCTCGGCCACCCGTGTTCCGAAATCGGGATGGGTATTGATGCCCGAACCGACAGCCGTGCCGCCCACGGGCAGTTCCAGGATGGACGTCACCGCCCGATCGGCACGCGCAATCGACAGTTCCACCTGGCGGGCAAAACCCCCAAACTCCTGGCCCAGCCGAATGGGTGTCGCATCGGCCAGATGAGTACGTCCGATCTTGATAATGTCGTCCCAGGCAGCGGCATGCTGCGAGAGTGTCATCCTCAGAGATTGCAGGGCGGGAATCAGGGTCGACTGGATCTGCTGCCCGGCAGCGACATGAATCGCGGTCGGGAAGGTGTCGTTGGTGCTCTGGCCCATGTTGACGTGGTCGTTCGGATGGATCGGCTTGGCGGCCGCCAGCCGATCTCCGCCGCTCAATTCAATGGCCCGATTGCTGATCACCTCGTTGGCGTTCATGTTGCTTGACGTGCCCGATCCGGTCTGAAAGACATCGATCGGAAAGTGGTCGTCCCACTCGCCTTCGGCGACCTCGCGACAAGCCGCGATCAGGCATTCCACCTGACGATCGTTCAGCAGCCTGCCGCCCCCGCCCGTCAGCTTGCCCAAGTCGCGATTGGCCACGGCGGCGGCGTATTTCACGAGCCCCATCGCACGGATCAGCTCCGGGCGGAGCCGCCAGCCGGAGATCGGGAAGTTCTCCACCGCCCTCTGGGTCTGCGCGCCGTAGTAGGCCTGTACCGGGACGGAGATTTCCCCCATCGAATCTCGTTCAATGCGCATCTCTGCCATTACGCGGTGCCCCTCCTTATTAATCCGGATTCGTCCCACGCCGGGACAGCGGATCCCGCGGGGATCATAGCGGGTTTCCATGTTGGCAAAAAGACAAGAACACCTGCCTTATCGCGACATTGCAGCCCGAACGCACATCGAGGCGCGGGGCCACCGCTGGCGGCGACGACAGGTTGTACGGCGTGCGACCCGCAAGCGAGCGGACCGCGCTGCTGCCATGGTATGCTCGGCCATGGCGACTTCACGACGGTACGGCCTCCACCGGTCAATTCCCTTCCCGCGGTCTTGCGTGTACCGTGCAGCTAGCATCCTCGCAGACCCGTTTTCCGCCCAGCAGGTAGCGATAGCGGGCCACGGTCCGATACAGCAGTCGCCATATGGGCAGCGAGCCGGGAACGTGCAGCAGGGGGGCCAGTGGCCAGAGACAGGGTAGTCGGCGGCTCAGATAGCGGATCGCGTCCGCTCCGCCCCGCCGGTCGCCCTGCCGGTCCACAACCACCATTTCCCGCATCAGCCGGTCGTGGCTCAGATCAGGATACCGCCTTGCCACCAATGGGTCGTGGAGCGACAGGAAGGCCAGTCTCCGTCCGGTATCCCAGCGAGCGAGCCGCTGAACCTGGGCCCGGCACATGGCGCATTGGCCATCGTAAATGACGACGTCCGCTTGAGGTTGATTCAGCGGCGACGGCAACGTCTGCTTCGTATTTCGTGTTGTCTGACTACTGGGCATCGCCGGCCACTGCTGCATGGGACGCTCGGCACAAGCGTTGAACGCCGGAACGGAACACGCGCTGGTTGCGTCGTTGGTGTAATTCTACCATTTTATACCCGCTTCATTCATCCGATGCGGCGCGCGCGGGCAGACGCCCACGGCTGAGTGCTTCCGCCACTTCGTGGCGTGCTGCTCGTGGGATGGTGGTAACGGTGCGGGTTGCCGTCCGCGGCTGAAGCCTGCCGCCGCTGGGCGGCTCTCGGCCACCGCACCATTCGGTGAGTGGCCCAGGAACACGAAAGATTGCTTCGGAAGGGCGGCGCGCCGGCAGTCACGCGGTATAATTCCTGGAAATATGGGCCCTTCGCGGCGGTGCCGTTTGGAGTGCCCAGCCCTGAAACTACGCATCCAAACAGTGGGAGAGGCCGGCCGTGGATCATCTTCGTAACGGGGTCCGGATTGCCCGACGCCGCCTGGCGGTGCAATGCTTCGTGACCGTCGTGCCGTGGTGCTTGTTCGGAACGCTGGGGATTGCCTCGGTCGTGTTGTTGGCCGGGAAGTTTTTGACGCCGGGTTTCGCCAGCGCGGCGTGGACATGGGGCTGGCTGGGAGGCAGTGTGGCGGCGGGACTGGCCGCAGCCGGTCTCTGGACGTGGTACCACATGGACAGCGACCTGGGATCCGCGCTGGAGGTGGATCTGAGATGCCATCTTCACGAAAGGGTCTCCAGCGCGTTGGCGCTGAGCCCCGAACAACAGGCGACGCAAGCCGGCCAAGCGCTGCTGGCCGATGCGGACCGTGCCCTGCGCCGAGCGGATCTTCCCAGCCGATTTCAGGTGTCCGTAGACCGGATGGTTCTCCTGCCGCTGGTTCCCGCGGTATTGGCGGTGGGGATCCTGTTGTTCGTGCCGGATCGGGAACGCTCCGCCGCGGCGGAAGCCGATACCGCGGACACCCAACGTCTCAAGACATCGGCCCAGGTATTGACGAAGGAGCTGGAAGGCCGGAGAAAGCGCGCCGAGCAGCGGGGTCTCAAGGATGCGCAGAGACTGTTCCACAAACTGGAAGACGGCGTGCGAGAGCTCGCCGGCCAGAAGAACATCGATCACAAGAAGGCCCTGATTGAACTTAACGATCTGGCCCGCCAATTGGATCAGCGGCGGGCGAAATTGGGCGGCGATGCTGCCATCGGTAAGCAGCTAAACCAGTTGAAGAAGCCTTCCCAGGGGCCTGCCGAGCGGTTGGCGAAGGCATTGAAGCAGGGCGACTTTGCCCAGGCGGGGAACGAGATTCAGTCACTGGCCCAACGGATCCGCGACGGAAAGATGGATGGCCAGACCAAAACGCGGCTGTCCGAACAATTACAGCAAATCCAGAAAGCAATGCGCGAACTGTCCGACGCACACCGGCAGTCGGTCGAAGCGCTCAAGCAGCAGATTGCACGTGCGCGGCAAGCGGGCAGAAGCGAGGACGCCGCCAAGTTGCAGCAGAGGCTGTCCGAGCTTCAGCGGCAATTGCCGCAGACCGGCCAGATGGATGGTCTGGCGAGCCGCTTGGAGGCGGTTGCCGCGCAGTTACACAAGGGCAACGACGGGCAAGCGCTCGACGCCCTGACGGACGCCGCGTTGCAATTGGAGCGTCTGCAGCAGAACCTGGAGGAACTTGCGCTGCTGGACGACGCGCTGAACCAGATCGCCCAGTGCAAGACGGCCATGGGTTGCCTGCAGTGCCAGGGGGCCGGTTGCAGGGCGTGTCAGGGATCGGGCGGATCGGGTGACGGATCGGGCGACGGTCTGGGCCAAGGCCAAAGCCGCGGTGCGCGGCCGGAACAGCAAAACGACGGCTCGTTTTACGACTCGCGAGTGGGCCAGAAACCGGGACCCGGCTCGGCGGTGATCAAGGATTTTGTCGAAGGGCCGAATGCCCGGGGTCAGATCCAACAGCGGATTCGAGCGGAAATGCAGAGTGCCGAACGACTGGAGTCCGATCCGATGGCCGATCGTCGTCTACCGCGAGCGCATCGCCAGCACGCGCGTGAATATTTCGAACGCTTTCGAGAAGGTAGATAAGGAGCCGAAAACGATGGCCCTCACTCCCAGCACCATGCTGCCCCTGGGCACATCCGCCCCCGACTTCTCGCTGGTCAACGTGGATCGTTCCACGGTGAGTTTGGCGGATTTCTCCGGCGCTCCGGCGGTGCTTGTGATCTTCATGTGCAACCATTGTCCGTATGTCAAGCACATCGCGTCGGACCTGGCTTCACTGGCCGAGGAATACCAGAAAAAAGGCGTCGCCGTGGTCGGAATCAACTCCAACGACGCCGTGAACTATCCGGACGATGCCCCCGAGCAGATGGCTCGCGAGGTCGAGCAGCGCGGATACACGTTTCCCTATTTGTACGACGAGTCGCAGGAGGTAGCCAAAGCGTACCGGGCTGCGTGCACGCCAGATTTTTACGTGTTCGACGGCGGGCGGAAGCTGTACTATCGAGGTCAGATGGATTCCAGCCGCCCCGATTCCGGCATCCCGATCACGGGCGAAGATTTGCGCGCCGCCCTGGACGGCGTGCTCGAAGGCCGTCCGCATCCCGCCGATCAACAGCCGAGCATCGGCTGCAACATCAAATGGAAGCCAGGAAACGAGCCCGATTACTTTCACGGCTCATGAAACACCGGCCGGCCCCTCATGGCCCGCCGGCTGCGGCTGACTGATCCGGGATGCTGTTGTCAATTGACGGACAACTTCGCTCCAGTCCTCTGTTTCCTTGAGGATCGCCATTTGCCGGTCGGCCCAGCTTGGCTGCCTGGCCATCGA
>CAZNKT010000052.1:0-40978 GCA_964573605.1 uncultured Pirellulales bacterium
CCCGGAAACCCCGTGGATTGCTCCGCGATCACGCCAAAGCCGGCCGAGTGATGGTTGCGTCCGGTGATCAACGCGGAGCGCGTCGGCGAGCACAGCGAGGTGGAGAAGATGCGGTTGTAGCGCAGGCCTTCCCTGGCGATGCGGTCCATCGTCGGCGTCGGAATGACGCCGCCGAAGGTGCTGGGCACGCCGAAGCCCGCGTCGTCGGTCATGATCAACAGGATGTTGGGCGCCTGCTTGGGGGGCACGATGCGCGGCGCCCACCACGCCTTGGAGTGCAAGGCATCGTCCTTGATCACGCCACCGAATTTGGCGTCGGGTGCGGGGAGTTGCTTGCCATCGATGGTGGTCGTGGCGCTGGGCGAACCCAATTCTCCGGTGATTTGCGGTTGGAAGGCCGCTACTTCGGCCGACGGCTGCTGTTTTTCAACGTCCGGCGCATCGCTTGGCGTGTCCTCCACGGCCGTCTGCGGTTGGTTGTCGTCTGGCGTCTCTCCTTGCGTGACATTCGCAATCGGTTTACCGGGCTGCTGCTGACAGCCCGTCACAACGAACAACAGCGCCGCGGCCAGTCCCAGCGGCAAACATCGCATCGTACTCAAAAACCGACAGCTTCGTCCCATCGTTTTCTCCCAAAGTTTGAATGCACCCATTTGCAGCGCGCTACGTTTGGCATCTCGTTCCCAGGCTCCTACCTGTGAACGCACGGTGTGCGACGCTCCGCCTCGAGTCGCCGGCAGAGCCGGTCCGACATCCAGTGAGCGGGCGTTAATTCTCCTGAACGGATCCTTCATTGTAAAGAGCCGAGAAGCGCAACGCTGCCGAACGGTGCAGAATGTGCCCAGCGGGCCGCCCCGGGGCGCTCGTCCCGTTTTCGCCGCTGACGAAGATGATAAGGCCCCCGCGGGCTTTCGCCCTTGTCGTTACCCATGTTTTCGGTCTGCTTTTTTCGACGCGTAGAGCATTCCTTGGACGATTAGTTGCAGCATTTGGTAGCCGCGCCAGATTGTTTGCCAGCCGGGATCACCGTCATGCTTTCGTCCCAAGAAGCCACCGATTTTCGCGAGTCCGCGAAGAAAGTGGTAAACAGTAAGTTCCGCGATCTGAATCCGTGGACGCATATGCTTTAGCGCAGCAAGCCACGTTGAAGGTACCAACCGGGAGACTGTTCAGATGGACCCAATAAATGGGCTTGATTCCTTTGGGTGCGCTCGTTTTTCATGTTCTCTCAAGCGTTCCACTCATCCTTCAAGGTGAGGACGCCGAGTTGACGGGCTCGTGATCCACGCGTTCGCAAGTGACGCCTCTGTTCGGCGTCAGTGAGTATTCCGCTTCGGGAAAAGCAATTGTCGCTACACACGGCTCGTAGCGGCGGGGCGTGCACGAGTCAAAGGCCCGCATCGAGGGCCGACCCCACATGCGCAATTGCTTCGCACGGTCAGGTCATTTAACGCCCATGGACATGCAACAGCTGCGTGCGCTTTTTCATCACACGAAGAAGGGAGTACACCGCTACTCCCAAAGCAAAGAGGGCGACCCACGGCCAGTCGATTCGCATGTGTCCTTGAGCCACTGAGTCACCGGCTACCTCTAAAATGCTAAAGACAACAATGATGAGGAAGAAGCCTGTGTACTCCCTCCGCAAGACCGTGCGCCAACAAAATGGCAGGCGAGGCCGCCGCCAACCGCGCAATCGAGGAACGATCGCGGGAGTGACAGACGCCCACCGCTCAAACGCTTCACCAAAGCGTTGCCTCAAAAATGCCTCTTCGGCAAACATGATCCGCTCGTAATAGATGACAAAGAAGCACGTCGCCAAAATCACCGCCCACCACGAATGGAAAACCAGCGTTGCTCCAAGCACAATCACGTAGTTTCCCAAGTACAGCGGGTGACGGACAAGCGAATACATTCCCGTCGTGTTGAGCTCGCTGGCAATCTGCTGTTTGGTGTTACGGCCGGAAGTGCCTTCTGGAGCATAAGCCACTGTCAACACTCTGATCCATAGGCCCAGAAAGGAGACAAGAAGACAGCCCACGTTCCAGATCTCTTCGAGTTGGTGGCTGTTGCCAATGTAACTAAACGTATTGAGGCCGGCGACTACGATCGGCACCGTGAAAAGCGGTAGATAGCTCCGGTACCGAAACATGCATGCTCCAGTAGTTTCGAACTCGATTCGTAGTGACATGGCAAGTCTCCAGTGGCGGCACGCGTTGCTATTTGGCAAGGCACCTTTTCATGCTGACGTCGACGGCCCTCCAGTGGAATCCCAGGATGGGCGGCTCTCTTCCTTCAAGGTTGCCCGTTTCATCCGATGAATGCGCTTTGTGATTCAACACAACGAACTCGTGACCCAACCATCTGACTACGAAAAGCTTAGGAGTTCGCATGAAAACAATGCACACCTGAATTCATAGCGTCTAACAAAACATCAAGCGTGCATTCCCCGATACGCGAGTTAGCAGACGAACCGGCGGAATTGTTGGAGGTTCTAAGAACCCTCCAAATCCATTTTCTTGCAATCTTCGAACAATTCGTGCATCTGCAAATGCGCGTCAAAATGTTCGAAGTCACGCGCCGAGACGCCGAACGTATGGAGCGTGTTCGCGGACCAACTGGGCCATGGTGAGTATCGCGTTTGCGGCGACGATAATGGATTGGTGGGCAACCACACCTGAGACGCGAGAACGGCACCAACGAAAACGCCAACCGATGCCAACCCACCCCATCGTGAGACGTCAGTAGCAGGTGCGGACACCAGACGCCTTGCCCGCACTTTAAGTTCACTGGGGGATCGCCCCATCGCCAGAGTGCTCCTTTGTGGAGTTGAACGGTCTTCTACGATGCGAAGTAGCGTTCGCAGGTAGGACGCCGTCGACGCTCCGCCGCTCGTTGCCGCGTCATCGCACACGAATTCCCGAACCAGGCTCGCCCTTCTGCCCGATATCCATACCAGTGGATGGAACCACAGGAGGGCCTGGACCAACTTTTGAGAGAAGAGTTGCATTGGATGCTGCGTTTGTAGGTGCGTTAGCTCGTGGTGCAAGACATGTTGAAGCTCCACTTTGTCCCCATCAACCAACGATTTTGGCAGGAATACAATGGGCTGATGAAACTGATAACAAAACGGCCCGATTTCCTCAGGGCTTATGCGAAAAGTGACCGGGCGACCGTTTGGCTGGAGTAATTCCCGTCGGGCCATCATTCGCAGCGCACGTTCCTTTTCGTGTCCCAGCTCCGTGCATGACGCCATGAACCTTCGCAAACCTACAAACTGAATTACCCATCTCGACAGCATCACAAGGAAACCAAGAAACCAAACTGCCAGCAGGCTTCGACCAAGCACATGCTCGGCGCCGGCCACCACCAAGAGCTCCCTTGGACCGAGTTGAGACCAGGGGTGCACCCATTGAAGCCTCGGCAACAACAGGCCGATAACAAGCAGCCCTAGCAGACTGATAAAACAGCCGGTCCAAATGCGCGTTTTGGTCCGCGCGGCATGCGTCCTGCATTCGAGCGCCCAGGCGACACCGATCACGAGCGACGCCTGCATGATGTAGGACAGGATCAATTGAAGCCACTGGAGCGTGTTCATCTGGTGCCCTCGAGTTCTTCGATCATTTGTTTCACTTCCGCCAAATCATCCGCGCTGATTGTTCCATCCTGAACCAATTTGAGTACCAGAGATTTGACCGATCCCCCAAATATCCGTTTTGCGATCTCGTGCGACATCGAACCGCTCACTGAATCGCGCTCCACCGCTGCCTCATATAAAAAGGCTCTTCCTCGCTTTCCACATTTGGAAGCAAACCCCTTGTCTTGCAGAATGCGAACGGTCGTCATCACGGTCGTATATGCCAAGTCTCTTGGAAGTCGTTCAACAATCTCAGAGACCGACGTGGGGGAGCGGTCCCATATAACATTCATGACCTCGGCTTCCGCCGCTGTAAGCATGGGGAGCGCCAATTTGTCTTTCATGCTTGACCCTCGCCTATCTTGCAACACGTCTGGCAAACTCGCGGTAGACGTCGGTCTCTACCGAGTTGCTGACAAGCGTTACGCGCCCGTCGGCCCACAAGAAACTTGAACCATCTGCATGGCGGCTCGTGAACTCGCATTCGTCGCACTCCTTGCAGTTGGGTCGTGTCATGGCCGAGCCGACCAAACGGCAGGGGGCATCCTGCCCACGCAAGTCAACGCCGAGCCAGGTGGAGGGAACGGTTGCCATCGTTCTCTCACCAACCAATAATGTATTGCTCAAACCGCGACACAAGTCGGCGAATCGAACACGACGGTCGTGAATAACTGGCCCATCCGCAAACATCTCCGGCAAAGCGTCCCTAATATCCTCAAACTCGTCCGCTTCCCAAGTGCCAAAAACACCCACGTAGTTCGCCGTGGGCAAGGCGATCAAACGGCGAGGCCCAGGGCTCGCATCGCCAGCTGATCGGGAAGAGACATGGCTATCTTCTGCAGCGTCTTCCTCTTGCAGCAGATCGAACGTCTTCTCGGTGATGTCAGACGGGCAAAGCAATAACGGCAGAAAGAACGTGCTGCCATCTCCCAATGAAACAAGCACGCTCGGGCGCTGATGGATATCGAACTGTTGACGAGTTGCCTGTTGTTCCAATTCTGGCAACAGCCGGGCGGCCCACCCGTAAACAAAAGTGGGGTCTCGTTCAGCGGTTGTCCAAGCCCTTGGTAACTGCTGATGACTGCTGTGGTGGCTGTGCATCGCAACGCCAACTTCTCGCAAGTGGCTAGCGCAAACAGCTCGGCGAGCAGACTCACGGGCGCACATGATCGCCGGCAGCAGCAGCGAAATTAGCAGGCCAACGATCGCTACCGAAACCAACAACTCCAGCACGGTGAAAGCGCCGTGAACAGCGGGCGGTCGTCGGACAGGCCGGGTGCCTTGCCCGCTTGCTAGCAATTCCATTCGCGAAGTCCTACCCTGGCGACCCTGGCAACCCTGGCGACGGGAAGGTTGTACTAACAACTTAGTAGTGAAGGCAAGGCCAGTTCTGGGACCATGAGGCCATCGGCACCGCCCCGCCATCGTTCTGATCCAGGCCAAAGCCAAAGTTGGGCCAAGGCCAAAGTTGTCTGCTCCGACCACGCCCGCGAACCTCATCGGGGCGACCCTACCTGCACCAACATGCGGCGCAGCACTGTTTGGCGGACATAGTACGAATGGATCGCGAATCATTCTTTGCTTTGGAAGCAAAGCAACGACGTTGATGCGGCTGCCAACGGATGAAAAAATGCCGCGCACGCCGGTGGCCAAGGTGCCACGAGTCGATTAACGGAGCGGTACGACAAAGAAGAAGATGACAAAGAAATGGCAAGCGCTTCCGGCGATCACGAAGACGTGCCACAGGGCGTGAAAGTGGCGAACGTGTTTGTCGTAGATCAAGAAGACAGTTCCTGCGGTGTAGCACAAGCCGCCGATGAGCATCCACCACAGCCCGGTCTCGGGTACCAGACCGACCAAGGAAAACCCGGCGACAACCGGCATCCAGCCCAACACAACATAGATCCAGATCGAGACTGCATTGACGCGCCAACGCAGCAGGATCTCCGAGAAGAAGCCGAACATGGCAATGGTCCACACGAAGGCCAGGAACAGCCACCAGGGACTGGTGCGCAAAAAAGCCAAAGAAAATGGCGTATAGGTTGCTGCGATCAGCAGAAAGATGAATCCCTGGTCGAGCATTCGAAAGAAGCGTTTTGAGTGCGGCGCCGAGCAAATGTGCGACAACGTGGACATCGCGTACACGGTCACCAGGCTAGGTGCATAGATCATGCACCCCAGCACACGCCAGGCATCTCCCTCGCGCAAGACCTGAATCGCAATCGCGATCGCGCCCACGACACTCAGCAAGAAACCCAAGCCGTGGGTCATCGAGTTGGCGAATTCTTCCGGATCGGTGGGCCAATCCGACACGGGGCTATTCCATTCGTCCTCAAGTTGCCTTGTTGATCTCGCGGCCACGAAAAACCTATCGGACAGATCTCGAATATTCGGGAAAACGTGCACGAAGCCCATTCTCACGGAGAAGCCCCTCTCCGCACGCAAGGTCCCTTTTCTATTGCAACGGCCAGAAAGCAAGGATCGCAGCGCCTCCCACCAACGCGACCGAAAAAGCGAGCACGATTCGCACGAACAAGGCCCGGTTTCCCAGCACGGCAACGACGGCACCCTTGAACACCAGATTGGACATCGCGCCGATCAAAATCATGCGCCATCCGGTCGCCACTTCCAGCCGCCCTTTCTTGATCATTTGAGCCGTGGACAGTGTAATCGCATCCATGTCCGTCAGGCCGGAAAGCGCTGCCACCGCATACAACGCCTGATCGCCCAGGTGCTGCCGTGCGGCGGCCACCGCGAACAGCACACCGGCGTACAGCATGCCGAACACAATCGCCGCGGGCAACTGCGACGGATCATCTTCGACCGGAATCGGGTCCGCATCTGCTTGACTCGCCCCATACAGCACCGCGGCTAGAATAATCATCAGCGCCATCATCGCGGCCAGCGGGGGCATCACGGTGGTGACGATTTCGGGACTGACAACAGCGACTTCGACGAAGACGCGCGCAAATACAATCGTGGAGGCAATCATGATGACCAGGGCGGCCATGGCGGACGCCCCCGGAAAACGTCGCGCTCGCCGGGAATAGCTCACGGTCGTGGCCGTGCTGGAAATGAGGCCCCCCAGCACGCCGCCGACGATCGTCCCCCCTGCTGTACCAAGCAATCGATAGGCGACGTAGCCAACCAGGCTGATCCCCACGATCAGCACCACCATCATCCAGATCTCAAACGGATTCAGTACTCCGTACGGACCCAGACTCTCGTTGGGCAACAATGGCAGCACGACCAGTGCAATCAAGGACAGCTCGATGATGGCACGGACATCCGTTTCTCCAAGCCGATCCACAAACGCATGCAGCGGCCTTTTCCAGTGCAGCAGCACGGCCGTACCTCCACCGACGATGATTCCCAGCGCCATCCGGTCCAACGCGACCGCCACGCCCACGGCATACATCACCAGCGCGGCGACCTGCGTCGTCAATCCCGGTTCGTCGTCGTCTTCGGCTTCCTGGAATTTCATGATGCCGCCCACGATAATGACCGCCCCGACGACCACGAGACCCGCCGCAATCGGCCACTCGCCCCCGCCATCTGCGTTCAATCCCAACAGCGTGCCCAGCAGCGTGATCAAGGCAAATGTGCGGATGCCCGCGACGTGTTTGTCGGTCCACTCCCGCTGAAAGCCGACCAGCAATCCGAGGCCCACCGCGACCAGAAGCTTCTTGGCGATGATCAGATCCATGGATATTCTTGACGTGCAGATGAACCGGTAGTCCACACGGCACCACGCGGCGGATGGTTGCCAGCGGGCCATTATTGGTCTTGGCGACCGAGTCCGTCAAACGTGGCGACCGAGCCGCGCCGCCGTGCCACGCCGACGAACGAGCAACTTCTGACGGCGTCCAACGGCGATTGACCGTCCGGGCAACTCTGTGGCACGGCGCTTTGCGCCGTTTGTCTAGCCCAAAAACGTGCGCCATGTTAGGCTGAAAATTAGGCACGACCGGTCCGCGTTGTCGCATCGTTCGACGGCGGAATACGCTCGAGCGTGTCGCAAACACAATTGCTGCCTCGCCATCGTCAGATTGATGTCCCCATTCACGCTTCCCTTGCCCTTACCCCCGCGACTCCGCCCACACCCGCGGGCGCGCCGTAAGCGGCTTCAAATTGAATCTCTCGAAGATCGACGGCTGTTGGCCGTGGATCACGTCGTGCATATCAGCGTCGACGGACTGTCGGGAACGCTGTTACAACCGCTCGTGGAACAGGAACTTCAGACGGGAGCCGACCAGTACGCCACTTATGCCCGCCTGCACAGAGAAGGTTCGGTCACTTACAACGCCCGCACCGATTACAGCCACACGAACACGCTCCCCAATCACGTGTCCATGGTCACCGGCCGGCCCGTCCTGAAACCGGACGGGCAGCCCGATACGGTTCCGCATTTCTGGACATCGAACTCCGATCCGTCCAGCGGTCAGACGCTGCACAACAATCATCCCTCGCTCGACTACCTGGCCAGCACGTTCGACGTGGTCCACGACGCCGGCCTGTCGACCGCCCTGTTCGCCAGCAAATCGAAATTCTCACTCTTCGAAGCCTCATACGACGACCGGCATGGAGCTCCCGACACCAATCCATCCGGGGGCGACAACGGAAAGAACAAGATCGATTTCGTTCGAATCGAAAACGATACGTCGTCGCTGGTGGACGCTTTCACGCAAACCCTGGCCGACAATAATCTGAATTACAGCTTCGTTCACCTGCGGGACCCCGATTCCGCCGGGCACGCCTCCGGATGGGGGTCCCACGATTGGCAACAAGCCGTCCAGCGCACTGACCGGCTCCTCGGTCAGATCGTGCAGACGATCGAAAACGATCCCGAGTTGCAAAACACAACGGCGATGATCGTAACATCGGACCACGGTGGCACTGGAAACGGGCACGGAAATCCTGGGGAGAAGCGAAATTATCGGATTCCCTTTTACGTTTGGGGGCCGGGGGTTTCCGCCGGTCAAGATGTGTACACGGTGTTCGCGACCAGCACGGTGGATCCCGGTAGCAGCCGCCCCGATTACGACGCGCCGGGCCAGCCTGTCCGCAACGGCGACAGCGGCAACTTGGCGCTCGACTTGTTGGACCTGCCACCCATCCCGGGATCGGTGATCCGCTCGTTGGTTCCGGAGGAGTCCACCGGGGACCTGGTGCAGGTCCGCCTGGAAGTGACCAATAGCCACGGCGATCCGGTATCGCTGGTCTACGTCGGCGCGGAAGTGAACGTGACGGCATACGTGCTTGACATGCGCGAGCCGCCGGTTGGCGTGGCTTCAGCGTACGCGGACGTCCGTTATGCATCGCAACTCGTGGCCCCGGACGGTCCGATCTCGTATGGTCCGGATTTCAACGACGGGCAATCGGGCAGCACACTTCCGGCGGGGCTGCTGGACGAGGTGGGGGCCCGTCGCGGTGCCGGTATTCAGTCGCCCGATCAAGACATACTGTTTCACGTTCCCTTTCGCACACTCGCGGCGGGGGATGTCCGTTTCCAGGGGGAACCGGCGGATGACCCGGACCACACCATGACACTGTCGGGACAGGGAACGGCCGTGCCGGACCACCGCATGCGCTTCGACGACGCGGCCCTTCAGATCATCTCCTTCCACAATCGCGACATGCCCATGGATGTGAACGGCGACCGGCTGGTCAGCCCGAGCGATGTGCTGTCGATTGTCAATGACGTGAACAACGTGGGGAGCGGCAGTCTGGTCGATCTGTATCCGCTTCTCGGTCCGGACAATCAGCTTGTGGACGTGAATCGAGACGGCATCCTGTCGCCGCTGGATGCATTGATTATCATCAATTATCTGAATTCTCGCCGGCCGGCTGCGCGAGCCGCGGGCGAAACCGCCGAACAAGTCACGCCGCGTACGGACCTGTGGTTGGCCGCATCCCCAGACCCCATTGGCGAGGCCACGGTCCTGGCGGCCGAGTTGGCGTCGCGGTCATCCGATGGCCCGCCGCGCGCCGCGTTTTTTCCGGCACGGGCCCGGTTCGAGTTATCTCGTGGCTTGCCGCCCGCCGGCCCACGATCCGTGCCCGCGGCGAGTTACCCGACCGGGACGGCCGCGGGCGATCGCGTGGACGCCGCGCGGGACGGTGAGTGGCGCAGGCTGTTGGCGACCGACGTGCTGTTTTCGAGATGGGACGACGAAAGCCTGTCGTCCATCATTTCCCCCTGATCAGGTCGCCGTCGTCCCGCGTGGCCATGGCCCGCCACACGGCGAGATCGGTCTGATCCGCGACCGCGCGGGCGGATGCGTCGAGCATCGCCACGTGAACGACTCCGGGGTGAAAACTGCGCGACGTGATCATGGCGTACGTCGCCGCCCCGGCGGCACCGTTCTTTCCTTCCTGCCAGGAGTTGTAGTCCGCGTCCACGGTACGTCCGCCCATGTCAAAGGGCACAAACGTGTTGGGAGTCAGCGTCGCCGTGAAGCCCGTATGATGGACGCGCCCGTCGGGCCATTCCGTATGGCCGGTCGTCTTGTGCTGGGCGCCGGCCGCGATCTGCTTCACGGCGGCCTCCACGGAATTGGGAATGTCCGTCGAGACCGGACCACCGTTGCGCATGTATGGCGTCCAGGCTTTGACTTCTGCTGCCGCCATCGTGTGGCTCGTGCCGTCTTCGCATTGCGCCAAACGCAGGAAACTGTTGGGGTAGAACGGTCCGTCGCCCGCGTTGCCCGTGGCTGGATTGAAGACAAACCAGGTCCCAAAATTGAACCCGTAGTTGGTGGCGTAAAGCGAGACTTTCCCGCTGCCCGGATCGCGCATGCGCCGGCTCTCCGGATCACTGGGACATTGAAATACGCCGACCCGTACGCCATGGATCGCCTGCTGGAAATCCCAGGCAGTCTGTAGATCGACGCGCCGGCCGAGATTGACTTCTTCCAGATAGGGCAGAATGCGACCGTGCACGCCCCACGATCCATTGTTGCTCGTGGACGTCACGGACAGATCAACAACGGCGCTCGGAGGCAGCCGTCCGTGCGCGGTTTCGTAGTTGAGCAGGGCCACGCCGAGTTGCCGCAGGTGGTTCTTGCACTGCGTTTGCCGCGCCGCTTCGCGGGCGGCCTGGACGGCAGGCAGCAACAACGCGATCAACAAACCGATGATCGCCATCACTACAAGCAATTCGACCAGCGTAAAGCCGTTCCGCAGGGTTGCTTTCATACCGAATGGACCTCCTCATCTCACACGCACACGCACTGTGGCATGGTGGCTCGTTTCCGTGGAAGCGGTTGCAAAATGCCCGATAATCGCTCCATGACCGGAAAATGTCACAGCAGAATCAGGTTTTGAAACCGGCTCTGGCAACCTGCAGACCATTGACGACGAACACGAACTGCGCATTTGCGTGATAGTCGCTGCAAAACATGCGCAGGATGCGGCCACCGAAAACGCAATCCGCTCTCGCACGTTTTACTGTTTCGCTGCAGCCCGAGGCAACCCGCTTGCAGAGACCTGAATGACGCTTAGAATCACTGCCGAGTGCGTGTTGCCGGCACCGGCCCGTAAACTGATGGTGTAGAAATGATCCGCCGCGCCCCCCCGCCGTGCTCGCGGGCGATTGTGGGACAGCGAAATCCGCCGGCACGCGCCGGCGGTTCGTGGGCTTGTGCGACCTCGCCAAGCTGGAGCTGGTGTCACGCGATTGATCGGTCATTTTCGCGCACGGTGAAAGAGGTCCGCCGCCGATGAAAGCATTGCTGCTGACCGAATATCGCCATTTGGAAATCGCCGACTTGCCTCCGCCCGAAGTCGGGCCGTCGGACGTGCTGGTGCACGTCGCCGCGTGCGGGATCTGTGGCAGCGATATCCACGGCTTTGACGGATCAAGCGGGCGGCGGATCCCTCCGCTGGTGATGGGACACGAAGCCGCGGGCGAAGTGGTACGGGTCGGCCCGCAGGTCACGCGCGTCACGCCGGGCATGCGGGTGGCTTTCGACTCCACGATCTCGTGCGGCGACTGCCCTTACTGCCGGCGAGGTGACATTAATCTTTGTGACCACCGCCAGGTGCTGGGGGTCTCCTGCGGCCAGTACCGCCGCCACGGCGCGTTCGCCGAATTCATCGGTTTGCCCCAAGACATCGTCTATCCGCTCCCGGACTCCGTGCCGCTCGAGCACGCCACGCTCATCGAACCGATCTCGGTTGCCGTGCATGGCGTCCGTCGCGCCGAGGTCTCGGCGAACTGTTCCGCCGTGGTTGTCGGCACGGGTATGATCGGTCTACTGGTCATTCAGGTCTTGAAACGCGTTGGGTGTCGGCCGATCATCGCGGTTGACCTCGACGCCGATCGGCTCACATTGGCAGACGAGCTGGGCGCCGATCTGACGGTATCCGCGAAGCAGAACGACGTGGCCGAGATCGTCCGAGAGGCGACGGACGGGCGCGGCGCGGACGTCGCGATCGAGGCCGTCGGCGCCACGCAGCCGATTTGTACGGCAATCGGGGCGCTTCGCAAGGGAGGGCGCCTGGGGCTGGTAGGCAACGTCACGCCGCTGGTGAAGATCCCCCTGCAGGAAGTGGTCACTCGCGAGATTACGTTGGCCGGCAGCTGTGCGTCGGGTGGCGAGATTCCGCAATGCATCGAACTGTTGGCCAACAAGCAGGTAATTGTCGCGCCGCTGATCAGCGCCACCGCGCCGCTGGAAGAGGGTCCGCGCTGGTTTGATCGGCTGTACGGCGCCGAGCCGGGCCTTCTGAAAGTCATTCTACGTCCCTAGTTGCTGCGCGACCGGCAGCACCGCCGGGCCGGACGGGCGGGGCCATGAAGCCCCCCGGGCGGCTTGAGTCTCGAGGGCTAAGGCGTTACTATTTAGAGGGATACGATTCCACCTGCAGCAAGGCCGCCAGTATGTTCTCCCGCCCGATGTCCCTGGTTCGTTTCGCCGTTTTCGCCGCCGTTGTTGTGCCAGCCGCCGTCTGCCGGTCGGCCGAGACTCCCGACGCTGTCCGCTTCGACCAACAGATACGTCCCATCTTCTCCGATACGTGTTTTCACTGTCATGGCCCCGACGAGGCGACACGTGAGGCCGATCTGCGTCTGGACCGCAAAGACGTCGTCTTCGCGGATCTGGGCGGTTATCAGCTGGTCGTGCCGGGCGAGCCTTCGGAGAGCGAGCTTTATCGCCGCATCACGTCCGATGACGAATCCGAAAGAATGCCGCCGCCCGACTTCGAAAAATCGCTGTCACCGGAACAAATCGAGCTGCTTCGGAAATGGATTGAACAGGGTGCGGTGTGGCAGGATCACTGGTCGTTCGTCGCCCCGTCGCGTCCAGCGCTGCCCGACGTCGAACAGGCCGACTGGGTCCGCACGCCAGTCGATCGTTTTATTCTTGCGCGGCTCGAATCCGAAGGTTTGGCGCCGTCGCCCGAAGCCGACCGACGCAAGCTCATCCGGCGCGTGACCTTCGATCTGACAGGGCTGCCGCCCCGGCCCGAAGAGGTTCATGCGTTTGTTTCCGACACGTCGCCGGACGCTTATCTGAAAGTCGTCGATCGTTTGTTGTCGTCGTCCAGGTACGGGGAGCATCGGGCGCGATACTGGTTGGACGTCGCCCGATACGGAGATACGCACGGACTGCACCTGGACAACTACCGCGAGATGTGGCCCTACCGTGACTGGGTGATCGATGCATTCAACACCAACATGCCGTACGACCAATTCACGATTGAGCAACTGGCGGGCGATTTGCTGCCCGACGCTACGCTCCAGCAGCAGGTCGCTTCCGGATTCAATCGCTGTCACGTGACGACCAACGAGGGCGGATCGATTGCCGAGGAGGTCTACGTCCGCAACGTGGTGGACCGCGTCAGTACGACGGGCACTGCGTTCATGGGTCTGACGCTGGGTTGCGCGGTTTGTCACGATCATAAATTTGATCCGTTATCGCAGAAAGAGTTTTACCAGCTGTTTGCATTTTTCAATTCGCTGGACGGCCCCGCGATGGACGGCAACGTCAAGGATCCGGCCCCTACGGTGCGGGTGCCTACCGCGGCGCAGGCCGCCCGTTTGCAGGCGATCCGGGACGAGATCGGGGACGTGCGGGGCCGCCGCGACGCGCGGCTGCGTGAATCGAAACCCGATTTTGACCGCTGGCTGGCCGAACGCGACCGCCGGCACGGCGCGGGCGAACCCGATCCGGAACTGGAAAAGGTCGAGGGGCTGCTCGTTCATTGCAAGCTGGACGAAAGCGAAGGCCTGCGTGTCACCAACGGCGCGACCGATCAGCCGGCGGGAACGGTGCTGGGCACGCCGCGGTGGACCGAGGGCCGCGTGGGAGGCGGTTTTGAAATTGCAACCGACAGTTCCATCGATCTGGGCGATGTAGGGGATATCAATCAGACCGACGCGTTCGGCTTCGGGGCATGGGTCAAGACCAGCGGCAAAGTTACCGGGGCCGTATTGTCCAAGATGGACGAGAAGAATCGGCTCCGCGGCTACGAACTCCTGATGGAGAACCGCCGCGTGACGGTTCTGTTGAGCAACCGCTGGCCTGGATATGCCATCAAGGTCACCACGAAGCAAGACGTGGTGGAGCCCGACAAGTGGCACCACGTCTTTGTAACTTACGATGGGTCCCGGCAGGCGCAGGGAGTGGGGATTTACATCGACGGAAAACCGCGCAGCGTGGACGTGAATTCGGATTCGTTAAAGCATCAGGGGGCCATCGGCAATTCCGAGCCGTTGCTGCTGGGACGGCGGACCGACGGCACCGTATTGGCAGGTGGACGCATCGATGATGTCCGCGTCTACAAAACGCAACTGTCCGAAGCGGACGTCCAGGCCGTGCATCTGGGCAGCCAGTTGCCGCCGTTGCTGGCCACGCCGAGTTCCGAACGGACGGACGAGCAGACCGACACGCTGCGCACTTACTACCTGGTCCGCAATGATCCTCAGTACACCGAGCTGACCGGCAAACTGGACACGCTTGGCGAGCGGTTGCGCGCGTTGGAAAACGAAGTGGCTACGACGCTTGTATTTCGTGAAAGGAAAGAACCACGAGAAGCCTTTGCCCTGGTGCGCGGCGAATACGATCGGCGGGGCGAACAGGTGGAGCGGCGGACGCCCGAGTCTCTGCCGGCGATGCCCGACGAGCTGCGCCGCGATCGGCTCGGGCTGGCCCGGTGGCTGGTGTCGTCCTCGCATCCGCTCACCAGCCGCGTCGCGGTGAACCGCCTCTGGCAACAGCTTTTCGGCACCGGCCTGGTAAAGACAAGTGAGGATTTTGGCAGCCAGGGGTCACCACCTTCGCACCCCCAACTGCTGGACTGGCTAGCCGTGGAGTTTCGCGAAACGGGATGGGACGTCAAGCGTTTGATGAAGCAACTCGTGCTGTCGGCTGCCTATCGCCAGACGTCGTATGCCGCGCCGGAGCTGATCGCGCGGGATCCCACAAACCGGTTGCTGGCCCGCGGGCCGCGTTTTCGTTTGGATGCCGAAATGCTGCGGGACCAGGCGCTGGCCGTAAGCGGCCTGCTGGTGGGGCACGTCGGAGGCCCCAGTGTCAAACCACCACAGCCCGACGGCCTGTGGTTGGCCGTCGGCTATTCGGGATCGAATACCGTTCGTTTCAAGGCCGACGAAGCGCCTGGGAAAATCTACCGGCGCAGCCTGTATACGTTCTGGAAACGGACGTCGCCTCCGCCACAAATGGCGACGTTTGACGCGCCGAGCCGCGAATCGTGCTCTGCCCGCCGCGAACGAACCAACACGCCGCTCCAGGCACTGTTGTTGATGAACGAACCGCAGTACGTCGAGGCCGCACGGCATTTGGCCGAGCGCATGCTGCGAGAAGCCGGCAGTACGCTCGAGGACCGCATTCGTTGGGGATTCGAGCTGGTCACGGCGCGGCAGCCCGAACCACAAGAGGTCGACGAACTGGCCAGCGCCTACCTGGATTTTGAAGCGATGTTTCACGCGGACGAAGAGGCCGCTTCGAAGCTGATTGCCACCGACGGCCACCCCCCCGATCCGGCGGTAGACGCCGTGGAACTTGCAAGCTGGACGTTACTGTCCAACCTGTTGTTGAACCTGGACGAGGTCGTGACCAAGGGCTGACGCTTTTTTTCGACATCATGGACACAACGGCGCGCGGCATTCGATCCCTCGCGGCTCGCCGCCGGACGCCTCCTTCCACGGGACAGTAATGATGAGTCCGATCAACGAGCATCTGCAACAAATCACCCGCCGGCATTTCTTCCAGCAAGGCGGTCTGGGATTGGGCACCGCCGCCCTGGGGTCGTTGATGGGTGTCAGCGGCGCGGCGTCGGTTCGCGCCGCATCGCCTACCGGCGGCCAGCCCGGTCTGCCCCACTTCGCGCCGAAGGCCAAGCGGGCCATTTATCTGTTCATGGCCGGCGCGCCCGCGCAGATGGATCTGCTCGATTACAAGCCGCTGATGAACACGATGTTCGACAAGGATCTTCCCGAATCAATCCGCATGGGTCAGCGATTGACGACCATGACGTCCGGACAGGCACGTTTTCCCATCGCGCCGTCCATCTACAAATTTCGCCAGCATGGAGCGGGTGGGGCCTGGGTCAGCGAATTGCTTCCGCATACAGCCGGCGTCGTCGACGAACTTTCCATTATCCGCTCGGTGCACACCGAGGCGATCAACCATGATCCGGCGATCACCTATATCTGCACGGGCCACCAGCTTCCCGGCAAAGCGAGCCTGGGCGCATGGCTCAGCTACGGACTTGGCAGCGAAAGCGAAGAACTGCCGGCGTTCGTCGTTTTGACATCCACGTGGACCGGCAGGAAAGAGGCCCAGGCACTATACAACCGCTTGTGGGGAAGCGGCTTTCTACCGTCCAAACACCAGGGCGTTGCCCTCCGCTCCACCGGCGACCCGGTGCTGTTTTTGTCCAATCCGCAAGGCGTGAGGCCCGAGCTGAGGCGCCGCATGCTCGATACGCTGGGGCGGCTGAACCAGCGCCGGTACGATGCCACGGCCGATTCCGAAATCCAGGCTCGAATCGCCCAGTACGAAATGGCGTTCCGCATGCAGACGTCGGTGCCGGAGCTCGTGGATCTTTCGCAAGAGCCCCAGCACGTACTGGACAGCTACGGCCCCGACGTGCACAAGCCCGGGACCTTTGCCTACCATTGCTTGCTCGCCCGCCGCATGGCCGAACGGGGCGTCCGTTTTATCCAGATTTTTCATCGAGGTTGGGACCAGCACGGCAATCTGCCCACGGATCTGCCCAACCAGTGCCGCGATGTCGATCAACCTTCGGCGGCCCTGGTCAAGGACCTCAAGCAACGCGGCTTACTGGAGGATACGCTGGTCGTGTGGGGCGGTGAGTTTGGACGGACGATTTATTGCCAGGGCACGCTCACTCCATCCAACTATGGTCGCGACCACCACCCGAGATGTTTCACGGTGTGGATGGCCGGAGGGGGCATTCGGCGTGGCGTAGTGCACGGCGAAACGGACGATTTCAGCTACAATGTCGTCAAGGATCCCGTCCACATCCACGATCTGAACGCTACCATCCTCAACCAGCTTGGCATCAATCACCGTCAACTCATCTATCCGTTCCAAGGTCTCGACCAGCGTTTGACCGGCGTCGAACCGGCGCGTGTCATCCGCGAAGTTCAGGCCTGACCGGCCTCGGACATTCAGTAACAGCCAGCCGCGGTGGGGCAACGCCGTCCGGCCGTCGATGTCAGCATTGCCGACTACTCCGGTCGGATCGGCATCTGCGCACCGACCTCTTCCCGCCATTGATGCAAACGGTCGCGCAGCGCAATGGCCTTCTCGGGCATCTGCAACACCAGGTCCTGGTGTTCGCCAATGTCGCGTCGCAGGTTGTACAGTTCGACGTGCATGTCCTCGAAGAACTCGATCAGCTTCCAATCGCCGACCCGCACCGCGCCGTGGGGCGTCGCGCCTTGCCCATGATAGTGCGGATAATGCCAGAACAAGGCCTCCCGCGGAAGCTCGGCATCGGGGTTCGTCAACAGAGGCACGATGTTGATGCCGTCCATCTCTTCCCGCGCCATGGCCGCGTCGTCCAGCCCGGCGGCTGCCAACAATGTGGGATAGAAATCCATGGAGATGATCGGTTCATCCGTGACAGTGCCCGCGCTGGTCACGCCCGGCCACCGTATGATCGTCGGAACGCGGACACCCCCTTCGTAATTCCTGCCCTTGCCGGCCCGCAGCGGATAATTGGACGTGCCGTCGTCTTTTTCATCCCCTTCAAACCCACCGTTGTCGCTGGTGAACACGACGAGCGTCTCGTCAGCGATACCGAGTTCATCCAGTTGGACGAGTAAACGACGGACGCTTTGATCCAGATCGTGCACCATGGCGGCGTAGATCGGGTTGTCGTCATGCATGCCCGGTCGAATCTTCTTCGCGTAGCGCTCCACCAGATCGGGATGGCCGATCACGGGGCGATGCAGCGTGTTGTGAGTGACGTAACAGAAGAAGGGTTGGTCCGCTCGAACCTGCTCGTCGATAAACTTCAAGGCAGCGTCCGTTATCTCGCGGACATGGTGGGGGTCTCCGGTTGGCGAATCGGTGCTCTTGGGCTTGTGCGTCGTGAGCACCGCGTCGAAGCCCTGCGACCCCGGGTCCATGGGCCGCCCCGGCTGATACTCTTTGTCCTTATTCAAATGCCACTTTCCGAAATGTCCGCACACGTATCCCTGAGCGGCGAGTGCTTCGGCGATCGTCACTTCTTCCAGCGGGAGATACTTTGTCCAGTCCGGTGATCGAAGCCAATGGTCTTCGCTGCCGGGGATGTGCGCCGTCAGATGCAGCCGCGCCGGGTACTTGCCTGTCATGATGGCCGCACGTGTGGGCGAGCAGACGTGGCAAGCGGCGTATGCGTCGGTGAACCGCAGTCCCTGGGCGGCAAGCGCATCGATATGGGGTGTCTCGTACAGATCACTCCCATAGCAGGACGCGTCGGTCCATCCCATGTCGTCGGCCAGGATGAATAGAATATGCGGCGTCCGGGTTTCGGCCACCGAGCGCTGCGCCGCAGCTCCCAGTATCGCCACGGACAGAAGCATGGCCAGTGCGCTGCGCGGGTCGGCGAAGATCTTTGGCATAACAAACTCCATCGTGCAGATAGCAGGTTCGACGAGCCCCGGATTCCCATCCAGGCGGCGATGGCATAGCGAACGCGCCGCGAGCCCGCGGCCTCTCGGGGAACTCGATCCGCATTGTACCACAGAATTCGCCATCTTGAACGCAGCGACGTCCGGGTTGAATGCCGGTCGACACTACGTCAGAATAGGGTTGCCGCGTGCCGACCATGACCGGCGGCCGACCATGACACTGACGTGGGAAACGCCTTGGCGGCGTCCCACCGTCGTATCCGGGGAGGACAAAGATGCCGAACGCAACCCGCCGTCGATTCATTACCGGTGCAGCAGCGAGTGTCGCCGCGACGACGATGGTCGCTTCCAGCAGGGCTCGAGCAGCCGGTGCCAACCATCGTGTACGTATCGCGGTGATCGGTTGCGGTAACCAAGGTAAGAAGCATATCGAATCGCTCAGTACGCTGCCGGATGCCGAACTGGTTTACGTTTGCGACATCGATCAGGAGCGTCTGGGGCGTGCCGTGGCGCGTTGCGGAGCGACGCCCGTAGCGGACTTCCGCCGCGTTTTGGATGACAAATCGATCGACGCGGTGACGGTGGCCACGCCCGACCACTGGCACACTCCCGCCGCATTGCTCGCGCTGGCCGCGGACAAACACGTGTACGTGGAAAAACCTTGTTGCCACAATGTGCGCGAGGGACGCATGCTGGTCGAAGCCGCCCGCAAGCACAACAAGACCGTGCAGCATGGAACGCAGGCACGTTCGTCGGCCGGTATACGGCAAGCCATTCAGATGCTGCACGACGGCGCCATTGGTGACGTGCTCATTGCCAAGTGCTGGAACTGGCAGCGCCGAGACGACATCGGGCACATGACGCCCGGCGATCCGCCCCCCGGAGTTGATTACGACACGTGGGTCGGTCCGGCCGTGTGGATGCCGTTCCAGGCCAATCGTTTCCATTACACGTGGCACTGGTGGCACAACTTCGGATCCGGCGGCATGGGAAACGACGGTATCCACGAGCTGGATTACACGCTGTGGGGCCTGGGCGTGACCACGCACCCGGCCACGGCGTCGGCCGTGGGCGGCAAGTACTATTTCGACGACGACCAGCAGTTTCCCGATACGCAGCAGGTGACCTTCGAATTCCCGAGCGATGGCCGGCATCGAAAGATGCTCATCTACGAACAGCGTCTGTGGTCGACCACCTATCCGTTCAACGTGGACGCCGGGGCCGAATTCTATGGCACGAACGGGAAGATGTTCTTGAGCAAGCGAGGCAAGTTTCAGGTGCTGGCGGATCGAAATCGCCGCACGGATCTGAAGTTGGACGGCAGCCCCAAGCCGCTGGTCGCGGAAAACCAGCAGAACTGGATCGACTGCATCCGGTCGGGCGATCTGCCTAACGCCGACGTGGAGATCGGCCACCGTACGGCGACCGCCGTTCACCTGGGCAATATCGCCACGCGCGTCGGTCGAACGCTGCACATGGACGTCGAAAACGAGCAGATTACCGGGGACGACGAGGCGAATGCCCTGCTGGCACGGTCCTACCGCAAAGACGGACACTGGGGCGTGCCGTCGCTGGCGTAGACGTCACCGCGTAACAAATTGCAGGCCATACAGTCTGCTGCCGCGCATGCGGAACACGAGCCGGACCGTCTGACCGGCCAGCGATCCGACGTCCGTGCCGCGATCCATCCATTCCACTTCGGCGCCGATAAAATCGCCGTTGATGTAGACGCATTCGTCCAGGCCGAATCCGGGCAAGGGGCGCCCGTCGCTGTCGGTCAGTCCCACTTGGGCAAACCCCGCCGCGTCGGTATCAATGTTCAGCACGAGCCGGTTGCCGGCGAAGGTCAACGGTCGCGTCGTGAGCGTTCCGCCCGTGTAGGGTGCTTCCGCGGAAACGAAACCGTCGGCCCGCTGGATGACCCGGTACAACGACGGTCTGCGTTTGCCCGTCCAACTGGAATGATATTGCTCGCCGCCCAGATAATACTGCCAGATTTCCGTACCGCGGCGGACCATGCCGTGTGCGGCGTACGCCATGTGAATGTCGCGGTCCCCGTGCCGCCCATTGCCGATGTAGACCGGACGTGGATACCGTTTCCAGTCGATGCCGTTCCGACTGACCGCCACCTGCGTTTCCGTGGCTCCCGACCCGCGTCCTCGCTCGCGGAGCCCCAACACGCGGCGCGTCTCGGGCCCGTCGCCGTGATAATGGAAGTAGACGATGGGAAACGCCAGATACGTGTCGGGGGCCCATGGATACTTGAGACACTTGGGCACATAGATGTCCGTGCCGACCGGATCGAGGCCCTCCACGGGGGCGAAGACCGTCGGGTATTCCACGCCGAAGCCGGGGGGCGTGAGCGGGCCGTTGTCCGTGTACCACGGATCTATCTTGCTGAGCCGGCGGGTCTGGGCCACAGCCCGCTGCTCGTGCTGGGAAACTCTTCGAAAGGGCCACGGACGCAAAACGTCTCGTGTCTCGGTCATGACGAACGTCCGCATCGTCTTGCCGCCGACCGTTTTGGCCATATCGGAGCGGTGGTAGCCAGCGTAGACCTGCCGCTGGTCGTCGTAAAATACGATCGACTGCGACGCGGCGCGTTGAGGCAGCGCGCTGGTTTCGTTGCGCTGGAACGCGAAACCGTCCGGTGACGAATACACAAAAAAGCCGCGACCGCGATAGCCGCTGAAGTATTTCACGTGTTCCTGCGGAGGAGCATTGGGGTCGACAAACACGGTTCCCAGACCGACCGGATCTTCAATGACGACATTGCGCGCTCCACGGTACGCGTTTCCCAGGTCGGGCTTATCCCAGTGCACGCCGTCGCGTGACGTCATCACGGCCAGGCTCTTCCGCGGCCCCTGGTAATACATACGAATCAATCCATCCGCGCCCTCGTACAGCGTAAGATGCCCATTTACGTCGTCCGAGATACGTTCGGCGAGTCGAGGGGGGTGGACGCGAAATTGTATGTTCTCCGCGTCGGCAACCAGGGCGTCGTCGATAAACAGGTGCTTTCTGCCTCCCAGCGCGACGACGGCGTCGCGGGACGCGTCCGTACAGAACAACAGGGGCGGGCCCTGCTCGAGCGGCGCAGGCTCGTAGTCGGGACCGTACAGCGCCGAAAAAGTGCCCGGCGGGTCAAACGCCTCGCGGTAGACCTGGCTGTCGGAAAACCGCAATTCGTCCATTCGGCCCGGCAGGGGACGCCGCCAGTCGCCGTCGCGTCCAACGCAAAAATAATCTCCGGATCCCTCTTCAAGAGGTTGCAACACACACGGGTCGGGAAGCGGTTGTGGACGGCCGTCAACGTAGTGCCGCAACTGCCCCGACGCGGCGTCATACACGAACGCCAGATGATGCCACTCGGCATCGTTCGGATCGAGCGCAGCGGGCTGCGACGGGATCCGCAACCGGATGCCGGCCGGTTGATTGACCAGCGTGAAACCGCGGCTGTCCGAATTCAGGATGAGCTGCGTAATCTGCTCGCCGCGCCCGCGCGGACCACGGCCCAGTTCGAACACCACCCCGGCGTCACCCGCCGGTGTGGTCGGCAAGTACCAGAATTCCACAGTCCAATCGAATGCTGCCAGATTCAGCCGACTGCGCACGGGATTGGCGAATCCCACCTCTTTGCGCAGATGGTTTTCACCACGCGTCATCAACGCGCAAAAATTCGCGGTGGCCCAGGTCAGTGGCTGCCTCGCTCGACCGGGATCATCGCCGTCAGGTGCGTAGCGTTCCGGCGGGTAGGCTATGTCCGGCTGCGCGCTAGGCTCCAACGCGTTGCCAAACCTTCCTGGCATGATCTGTCCGCCCGGTCCCAGGACCAGCGGAAACTTCTGCGATTCGGCGTCTCCCAGCACACAACTCGGGTAGATGCCGACCTGTTCGTCGAACAACCACAGGGCGACCGTATCGGCGGGTGCGATGCGGCAGCCTTGGCCGGCCAGCAGGAGACCTGCCAGCCAGGCTACCGTGCTGATCCCAAAGACACTTTCCCTGCCACACAACGACATGAGAACCTCCTCACCATGGCATTTTTCGCTTCGTGTACCGACGTCCCGCTTCCGCCGAATCCCGGCGTCGACCCGCGCCGATCATGACTCCCTGGTCGATGCGCTGCTGGACATTTTCCGGCAGGACGTTATCCAAAAACAGCACCTCGGCTGCCTGGCATGCCCGCCATACGCGCTGTCCCGCATTATGGAGTATTTTGGGCAAGGGAGGATCGGCCTGGCCTCCCACCAGCCCGTAAGAAAGCCCCATGTCGCGCGGACCCCATTCGGCAAAAGCAATACCCGGTACCTGTACGTTTTGCTCGGCATGGGCCAGCGCGTGCCGATCTTCGATCTTCAATCCCAGCATGAGTTCCCCATTCGGATTCAACGGCCAGACGTCGGCCATCCCAAAGTATGTCTCCGGGTCGACATCCCATATTCTCGCCGCCTGTTTCTGGCTTCCATAACCACGCAGTCCCTCACCCAGCGTTTCGATCGATTGCCGATGGTGGGGATACCGCGCCGACCGCACAAACATCTTGACGGCTTCGGGGTCGCGGGCATGGCACAGTTCGACCCCGTGGACCCCTGTCGCCAGGGTCTGCTGCACCATCCAGATGCCCGAACGCATCGTTTCCATGTCGAGGCCCAGGACGGGCAGCGTCACGACCACGGCCGGCGTCCGATGGCCGCTGGGCGTCGGACCTCCGTCGACGAGCCCTTGCATGAACACACGAAGCAGCGACACGTCAAACGGCGCGTGTTCCATGTCGTAGATGATGTAATCCGCCCACGTTTGAGCCAGTGCCTTGCCCTCGGCGTACCCCCCTGCCCCATCGATGTAATACACCGGCTGACCGGCTTCGAACAGTTCAATGCATTTGTTGATGCGCCGCGGTTCGTAGTCGTCCGATTGCGCCCGCAGCGCCGACGCCCCTCCCAGCACGGCGATCACCGCCAGCAGCAGACCGACGGTGCGGCAAGCGCCGCTTGCCTGCCATGGTATCGTACTCCAAAGTGTGGCTCGATTTCCCGTCGGATCACCAGCATTGGGATCACCAGCATTGAGTGCGGCGATCGGAAATTGTTGTCGCACGATCTGGCGCCTCCCGAGTGCACTACTTTCCCCTGATGGCCGCTTTATCTTAACGGCCGCGGCGATCCGCCGCAAAACACCCCACCGGCCCCTGTCGGGCCGGCAATGCCATTCATTTTCCAACACGCGCCAGGGCAGCGCCACACGGTGGACGAGAGCCTGCACGACGGATCGGCGCGCTGCTTCCGGTCAGGCATCCGCCTGCGAATCCCTTGAAGTCCGCGTGGCTATCGGTGACGATAGGAGTGCGCGGATGTGTTTTCCTTTTGGCAACGGGGAGGATTTCGCTGTGAGGCATTCGGCAACCGTGCTGCTGGTGCTGTCGCTCGCCGTCCCATGGCACAGCGCTCGTGGTAACGAGGAGCGTACACCCTCGGAGGATAAGAGCAACCTACTTCGCGTGGCGAGTCTGTCGATTTTTCCCGAGAAATGGAACAAGGCGGGCAACCACGACAAAATCGAACAGATGGTGCGCGAAGCGGCGCGGAGGGGAGCCAAACTGGTCATCACTCCGGAAGGCGTCTTGGAAGGTTACGTCGTCAATGAAGTGGTCGACGAAGAAAATCCAAAAGCCAAGGCCGAACTAACGCGCCGTTTCGCAGAAATCGCCGAACCGGTCGACGGGCCCCATTTGCGCGCATTGGCCGCGCTGGCCGATGAACTGGATATCCACCTGATTGTCGGATTTCTGGAAGCGGACGGTCAACGAACGTTCAACACGGCCGCCTTGTTCGGCCCCTCGGGCCAACTGCTCGGCAAGTACCGCAAAACGCATTTTGCGCAAGGTTATACGGACAACCCGCCCGGCTACACGGCGGGCGAAGCCTACCCCGTTTTTGATATCGGCACGGTCAACGTCGGCATGATGATTTGTTTCGATCGGCAGCCGCCGGAGCCGGCACGGCAACTGGCGCTGAACGGTGCCGAGATCATTGCATGTCCGTCGTACGGCGGACGTGGAGCATGGAACACTCGGCTGATGCAGGTGCGCGCCTACGAGAACGATGCTTACGTGATCTTTACGCACCCGGAGCAGAGTCTGATTATCGACCGCCACGGGGAAGTCTTAAAGGAGGGCAGTAAGGATCAAGTCGTCCTTCAAGATATCGACGTGAGCGACCTGAAGAAGACGCGGGCTTCGTTTACCAACCGCCGCCCTGAAACGTACGGCAATTTGCTGGAGCGATCTCACCCTTAAGGCTGTTTCAACTTTCATGTAGCCCCCTTCTCCGCCGGGGGATTCCCCCGCCGAGCGCCGCTGCGCAACGAGATACATGGCCCGTTATTTGGCCCCAACAGGACACGCAAGCAGAACGTTCACTCACGGCATGACCGGCTGCGGCCGAAAACTCCCCGTCCGCAATGCCCCCATTCGCCCGCGTCCCCGGCGGCGCCAACCCCCAAATCGCCGATTTCTGGCAGGTACCATGATTTTTGTGTAGACTCGAAGGCTGCGGCCAAAGCCGCGAGACAGGTCCCCCGGCATCTGAAAGGAGTGTCTGAAACATGAGACTGGCATACCAGGCGATCAGCGTTCTCACCGTGTTATCCATTGTTGTCGCGGCGCACGGCAACGCCGCGGCTGGCGTCCTGTACGGTGAACCAACGGGCGGTTGGGACTACGCATTCGAAGGCAACGCTGCCGATTTCGGCTCCACCGGATTCACGGCCCTGGATGGGACGTGGAGCCACGATCAGGGCGACGAGTGGGACGGCTCCGCGCCGGGCTCGGGAGCGCCGGGTGGCGTCGGCACGCGCACGGAGGGAAACACCGACTACCTGATCATCCAGGATCCGGGCGATCCGACGGCCGGATATGGCGGCGTGGACCCGAGCAATCGCAAGATTTATTTTGGACATGACATCGAAGGTGACGTGTCGTTGGGGAATGACCGGGCGGTGCTGGACAACGGTATCACGCTCTCTTTCCGGGCGCGGCTGTCCACGACGGCTCCGTTGGACGGCGTTTACGACGAAGACACGGCTCCCACCGTCGACCCGTGGCCCGCCGACGGCAAAGGCTATGAAGTGTACGGCGGTGCCCGCGGCCAATTCGGCGTGATCCAGCAGCTGAACAACGGCGCCGAGACGCAGATCGCGTTTTCCATGATTAAGGGTGACGAGGGGGCGGAATTCGGGCTGACCAGCGGTGGCCTGGTGATGAACAATCTGGCCGACATCGGCTCGCCGCTGGACGTCAATACCAACGATCCGGGTACGAAGAACTGGGTTGAAGTGCCGGACGAAGATCTGCTCGACTGGCGCGAGTTCTGGATTACGATCCAGGCCTCCGACGGATCGATGCTGACGGACACGCACGAAGTCACCGTGTACATGGACGGCCAGCTTGCCGGCGAAGGACAGAGCTTTCTGGTCACCGATGGGCAGAAACAGAATGAAATTCTGTATCAGGGGGCGTTCGTGGCGATGGCCATGAATTCCGGTTCCCGCTGGGGCGCGCTGGACATCGACTTCTTCTCGTACGCCGTGGGGCTCCACGATCCGGTCGAGGGAGCGCTAGCGCTGACTGGCGACATGGATTGCGACGGCGACGTGGACTTCGACGATATCGACGACTTCGTGCTGGGGCTGAACAACCCGGCGGGATACGAAGCGATCTTCGGCGTACCACCCTCGCTCAAAGGCGATACCGACGGCGACGGTGACCAGGATTTCGACGACATCAATGGTTTTGTAGGTATCCTTCAGCCCGGCGGCTTGCACAGCGTTCCGGAACCGGCAACCGGCAGTATCGCGTTCGTCGCGGGGCTCGCCGCACTGGGACTCCTCATGCGTCGGCGAAACGGGCGCCGCGGAGTGAGATTGCTTTAGGGCGCACGCCGCAGACCTGCCGTCCCACTGAGTGATATCTCATTTTGGCGCGGATTGCGGTGCGTTCGGCGAACATCCAGCGAACGCTCGCTTAGGCGGAGAGGCATTCCATGAGTTGGTCGCGGCTTCTTGCCCGAAGTGCGCGGCGCCGTGCGTCGTCCGCTTCCCGACTTCGATCGACGACGACGCGCCGTTTCTCGTGGGTCGAATCACTCGAGTGCCGCCGCCTGCTGGCGGCCGACTTCATGATCACCGAATTCATGGCGTCCAACAGTGCGTCGCTGTCGGACGAAGACGGCGAAACCAGCGACTGGATTGAGCTGCACAATGCGGGCGACGTGCCGGCGTCGCTGGACGGGTGGTTCCTGACGGACGATGCCGACCAGCTCGACCGGTGGCAACTGCCCGATGTCGTGATCAATCCCGGCGCGTTCCTCGTGGTCTTCGCATCGGGCAAGGACCGTGACGACCCGGCCAGAGAGCTGCATACGAGCTTCCGCCTGTCCGCAGGCGGCGAATACGTGGCGCTCGTCTCGCCAGAAAACGCCGTCGTTTCGGAATTCGCGGTCGGCGGCGGCGAATATCCCCAGCAGTTCCCCGATATTTCGTATGGTTCCACCGTAGCGGGACCGAGGTACTTCGTCGATGCCACACCCGGCGCGCCGAACGGGAAGGGTTTTGTCGGCTTTCTGGAGAACGTTTCGGCGAATGTGGATCATGGATTTTACGACGCTCCTTTTCTTCTCGACCTGACCACGACCGACGCCGACGCCGTGATCCGGTACACGACGGATGGCAGTTCCCCCACGGCGGCGAACGGCACTGAATTCACCGAGCCGATGACGATCGAAAACACGACCGTGCTGCGGGCGGCCGCTTTTCGGGAAGGCTATCTTCAGGGGCCGACGTTGACCCAGTCGTATATCTTTCCCGACAACGTGCTGCAGCAAAGCGAAGCGTTTGGCACGGACGGCACCGGACTGCCGCTGTACACGCCTTGGGGCGATGCGTCGGCGGAAGGCGGAAGCGTCTGGTTGAACAGCGGCGACGGCCAGTTCGCTGTCAGGGGACAGGGCACGGTCGCCGTTGCTGGCCGAACGCTGGGCGATGCCCGTACGCAAGCCATAAAGCTCGGTGACCTCGACGCCGATGGCGATCTGGACGCTTTCGTTGCCAATACGGGTGCCAACAAGGTCTGGCTGAACGACAGTCGCGGCAACTACACGGACACGGGTCAGACGCTGGGCACGGCGGAAAGTCGCGCCGCCGACGTAGGCGACGTGGACGGAGACGGCGACCTGGACGCCGTTGTCGTTAACGCGGGTTCCAACGCGGTCTGGATCAATGATGGCACGGGCCATTTTTCCCAAGTCGCCCAGGACCTGGGAACCAACGGCACGGCCGTCGCACTGGGAGACCTGGATGGCGATGGCGACCTGGACGCCGTCATCGGTTCATCGGCAGCCAACAAGATTTGGTTCAATGACGGCGACGGTAACTTCACCGATAGTGGGCAAAGCCTGGCGGCGACCATCAGTCGAGCCATCGACCTGGGGGACGTGGATGGCGACGGGGATCTGGATGCCGTGTTGGCCGAACAAGGAACCAACCACCTATGGCTGAACAATGGCAGCGGCGTCTTCGTCGCTGCGCCGCAGAGCCTGGGGGACGACAGCAGTTTCGATGTCGCGCTGGAAGACGTCGACCAGGACGGCGATTCGGATGCTTTTGTGGCGAGCTTTGCGGGCAGCAGGATCTGGGTCAACGACGGGCAGGGAGGATTTACCGATAGCGGACAATTGTTGGAAAACCTGGCACTGACCGGTATCAATCTTGGCACGTCCACTGTGCGTGCGGCCGAACTGGGCGATGTGGACGGCGATGGCGACTTGGATGCGTTGGTGGCCAACTCCGAAGTTAACAAGATCTGGTTGAACGACGGCGCGGGCAACTTTGCCGACGTTGCCAACGTACTCGATCTCGATTCGGACGACATCGTTGGCCAGAACACGTGGGCGATCGCCCTGGGCGATGTAAACGGGGACGGAACCGTCGACGCGCTGCTCGGAAACGACGGCGCGAATCAAGTCTGGATCAATCTTCCCCAAACGAAGCTGGCGGCGACTCCCCAGCAACTCGGAGACGCGGCGAGCCGTGCCGTGGCGCTCGGCGACCTGGACGGCGACGGTAACCTGGACGCCTTGGTCGGTAACAACGATGGAAACGTCGTCTGGCATAACGACGGGGCGGCGGTATTCAGCACGACGGGACAGGTGTTGGGAACCGGCCCCAGCCGCGGCGCAGCGTTAGGAGACGTGGATGGCGACGGCGACCTGGATGCGGTCGTGGCCGGCTTGTCGGCCAACACCGTGTGGCTCAATGACGGCCAGGGCGCGTTGAGCGTCGGCGGTGGCAATCTGGGCATGGACGGCCATGATATCGCGTTGGGCGATCTGGATGGCGACGGCGACCTGGATGCCTTCCTGGCCCATTCGGGGCCAAACATGGTGTGGACCAATGATGGTCACGGGGCATTTATTGATACGGGCCAGGCGCTGGGAGTCTCCGACAGCCGCGGCGTGGATCTGGGAGACGTGGATGGAGACGGTGATCTCGACGCGCTGGTGGGCAATGACGGTATCAACCGCGTGTGGATCAACGACGGAGCAGGCATTTTCTCTCCCAGCGGCCAGGCTTTAGGACCGTCGGACGGATTGGCCGTCGCGCTGGGAGACCTCGATGGCGATGGCGATCTGGACGCATTTGTGAGCATGCTCACAGGCAACAATGCGTGGGTGAATAAAATATGGACCAACAGTGGAGATGGAATCTATACGGAGGGTCGCCAGAATCTGGGGAATTCTCCCAGCCGGCATGTGGCGCTGGGTGACGTGGACGGCGATGGCGACCTGGACGTGTTCGCGGCAAACGCGTCGGCCAACAAACTTTGGCTTAACCGAGGAAACGGCAGTTTCACCGATAGCCAACAGAGCATCGGCGCGCAGAGCTTCGCGGTCGCTTGGGGCGACCTGGACGACAATGGCCGCCTCGACGCCCTGCTCGTCAAGTCCGGCGCGAATGCGGTGCTGTTAAACGAGCCGAGTGCGGATTTTCGCGAACCTGCCGGCCAGCAATCCATCGGGTCAAACCTGACTCGTGACGTCGCTTTGGGTGATCTCGACGGTGACGGTGATCCGGACGGATTTCTTGTGGGCGAGGACGTCGCTAACGGTGTCTACGTCAACCGAGGTGGCGGGAACTTCGCAAAGACATCTCAAGCGATCGGGGACAGCTCCACGCGGAGTTTTGCCGTCGCGCTGGGCGATACGGATAGCGATGGTGACCTGGATGCGATCGTGGGAAACCTTTCGGCTGATACCGTGTGGCTCAATGAGCCCCTCGCCAGGCTCGCCCAGACCGGCCAAAACCTGGGGACCGCCGAGACGCGCCGCGTCGCCTTGGGCGACGTGGATGATGACGGCGACCTGGACGTGATGGTGGCGAACCCGGGCGCAAATAAACTGTGGAGGAACGACGGCGCGGGAAGTTTCACTGAAGACGTTCATCAGATTGGCGATGCCGACAGCCGCGATGTTCAACTGGCCGACCTGGACGCTGACGGCGACCTGGATGCCGTTTTCGCGAATGATTCCACGAACACCATCTGGTTCAACGACGGCAGCGGCGTATTTCTCCAAGGGGCTGCCGGCCCGGGGTCTGCAGGGACGCGGATCGCCCTCAGCGATCTGGACAACGACGGCGACATGGATATCCTGGTCGCCGGCACAGGGGCCAACTCCGTGTGGCTCAATAACGGCGCGGGCATTTTTTCATCCACCGGACAGGATCTCGGCAACGCCGAGAGTCACGATGTTGCCCTGGGCGACGTTGACGGAGATGGGGACGTCGACGCGCTGGTGGGCAATACCGGCGCGAACAGCGTCTGGTTCAACAACGGCACGGGCACGTTCACGCCCGCGGACGCCGCGCCGGGGTCCGATGGCTTTGCCGTGGCCCTGGAGGACCTGGACGAAGATGGACACCTGGACGCGTTCATTGGCGGGCAAGCGGGCAGTCGCGTGTGGTTCAACGACGGAACCGGCCTGTTCAGCGACAGCGGTCAGACTCTGGGAACCACGACCACGCGCGCCGTGCGAATCGATGACATGGATGGTGACGGCGACCTGGATGCGCTCGTGGCCACCGCCGGCGCCAACGAACTCTGGTTCAACGACGGCGACGGCCTGTTCAGCGTTATTCCTGGACAACTGCAGGGGTCCGATGGCCGGGACGTCGCAGTGGGCGACGTGAACGGCGACGGACAACTCGATGCCGTCTTCGGCAATCACGGGGCCAATCAGACATGGTTGGGTCAGCGCGAGGTGCGATTCACCGACAGCGGCCAGGCACTGGGCGACACGGCCACGCGCGCCGTGCAGCTCGGGGACATCGACGACGACGGAGATATCGACGCCCTGACTGCGGGAGCGACCGGCACCACGGTCTGGTTCAATGACGGACAGAGCCAGTTTACCAGCGGCGGACAGCGGCTCGGCTCGGGCGGCGGGATCGCACTGGCCTTAGGGGACGTGGACGGCGACGGCGACCTGGACGCGATGGTCGGCAGCGGCAGCGGAAACCAGCTTTGGCTCAACGACGGAGTCGGCGTCTTCACGCTGGCGGAGCAGACCTTGGGCATGGCCGGCAGCCACGCCGTGGCGCTCGCCCCTCTCGATGGCGACGGGCACGTCGATCTGTTTGCCGGCAATACCGGCCCCAAGTCCGTCTGGCTCAATGGCGGGACCGAAACGGCGGGTATCTTTTCCAACAGCGGCCAGCAAATCGGCACCACGGCCGCGTGGGACATCGATCTGGGTGACATCGACGGCGACGCGGATCTGGACGTTGTTATCGGCGAACCGGCCGGCAATTCCCTGTGGCTCAACGACGGCCACGGCCACTTCACCAACAGCGGTCAGTTGTTTGGCGGGACACGCAGCGTCGCCGTTTCGCTCGGCGACGTGGACAGCGACGGTGACCTGGACGTCCTGCTCGGAAACCAGATCCAAAGCGTCGACTGGGGCATCGATCCCGACGTCGTAAACTACCCGCTGCCCGACGACCGGTTCACGACCGACGACCTGAAATCCGTCCCGTCCCTATCGGTCGTGCTGCCCTGGGAAGACATGTTCGGCGAAGGCGGTCAAGGGATTTACATTGAGGGCAAGAGCGATCCGCGCGGCACGTCGCTCGAACTCCTTCAGCCGGACGGCTCCACGGGGTTTCAAATTGACGGTTCCATCCAGGTTCAGGGAAACACGAGCACCCGGCGTTGGAAAGTCGACAAGCTTTCAATGCGCGTGAAGTTCACCCGCGAGTTCGGACCGTCCGTGCTCGACTTTCCACTTCTGGGCGATGATGCGGCGGAAGTGTTCAATACGTTCGTACTGGACTCCGTCGACAATTTCGGCTGGCTTCACGCCACTCAAGCTACATTGGCCAAATACATCCAGGATCAATATGTCGCCGATCTGCACAATGCCATGGGGGGCAATTCACCCCACGCCCGTTTCCATCATTTGTACGTCAACGGCCTGTATTGGGGCATGTACTACGTCCATGAACGTCCTGATTCGTCGTTCGCCGCTTCCTACTTCGGTGGCGACGATAGTCAGTACGACGTGCTGAAACACAATGCCGATACGGTAGTCGACGGCACCAATGAAGCCTACCTGGCCATGCTCGAACTGGCCCGTCAGGACCTCTCGGATGACGCGAATTATCAGGCCGTGGCCGACATCGTCGACGTCGACGATCTGATCGATTACATGCTCACCAATTTTTATGTCGCCAACTCCGATTGGGGCGAAGACAACTGGTACGTTACGTTCAATCGCGAAAGTCCCGATGGCAAATGGCACTTCCACAGTTGGGACGCGGAGGAAGTGTTAACGTCCGTCAATGATCGATCGACGGCGCTGAAAAACAATACTGGCGCGCCCACCGAGGTGCACCAACAGCTGACCGCCAATGCCGAATACCGGCTGTTGTTCGCCGACCATGTGCAGCGACACTTCTTCAACGGCGGTGTATTGACCCCCGAGACTGCCGCTGCCAAATACCAGGACCGGATGAACGAGATCGATCGCGCGATTGTCGGTGAATCCGCGCGCTGGGGCGACAACAGGCGGGATGACCCGTTTACGCGCCAGGACTGGATCGAGACCCAGCAGCAGCTGCTTGATAATTTCTTCCCCAGGCGAACGGAAATCCTGCTGGGGCAGCTTCGCGGTCTGGATTTGTTCCCCAATGTCGATGCCCCCGGCTTCAATCAGCACGGTGGGCAAGTGACGGGCGACTTTCCGATTAGCTTGAATGCCGACGAAGGCACGATCTATTACACGACCGATGGCAGTGATCCGCGGCTTCCGGGAGGCCAGGTTGCCGCGACGGCTGTCGCCTTCAGCGCCCCGTTCGAGTTAGCGCAGGCGGCAACAATCAAAGCGAGAACGCTGCATGACGGCGAGTGGTCGGCCTTGAACACAGCTTCCTTCGTGGTGATTTCCGACGTTCCTCTGCGAATCACCGAAATTAATTTCAATCCCCACGATGCCAATCCCGTAGGCGGACTGAACGAATCGAACATCGACAATGATGAATTCGAATTCCTGGAGCTGGCCAATATGGGCCAGGATCCTGTCGACCTCGGAGGTATCCAGTTGGTGCAGCGCGTGGTCGATGGAGATACTCAGGGCCTTCGCTTTGACTTTGCCTCGCAGACGCTGGATCCGGGTGCGCACGTGGTGATTGCCGGCAATCGCGACGCGTTCCTTTCGCGTTACGGTTCCAGCGACCTGCTTGCCCAGGGCAGTGATCCTCTGGGCGGTGAGGATGGCGCGTATGGCGGGAGACTGGGCAATGAAGGGGAGCAGCTCACGCTGCTGGCCGCCGACGGCGCGATCATCCAGCAGTTTGCGTACGGGGTCGGCGCCGACTGGCCGGATCGGGCAGCGGGACGCGGCAGCTCGCTGGAAATCATCGATCCGTTCGGCAGCTACTCCGACCCCGCCAACTGGCGAGCCAGCAGCGAGTTCGGCGGCTCACCCGGCGCCCCTGGCACGGGCGCGGTGCAGACGGTGATCGTCAACGAGGTCCTGGCCCATTCTGTTGCGGGCGACGCGGATCAGATCGAGTTGTACAACACGACCCAAGACGCCGTCGATGTTGCGGACTGGTACCTGAGCCCTTCGGACGACGATTATTTTGCATTTCGTATCTCGGCGCCGACCGAGATTCCGGCGGGAGGCTACCATGCATTGCAACAGGCGGAGTTCGGTTTTGACCTGGACGGCATTCACGGCGGTCGGGTGTGGCTGATCGCATCGGGCGAGAACGGCCGGCCGACGCGATTCGTCGACACCGTTGCCTTTGGAGGCAGCGAACCGGGCGTGTCACTGGGAAGGTGGCCCGATGGGGATGCCGCCGCGCCGCTGATCCCGCTATCCGATCCGTCGCCAGGCGAGAGCAACGGCGCGCCCGCGACGCGTCACGCCGTCGTTTCGGAAGTCCATTACCACCCGGCGGCACCGACCGCATTCAGCGAGAACTTCGATAGCGGCGCCGCCGAAGCGTTTCTACCGGACGTCGGCCAGTGGAGCGTCGTCGATCAGCGCTACCAGGCGCTGCCGTCTGACGCTGGCAGCACCGACACCGTGGCCTTCCTTCCCGACGTACCCACGTCCGGGCGGATGCGCGTCTCGGCGACCGTCCAGCCTCGGCTGGGCGACGGGACTGATGTGAATGCCGTCATCGTGTTCGATTATCGGAATCCGACCGATTTCAAATTTGCCATGGTAGATGTGACTCTTAATTACTGGCGTATTGGACGGCGTGACGCCGACGGCTGGCACTACCTGGCCGACGAAAGGAGCATCACGCGATTGCGAGCCAATCGCCTAGTCAACGCGAGCGTTGAGATTCTCGGTCCGCTGGTGATGGTCAAATCCAACGGCTTGCTCCAGGCGCGGTACCGCTTCGAGGAACCCGTGGGACTGGGGCACGTTGGTTTGGGGACGAATAATGGTGTCGCTTCTTTCGACAACGTCGTGGTCGAGACGCTGGCGGATCCGCAGGACGGCGAATTTGTGGAACTGTACAATCCGACGCAGGTTTCGGTGCCCCTCGATGGATGGGAACTGTCTGGTGCCGTGCACTTCAACTTCGCCAACGGCACGACACTCCCCCCCGGGGGGGCGGTGGTCGTCGTGGGATTTGACCCCGCGTTCGACGTGTTGTCCGACGATTTCCGCGCCGCGCACGGTATCGACGCGTCCGTGTCGTTGGTCGGCCCCTATACGCGTCGATTGAGCGATGACGGCGAAAGCATCGATCTGCGGCGTCCGCTGGGCAGCCCCACCGAAGCGCCCGGCGTCATCCTTGTCGATCGGGCGACGTACGACAATGTAGCTCCCTGGCCCGTTGCCGCCGACGGACAGGGGGAATCGCTTCACCGCACGGCCGTTGGTGCCGCCGGCACAACGCCGGAAAGCTGGAACGCCAAACCGCCTTCGCCCGGCGCAGCGGACTTTGTGCGACCCGGCGATCTGAACGGCGACGGCCGGATCGATATGGACGATATTGAAGGTCTGGCGCTGGCCCTTCGCGCCCCGGCCCTGTACGAAGCAATCTACGGCATCAATCCCGTGGTGGCCGGCGACACGGATCTGGATGGCGACCTCGACTTCGACGATATTGCCGCCTTCTTGGATTTGATGACGGTCGGATCCGCCCACCTGCCCGATGATCCTCCGGCGGAAGCGCACCGGTTTAAGACGTCGATCGTCTCGGACGATCCGGCGGACCGACCGACTTCCGGGGACGACTGGCCCGCCGTGTCCGACCGTGTTCTGGAGATGGAATCTGACTGGCACCCGCAACGGGTGCGTCGCGCGCGTACTTCGACTAGGTCCCGCTAGTGCGGGTCGCAGGCACATGCTCCGGTTGCCTTACACCCCTTGCAGCGTCCAATGGCTGGGAATGCGGAAGTTGAAGATGTTCGGGCGGCTGGCGCAAAAAAACCCGCGGGTCGGCGCTTCGTCGCGCCGCCCGCGGACAAGCGTTTTAACGGAGAGACGCGTGACGCGCGTCTCTTTCCGCAATTGTCCTATCGACGGCGTCGCCGCGCGACAAAGCAAGCCAGACCGCACGCGCCGAGGAAACTCAGCAACAGGCTGGACGGTTCCGGAATGTTCGTCACTCCGTTGTCCCAGGCAAAGAAATCGACGTCGGCCGCGAAGACGGCGCTGCCCGAGTTCTTGCCCATCACCAATTCCGGCTCGCTGAAGTCGCCTAAGGTCTTGGCCACGGCAAAGGTCTGCTTGGTCGTCGCTCCATCCACCCATGCGCGGACCAGCCATTCATCGGCGTCTTTCTCCTGGATTGTAATCCAGAATTCGTGCCAGTCCAGCAGATCAGTGTCGCTGATCGGGACCAGATTCACCGTCGACGGCGTGGCATCTTCGGTTGCCACTGAAGCGGCATTCTTCGTATTGTTCATGATTAGACCGCCGCCGATGCCGCCCGGAGTGTTGGACGACAGGGCTAGGGAAAAGCCCAACGTTCCACCGCCGTTTTGTGAAATACCAAACAACGCGCGGGCTTCGTCGTTCAGATCCGTTCCCGCGCCCCCGGCAGGCCACGGCGCGGTGCCTCCACCTCCCTCGAGATATTGATCGTCGAGCGTGCCGGTAGAAGACAGCCGGGCCCGAAACGAAATCGTCGTACCTGCGTCGAGAATCGTCGAGCCGTCAATGCCCAAATTCTTATGCAGGTTAAACCGCCGGTTGCTGGGATCGTTCCAATTCAGATTGGGCGGATTGATGGGGTCCGGATCGTAGTCGGTCGGATCTCCCGTGTCCTGCATCCGGAGATAATCGACGGGACCTTCGACAAGCGAATCCAGCCCGCCCGGCGAATCGCTATCCGGATCCGCGTCGGGATCACCAAACACGCCAGGTGCCGAACCGTCCCAGCGTTGATCTTCGGTCCACTCGCCATCGAGAGACCCGAGATTGTTACGCCCGGCGAACGCATCGCCGACGCCGTCGTAGGCGTAGTCCCAACTCCCGCCCGAAAGGCCCGACTCTCGAGCCGCGTAGTCAACGCTCACATTGTCATTAAAACCCGCCACTGCCGTACCGGCGGCCAACGCGGCCACGACGGCAACCAAAACTGCAACTGTCTTCTTCATTAGAACATTCTCCTTCACTAATTAAGACACGAAAACGATCAAGGAACCCTCCGACCACCAGACTCACCCACACCCCCTCGCGCCGCCAACCCACTTCCATCGAGTGCGAGCCGGGCATAGCGGTACCCGGCCGAGGGTGCGGGCTGAGTACGTGCGGCACATCGTCGCGGCGGCAAAAGAAACGCCCAGCGGACGCACGCCGGCGCGGGCACGCAAAAAGCCAAACAGGAAACAGCGTAAGAAGAGAAAGACCCAGAAACTGTCGTCAGGGCCCACTGGGCAAGCCAACGGCGGGATCGACGGCCCGCGCGGCCCGATTCGTCGAGGGACGAACCATCGGGCGCATAGCGGCGCCTCGGACCGTGCAGAAAAGCGAGTGTCGCCGTCATTAGCGGTGCTCCCACGCCGCGATATTACCATGGACAACGTCCCGTTGGCCCAACAACGTTGATGATACTTCGCCGCCCGCGACGCTTACAAGAACTTTATAGGCACTTTTCTTTATTTCTTTTCGCCCAAGACGGCGGGGCAGGTCCTCCGTGATCCCGCGAAGGGGCGGCCGTTCGATCCTCCGGCCGGCCCGGGAAGAATTCGCTTAAGCTCTTTTCCTGAAGCGATTAAGGACTCCGAACGCGTCCGCGAATCGCATCCGCTGGGCGGCCCCACGGCAGTCTTTGCATTTGCCCGCCGCAGGTCGGGCGATCATCGGTCGTCGGGGGCCACATGGGATTTGCCGACCGCGGAACGGATTTGCCGCACGCGGACGGAGTATCGTGCTTTTTTTTCTGCGGCGCGGGGCCGAAGCAGGCGGTTTGGCCGGTCCCGCCACGAAGCAATTGTGCCAGGCCGGCGCCCCACTACTTCGTAGAGACACTTCGTAGAGACTTCCTAAAGCCGCCGCCCGGCTTTCTGCCACGCCGCGGACCGCGTGATGGTTGCCCGACTGGGCAGCGTCTATTGAGCATGTGGTGGCTGATGCTGCCGTTGCCCGGTCGCGGACGTTGAATTGTGTGGATCCCTGCATCGGGAATGCGGATGCGCCGTTTGCGCATGGCGGGGTTTGCAGTGCGCGCGGCGCTGGACCATAATCGACGCCCATGCTTCCCGGCACGGCGCGGGCCCTGTGCCGCCGGGAAGCACGCGGCGAATCCGGGCCGGCCAGTCACAGGCGGGAGATAGTCACGATGTCCGACACACGCAGAACGTTCATCAAGCGGGTCGGCACCGGTGTGGCGGCGCTTGGTTGGACACGCGCCGCGCGATCCGCACCGCCCAGCGATCGGGTCGTGCTCGGTGTGATCGGTTGCGGAGGACGGGGGCGCCATTTCGTGCCTCGGGCCACGTATGTCTGCGATACGGATGCCCGGCGGCTGGCGACCGCCGTGGAAACGGCCCAGGTTCCGGCGTCGCATGGAGTTACCGACATGCGGCGGATCCTGGACAATCCCGACATCGACGCGGTCGTCATCGCTACTCCGGATCACTGGCACGCTCCCGCAGCCATTCTGGCGTGTGAGGCTGGCAAGCACGTGTATGTCGAAAAGCCCTGCAGCCACAATTTTCGCGAGAGTCGACTGCTGCTGGACGCGGCGCGGCGCAATAACGTTGTCGTCCAGCATGGAACGCAGCAGCGCAGCATGCCGTTCGCCCTGGAAGCCGTCCAGATGCTGCGCGACGGCCTGATCGGCGACGTGCTCCTGGCCAAGGCGTGGAATGTTCAGCTTCGTGGCAATATCGGCCATGGCCAGCCGAGCGACCCGCCGCCGGGCGTGGACTACGATACGTGGGTCGGGCCGGCCGAATGGGTCCCGTTTCAGGAAAATCGATTCCATTACAACTGGCACTGGTGGTACAACTTCGGCACGGGGGATATCGGCAACGACGGATCGCACGAATTGGACCTGGCTCGATGGGGATTGGGCGTTGACGTCATGCCAGCCCGAATTTCCGGACTGGGCGGGAAATTCTTTCACGATGACGATCAGCAGTTCCCGGACACGGCAACGTGTGTCTTCGACTATCCAGGCGACGGCAACGTCGGCAACCGGCGCCAACTGGTGTTCGAGATGCGCTTGTGGTCGACGAACTATCCTCAAAACTGCGACAACGGCGTTGAATTTCACGGTACCAAGGGCCAGATGTTTTTCAGCAAACGCGGTAAGCTCCAGGTACGCGGCGAGCGGAACAAGATGATCCACAATCGGACGCCGAAGATAGCGAAGCACACGATGGAACATCTCGATGATTTCTTCCACGCCATCCGCACCGGCAGCCGGCCCAGTGCGGACATCCAGGAAGCGCACCGTTCTGTTGCGCTGGTGCATCTGGCCAATATCGCCGTGCGCACGGGACGGAGCCTGCAATTCGACGCAGAGTCGGAACAGATTGTCGGTGACGGGGAATCGAATCAATTACTGGGCCGTACCTATCGCAAGGAAGGCCATTGGGCCGTTCCGCAGGGGGTTTGAGCATGAGGAGACCAACACGCGGATGGCCGCACGTGCGGGCCGCGATCATCGGCGCGATGCTCGTTGCCGTGCCGGGTAATGTTGCGGGCGGAGACGCGGCGCGGGTGGACTTTCGCCCCCAGCAGCAGAGCGTGGTAGTGACGATCGGCGGGCAGCCCGTCGCGACCTATACATACCGCGATGACGAGATCCACCGCCCCTATTTTGCGCACCTCAAGGGGCCGCACGGAATCCAGGTCAGCCGCAATTTTCCACCCATCGAAGGACAGGATTTGACCGACCACCCGCTGTATCATCCCGGATTGTGGATGGCCTTCGGCGACATCAGCGGGTCCGACTACTGGCGCAATAAGGCGCATGTCATCCACGATCGTTTCCTCCAGAAACCGTCCGCGGAGAAGGATCAGGGCGGCTTTGCGGTTCGCAACCGCTACATGGCGCAGGACGATCCGTCGCGCGTCGTGTGCCAGGAAGATTGTGTGTTTCAGTTCGCGGTGCGACCGGCCGGGTACTTGATCACCTGGGATTCCACATTCCAATCCGACCATGCGTTCGCGTTCGGCGATCAAGAGGAGATGGGGCTGGGTGTTCGCGTGGCCAGTCCGATTCGCGTCGAGGCCGGAGGGACGATCGTCGACGCGCGAGGACGCAAGAACGAAGACGAAGTGTGGGGCAATTCGGCCGCCTGGTGCGACTATCGGGGACCGCTGGCCGGCTACCTGGCCGGGATGACGATCATGGCCCACCCGTCGAATTTCCGTGCCAGCTGGTATCATTCGCGCGATTACGGCTTCCTGGCGGCCAACCCGTTCGGCCGCCACGCCTTCGACAAAGGCCCGCCCAGCAGCGTGGTCGTCGAACCGGGAGATTCCCTGCGTCTTCGCTTCGGCGTGTTGCTGCACGTCGGGCCCGCCGGCAGACCGCCCAATCTGAAAGCCGCCTACGACGACTATATCCGATTCAGCGGCGAATGATTCCCACTGAAAGAGGGCCATGAGCGGCTTGCATCCCGCCGACATCGCCGTGCTGGTGCTGTACTTGATCGGCATCACGGGCCTGGGCATGTGGATGGGGCGATACGTCACGAACGTGGGCGATTTCTTCATGCCGCGTCGTTTCGGCAAGGCCATGATGATCACCCATGCGTTCGGCACCGGCACCGCGTCGGACCAGGCCGTGACGGTGGCCGCCGCGACCTTCCGCAATGGGCTGTCCGGTATCTGGTGGCAATGGCTGTGGCTGCCGGCGACTCCGTTTTACTGGCTCATCGCGCCGATCATGCGCCGATTTCGAGCGGTGACGACGGCCGATGTCTACGCGCTGCGTTACGACGGAAGTGTGGCCGTTCTGTTCTCGCTCGTGGGAATCGCCGGGCTGTCGGTGAAAATCGGGCTGATGCTCAAAGGGTCCAGCGCGCTGGTGGACTCCTGCACGGCCGGCCTGGTGGATGCCAATCTGGCGATTGCCATCATCACCATGCTGTTCGTTGTCTACGGAACAACGGGCGGACTGGCGGCCGCCATCGTGACGGACTTCATTCAGGGCATCCTCCGCACGCTGGAGGTTTATCTCGGCGCGTT
>CAZNKT010000053.1:0-40824 GCA_964573605.1 uncultured Pirellulales bacterium
GTCTGACAACTCCAAATCGCGAACTGCCCAGTGCAGACAGTAGTTGAGGTCAAGCTTTTCTTCAATTTCTTCAGCTGAACGCAGTTGGCACTTCTCACGAAAGGCGGTTGTGCCTTCGCCTTTCTTCAAGTCGGAGAAGGGCTGAAGGAACGAATCAGGACACGAGTGTGCGAAGTCAAGATCATCGTGATATCCGGCAGCCCATGTGAGCGACCACAGAGCCTCAACGTACCACTGAATCATTGACTTGTTCGATTCCGCGAGGCCTTCCAAGAACTCTTGCTCGGTATCAGTCAAGGAGCCCCACAGGCCTTCTCGATTTAGCCATTCAATAGCATCTACTTTCGGGAACCCGTACGCACATGCAACGCATGCGTACAGAGCCAAGATTCTTGCTGCAACCTCGTTGCACTCGCGGTGAACCTGAACTTCGTCAAGAACTGGCAGATTCAAATTGAACCGATACCCAAGAGACTCAACAGCCGTTCTCGTTGCGTTTCGCAGTGCGGTCGCATCCATCTTCTAACCTCCGAAATTCTGTCCAAACCCGTTGGAATCATTGGGTCCGGGATGCAGTATGTTCCTGAATTACTGATGACGACGAACTTCCCGGCGAAGAAGTTGCATCACCTCCGGATTGCCTACCGGATGATGTCATTCCGTACCGGGTGGATTCTTCAAGGCCGATTTCCCACTTCGCATTTGGGCGGTGACATCGTCCACTCCAAGAATGTCGCCAAGTTGCCTTGCGAACCGCGGGTCCGAGTCAATTGCTTCCAGCAGTGCCTTATTGGCACTAGCCCGGTGAGCCGCTCGGGTCGTACCCGAAATACTGGCTTCGCTAGCGACTTTGTAGATGCCGTTCTTGCGCGGCAGTCGTCCCTTTGGGTCAGGTTCCCCGCGGTGCTGCCGGAAGACCATTGCGAGGGGACGTGACGTTGGTCGTGCCGATCAGGTGCCCCGGGTTTCCCCAACCGCCAACAGCGATCATCAGCCCGTTACGAGTAATCGCGGCAGGTGTTCCACGCGATTGTACTCGCTCACCTGTACATCCATGGGCGTGATCACGATGCGTGTGGCGGCCGCATTCTTGGCTGTTTGCAGGTCGCCTGTGTGGAAGTGTTGCAGCAACAACAGTTTGATGTCCGCGTGCATCACGTAGGCCACGCGATTGGTGGAAGCCCCGAATTCTTCCCGGGTTCGTTGCAGCAATACGCCCGCTCGACGTGTCGCCTGCTGCCATGTTTCATACGGCTTTCGCTTCCACCACCCTTGGCCGTCGATTCCGGGGTCCACGGAGAATCCTGGAAATTGTTGCTCGATTTCCAGACGCGTCATACCGGGCTGACCGACGCGCTTGTCGGGCGTGTGCCCGCTGTAACACCCACCCTGCTCGTGAAGCAGAGTACGGACTTCGGGCGTCAGCCCGGTGATGTCACGAACCTTTTCCGTGGTCTGTAAAGCGCGGAGGAAGGGACTTGTGATCAACCTGGTCAGGCGCAGGGAGCGAGCCCATAGCGCCAGGCGATGCGCTTGCTCATGGCCCAGGTCCGTCAATGACGGATCTGCCACGCGATCGACTTCTGGTCTAGCATTGTTCTGCGACTGAGCGTGCCGGATCAAAAACACTTCCATTGAGGAGACATCCCTATTGCGTGTCACAAGAGGTCGTTCTTGTAATCCAGAACCGATTTCGAAACCTGAATTTGTTGTGACATCTCCCGGTCGTGAAGCGATTGCAGGGTGCTTTGAAATCGCTTCCAGTTTGCCGCAAAGGGACGCGATAGTGCAATCCGAATCGCGACAAAAAAATGCGCCCCTAGACCAATGATCTAGAGGCGCATTAGAGTTCTTGACTGGTCAGGATGAGCTGCAACTGAAATCAGTCGGAATGAACGGCCACTCGCACCGATGTCGCGCAGGGACCTTTGCGTCCCTGACCGACCTCGTACTGTACCAGTTGCCCTTCCTGCAGCTCTTCAAACGACACGTCCTGGACTTCGGAGTGATGGAAAAACAGGTCTCCCTCTTCCGCTTCCACGAAACCAAACCCTCGATCCGAAACGAGCTTCTTGATCTTTCCTTCAGGCATGTCTGCCCTCCACACAACCAAAACTACGGCCCGGCGGCTCAGCCAGCTAAACCTCGAACCTGAAAAAATTGGGAGCAGATTGCCACAGAATCAGCGTGGGCACTTATCGGAAAAGCACGGCTACGCAGAATGCGGCGTGACGTCGAGAACGACCTGAAGGACTTAACCTACATTTCATCTTTCATCTTGTCTCTGCTCGTCACGATTCGTCGTGACCTCAAAAATATAGGCCATAACGCCCAGCGGGGCAATGGGGCCATGGTGGCGGGACCCGCCTCCGCCGGGCCACTGCGGGACCCGTCAGCCTGTCTTCTTTACGCCGATTCGCCCGAAATAACGGCCGTCCACAACATCAAGACGCAGGCTGCCGGCGACGCCGACTCCAAAAAACCGGCGATAGCGAGGAAAAGGCCTTTTCCGCTCCCTTCAAGGCTCGTGGGGCCGGGCCTGGAGATCTCGTTCTGCTCCCGACCCCGCCTGACGTCGGAACGATCCGCTGGCATCGAGCCGTCGATGACGGGCACGGACCGATGTTTTCCGCTATTTGCAGATATGACGCCGCCAGCAGTGATGGCGAAACCAGCGATGCAGCCAGGCCCAGTAATATCAGCGAGCCTCTTTTCATCGTCAGCCACACCCCTCCGCGGTCCGGCAACCGCCGGGAACTACCGGATATCCAATAGCGGCGCGCCGGTGTGGGGACGCTACGGGTGCCGCGAGGCCGGACCGATTGGGGCTGTCCGAAGCGTCGCGTAATCCGAATTCAGGAGCGATTCGTCGCCGATCTGTTCCATCTTCCTCCACATCTGCCGGACGAGGTGCAGCATCACGGTACGATGCCGCGGATCGTCCACCAGATTATGTTCTTCGTGAGGGTCCCAGGCGAGATTGTAGAGTTCGTCGACTCCGCCTGGTGAAAAGACATACTTCCAGTCGTCTTGCCATACGATCCGTTGAGTATACATGAACCGCTGCGCGAAGAATTCTCCGTACGCCTGTTGCCAGGCGTGTGCTTCCGCATGTCCGGCCAGCCAGGGCCGCAGGCTGCGGCCTTGAGACGTGGGCAGCGCGTCAAGGCCGCAGAGGTCGAGCAAGGTCGGCCCGACGTCGACCAGACTGACCAGGGCGTTGCGCACGTGACGGCCCTGTGGGCTCTTTTCATGGCGGGTCAGCCAGCGAGGCGAGCGGATAATCAGAGGGACACGGTAAACCTCTTCGTAGGCCAGTCCCAGCCCCAGTCCCACCAGTCCGTGCGCCCCGAGCATGCGGCCGTGGTCTGCCAGGAACAGAATGATGGTATCGTCGTAGCAACCGGTATCGCGGAGCGTTTGGATAATGCGTCCGACTTCGCTATCGATGAACGTCAACTGTGCCAGGTAGCACATCGTGATTTTCCGCCAGTCTTCGTCCGACAGGTCCTCCCAGCCCGCCTGCATCCGCCGCAGAAGTTCGCTTTTTCCGTGCAGGTCGTCGCGCAATGTGGGAGTGACGCGCGTGTCCGCCGCATTGTAATGGTCGAGGAAACAATGCGGCGGTATGCAGGCGCCGCCCGGCTCCGTTGTGGAAACGAAACAGCAAAAAGGATCATCCGAAGGGGCATGGCGCCGAATGAATTCGATACCGAGGTCGTAGGCGGGATGATGAGGGTTTCCCGAATTGTCTTCTCTCACAGCCGCCATGATGACATCGCGGTAGCCTTGCTTGCGAGACACTACTTCCGTCCCGGCAATCCGCCGGCTTCGAAAATTCCTGGACTGGTCGATCTCGTACTCCTGCCAACCGTACTGCTCTAGTTCATCACTTTGCGTAACGTGCCACTTTCCGAAGTATCCCGTGCGATAACCGGCGTGCACGAATCGTTGAGCCCAGTGGTCCAGCCGTGGCGCTATGTCCACCCATTCCTTTCGCTGCGTATGGGTGCAATCCCACACACCGTGTGTCGAGGGATAGGTAGCCGTCATCAGCGAAGCGCGTGCGGGCGAGCACATGCCGTTGGGAGTGTAGCATCTCCCGAAACGCACTCCCTGCTCAGCCAATTGATCGAGATTCGGTTTCACGCACTGGCTGCCCGGCGCCAAAACCCCTGCACTGACATGGTCGGCCATCAGCACGAGCACATTCGGCCGCCGCCGCTCGGCGGCGTCCAGTTCCAAGACGGACCGGGCCATCGCGATCATGACACCGAGACCGACCAGGAGAACGGCCCATGGGCAACGGCGCGAGGCCTTGGCTACATGAGGTACCGGGCGAAAGACGTGAAGGTGCATCGTTCATTCCTGTCCGCGGAAAATGCTCCGCAGCGGCGTACGGCTCACGCGCACGGCAAAACCACAGCACACGACGAATACCAGCGCGAGCGTTGTTGGTTCCGGAATCATCTTTCCAGAACCGGATTGCCCTGGATTTGTGAGGATGTTTACAAACGGCTGAATGTCGTCAAAATCGGCATCGCCATCTCCATCGATGTCGCCGCGATATTCCGGGGGCACGGAATGCGTTGATTCGTAGAGCGCGGGATTGTTGAGCCCCAAAACGAAATCGCCGATGTCGTCGAAATCCACGTCGCCATCGAAATCCATGTCTCCCGGCGGTCCTGGATAAAACAGTCCGGACTTGAAGGAATAGAAGTCCACGTCCATGGCACCCCAACGCGATTCCGAGTTCATCCCAAAAAGCAGAAACGCACTGCCGTCATACAGGATTTCATTCTGCTGGATTGCCTCCGTAACGTAGAAAGAATTCCTCGCGCCTGACCCATCCATGAATATATCCACGCGATGCGTATCCGTAGCCGTGGCGGGATCGTCATCCTCGTCTTCGACAATGGTGATCCAGAATTCTCGCCAGTCGACGAGTGCAGCATCATCGATCTCCACAACGTTCTTTGTGCCCGGATCATTGGTGTTGACTGCCAGGGGGGTCGCGTTGTCCGTAAGATTGTTCATCGTTAAACCGCCGCTGGCCAACCCGAATTCGGACCCCTCATCGCTCTTGATCATTGAGAAACTGATTTGGCCTTCAAATCCGCTGCTTCTCATCTGACTGACGCCGAACATTCCTCGCCCTCCGCCGTAGACTTCGTAGCCTTTCCCTGTTGTCGGCCAGGGGTCTGTCGTCGGTGGCGTGTCTTCATCGTATACATCGTCGAGCGGTGGATCTGTGGGATCGTTGGGATCATCGATCGCGAGCCGGGCACGAAACGACAACGTGATTCCATTGTCCAGGACGGCTGCGTCGACGTTTCCTAACGTAGCGCGGATGTCGTGTCCGAAGTGGACCCGGCTATTGCTGGGATTGGGAATCCCATACACCGTGGGATCGCCGGGATCCTGGATGCGGAGGAAGGTGGTATTGCCATCGACCAAGGCATCAACTCCTCCCGGCGCGCCCGATCCCGGCGCGCTTCCATCCCAGCGATCGCCCTCATCGTGCGACCACGTTCCGTCCAGGGCGGTAAACTCGCCCGTTCCAAAAGCGTCACTTGAGCCTTCAAACGTGTAATCCCAGCCACCGGGTGGCGTTTCCGAGAAAGCGACGCCGGCACGCGCGGTGGGAACGATTACGACACACAGCAACATAAAAAAGTACGCGACCATCGGTTGCTTCTCCGGGAGTGATTTGCAAACCGCCGCACCGTCAACGATGATACGCGACCGGATTCTGGCGAGCAACTTTCTCGATGCCAGTGAAACCATCGTGGGCTGGCGGACACGCACCGGATGGACCGGCTGGCTCGCTGTTCGTCCGGTACAGCGTTCGTTTCGGTCGTTGACGATGCGTTGTTGCGGCTTTACAATGATGCCTGCCGTACGACGAATACGTCTCCTTCTCGCGGGACGCGCTCGCGCCCCACGCGGCCAGAGACCGAACGGTGAGTAATCTTCTCTCATTCCGCATCCTGGCAACTGCACGTCCGCGGCTGGTAACGCGACGCCTGTGCTGTTGGATGTGGGGCCTATTGACCGTGGCACTCTCGACGTGCAGCCCGGTTGGTGCTGAGGATCTTCAGGGTACATCAGCGGTCCACTTCTTTGAACAAGAAATCCGCCCCGTGCTGGTCGGTACGTGCGGGCAATGCCACGGACAACGGGTGCAAAAGTCGGGACTTCGACTTGACTCGCGCGAGTCCATGTTGCAGGGGGGCCGGAGAGGTCCGGCCGTCGTGCCGGGGAAGCCGAACGGCAGCCTGCTGGTATCGGCCCTGCGCCACGACGCGGAATTGCGGATGCCGCCCGACGGCCAACTCACCGACCGCCAAATAGCCGCGTTGGTGCGGTGGATCGACCTGGGAGCGCGGTGGCCCGAGTCGCAAGATTCCGCGGCGACGGAATCCGCCGAGCCGGCTCACGGCCATTGGGCGTTCCAGCCCGTCAGCAAGCAAGCAGTTCCGCGCGTTCCCGTGCACGCGTGGGTCCGCACACCGGTCGACGTGTTCATTGCCTCAAAGCTTGACCGAGCGGGACTCGACGCTTCCCCCGCCGCGGATCGCCGTGAATTGATCCGCCGTCTGTCGTTCGATCTGCGAGGATTGCCACCGTCGTTCGCTGACGTGGAAACCTTCATCCAGGACGAGCGAGAGGACGCCTACGAGCGATTAATCGACCGCTTGTTGGCGTCGCCAAACTATGGCGAACAGTGGGCACGTCACTGGCTTGACCTGGCACGTTATTCCGACACCAAGGGTTACGTTTACGCGCGCGAGGAGCGTTTTTGGGTTCACGCCTGGAACTATCGCGATTGGGTCGTGCAAGCCTTGAACGAAGATATGTCGTACGACCGCTTCGTTATGTTGCAGCTCGCGGCCGACCAGTTGCCGGGTGCGGATCGGAGCGCGCTGGCTGCGATGGGATTTCTCACGCTGGGAAGACGTTTTCTGGGAGTCACGCACGATATCATCGACGACCGCATCGATGTCGTAACACGCGGCCTGCTCGGCCTTACCGTCAGCTGCGCCCGCTGCCATGATCACAAGTACGATCCGATACCAACCCGTGACTACTACTCGCTATATGGAGTCTTCAAGAATTGCGCCGAGCAACTTGTGGGGCTGGCTGAACCGAACCTTAATAATCCATCTGAAGTCAAGTTCGCCGAGGAGCTGTCGCGGCGCAGGCGGCAACGGGACGGGGCCATGAAACGGCGCCGCATGGAAGCGGCTACCCGCGTGCGAAATCGCGTATCGGATTATCTGCTCGCCCAACTTGAGATGGAAAAATATCCCGAGGAAGGCTTCGATCAGATTCTGCTGGAAGAGGATATTTTTCCGGCATTCGTCCGCCGCTGGCGGGACTACCTGGCGCAGGCCAGGCAGCGGTGTGATCCCGTATTTGCGGCCTGGTTTGCATTTGCCGGTCTGGAGGGCGATCGCTTTGCGGTCGAGGCAGAGCGTGTCAGCCGGGCGCTTTGCGACGCGCCCGCGGATCGTGTCCATCCGCTTGTTGCTCGGGCGTTCGCGAAACCGCCGACGAGCATGCGCGAAGTAGCCGGGCATTACGGGGCGCTGTTTGACAACGTCGCACCCGTGTCCCCAGCCACGGCCAGCGCATCAACGGCCACCGCGTCAACGGCCGATGCCAACGGGCCCGACACCTCCGACGAGGCGCTGCGAGAGGTGCTTTATGCCCCGAACGGACCCTGCCAGGTGCCCGACGAATCGATCGTCAACACGGAACTGTTTTTCCCTACGGACCAGTGTGTTGAATTATGGAAACTGAGGGGAGAGATCGACCGGCTTTTGATTGAAAATCCCCGTGCTCCGCCTCACGCGCTGATTCTGATCGATCGCACGCGGACGAACAACGCGCGCGTGCACCGGCGGGGCGACCCGGCCAATCTCGGCCAGGAAGTGCCGAGGCAGTGGCTGAAAGTTTTGGCCGGACCTCGCCGCGAGCCTTTTCGGCAAGGCAGCGGTCGGTTGGAGATGGCTCGCGCCATTGCCAGTCCCGGCAACCCGCTCACGGCGCGGGTCCTTGTTAACCGCGTGTGGCGACACCACTTCGGACAGGGTCTAGTGTCTACCATGAGCGATTTCGGCACCCGAGCCCGACCTCCCAGCCACCCGGATCTTCTCGATTGGCTGAGTCGTGATTTCGTCGCCAAGGATTGGAGCCTGAAACGGCTTCACAGGCGGATGGTCTTGTCGGCGGCTTACAGGCAGAGTTCGTCCGGGCCCGCCGACCCGGCCCATCGAGCACGTGCCGTAATGATCGATCCGGAGAACCGCTCGTTGTGGAGAGCCAACATGCGTCGGCTTTCGTTCGAACAGCTTCGCGACGCCCTGCTGTTTTGCAGCGGTAATCTAGACCGTCGCATGGGCGGCAAGCCCGAAGATATCTTCGCCGCGCCGCGTTCGCGCCGCCGTACCGTGTATGGATTAGTCGATCGCCAGTTCCTCCCCGGTACGATGCGCGTGTTCGACTTCGCCAATCCAGACCTGCATGCGCCGCGACGCAGTGAGACCACGGTCCCCCAGCAGGCTCTGTTCTTGCTCAACAATTCTATGAGCGTCGACGCGGCGCGGGTGTTGACGCGCCGCGTCATGCGAATGACGGACAGCGCGCCCGCCACGAAGATCCGTCAGATGTACCGACTGCTCTACCAGCGAGATCCTACTGACCAACAGCTCAGGCAGGCTCTGGCGCTGGTCAAAGCCTCGCGAGCCGATGAGGCGGCCGACACGGCGCCCTCCGCCTGGCTCTACGGATACGGCCAGTACGACGAAAAGCAGCAATCGGTCGCACGATTTAAAACGCTTCCTCACTTCACCGGTATTGCGTGGCAGGGCGGGTCCAAATGGCCCGACGAAGAATTGGGCTGGGTGCAATTGACCTCCGACGGCGGTCATCCTGGAAACGATTTGAGCCACGCCGCCATCCGTCGCTGGACCGCACCGCGCGATACCGTCGTTCGCTTGCGGTCGATCCTTGTGCACCAAGCGGAGCCCGGAGACGGCATCCGCGGATTCATGGTCAGCAGCCGGCAGGGGCTCTTGAATTCGGCCATTCTGCACCAATCGCGCGAAGAGACAGGAATTGAAGTGCTCGAGGTTCGGGCGGGCGAAACGCTCGACTTTGTCGTTGACATCCGGAACGAGTTAAACCACGATGAGTTCACCTGGGAGGTCGTGATTACCGAAGAGGATCCCCATGCGGACTCAACGCCGACTGTCTGGAACACGCGCGACGATTTCCGCGGCCCTCGATCCTTTGCACTTGATCCATGGCAACAGCTCGCCCAAGCACTGCTGGCCGCCAACGAGTTCATGTTTATCGACTAAATGATGCCGCACGGACAAGGCGATCATTACGCAAAATGAGCGTTGAGGCTGGTCGGGATGCCGGGGCCGGCAGCGGACGAACCGATTTTCGAGCATCCATGTAGCCAACACTCACGGGAGCCAGTGATGCATCCACGCGGCGAAGTGTTCGGTATCAGCCGCCGCCGATTTCTGCAGCGTTCGGGCATGGGGTTGGGAGCTTTGGGCCTGTGTGGCGTGCTGCTGGACGACGGACAGGCGGCATCGCGCGCCGCGGGCAATCCGCTCGCGCAAGAACAGCCGCACTTTGCCCCCAAGGCTCGGCGCGTCATCCATTTTTTCCTGAATGGCGGCCCGTCCCATGTCGATACGTTTGACCCGAAGCCCGCCCTGCAGAAATACGCCGGCCAGCTTCTGCCGCAGACACTGCGCACCGAGCGCAAGACCGGTGCCGCATTTCCCTCCCCGTTCAAGTTCCATCCTTGCGGTGAGAGCGGCATCCAGGTCAGCGAGCTGTTTGCCAGGACGGCGGCCCATATCGACGACATCGCGGTGCTCCGCTCGATGAAGGCTCAGGTACCGAATCATGAACCGTCGTTGATGCTCATGAATTGCGGCGACTCGGTGCGGCCGCGGCCGAGTGTCGGAGCGTGGGTGCTCTACGGGTTGGGAACAGGCAATCAAAACCTTCCCGGTTTTGTGGCGATGTGCCCCGGCGGCTATCCCATCAAGGAGGCGGAAAACTGGCAGTCGGCATTCCTTCCCGGAGCGCTACAGGGAACGTACGTCGACTCGCAACACCGACAGCTTAACAAACTGATTGAGAATATCGAGCATCCCCACACGAGCCGGGCCGCGCAGCGCCGGCAACTCGACCTGTTGGCCGCCCTGAACGCAGAGCATCGCGCCGGCCGCATCGACTCGCGGCTGGATGCCCGCATTCAATCGTTTGAGCTGGCGTTCCGCATGCAGGCCGAAGCGGCAGATGCTTTTGATATCTCGAACGAATCACAAGCAACCCGCGACATGTATGGGGACGACGTCCACGGACGACAAACGCTGATCGCCCGCCGCCTGCTGGAACGTGGTGTACGGTACGTGCAATTGTGGCACGGTGCGGGACAGCCATGGGACAATCATGCAAAGATCGAAGAAAACCATCGCAGGCTTGCCGGTCAGCTGGATGGTCCGATTGCGGCTTTGATGACGGACCTCAAGAGGCGCGGCATGTTCGATGATACGCTCGTAATCTGGGGAGGCGAGTTCGGTCGCACACCGACCGTCGAATTGGGAAAGGACGGCAATGCGCAATCGGGCCGGGACCACAATCATTACGGGTTCACGGTGTGGCTGGCTGGAGGGGGTATCAGAGGAGGCGTAGTGCACGGCGCGACAGACGAATTTGGATTTCGCGCCGTTGATCGCCCTACAAGCGTTCATGACCTGCACGCAACCATTCTCCATCTGCTGGGTCTTGATCACACGCAGTTGACTTTTCGTTATGCCGGGCGCGACTTTCGGCTGACCGACGTCCATGGCCAGGTCATCCGTGAGGTGATTGCATGACATCAAAAGCACGCGTTGAATTCCGATACGAAAAACTGACGTGGCCCGACATCAATGACGCTGTCGAGCTGGAAAAAGTGTGTGTCGTGCCCTGCGGGGCGATCGAGCAGCACGGACCACATCTGCCCCTGGATGTCGACGTACTCTGTGCGTCGGAAATCGCCTATGGGGCAGCACGGCACGTGCCGGAAAAGGTGCTCGTTCTGCCAGCAGTCCCTTACGGTTACACGGGCCATGTCATGGATTTTCCCGGCACCATCAATACCCATTACGAACACTTCATCCAGCAGGTTCTGGATATCACCACATCGCTGGCGTACCACGGTTTCAAGAAGATCCTCTTGCTCAACGGGCATGGATCCAACATGCCAAATCTCGACCTGGTGGCACGCCGTACAAATCTGGAGACGGACGCCGAATGCGTCTTGTGCGCATGGTGGCAGCTCTTGATGGTCGACAAGGAGTTCATGCCGCGCTGGAGAGAAAGCAAATTTCCAGGCGGTTGTGCCCACGCGTGTGAACTGGAAACGTCGCTCTATTTGCATCTGGATGGCAATCACGTGCGAAAGGATCTGATTCAAAACGGCGATATCTCGTTCAACGAAGAAAACAGTCCCTTCAACTGGGTCGACCTGTATGGCACCGGGCCGGCTACGGTCATTTCCTGGACCAGCAGCTACTCGGACAGCGGAGTGTTGGGGGAGGCGGAATTGGCGACTGCCGAGAAGGGCAAACAGGTTTACGACGAGGCGGTCGCTCAGCTAGCGCGGTATCTTGCCTGGTTCAAGGACCGGCCAAAGGACGTACGCCGAGACCGGCACACGAAGAAGCCCACGATGCCGATGCCGTGGAGACAGCGGCCCGTGGAATAGGTTGTCGATGCCAACGGGACGGATTGGCAAAGAGGGATACCGACGTGCGGCAGAAACGCCGCTGCGTCCGCGAGTCCCGGCAGGTTATCGCGCTGTCACGCCGTCCGCTCACACGGCGGTACCAAGGTACCGGGCAACAGGCATCACTGCGGCTGCGCGGGCGTCCCCACACATCCAGTACCTGGCCGAAGCGGCGAATCAGCCACGGCCGCGCGCCAGGGCTCTCGTCCAGAATCGCCACACAGGCAGCGATCGGCAAGCAGCGGAATCCGCAGTGGTTGCCGACGAGCGGCTGTGCGTATGCGGTCGGCATCGATTCGGTCGTTGGACGGCAACGAAAAGGTATCATGGCGCGACGGAGGAAAGACGGTATTTGCGCTGCCGCTCCGAAACGGCGAAACTGCGCCGGCAGGCACCGCGACAACGCGGAGGAAAGAAACCACGGATTGCTGAAGAGCCCCGGGAAGTCATCGTTCCACAGGTTGGCAATCACTCCTGGTGTTGAAAACCGGTCCCGGGGCTGCTGCCGTGGGAACTCTTCGAGTAATCGTTGCTGTTCCAGCTTGAGGACTTCTTCCCGTTCAGCGCACGCCAAGGAAAAACCTTCGGCCAGTGCCAGGCGTGCACGTGCCAGATCGCGCTCGCGTAGCGCACTGGCGTGCGCTTTGCCCGTTGCGACAAGACGACGAAGAAGTTGCCGTTCGACGTCCGATTCAGCGTTCCATCCCAGGTGCTCCGCGCGCATGGTAGCCTGAGAAAACTTCAAGCGGATCTGATAGCGAACGCCCAAAGCGTCGTCAGCACCCGTCCAGCCGGTGGCCACCACTTTTGCCGCGGGATCGTGAAGCGGGTCCTGTTGTGCTTTCCGCTGCAACTGCTTGTACGTTTCGCGTGAGCGCCGTCGTTGTGTGCGCACCTGCTCCAGATACGTCCTCGCTTCGTCGGCACGCTGCTCCGCCTCTTGCACATCGCGCTTCGTACCGCAGCCATGCGCGTACAATTCACGCGCCGCGTCCAAGCGAATTGCCTGGTAATCGAGAATGGCCCGAGCGACGTGCAGCGCGCCTTCGGCGCGTGCTTCAGCAGCAGCGACTTTCAGCGCGGCCCTGGTGGGTTCCGGCATTGCCCTCGCGTAGGCGGGGCGTACACGCCACACCGGTTGCCAGAACTCATCCGTCACCTGAGTGCTTGTCCCCGGATCGAGGTCTCCGTCGGGCAAAGACGTCAACAGCACCGTGCTCCGGTTAGGAGGAACTGCTGGCCGCGAGGCTGACTCCCGCAAGGCTTCGGCCACGCGAAGCCGGGCTCGTGTCATCGCCAGTTGCAGTTTTGCCCGGGTAATTTCCCCAGCCACATCCGCGCGATCGGCGATCGCGTTCAAACGCGTCAAACGTGATTTCGCGTCAGCGACGTCCTTCCGAACGACGCTCATGGAATCGTGCGATGGCCCATGCGCGCCGGACGCGCGTTGTGGCACGCGCGCGATCCGGTGGGCGATCGTCCCAGATAGCCGCTCACCGCCGACCCAGCTAACCGGCCATGCCGATGGGGACTGATTCAAATCGGCCGTGCGCGCGTCCAGGCGCGGGGAGTCGGTTCCGCGTTGTTGCTGATCCTTCGTCTGCCGCGAGCCGATCTCGCGAAGTCGCAGCAGAAAAGTCAAGAAATGTTGGCTTGAATCAAGACGGGCCGCAAGGCGTTTTACCAGAATCTTTGCGCGGGAGAATTCCAACCACGACGCGTGCCCGTTTTCACGCAAAGCTTCGAGTTGCCTTGATCGCCATCGCGCGAATTCAAGCTGGGCTTGATACAGTTCGATCTGGGCACGACATAGGGATTCGGCGTTGACGATTTCGCCGACCACCGCCGTGTTGTTCCGGGCGCGGCTGTTCGCGGCCCGAGTCGCCGCGGCCGCGGACAGCAGCGAGACCAGGCATAGGAGCGCAATCGTATAAGCCGAGTTGTGTGACGTGTCCACGGATCTTGCCCTGTGTCGAAAGCAACGTAGCGGAGCCCCGAAACCATTTTGAGTCAGCCCTGCCACCTGTCTTTGATTGTATCAAGGATGATTACCCGGCGTCGGCCACGTGGTTGGACGCGGGAGGAAAATAACCGGAGCACTCGTCCGCAATCCGTGCGGACGACACATTAAGAAACGCGGACGGGGACGCGATGCCAGGAATTGAAGAGGTAACCTTTCAGGTTCCAGGGCACGGTTTCCGGCTGTACATCACGAGCCGTATCCGTGGCGCGCACAACGAGTTCGGTGGTGCTCGAGTCGACCTGCACATCCGCGTGCCAGAGACGCCAGCAATAGTCGCGAGTTTCGGGATGGAGACGTGCCCTGGTCCAGGACATGCCGCCGTCGGCGGACAGTTCAACCCGCGCGATCGCTGTGCCCGCGACACCGGCCGGAAGCGCGTAGCCGGCGACGCGGACCCGGCCGCTCTTGCAGCGCGTATTCGCCGCCGGAATGCAGATCGCAGCGTTGATCGGATAACGATAGACAGGCGGCGCGGACACCCATTCCTGGGCGGTCCCCTTTGTCACGATCTTATAGGCGTTGGCCAGATAATAGTTGGGGGATGGGCCCTTGCTGACGATAATCCGGCGCAGCCATTTGACGCTTCGCGCACCAATATAACCGGGCACGACCATTCGCACGGGGAAACCGTGGTCGGGCAACAGCGGCTTGCCGTTCATCGTGAATGCCACGATGGCTTCCGGCACACCACCGTGGCGGGCCAGCGCCTTTTCCAATGGGATTGATCCTCCAAAGGAAATGATGCGGTCGTCCTTTTTGATTCGGTCGACGCTCTCGAACCATACGTGCCGGGCATCACCTTTGACACCGGCGAATGCCAGCAGATCGGAAAGCGCGATGCCACTCCACTGGGCGTTGCCGATGGGGCCGGCATTCCACAGTACGCCGTCCACCTTCTTGACCCGGTGATGCTCGTTGCGGCGGTTGCCGGCACACGTCATGGTGGCGACGGCCGTGACGGGTGGAAACCGTCGTTGGAGTTCTGCCACGGAAAAATGCCGCGGTTTTTCCACCATGCCTTCCACCGAAACGCGGAACGTATCGATGTCCAGTTCCGGTGTCGGCGCATGGTTCCGTACGTAGAAGTGTTCTACCGGTGTAATCCAGGACTGGATAAGGTGCTCGAGAGCCGGTTCTGCATTGAGTGGCGAAGGCGAATGAACAATCAGTTTCTTTTGACGAGCAGAATCCGATTCGGACGCCGCATGGACGGAGCGCGGGGACCATGTCGGGAGCAACAGACCCAGAATGCCCACGGCGCCGCCTTCAACAAAGCGCCGTCGGTCCGGATTGAAACGCTGGCACGGATTCGGTGCCATCATCTCCTTCCTCGCCGGGATACCAGGATCACGAGGCCGGTCGCGAACAGCACCAACGTGGTTGGCTCCGGTACAACACTCAACGCGTAAATGGCATCTATGGTGGCCCCGGCGTACGGCCCGTTGTCGAATGTAAGTTTGTCCGCTTTCAGCATGGCGTTGGAATAGTAGGCCTGTCCCACGGGCACCGGATCGGTCGCTACATAAGAGTGGCCCCAGTTGACGCCTGCGTTCGCGGTGACTTCCGTGTCATTGGGGTCGGCCCACCACAGCGAACGCATCGCGGCTTCCACGCCAGCGCCCGTGAAAGCATGAAAACTCTCGATCCCGTTGGCCGGATCGTGCCACCACTGGACCGCGTCGGGATCGGAGATCTCGATCACGACGGCCCAATCGTCATCCGGCAACAGAGTAGTGATTACATCGTACATGGTGGTGATGCTGGAATCCGAGATGCCGCTCACGGACCCTTGGGTGTACGTCCTTTCGGTGACCTTGCTGTTCGCGTCGTCCCATTGGTACTCCACCAAGCTTGCTCGGTGTCCGTAATCGTGGACGTAGTCAACGACCCCCGATGGACCGATGCATCCCAGCCCGGCGCGGATCGAAAGGTCTTCATTGGCATAGGCAAAGCGCTGGAGCCAGTTCTTGTTGTTGTGCACCGGATCGGACGCTGGGGGCTTGCTATGGTCGAACAGGCCTCCAAAACCGAGCTGGTCAAAGTGGTACATGGCATTGGCCCAGGCCGTGGTGCGGCACCAACCACCCGTGTCTTCCCACCAGTTTCCATTGGCGTACCCGGGATTGAGCGGGTTGGGTTCGGTATCGGGCGCACCGGGGTAAGCAGAGGCTGGATTGGTCGGCCACTGCATTTGATGGCTTTGCTGATGCTGGTAGAAGTCGGGAAGATGCGGTTCGAAAACTGGAGCTCCCAAGGCCGGAGACGCAGCCAGGACCAGCAATACAACTGCGGGCCGGAATGTTGTGGGCATCATGAGCTCTCCCTCCCCTTGAAAACGGAAACTTGACCAGGCTACGCTCTAACGCGAGAGATTGCGGAAGCTTGCTGTGATGTGTCATCAACTTAGCGGCCCGGCGAGGTACAGGCAAGAAGATTTTTCGCTCATCCAACGCTCGTCGGCCGAACGTATTCGCTGGCGAACGGGTTGGCCCATCGCGTCGATTTCCTTTTCCGGATCGGCATCGGTCACTCGCTGGTCATGGCGGGTGGATGAAATGTTTGCGGGAGTTGCAGGGTTTGATCGAGGAGCTGCCGAAAGATGAGGCCATCCGCCAACTGTGGCAACTGGCTCAGCGCGATCATCCGGATGCGCAGCCGTCGTATGTCTTCATGTTGCCGCAAAGATAGTCCCTGGCTCTGGCGCGGGGCACGTACAGCCACGCTACAAGTTTCAATCCCGGGATGGCTGGGGGCCCGGGATGGCTGGGGGCCCGGGATGGCTGGGGGATGGCCATGCCAGGCGGGCCGGTCATTCGACGGTCGAAACGCGACTCGCCCGGCCCCGGGTGTCGAACGTGGCCAGCTTCACGGTGCCGGAGACAGGGACCGGTCCGCCGTACGTTGGAGAGTTGGCGGTCGGATCGGACCCGTCGGTCGTGTACCGGATCGCGAGGCCCGGGTATTCCGTACTCGCTTCGAGCATGCCGCCCTTGATGACTGCTCCCGGGGGAGGCAGTCGATAGCGTGTACCTCCGAACAGAAGATCGAGTCGCGGCAGTTCGCGCTGGCCGAGCCGGTTGGCGAATTCGTTCCAGGCTTGCTGGACAGCCCGATCGTGGGCATCCAGGTCTTCGAGTTCCGCCCAGGCGGGCCGGGGCGCCCACGCCCGCTCTGCCAGGCTGATCTGTTTGGGGTAAACATAGTATTGCAGCATCTCCGATCCTTTAATCGTTTCGCACCAGATCTGACCTTGGATACCCCGCACGTTCTCGCGGCCCGATGGCGTGAGCGATTCGCGTTGCTCGTATAGTGACTGGCGGTCGTACGGCGCGCCCATGCTGTCAACACGCGTTGACTTGAACACGTCTTCCGGAACAAGCTCGAAGGGGCTCCGAGCATCGATAAAGCCACCCCACGTCAGACCGGGTTCCAACGGATCCTTGTTGTATGCAAGATCGAAGTAGAGGTTGGTTACGCAGCAGAGGATAACCGGATAGCCCATGTTAGCAAAGCGGTTGCCCAGATCCTCATTGCCTTGCAGATTGTTCCATACGTAGCAAATCAACTGGCCCCCTGCGAATTCCTCGACCGGCACGTCGCGCGTCTGTCCGTTGACTTCGACATGGTCGAGGGCCGCTTCTTGCCAGCACGCTGCCTGGAGCTGATGTTGTTCGAGGATTCTCAGCATGCGCCGGACAAAGTAGTTCTTTAGGTCGCCGGCGTCGTCGAGCTCTGGATGCTCGGCCAGAAATTGCTGGCACAAGGGCGATTCCGTCCACACTCCCTCCGGTACTTCATCCGCTCCGAAGTGCCACACTTGCAGAGGAACTCCTGCCCGCCGGAACATATCCTGGAAGTTGCGGATAATCGTGTCAATGAAGCGATAGACCGGTTCTTCCACGACGCAGACGGTGTTGTCGAGAAAACCCTGGGCCGAGATGTACGTTGACGTATCGTCCGGGTCGTGCAGGCGATACTTCAAAGCTTCTTCGCGCTTGCCTTCAGCGCTCAGCCGTTTCCCGCGAGCCTTCATTGCAATCAGAGCGGCTCGTGCGTGCGCGGGCATATTGATTTCTGGGATCACATCGATATGGAGCTCGTGTGCATGCTGCAGGATTTCAATGAAATCTTCCTGCGAATAAAACCCCGTACCGTGCGATTCTGGCAAGCGAAACGGTCCCGTACCGTAGGTGGGGTGCAGAACGCCATCGTGATCTCGCGTGTGTGCGCGACCACCGCCGATGGCCGTCAGCTCGGGAAGCTCGGGAATCTCGATCCGCCAGCCTTCGTCGTCGCTGACCTGGAAGTGAAACTTGTTGAGTTTGTAGAAGGCCATCCGGTCCAGCAAGTCGAGGATGCTTTCCTTGCTGTGAAAGTTGTGTGACACGTCGATGTGCTGGCCGCGATACGGGAATCGTGGTGCGTCGGCGATGTACGTTGCCGGAATGGTGCATGCGTTCCGGTGACCGGTGAAGGATGAGGGCGGAAGAAGCTGTAGCAGCGACTGGATGCCGTAGAATACGCCGTCTGCATCGGCTCCGATGATTTCGATACCGCGGTCGGCTTCGATGTTCAACGTGTATGCTTCGCTGCCGGGCCGCTTTGAATCGCCCTGAACGGTCACCGTGCCGATTCTCAAGACGATCGTTCGCTGTTCGGGCGTCTCACCGGGCTCCACTGAGGGAGTCACCGCCAGGGCCGAGTGCAACATGCGGGCCAGATAGCGCGCATCCGATTTGAGATCCTGACCATGTCGGATCGTCCAATCGGCAGTCAGTGTCACTTCACTTCCCTTGCCTTTGTAGACCACCGGCGTGGGCGTCAGTTTGCCCACACGGTCTATGGGAAGGCGGGTCAACTTCTGATTCTTAGAATGCAGGTGCGCGGGGGTGGGAATGGGCGTCTGGTCAACTGCGCCTCGATTGATCTGTTCGGGGCGCGTGAAAGGATCGATGGTTACACTGCCGATCACCATCGGTCTTTCCTCTTCACCCTGCGCGTTTTCGAACACGATATAAATGCCTTCAGGAGCCCAACTTATCTTGTTGACTGCTTCCACCCCGTGATATTCGAAGGCAAAAGTTTCGCCCGGTGCCAATGCCGAAAAAGCATCGGTCGGCTGCAGCTTGAAAAGATCACCGCTAAAGTGCGTGATGGTCACTTCGGACGGTCCGTCAAGAACCGGAGTACGGCTGGCCATGTGCAGCATGTTGAAGTAGATCGTCCATCCGTGCGAAGGCAGCGCCACGTCGCCGTGATTCGTAATGGTCCACCGCGCTCGGTGGGATTGACCGTCTTGAGCGTTTTCCAGAAGCGTCCAGCGAACATGCAGGTCCGTGCCGCGGGGATGACGCATCCCGGCACATGCAGTTTGTATTTCCATCGATCCGGCAAGGCTCCCTATGACTGTTACCGCCGCGGCGATCATCGAACAAATGTCATACTGTCTCATGGCGGACCTTATCAACGTTGTTGGGAGTAAACATTCTAATGATTCGATAGAAGCGATCTCTAGGCGAGTGTTCATTCGCGTAGATAAACGCGGATAAACGCTTTCAAATCTCCGCGAGCCGCTCGTTGGAATCTCCAAAACGGTCGAGTCGCAGGTCAAACTTGTCCATCAAGGACAAATAGAGACTGCACATTTTGCGGTTGGGTTTTCCGCGATAATCGAGCACTCGACCCATGTGCAGCTTGCCACCGCCCTGGCCCACCACAACCACGGGAAGCTGCGTTGCATCATGGCTGCCGGTGAGCATGCTGGAACAGAATAACAGAATCGTGTTGTCAAGCGCGGTGCGGTAACCTTCCTGGATGGCGTCGAGTCTGTGGGCCACGTATGCGAGCTGTTCCATGAAGAATTGATTCACCGTCAGCCAGTCATCCGACTCCTGATGCGAAAGCAGGTGATGGATCATGTAGTCGATGCCGAGATTGGGAAAGCGCAGCGAGGAGTGATCGTTATTGAGCTTGAGTGTACAGACGCGAGTCGTGTCGGTTTGGAAGGCCAGCACCAGAATATCGCACATCAGCCGCATATGCTCGCCGACGTCCTGCGGGATACCGTCAGCCGGACGGTCCATATCGGGCTTGGAAAGCGTCGGGCGCCACCCCTGCAGCTCTCCGCGCCCGGCGGCATTGTCGATGCGAAGTTCGACTTCCCGAACCGAATGGAGGTATTCGTCCAATTTCTGCCGGTCGGACACACTCACCTGGCGGCGCAGTCGAGCGGCGTCCTCGCGGACGGCGTCCAGCACACTTCGGTCGCCTTGGTGGGCCGAGTTCTTGAATAGCCGGTCGAACGCCAGGGCGGGATAAACTTCCAGTGGTGTGGGCGTCGTGGGCGAACTCCAGGAAATATGCGAACTGTACAGCATCGAGTAGTTCTTATGGACCGACGGATTGGCCTTTTCACAACCGAGTACAAGGCTTGGCACCATGGTTCCTCGTCCATGGGATCGGGCCAGCACCTGATCGACGCTTGTGCCCGACCGAACCTCGCCCCCCGACGCCAGCGGCGCGCCGGACAGCAAATTGCCCGTCTGTGAACTATGGATGTTGCCCTTGAGTGCCTGCTCGTTATACAGGCCGCGGATAAACAGGGCCTTGTGGCGCAAGTCCTTCAGCGGCTCGAGAACTTTGCCCAGCTGCATGGCGCTGCCGCTTCCCTCCGCCCACCATTGTTCTTTGTGGAAGCCGTTGCCGGCGAACAGAACGCCAAAGCGAACGGGAGCGGCATTGGAAGGATCCGCATTGCCCAAACCGGATTCGCGCGCGCTGACGGACTCCAGCCATGGAATCGCCATCGAAACCCCCACGCCCCGAAGAAACGTCCTGCGTGTCACATTGTTCATGGCTTGCTCTCCGATTCTCGTCGTCCCCGCCGATTGTGGTGCCCGTTCCCTTCAAGGGATGTGATGCGGATCGGCTGCCGGCGCGGCGCTTCCGGCGGCCACGTAGTCACGCCCTCGGATCGAGCGGAATTGTCTGCTCAGCACGATCGTTTCGATGGCGTTGGATATGCGATAACCGTTCCGCACGAGGTCTTGCCGCATACTGTCCAACAAGGGCTTGTCGGAAAGCTGCACGCCCCGGCCCAGTGCAAAGCCGAGCAGCTTCCGGCAGAATTGTCGAACAAATGCCTGCCGCCGGCTGGTGACCAGATAGCTCCTCAGTCCTTCCAGGCCGTCGACCTGCGTGCCGTCGGCCAGCGTCGTTCGCGTGTCGATCCGATTCTGGTCCGAATCGTGCACGCGATGTCGACCGATCGCGTCGAAGCCTTCCAGTGCAAAACCGTAGGGATCGATTCGGGCGTGGCATTTGGCGCAGGAGACGTCGGAACTGTGCCGCTCGATCAACTGGCGCTCGGTCAGCCCGTCCGGCACCACGTCGGGCAATTGCGGAACGTTCTTCGGCGGTCGTGGCAGCCGTTCGCCGAGCAATGTCTCCGACACCCAGTTGCCGCGAAGAATCGGGCTGGTACGCGAAACGCCCGACTGTGTTGCAAGCGTAGCGGCATGTGCCAGAATGCCCCCTCGAGAGTACGCCCGCACTCCCCCGACCCGCCTCCACGCCAAGCCCTCCACGCCGGGAATCCCATAGTGCCCGGCAAGCGTTTCGTTGAGAAATGTATAATCGGCGTCCAGAATATCGAGCACCGAACCGCCGGTTTGGAACAAGTGCGTGAAAAAGCGGATCGCTTCTTCGTACATGGCACCTCGCACGTCATTGAAGCCGGGGAAGAGCCTTTCGTTCTTCTCTACGTTCTCGTCGAATTCGCGAATGTGCAACCACTGGCATGCGAATTCGACTGCCAGCCGTCGTATTCGCGCGTCGCGCAACATCCGCTGCGTCTGCGTCAATAGCGCGCGTGGTTCATGCAATCCGCCTCCCGCCGCCTCCCGCAACTCCTCGTCAGGCAGGGACGACCACAGAAAATAGCTCAATCGCGTGGCCAGCTCCCAGTCGGAAACGGGATGCGCCGCCGTGCCTGACGCGGGTTGCTCGATCTTGTAAAGAAACGCCGGTGCGGCGAGCACGCGAGCCATGGTCAAACGCAGCGCTTCCTCATGAGACGATTCCGCCGAACGCAGTTCCGCGTACATGTGCCGGATTCCGGCTGCTTCGACATCGGTCAACGGTCGGCGGAAGGCTTGCGACGCGAATTCCATCAGTGCTTCCAGATGACGCGGCTCGGAATCTGTTAACGACGCGCGAAACACTTCAGCGGAACCGTAAATTGCTTCACCGAGAGGCATGTATTTCCGGGGGTCATCATCCTGGGACGCGAATTCCAGCAACTGCTCGTAGGCCGTGACGAGCTTCAATGCGTCCCGGCTGACATAATGCAGCTCATCCCACAGACGATCCAATCGTGCACGCTCGTTGTCGTCCAGCATCAGACGCGACAAGTGTTCGTCTTCGCGATGAAACAGCACGAGCGTGACCACTACGTCGACCGGGACGATACGCGGATAGCACATCGCGGCGGGAAACAAGTTACGAAAATCTGTAAACGAACGCTGGAAACGCTTATGAGCTTCGCCGTCGGGCAGCACCAGAATCGGCTCGCCGGAAAGCAGTACGTCGACCTCGGAAGGCCGCACGGAGGTTACGAGAAGCTGCACGCTTGAAGATGTGTCACTTCCCTCGCCCAGCTCTCCCGACACGACAAACTCGCCCCCGTCAGCCAATTCCCAAGGGATTGCGAACTCGATGATCGAGGGGGCGGTGACTCGGAGATCTTCCGGCTGAACGGTCGAACCCTCTACACCATTCCCAAATCTTCGCGGATCCAGTCCGTATCTCGATTTCGGGCGGGCCGGATGTTGTGGCGATGTCTGGACCGGTGCCTGGCCGCGCGATTGTTCGATCGTTATTGACGCGGCGCGCAGGTCGCTGAGCAGCAGGGGTAGCTGGCCCGGCCGTTCAATACGAGGCCGTCTCCAAATTACAGCATCGGACGCGTGCCCATCACCTGCCGAAGTAGTCACGAGGTAGAGCGTTACCTCTCGGTTCTCGCCCGTCGGTTGAAGTGGGATTCGAAAGCTTCGTTCGCGCGACAACGGCGTGACGGGCTTCTGCCACTTTTGCACCTGACCAAAATGTCCCACGGGATGAAACGTCCAAATCCGTTCCTGCCAGCGGCGTATTTCCACGGCAATCGCCGCGGCGCCCGCGGGGTCCGCCGATCGCCAGGCTTGCCGGATTTGTTCCAGCAGCAGCGATGATGGATCGTCCGTGCTCAGCATCTCGGCCAAATGACCGAGATAACGGGCGCTGAGGCCCTCGCTCCGCGCGATTGCGTCCCAGCCAGGCGTGTCGAGCGCCACGCGCTTGCGGTTTTGTATCAGCACCCTGAGATACGCTTCCAGGTCGACTCGCCCGTCCGAAGCAGTCAGCCGTGTGGGATCGTTGACATCCCAGCGATTGAGCAGATTCGCATCGCCAATTCGGCCCGTAAAACGCGCGTGGATTTCGCGGATGGAAGTGAGGATCTCGTTGACCCAATCCCTCCTCATCGTGCTGCTGGAGAATCGAAACCCCGTGGGCAAGAGCACGGCATGGTCGGCGGTCCGCCGGGCCGCATCGACGTATTTGGTGAGCAACGCCGGCGACATGACCAACGCATTTCCGGTGTTGGAAAACCCTTCGCCCGCCGCGCCGTCGACGGGAAACTGTCGAGCAGGATTGAGCGCAACGCCCGTCAAGTCGCGTATCGTGTAGGTATATTCGGCGTTGCTGAGACGCCTCAGGATCACCGGTCCGGGGTCGCCCGCGTTGGCACGCGCTTCTGCGTCGAGATAGCGCCCGGCCCAATCTCGTAGTCGATTCTTTTGACGGTCCGTGGGTTGCTCGCTGTCTTCCGGCGGCATTTCGCCGTTGTCGAGCATTTCGACGATTTTTTCCCATGCGGACGGATGTTGGCGGACATCGTCCAGCGATGCGAACCGCTCCATATCGAGCTCGCCCTCGCGTGCCTCGGTCGAATGGCACTCCAAACAGTACTGAACCAGAATCGGACGCGCCTGCCGCTGAAAGTCTCGTTCCAGACCGGCGAACGAGCCAGGATCGTCCGCGACGGCCAGCATGTTTGCGACCACCAAGATGCTCGCCGTGAGGAAGCAACGGATCAACGGACGCCATCCGGCCGGGCGCTGCGCAGGGTGATTACGGAGTAAGCCAACCATCGGTATCGAGTCCACTTCGTGATTGCAAAAACTTCCGGCTCTTCGCCGTGGCATTGCCTCGAGAAGGCAAATACGTGACGTTGGGGAAAGGGCTTGGGCCCGCGATGCGACCGGACCCGCCGGCACGTCACGACTGGCGTTGACCGTCGCTTGAGTCCACTTTCCTTCCCCAGTGGATCCAGCCGAATAAGTGAGAGTATACGCGTATCCGAGCGTCGGTGTTACGGCCGGCACCAGATTTTGGCCATTATTTCTCGGGCCATTGTCCGTCGGGCCCGTGATTGCTTGACAGGACGTCGATGCAGCTTGGGTTTTTCCGGCAAGCAGCCTAGTTGGACAGCGCCGCTTTGCCGTCCCAATTTAACCCGAAGCGTAAGCGAGGGGACCAACTTGAGGAGCTTCCCTCGCTGACGCTTCGGGTTATGATTTTCACAGGTCTTTCGCCCGAAGTGGCGCTGTCCAACTAGATTGGAAGGCATTCCCGCCGCGTGTCGCACAGCGTGCGGGCGACTGAACTGGGAGGTCCAGAAACGTGACCGATAGCGGCATGACATCGGACGCGGCGAACGGACACCGTCCGGCGATTCCGCATACGTTTTTCCAATACGTCCGATCGATGGGGCCCGGGGTGGTCATCGCACTGACATGGCTCGGGGCAGGCGACCTCGTCGATTCGGCCGTATCGGGCGGCAATTACGGGTACGCGTTGATGTGGGCAATGGCGCTGGCACTGTTTGTGCGTTTCGTCTTCGTCTCCATCATTGCCAAATATCAACTCTGCAACCAACATGGCGAAAGTGTGCTGGCCGGGCTTCGCCGTATCCATCCCGCGTTTCCCATCGTGGTCGGGCTCGTGGCGCTGGTCTTCGCGCACGGCTATGGTTCATTTTCGGTAAAGGGTGCTGGCGAAACGACCGCCGGTCTGCTTGGAATTGATCCGGAAATCTATTGGGACGAACTGTTCTCAGTTTTCTGGGTGGTCGTTGCGTGCGTCATCGTGATGCGCGGCGTGTTTCATCGGGTTGAAAAAGCGGCCTACGTCATGCTCGGTGTGCTGAGTATCTCACTCATTGGGGTGGCCGTCTGGGTGGGACCTGATCCTTTCGGTGCGGCGAGAGGAGTTTTTGCACTGAGCGTGCCGGAACAAGAGGGCACGTTCGGCGTGCTGCTTGTTGTTACGTCGTTGATCGGCGCCGTGGGGGGATCCATTGCCAATTTGCTGTATCCCTATTTCATCCAACAGAAAGGATGGAAAGGCCCTCGTTACCGGCGCCTGCAGTTGTACGATCTGGCCTTTGGAACGTTGATCGTGATTATATTGAACCTGTCCGTATGGACCGTGGGAGCCCAGGTACTCCATCCCAAGGGTCTGACGATCAGTGAATTGGGCGACCTGACAAGGCTGTTGACGGAAGTACTCGGCGCTCTCGGAGGCCCCATTTTTTACCTGGGAGCCTTTGCGGCCTTGTTCAGCACCATGGTGGGCAACGCGACCGGCTACGGTTATATGCTCACCGATATCTCGCGGATTTGCCGTTCGACGGAGGGGGAACCCGCGGATGTTCAACGGCTTTCCGATTCCCGGCTCTACCGGCTGGTGGCCGGCTGGTGCCTGCTTTCTCCGCTGGTCTGGTGCCTGCCGGGAATGCCCTCATTCGTGACATTAACGATTGTGGTCAATGCAGCAACCGTGGTCGTGTTGCCGTTGCTCGCCTCAGGGCTGTGGTACGTGACCGCGTCGGAAAAATGCATAGGGCCCGAGTACAAGAATCGCTGGTGGGAAAACGGGCTGATGGCAGGCCTGTTTCTACTGGCGTGCTGGGGAGGTTGGAAAGCGCTGCTGGAGGTCATCCGGTTCGTCTAGGTCTGCCCCGCCCTGCAAACTTCGGTTGACGTTGCGGCTGGTCGCCGCGCGGCGTTTTGCGATCGTCAGCACAGAATCGCATTCCTTTTCAACCGCATGACACGATGGCATTCATCGGCCACCGCTCCATCGATCCGTCTCAGTGAAACTGCGGCAGGTACGCACGATTTTCTTCCAGGATTTCTTCCAAGATCTCTTCCAGGAATTCCACCTGGCGGACCAGCGGATGAACGGACAAGGCCAGCAGGGCGGACCTGCGATCTCCGCGGACGGCGGCTTCCACCGTCAGTTCTTCGTAAGCCTTGACGACCTGAAGCAGACCGCGTATCTCCGGTTCCAGCGGCCGTTGGGCGAGCGGCACGGGCCCCTGAGAAGTAATCGTGCACGGTACTTCCACGGAGGCTTCCGGCGGCAATTCCGGAACAGTGTTGTCGTTCCTCACGTTTACTATCTGAACATCGCCTTTGTCCGTCACGAGAGATTCGATCAGATTGCAGGCTGCCGTGGAATAGAAGGCGCCGCCTCGCTTCTCCAGTTCCTGGGGTTTGTCCTGGAGTTCAGGGTCTTTGTATTTTTCAAACAGGGAGTTCTCCACTTCAACGACTTCTTCGCCGCGAGTCCGCGGATTTGATTTCAACTTTTCCAGTACGAGATTGGTGCAGTAGTAATATTGCAGGTAATAGTTGGGAACAAGCCGGTGGAAACGCATCCATTCGGCCATCGTTCTTCCAGGGGCGTCGTCGTCTTGCAGAAAATCGTTTTCCGCCACGGACAGAAAATCTTCCCAGCGGTCCTTCCCGTCAATTGTACAGCCTCGCACCCACGACAAATGGTTAATGCCGACGTAATCCAGCGAGACGGTTTCGGGCGCCGCGCCGACGGCTTTGGCGGCGTCCATGATATAGCCGATGGGGATGTTGCAGAGACCAATGACCTTGGCCTTGGAGTGCTTGAGAGCGGCGTCGGTGATGAGTCCCGCTGGATTCGTGAAGTTGAGCAGCCAGGCGTCCGGCGCGGATTGTTCCATCGTCCGCGCGACATTCAGCAACACGGGAATGGTCCGCAGGGCTTTGGCGAATCCGCCGACACCAGTAGTCTCCTGCCCGATGATGTTGTGGCGAAGTCCAAGTTTCTCGTCGCGTATGCGGGCGGCCATCCCGCCAGCGCGGAATTGCGTTACGACGAACGAGGCACCTTCGACCACGTCGTGTACGTCTTGGGTCGTGCGAATCGTGACGCCGGCGCCCGCCTTGTGTGCCATCCGCTTGCCGAGCGCGCCGAGAATCTCCAGTCGTTCTTGATCGATATCCATCAGGCAGATTTCAGATAAGTCTAAACGCTCGCGCCTGTCGAGTAGGCCCTCCAAGAGCTCCGGCGTGTAGGAACTGCCTCCACCGACGACACCGACCTTACTCATGCTTTCAACTCCCGTGGCATGGACTTCTCCAACCTAGCATACACCTTGTCGGAAACCTGTTGACCGGTTTGTTCGCAAGCGAGGAGCACCGCCCCCACAACAGGGGGATATAAAGGAACGCAGAATCGAGCGTGGGGCGCGACGGCGTGAACATTGCTCCGAATCGTGTGCAGGAAGGCGTCGTCGTCTCCTTTGAATACACTGCCGGCCGTGATCAGATCGAATGTTTCCTCCTGCATCGCAAGCCGCCGGATCAGGGCGACGGCTGTCACGGCCATTTCGCCGGCAGCGTCAAGGATGATGCGCCGGGCCACATGATCCCCGGAGGAAGACGCGCGAAACGTGATCTGCGGAATGCCGAGGCTGGACAAGAAGACGGAATCGCGATAAGTCCGGTCAATGAAGGCCGCGACCGAATCCTGCTCAGCGGCCTGGAGCAGGAGCCGCGTGAGCTCCGTCGGTTCGCCTCGACCGTCTTCGGCCCGGACCACGGCGGCCACCGCGGCCTGCGTGATCGCGCTGCCGCCGGAGAAATCTCCGAATTCGAACCCGTATCCCCCGATACGCAGCTCCATGCCCTGGCGGTTACGTCCGACGGCGACCTGGCCCGTGCCGCAGTTGATCATGATTCCAAAACTGAGGCGGGTTCCGCCTCGGAGGCAGCCGAACGCGTCATTCTTCAGAGAATATTTCAGATTGGCGAAGAGTGGATCGAGGATCTTCTCGGGAATCGTCCCGTAGTCCTGGCCGACATCGACTCCCGCCAGACAGAAACACGCCTGACCGACGTCGTCGACTCCAATCCTCGCTTGTCGCATCGACGACGCCACAGCGTCAGCTATCGACCGCCGCGCGTGGTCAAACCCGTAAACTTCATGATTACCTGCTCCGGATCGGCCGCAGCCCACCAGGCAGCCGTCCTCATCCATCACCAGTGCATCGGTTTTCGTGGCACCGGCGTCGACTCCAAGAAAGTACCGCGACATTCGGCATCTCCAGGGCAGAATTGAAACCTGGAACCTACCAACGCCGGCGCGGTCGTCAAGCCCGCGACGTATGGCCGCAATGCCAGGGTGGTTACCACCAGAATTCCGCGTTCACCTCTAGCAGGTTGGCCTTTCCCGTCGCAATGCCGCTTGCGAGTCGCGACCTACGGCACAAGCAATAATTCCGGCTGCACGCCCATCTCATCGAGCATTCCGCCAACCTCTTCTGCGTAGATAGGATTCATCACAATGACCGCATGAGGCCGGAACTCGGACAGAAACTCCGGACTGACGACGCGATGACCGGTGCCGGGCAAAAACTTGTCTTGCTTGTGAGGATTGATATCCACGGCATACGCAACCTGCCGTTCTGAATCCACCGCCGTCAAAAAGGAGACTGCCTTGGAACCCGCCCCCCAGACGACCGCGCGCTTGCCCTGACCACACAGCTGCCGAAGCCTGCCGCGCCACGCATGGATTGCCTCGTCGCAGCGCTGTGAAAACACAACCGCCTCTCGAGTTATCTCGTCAAGATCGTTTTCGATCGCCAGGGAAGGCGGGGTAACTTGATCGACGGGTTGGGCTGCGAGGATCAGGTACTGATCGTCGAAGACGCGCTCCAGATGCGTCACTTCGAAACGGCACCTGCGGAACAGTCTGGCCAGCGATCCCGCGGTAAAGTACGCGCAATGTTCGTAGTAGACATCCCAAAAAGCGCCCTGCTGTAGAATTCGCCGAGTGTCTGGTAGTTCGAACAACACCCGCGTGTCAGGTCGCTGGCCCAAAGTCTGCCGTACGAGCAGCAAGAAATCTTGCACCTGATGGACATGCTCCAAGGTATGCCGGCACAGGATAACGTCGGCATCAGCGGCGGCGTGCTGCCAGCCATAGTAATCACGAACGAGATGAATTCTGTCGCGGACACTAGCCGGCAGGCGTTCCGGCACGCACGTCGGATCGATGCCCGTGCCGCAACTGTTGCCAAGCTGGCAGATTAATGCCAGAAATTCGCCTTTACCGCAACCGATCTCAACAATGTGCCGCTCGCGCAAGTCAAACTGGTCGACCCAATGCTGTGCCAGCCAATGCGCGAATCGGCCAAACCGCGGTGAGAAATGCTGAGTTTCTTCATAGTCGGGCGTGTAGTTCTTCAGGCGATCGTTATAGCGCGTATTCGTGACAAATCCGCAGGTCGGGCAGAATCCCAATTTAATATCGCCGCGGGAGTACGCGAGTGCCTCCTGCTCGTCGTGCATCAATAGGCAACTATGCGCCGGCACCTGATCCGCGCCACCACACATTGTCAGTCCCACAGATCCGCAGGCCGGGCAGGCTGAACGCAAGAATGCTTGTCGTGACGTTGGAGACACCATAGATGTTTAACCGATTTCCAACCGCATGCCTGGAAGCGGGGCCACCGGACAAAACTGACCGGCAAACAGCGCTATCGAGGACACACATTCTTGCCCGCAAAAGGTTTGCTATTTAGGACCGAGCCATACACACCACCGACGAAATCGACAAACCGGGACCAACTGAAACAATCCAGAGCGTAATTGCGGGCGTTGTCGCCAAGTCGCTGTGCTTCCAGAGGGTGCGACCAGAGTTCCAGGATTGTCTCAGCGAGTTGCTGGCCCGAAGGGTGGAAGAAGGCAGCGCGCGTTTCATCCAAAAGCACCTCGTGCGCGTGGATTCGTGTGGCGAGAATGGGCTTCCCGGAGGCCATGTAGTCATAGATCTTGAGTGGAACATTTTTGCCCATCGCTCTGGGAGAGATCAGGAAATCGGCCAGCTGCAGGAACAGGGGCATCTTTTCCCGAGGTTGACGCGTGACAATGCGAATGTGAGCCCGCGCGGCCGGATCGATTGCCGTCATCACACGGGCAGCTTCGTTCGCCGAAGCGCCCACCAAAACAAAGTAAGCGTTATCCCGGACGGCCAGCACCCGCGGAACGGCTTCTACAACGTAAGGGAGACCCTGGTAACTAGCGAAGCTGCCCGCATATAGCAACACCTTGCCCGTGTCGGGAATCTTCAACTCCGTGCGCAATTGAGCGACCTGTTCATGTGGGACCACATGCTCGCAAACCGGAAACCACCATTCCTGAACGGGCGTGTCGGGTGCGCTTTTCGCGCAGTGGTCGCGAAGTCCGCTGCTGCAGAGCACTTGGTTTACGTTGTTCAGAGCCCAAGCTTCCAGGCGGTCCAGGTAGGCATGTAGTCGCTGAAACGGAAATTGGTCCCGCAATTGTTCGGGCAAGGACGATGCCATATCGTATATAAGGGAAAGGCGCCGCTTTGCGCAAAGTGGTACGGCGAGAAAAACCGCTTCTTCGACAGCGTGGACGCAGTCGTAGTCTGTGTCTCGGAGCAAACCGCGCAGCTTCCATGCCAGAAGGGAATCGAGGAACAATTTGCGGTACGAAAAGCCGATGGGTACATTGCGGATGCGGGTGGGATTGGGAGTGCGAAGGATCCGGCAATTTTGAAACGCGACGCCTTTACCCACGGGAAAAGCAAGCACGTCCACCTCGCAGCCCAATGTGCTCAGGGCATGGGCCACGTGCCGCACGGCAATCGGTGTACCTCGTTCCTCATAAAAAGGTTGCGGCGTGACGATGAGGATTCGACAACCGCGCATGGCGGATGCCGGAGCCGATCGGACTGCTTCAGCGGATTGTCCCTCTACCATGGCCGCGTGCTCGTGGGAGGTCGATCCTGGTATTATAATTAGGAAGACGGACCGGCCGCAAAAAAGGATGGGTTTACGACGCGGAGCGACACCGCTGATGCCGCCCACTTCACCAAATTCCGCAACGTACCACACTGCGATGGTGCCTGCGCCCCTGGTCAGTCTTGGAATGCCGGTTTACAACGGTGCCGAATACTTGCGCGACGCCATTGAATCGATACTTGCGCAGACTTGGGAACATTGGGAACTTATCATATCGGACAACGCATCCGTCGACGCCACGCCGCAGATCTGCCGGGAATATGCAAACCGAGATCCTCGGGTTCAGTACCACCGCAATCGTTCGAATCTCGGCGCGCACCCGAACTACAATCGCACGTTCCATTTGTCGCGAGGAAAGTATTTTAAGTGGGTGCCGCATGACGATTTGCTTCACGCCGATTACCTGGCCGAATGCGTGGCCATGCTCGAGTCGGATTCCGAGTGCGTGCTCTGTCAAACGCACCTGATGTACATCGATGCCGGCGGTCGTGAACTTGGAGCCTACGATAGTGAGCTCAGCGGTTCCGATTCCCATTCGGTTTCCACTCGCTTTGGCGCGGTCGTGCTCAGGCCACATCCTGCGTACGAAGTGATGGGGGTGTTTCGGCGACGCGTACTCGAAGCTTCATTGTTACTCGAAAGTTTCCATGGTGCGGATCGCGCTCTGCTGGCCGAACTCGCGCTGCGGGGCTGTTTTGCTCAGATTGCCAAACCCCTGTTGCTGGTCCGTGATCATGCCGCACGCTATTCGCGCGCACAAGCTCGACCGCGTGACAGAGCGGTATGGCACGATGCCAGGAATCAGGGCCACATATCGCTGCCGACATGGCGACTCTACTGCGAGTATCTGCGCATGATTCCCAGAAACGTGCGTGGTTTCCGGGAACGGATGGCGTGCCACAGGAAACTGGTTGTCTGGTGGTTTACCAACTGGAACACGGTGCGGATGGCCGTCGATGTGTTGGCGGTTGCCGCGCCCACGACACTCAGTCTGGCGGAACGCGTCAAGAACGCGTTCATTTCGCCCTCGCCAGGTCCGGACCAGGTCAGAGCGAAAGAAACCTCGAAATGAGGCGCTTGTTGACCGGGAATCAGGGATGACCGCAATCTTTGCCACACGACGGCGGACAGGCCCTGCACAAGCGCGCCGGCGCACTTGTGGACGTTTGCGGTAGACAGGCCTCGCGCGCCGAGGCCTATCAATCTTTCCCCTCCATCGAACGATAGTAACTCAGCAACTGGTCGGCAATGATGTCCCAGGAGAAGGTGTTCTGCGCCCGCTCGCGGGCGGCCTTTCCCATGGACTGTCTTTGTTGTGGGTTGTCAATCAGGCGACAGATGGCCTTGGCCAGCTGGTCCGCATCGCCCCGGCCGACCAGCAGGCCTGTCGTACCGTCCGCAACGATTTCTGGAAATGCACCGCCCCTGGTGGCAATGACCGGTAGCCCGGCCGCCATGCCCTCAATGACCGGAATGCCGAAAGGTTCGTGCCAAACCGAGGGCACAACGAGAACATCGGAACGAGCGTACAGGATGCTGAGTTCAGAATTCGGAATCGCGCCCAGATAACGCACTCGGTCCGCCTTATCGGAATTGAGCTGACGATTGAGGCGCTCCGCATAACTTCCCGGCGAATGATAAAAGCCGCGTAGCGGCCTCAGCAAAAAATCTTCATCGAACGGATCCACGTATTCTTTGGGGGCGATTGCATGCGGTCCGGCGATCTGCAGCAAGACATTGGGATCACGACGCCAAACAGAACGCATGGCATCCAGCAGCACATGCACACCTTTTTCAGGGGAGATGCGGCCCACGTACAGGATCTTCATGGTGTCGGCGCCGGGCGACCGGGCTGACGGCAGGTGGCCCGCCGTGTTGCCGTCGGCGCGGACGCCGTTGTAGAGCGTTTTCACGCCCGCTTCCAGGCGGGGTAAGCGTGTCCTTATGTTGTTGGTCACAAAGTTGCTGCATCCCAGCACCAGGTCGGCATCTGCCAGTCGCCGGGTCAGCCTGTTACTTGCGAAATCCGCCAACGCGTGGTCCTCGCTGTGCAAAACGATCCGCGCCCGCGGATTCATGCGACGCAGGACGGGCAGGAGACTAGTCACACTGATCACGTGAATCACATCACAGTTTCGTGCGCGGATATCGCGGGCTACTTCACGGGCAAACTTCGGATAGTACAGCCGGGTCATCCGAAACGGCCATCTGGGAATTCGTCGCCTGGCAAATCGTAGCAGCTCGAGACTTCCGAGAAGCCGATCGGGTAGCACCCGCACGCGTCTGTAAGTCACGCCTTCGTGGACGGCTACCCGGGACTGGCCTCGAATACGCTTCGAGTAGACAAACACATCGCATGTTGTTGCCAGGCGGCTGGAAAGTTCGTGCATCACGATGGCCAGCGAATCGGAGAGACCCACCGGCGGTACCGGGATAACGGCGTGGGGATAAACAAACGCGACTTTCAATGTGAATTACCGATGCGCGTGAAGGTGCTGCCAGGAACGGTAGTTTTGGATCTTGCTGTACAGTATTCTAGGCTCAAAAATGGAATAGATGACACCATAGCCGATTCGGACACTGTCGCTAAAGACATAGCGCAGCGATGTCGGCAACGCTTCCAGTGCATCGAGCAATGTTTCCAGGTCGTAACCCATCATCCTTAGGTTATCACTTCCGATCCAATTCAGATAACGCCGGCACCAGGCTTTGCGAATCGGATTCGAAAGGGTCGTGCTCCACTTGTTCAAGGGCTCCCGATTCAATGTCTGATATGACTTCATCCCGGTGGGATCGCCAATTTTACCCCGCAACGTAACATCGACGAATGCCTGGAGAGTCTCCGGTTCATAGTCAAGCTCCAGATAACGGTGAAGTTTCTCGACGGTCGGCGCCGGCTTGTCGATCAGGTCCTCAAAACGAACGCCGATGGCTCGGCCGTCCAGCCGTCTGTACGCTTTCGCGAGATTCTCGATGCCCGAAAAGAGATCCGCCTTGGCCTGGTAGAGGTTCCACTTCCCGCCCTGAAAAGTGCGCATGATGGACGCGACTATCGCCAGCGGGTTGCGCCACAGAAAGACGAACTTGGCGTCCGGAAATATTTCGGCGATTTCGTCTATGATCAGGTAATACTTGGGGGTCTTATCGAGAAAATAGGCGGATTTTCCCCCCGAGGACTTGGCATAGATTCTGAGCACGAACGTCCGCAACTCCTCCAGAAAGTCTTCTCTCCCTCTGGGCAGCTCACGAATCAGGTCTTCCAGAGCCACCGTCATCGTATGGTGCTCGTACTCGGCAAAACATCCGCGTTTTTTCAGCATGTAGGCCAGCGGAAGCAACAGCCACGGCTCGGAGACAGTCTCTATTTCATGGTGCGCGCCCAGGATGCGCTGGAGCAGCGTGGATCCCGACCGGGGGACCGAGAGCAGGAAGATAACACGGTCGTGCATCGGCAAGAAAAATTTTCAAATCGGGCCGTGAGCTAATTACAATCATACATAGCAGCCCGGGGCGTTTCAAAATAGTTTGCCCGGTATAGTTTGCCCGGTTCCGCACGCGGGCCGCGATCGCCTCGCGGTGCACCGTTCGTGTGCTCGGTGTTTGCATTCGGCCGCGCGACCGATGCCGCCGTGACCACTTTCTCGCGTAATACAACAGGATGGAGTTTCCATCCGCCGGACAATACATGAAGGTCGCGATTCTTGCTGGTGGTCTTGGGTCCCGTTTGGCGGAAGAGACGGACTTCCGTCCCAAGCCGATGATTGAGATTGGCGGTAAGCCAATCCTCTGGCACATCATGATGCATTATTCCCATCATAATTTCCGCGACTTCGTCGTCGCCCTGGGTTACAAAGGGGAGGTAATCAAACGGTGGATGCAAGACTTCGCGCTGCTGCACAGCGACATGAGCGTCAACACCGGAAAGGGAACGGTCAAGTTTCATAACAACAATTTTTGCCCGTGGCGCGTTGACCTCGTGGATACAGGCCAAAAGACCCAAACGGGCGGAAGGTTGAGGCGGCTGAAGCCCTGGCTGGGAAACCGCACGTTCATGCTGACATGGGGTGATGGCGTGGGTGATATCGACCTTACGGGACTCTTGGCTTTTCATAAGCGGCACGGACGATTGGCGACCGTAACTGCCGTTCACCCTCCCGCGCGATTCGGCCATTTCGAGTTTGATGGGGATTGCGTGACCAGCTTTACGGAAAAGCCTCAGACCAGTGAAGGTTGGATCAATGGCGCTTATTTTGTACTAGAACCCGATGTCCTGGACTTCATCAGTAGTGACTCGACACATTGGGAGCGCGAGCCCATGGAACGTCTCGCTGCCGAGGGGCAACTGATGGCCTACAAGCACGACGGCTTTTGGCAATGCATGGACACGCTCCGCGACAAACGCCGGCTTGAACAGCTGTGGGCAACACAAAACGCGCCGTGGCGCGTGTGGGAGTAGCCGGTGCGCGTATTGGTAACCGGACACAGAGGATACATCGGCGCAACACTCGTGCCGATGCTGCTCGAGAACGGCCATGAGGTCGTGGGACTGGATGCCGATCTCTACAGCGCCTGCACGTATACCGGATGTTTGCCCGATATTCCCTCATTCGCCATGGACGTTCGTGACGTCGGCCGGGAACATCTACATGGGTGTGGCGCCGTGATCCATTTGGCGGCATTGTCAAACGATCCCCTGGGCAGTCTGAACCCGCGTATCACCCGGGAAATCAATGAACAAGCCTCGGTTCGACTGGCGCGGAAGTCGAGCGACGTCGGTATCTCCCGGTTTCTCTTCGCGTCTTCGTGTTCGGTTTACGGAGCCGCGGGCAGTGATTTCGTCGGGGAGCAGGCGCCATTTCGCCCCGTCACGCCGTACGCGGAATCCAAGGCCAACGTCGAAAAAGCGGTAAGGCAGCTCGCGCATCCGAATTTCAGCCCCACCTTTCTTCGCGCATCGACCGCCTACGGCGTCTCGCCGCGTATTCGGTTCGACCTGGTGCTCAACAATCTTGTCGCCTGGGCGGTCACTACCGGAAGAATCGTTTTGAAGAGCGACGGTACTCCGTGGCGGCCGCTTGTTCATGTCGAGGACATCGCCAGAGCCTACGTGACGATTTTAGAAAGTCCTCGTGATCGAGTTCACAATAGGGCGTTCAATATCGGCACAACTGCCGAGAACTACCAGATCCGCGATCTGGCGGACATCGTCAAGAAAGTTGCGCCGAATTGCCGTATCGAATATGCAAGCAATGCCGGTCCGGACACGCGGTGTTACCGGGTCGATTGCAACACGATTGCCCGAACGCTCCCTGGCTTTAAACCCCAATGGACAGCACGCCGCGGCGCCGACCAGCTGTTGGATACGCTCACGCGCGTCGGTCTGTCTGCCCAGGCATTCGAAGGATCGCAGTTCAGCCGTGTCGCCCATATTCAGCACTTGATGGCCGCCGGCGACTTGGACGAGGACATGAGGTGGTGTGTTCCCACGTCACCATGAAGGCGAACCCACGGATGAAACGTCATCGTACGAAGTGCCGATCTTGTGACGCTGAAGCCGTTGCGCTTTTCTTGGACCTGGGCCAGACCAGTATCGCCGACCGGCTGCGCACCGAGGAGGAGTTGGATACGGAGGAAATGAAATTTCCGTTGCGGGTCGGCATGTGTGAAGATTGCCACCTCGTCCAACTTCTGGACGTTGTCCCCCCGGAAGTACTTTTCACGGACCGTTACCCGTACTTCTCTTCCGTGTCCCCAACACTGCTGGCACATTTCCAAACGAGCGCCGATGAACTGATCGAAGGCCGCCGGTTAGGCTCGCACAGCTTTGTGGTCGAATTGGCGAGCAATGATGGCTATCTGCTGCGCAACTACGTTGACCGGGGAATACCGGCACTGGGAGTCGATCCGGCCACGGCGCCCGTACGAGCGGCCAGGCGACGGGGCGTGCCGACCCTGGAAGCTTTTTTCACTCGTGACTTGGCCAGACGCTTGGCTGAAGACTATCCTTCCGCCGACGTTATCCATGCCAACAACGTTCTCGCCCACGTCCCCGACATCAACGGCTTCGTGGCCGGGCTGGCGCTGCTTCTCAAAGAGGACGGCGTCGCGGTCTTCGAGTTCCCCTATTTCAAGGACTTATTGGACCATTGCGAATTCGACACGATCTATCACCAACACGTTTATTATTTCTCCGTGACGGCACTCGACGAACTTTTTCGGCAAAATGGTCTCTTCATCAACGAGATCAGACGTTACCCCATTCATGGAGGATCACTTCGGCTCTATGTAGGCAAGAAACACGTTCCCGACGGCACGGTGCCGCAGCTGCTGGAGATGGAACATCGCGAAGGAATCGCGCGCTTGGAATTCCTGCGTGGATTTGCGGCCCGAGTGGGCCAAGTGAAAAGTGAGCTTCGCGACCTGATGGACCAGCTCATGGCACAGCATCGTTCCATCGCCGCGTATGGTGCAGCAGCAAAGGGCTGCACGCTGCTCGACTACGTTGGCCTCGGTCCAGATGTCATTAAATTCGTCGCGGACCGAAATGAATTCAAGCACGGTCGGTACATGCCGGGCAAGGAGATTCCCATCGTTCCCGTAAACAGAATTCTGGAGACCATGCCTGACTACGTGTTGTTGCTATCCTGGAATTTTCTGGAAGAGATCGCTCAACAGCAGTCCGAATATCGCGGCCGAGGCGGAAAGTTCATCGTACCGATTCCGCGACCCCACGTGGTGTAACACGCCCAGCGCCGATCGGGTGTATTTATTTGGAGCATTTTCCCAATTCGCGAAGCGTCTGGTTCGTTCCGGGCGCTGCCCGGGGATCAAACGCACGGCAACTCGGCGGGGCAAGGCCGCGGCGGATCCGGGCGCCGAACCCGCGCCCGCGTGCCCTTGGAAGGAATGTGAAAATGCTACAGCAAACGTGCCAACGCTTCGGCGAACCCGCGCAGTACGTTCGTATCGGGCAAGGTGATCTTCAGTTGCGGGCGCCCCGACGCGTCACGTTCGACACAATCGGTGAGATTCTGGTAAAGCTTATCCACCCTTTCGCGGGCGGGGTCTGCCGTATTGTTCATCCCGGCGAGCTCTCCGACCAGTTTGAGTGCGGCTCCCACCAGGTCGCCTCCGGCAACGGAAATTCGTTCACGATGGCGGGCAATCTCCGCAGTCTCGGTCTCCACGCGCATCCGCTGGCTCTGGTCGATGGGAGCTCGACGGCCGGGCTCGATCAATGTCTCCAACCGTCGTTTCAGGTCCTCGATACCGCTTACCATCGTGACCTCAGTCAGTTGTGACTCAATATCGAGCGACGCGTCCGCCAGATTCTGCTTGGCATCCAAGGTGTCCAACAATCTCTCTTCGATCGTGTCCTCTGTCAGGAGCTTGTACACGTGCACGGGATTCTGCTGACCCATTCGATGCGCGCGCGCGATACGTTGCTCGAGCACGGCGGGATTCCAGGGCAAGTCAACGTTGATCACGACGTTCGCGGCTTGCAGATTCAGTCCGGTGCTGCCCGCATTCGTCATGAGAATGACGCGGCAGATTTCATGGTTCTGGAAGCGGGACACAATCGCCGGACGCTGCTTCTGCGGAACTTGGCCATCCAGCCGGACAAAATCCACGTCAAGCCGTTCCAGAATCAGGCCGACCCGGTCCAGCATCCGTCGCCATTCGCTAAAGATAACGATCTTGTTTTCAGGATCAACGATGAGGTCGCCGAGCAGCTCGGCCAGTCGGTCCAGTTTGCTGCTGTATTCCGGTTCCGTTTGATCAACAAGGTACGTGCTGTCGGCCGACATCCTGGCGATGGCCAACGCGCGGCGCAGACGGAGCAAATCCATTTCCGTCAAAAACTTTTTTCTCACGATCTGCGCGACGATGTGTAGCTGAGCGTCGTGCATTTCCGCCTGTTCGGCAGTGGGTTGGATCCGTACGATTTCGTCCGTGCGATCGGGCAGTTGCCTCGCGACCTCGGAGCGCGTCCGGCGCAGCAGCACGGGCCGCAGCGACTCGCGCAATTCGTCAAGGCGCCGGTATCCAATTACTTTTCCATGTTCGTCCGCGACGCGATGCCTGTGGATGAAACGGTGAGCCGGTCCGAGTCGCGTTTCGTCCACGAATTGGACAACCGTGAAGAGTTCACCCAGGTGATTTTCCAGTGGCGTGCCCGATAGGACCAACCTGAAGTTGCTTTCCAGCAGCCGGATGACCTGGCTGGTCTTTGATTCCCAGTTCTTAATGCGTTGTCCTTCGTCGAGTATGATCAGATCCCATGGCACGGATTCGACGGCTGTCAGGTCCCGCAATACCTGTTCGTAGTTGCAAATGGTGAAGAAGTAATCGTCGGAGTATTGTTCCGACCGCGCCGTTGCACGGCCCATGACGAGCTGGGAGGAACGATCCGAGAACTGTGAGACTTCGTTGCGCCATTGGCTCTTCAGTGAAGCCGGGCAGACGACCAGGACTCGCGTGATGTCGACCCACCGGGCCAAGAGTTCCGCGACTCCGATCCCCTGAATGGTTTTTCCCAGCCCCATGTCGTCGGCGAGCACGGCGCGACCCGCTCCCACGGCGAAAGCGATGCCGTCCAGCTGGTACGGGAGAAGCTCCGTGTTGAGCAGGCTTTTGCGAAGAGGATGATTATCCACCGACTGGCGGACTTTGTTGGCCTCTTCGCGTAATCGGTCCTGCACAAGTTGTGACTGGACCAGCTCTTCCGCGTCGGGATAGACATGCACGTCCCAGCCCAGGTTCTCGATCGACGCAATCAATTGCATGGCGCCGTGGGCATCCGTCAATGTCTGTTCCGCGTGCGGCCCGATGATCTCCAGCAGGCGATCGTCCGCGCGCGTGGGCAGATTAAACCGCAAACCTCGGGGCGAACCATAATGCACTCGCAGGGAGACGTTTTTTCGGTAATAGGGCCTGCGCAGCTTGGCGGCTGAGAATCGAGAGCGGACCTTCTCCAGAGCGTGCAGAATGTGTTTGCAGGTGCCCAGGTGGTTGGTCCTGAAATCCGGGCACGAGCAGTACGATTGTCCTGCCTGATCGCCGCGCAGTGCCACGCGGTAAGTCTTGCCTGATCGATGACTTGTCACGACATAGTCGGTCCAGGGGCGCGAGGTGTCCATCGAGCGAACGGTCATGGTTTCTTGGCGGGCACGCTGTTCTCGATCCGCAAGGGCCCGCCGCCACAATTCGTCCCCCGTCAGATTCTCGAGCGGCACGTTCGGGTCGGGCGGCTCGGCCAATCCCATGACGGTTTTGGCGTCGAGTAAATAGGCAAGGGCTGCGCCCAGATGGGCACACGGCGTTTCGCACTGGTCACAATTGTGACGAAGCTCCCGGGACCGCCGTCCCTGCAGCGTGATCGTGACAATCACCTGCTGCATCGCCACATCCGGATCATTCATCCGCACGCGGAGCAGGTCTCCGCCCAGGTAGACATCCTCGGGATCCACGTCGAACTTGCGCTGTCCCGCGGCCAGAAGTTCTTTGCCTTGGTCTCCCAGAAGCTGGCACGCTTGATGAAAGGTCAACTGTCCGAGACGCCGGTGGAACGGGTTGACGCGAGCCTTCGCCTGCCGGGTAGCCGTAGCCATGCGTAGGGTCCTCCGATGACACGCTTTCCAAATGAGGGCTTCGGCCAGAGAAATCTGGACATCCCGTGAATCCTCATTTGAAGTGATCCAAACCGCTTCGTCCAGACCGAAATGGCACGATATCCGTGGAAGCAGCCGAAGTCGCCAGACTCTGGCGCAAGGGAAACCAGCCAAACTCCGGCGATTCATTATT
>CAZNKT010000054.1:0-40758 GCA_964573605.1 uncultured Pirellulales bacterium
GCACTTCGTTCTTGACGATGTTTTCGTACTCTTCCCGGACGTCTCCGAGCAGGTCGCGGTACTTGTCTTTTGTCTCTTCGGAAGTGATCAAGCTGTGATGCTTGAGACCCGCGGCAAGCTCATTCAGCACCATGAACGGATTGACCGATCGGGCTTCAGGGTGCGCAACCAGGGCATTGGATATCTTGTCCTGGATGTAGCGAGGCGAGATCCCGAACATGCCCTCCGACACAGCCTGCTCACGCAACTCCTTGATGTTTTCTTCAGTAAACCCCGGCAGGCTTTTGCCGTTGTACAGCTTGAGTTTCTGGAGGCGCGTAAGGTTCGCGTTCTTGGGTTCTTCCAGCCGAGTCAACACCGCCCACATGGCCGCCATTTCGATGGTATGTGGGGCGATGTGTTTTCCGGGCACCGAGCCCTTGTTAAAGTCTCGCTCGTAGATGCGAATCTCATTCGCCAGCGTGGTGACATACGGGATATCGATCTTCACCGTGCGGTCCCGCAGCGCCTCCATGAATTCGTTGCTCTGCAATCTCCGATACTCCGGTTCGTTCGTGTGCCCAATGATCACTTCATCGATGTCGGTCTGTGCGAACTTTTTTGGTTTGATGCGGTGTTCCTGGCTGGCACCTAGCAGATCGTAAAGGAACGCCACGTCAAGCTTGAGCACTTCCACGAACTCAATAATCCCGCGATTGGCGACATTGAATTCGCCGTCGAAATTAAAGGCCCGTGGATCGCTGTCGCTGCCGTATTCGGCGATCTTCCGGTAGTTGATATCTCCGGTCAGTTCCGTGGCGTCCTGATTCTTCTCGTCCTTGGGCTGAAACGTCCCGACGCCAACGCGGTCCTTTTCGCTCAAGATCAGGCGTTTCACGCGCACATCACCCGCGACGCGCGTCCAGTCGCCATCGTGTTTTCTGAGTTTCTCCGCGTAGATGTAGCGACAGAAGGGACACAGTTCACCCTTGATCCGCACGCAGTATCCGTCGGCGGGGACTTCGGCATTCAACGAAGCCACCACATCACGCCGGAAGCGCTCCGGGATCAGGTGCAGCGGTTCCTCGTGCATGGGACACCAGAAGATCTCGTCCGAACCGTCGTCAGCGGTCCATCCGATGGTGTACAAAGCGCCCTCGTCCCGGGCACTGTAGCGCTCCAGTCCCTTCTTCAAGAGGCGGGCGATCGTGCTCTTGCTGCTGCCCACCGGTCCGTGAAGCAGCAAAACTCGCCGCTCAATGCCGTACCCCTTGGCGGCACTCTTGAAGGCATTCACGAGTCGCTGCAAGGGTTCCTCCAGCCCGAACACAGCGTCCTTGCCGTGGTCGTCGGGATCGTCGAAGAAACAATATCGAGTGCGCTTCTCGCGTTTGTCGTCGTAGGTCTCCACGCCGTACGACATGACCATGTCGTATACGCGTTCGTATGCTGTCCGCGTCACCGAGGGATCGCCCCTGACGATGTCCAGGTATTCCTCGAAGCATCCGACCCAGTTTTTGCGCCGGAACTGTTCCAGATCCTGGCGGGCACCGACCAGCGTGATAATCGACCTGCCGTTATTCATCGCATCCTCTCCCTTGTCCGCCCGTTGTGCGCATGACGCCCCCGGCGGAAGACCAAGGCCACCGCCTGGAAACCCATACAGCCGGATGTTCCATTTCGATCCAAAAGCGTTTTCAATATCGGTCCTGGATGACGCACGATTCCTCCTGGCAACCTGATCCATCCTCCGCGCCACGGCACCCTGGAGCATTCCTTCCGCGCCGCGCGCACCGCCGCATTGCTCCCATCACTCCCATGCTGCATGTCGCTCGGATGGCCGAACGGCGCGACGCGCAGCAGCAAACGTTGAAACTACGGGATGACCAGGATGCGCCAGTACGAACAGGACTCTGCGGAAGTCCTAAGACTACGTTGTTCCGCGGAGCCGCGGCACAAAAAGATTGGCAAAGAGCGCTGGGAAAAGAGAAGGGAAGCGGCCTGCTTCCTGCGTACCGCAAGGCGCCGACACCTGTTCTCGTGGAACGACCGCCGACGAGCCTCTTCCTCATCAAGTATCGGGTGAAAATCCGGGGCGGGCAATATGGAGTTTACTATCTTGGCGGAATTGACCGGATGGGCAGACCTCGCGGGCACGCCCCATCACGTTTAACAGCAGAGACTTGCGCGCAGCAAGCAGCGCCCCGGTACTCGCCGTTGTGAATTTTGCCTGCCCCACCCGCCAAGCCGGTAAGACGGGCGCTGGCCGGGCCCGCACGCCCGGAGGATTCGCCCCGCGTCAGGCGAGCAGCCGGTTGACGCTCTCCATCAGCCGGTCCATGGCGAACGGCTTGCGGATATAGTCGTCCACGCCCAACATTTCCGCATACGCCTTGTGTCGGCTGCCTTCGTTGGCCGTGATCATGATCACCCGCAAGGGAACGGGCCGACTGCGTCGCAGTTTCTCCAGCACCAGAAAACCGCTGCGCTTGGGCATCATCATATCCAGGATCATCAGGTCCGGATCTTCCCGCTCGGCCATCGCCAGTCCCTGGTTGCCGTCGCGGGCAATCAAGATCTCGTAGCCCTTGGACTGCAACGCCATACGAAGCGACTCGATGATTTCCTGATCGTCGTCCACGAGCAGGATCCGCTTGCCCGGCGAGGATTCCATTGTTTTGGCCATAAATCTTTTCCCATTCTGACCGGATTGGCCCGAGGAGGAGCGACGCGAGAAGGCGTCAAAGGGCGTCGCGGGCCTCAGGTCCGCAAAGCACACGCGCGACGGGAGCCGACGATGGCGTGCCGCATCGCGTTTGCCGAGGCGTTTGTTGCAAGATTTACGTCAATGTGCACGATCCGGTCGTGATTTGCAAGCGTCGCACAACGAATCGGCCGAGCGCCGGCGAACCCATACGCCGTTGGGCAACCTGACCGAACCGGCCGCTGCGTCCCTGGACGTCGATCAAACCGTTCGTCCAAAAGCCAGGATTGCAGCGCATCTCGGCGGACCACGGCGGTCGCGTGGACCGACACCGGAGCTTGTTGGGCGCCGCTTTCAAAAGAGCGAAAGGAGCTTGCTGGCTGCCAGCCAACCGCCCGCCAGGAGCATACCCAGCGACGAAGTGCACAGCCCGACGTCCCACAGTATTCCCGGACGCAAACGCGAATCGCACATCCGGAAACGAAAGTACAAAGCCGCACCGGCGAGCATCGGCAACATGATGGCCTGCATCACACCGCTGGCCAGCACCAGCCGCGTTGGTCTGGGAAACAGGACGTACACCACGAGGCTCAGCAGCGGCAACAACCCGCCAAACAAGCGCACCCGCGCTCGGTAACGATCTTCCTCGACAGAAGCCACACCCACGACACCCAACGCGTCTGCCAGCAGGCGGGAGTTCGCCGCGTTGGCCAGAAAAAACGTCGAATACAGTACGGCGAAGGCCCCGAACAGAAACAGCACCTGCGCCCAGCGACCAAAGACCGGTTCGTACATAACGGCCAGCGTACGGATCATTTCCGCCCCCTCCGGCAGCAGGCGTATACGCCCCAGGATGGCTGCCCCCAGTATGTAGAAAGCCACCGTCGCGAAGGTGTAGATGACCATCGAACACCATGCATCGCACCGCATGACACGCATCCAGCCGGCCGCGCGTCGCGCCCAGGCAGCGGAGCCGTCGGGCGTTCCGGTATGCACGGCGTACCCTTTTTCCAAACACCAGTAGGGGTAGGCAACCAGTTCCGAGGCACCGACACCGATGATCCCGAACGTGGCCAGCGCCGTGACCAGTGGGGAACCGCCGATGGCTTCGCTCGCGGGCGTAATCCGAAGACTCAGGCCGCGGACGATTTCCGACCAATCGACGGCGTATGCCGCGTGCGTCTGAAGGGCGGCCAGATTGATGAGCGTCACTGCCGTAAAGGCCGTGACCATTACCGTGGCCACGGCTTGAATGAATCCGTATCGCCCCACCATCAACAGCATCGATGTCACCACGGCCAGAATCGCGGCCCAGATTTTGTGGTCGTGGGCCGCCGTTCTCAACACAGCCAGATCGTCTGGCTGGGATGCTTGCCGCCCGGCCCCCGCCTGGCCGGCAGGCGGGCTGCCCTGCAGCGCCTGGCGCGCGTGACGAGCGATGATGCTCTTGGTCCTCACCTCCACGGCTGCGTTATAACGGCGACCAGACTCGGTGATCGGGGCGCTGATGGCCATGGCCTGGCCAACGCCCCCTACGATGCCCCCCAACTGACCCACGCCGGCTGTAAACATCAATATCCAATACAGCAACAGCCAGTTGCCCGCGAGCGTGCGGCCAGCAGAGCGAACCAGGGAGATACGCAACCGTGGTCCCGGGACCTGGAGGAGCGCTTTGAGTGTTGTTTGGCCATTGATAATGGCATACCGGCCCAGCTCAACCTGGACAAAGACCTTGATCACGCAACCGCAGATGATCAGCCACAACAGCCAGAAGCCAGCTTGGGCGCCGGTCAACGTGGTCGCAATCAGTTCTCCGGATCCCACAATGGCGCCGGCGATGATGAGTCCGGGGCCGATCTGGCGTAAGGTCCCCAAGAAGGTGCGTGGCGGTTCCTGAATCCGCCGACCCGTTCCGCTGGCCGTGTCCGAGGATGACGGGGGATGGGTCATTGCCGTATTATTCCCACACCGGCGTCGGGGCGTTGCACGATACAGACTTACGTCCGTCGACGTTGAGTGGTTGTAGCGTGCCCGCCGACGCATTCCGAGTGGTCGGATCTGGAGCGGAATTCGGTCCCGCGGAGGACAAGACAAGGTACCAGAAATCGGTGACTTTGGCAGGTCTCACCGCGGCGGCGAGAGGTGCGCTGCCGCGACCGGCGGCTCAATGATGTGCGGCGGGCTACTGCCAGCGACCGAGGACGACTTGCTTGGTGAGGTTCTGTCCGTTGCGAGAGACCTCGAGTGTGGCTTTGTCGCCGGCGCGATGCTTGCCGATCCGTTCCTTCAGTTCCTGAAAGTCCTTCACCGGCTGGCCGTCTACCTTGGTGATAACGTCGCCGCGCATGATGCCAGCGGCATCGGCCGCGGATCCTCGAATGACGTCGGAGACCTGGGCAGGGTTGGGCGGTTCCAATCCACGCACACCCAAAAACGCTCCCCGCCCAAAATCGACGTGGATGTCTGGAAACGATTCGCGAAACGCTTGCAGACCGGCGTCCGTGATCTGCGTGCCGTAAAACTGTGCTAGCACGAGACTTGGAGGCGGCTTAAGCTCCTTCAAGCCCTGGTCGGTAATAGGAGCGTGATAGGCGCGCAGCGTCTGCAGGGACTTCAAGTCGCCGACAAACTTCAACCCTTCGTCGCCCCCCCGGTATTCATCCCCCAGGTTCAACTCCAGCACGATGATACCGCCGCCCGCGTGATGCTCGCCACGTACCGTGGCACCCATGCGGTTGAGCTCGGCGACGGCTTTCTCCTCCTGCATACGCTCCAGCACAGCGATGGCCGCGTCGCGCTCCCACCGCCGGTTGTTCAAATGGGCGAGTCGCTGCAAGGCCACCAGCGCCACGTCACGATTGGAAGTTTCACTCAGTTCCAGCAGGATCCGCGCCGCGCGCGCCGAAACCTCCGCCACCGGACTTTCCGCGGCCTGCGTGAGCGGATCGAGGGCCGCGCCCCCCGCGCGCCGCAGATTCTCCGATGCGCGTTCCCGCACCCAGAAGGCATCGCTGTCGAGTTGCTCGATCCACTCTTCGATGGCGGCAGAGTCGGGAGGCACCTGGCTCTCTGCGGCCGCCGCGCCGCACAGCAGTGCCCCGGAAAGCAACGTTGTGAGAATCATCACGTAACGCATAGCTTCGATTATCCAACAACCCTTCGGATGGAGCAACTCGGGAATATGACAAGCCGTTTCAAGATGCCCGGTGATGGCTCCGTGCCCGGGAAATGTCACAGCAAAATCGGATTCTGAAACAGGCGCTAAAAGTCCCGGCATCGATTGACGAGGCCCGTCGCCAGGTACCGGTCGATACGGTACGATCGCCTTGTTACGTGTGCAATCGTCGGCACGACGGTCGCATTGGGCCCGACCTCCGAGGCAGCGGGTGATCTTATGCGCATTGCCATCCTAGGCCGTGATCCCCATATCGAGCGGCTGGCCCAGGCCGCCGCCGCCGCAGGACATGGGCTGATCGCTGTGCAAAACGATGCGGGCGACCAGGTCGCCGGTTTCGGGCTCGTCGCTCGTCGCGTGCCGGACTGGATGCACCTGATGGATCCGGGCACGGCCGACGCCGTCGCCGTCGGCCGGGCGGACGCGGAGCAGGAATCGCTTCGCGCCGAGCAGCTTCGAAGACTGGCGCAGGCCAGAGTTGCGCTGCTGGTCGTGCATCCGGCCGTATTGAACGCGGACGTCTATTACGAATTGGACATGATACGCCAGGAAACGCAAGGCGTGCTGATCCCTCATATCCCCGGACAAAACGCGCCGGCAGTACTCGCCCTGGCGGATTGGATCCGGGAATCCCTCGGAATGGGGTGCGCGCTTCGCGCGGTGCGCGTGGAGCGTACCTTGCCGAGCGTCGATCGGTCGAGCGTCCTCGGGCAGTTGTCCCGCGACCTGGTCGTCACGTCCCGGTTGCTGGGGACAGCCGACACGTTGCTGGCTTTCGTCTCCACGCCTCCATCCTACGCTGGCCTGACCGTGCAGTGGCAGCCTGGCGCCGGACCCGGCGTGAAATGGTCACTGGTCTCTGAGGGCGGCCTCGCACGCGGCTTGCTTGCCGTCGAGGCGTCCCATGAATCGGTGGAACTGGTGATGCCCGAGGACGCTTCACACTGGCAATTCTCCCGCGTGGGCGCTTCCGGTCCGGTGGCCGCGCCGGTGCCCTATGACGATGCCGCCGCGGCCATCGAACACTTGGAGGCCTGCCTGGCATCCCCATCCCTGTCGGAGCCATTTACTCTCGCCGCACGCTGCGTCGAGACGTGCCAGCTGGTCGACAAGAGCCTGGCCAAGGGACGTCGCATCGATGTGGGGTTCGACAACGTTTCTGAATCCTCGACCTTCAAGGGTATTGCGGCCGCGACGGGATGCGGCCTGATGATGGTAGCCATGCTGGGGCTGTTGCTCGTCGGTTTGGCGGATGCCATCGGGCTGCGTCTTGCCCGGTTCTGGCCCCTGGCCCTGCTGGCCGTGCTGGTCGTGTTTCTGCTGCTCCAGGGGGCCACAAAGTTGCTCATCGATCGCAAGATCTGAGTCTTGCCGGTTTCGCGACAATCCCACTACTGACCGCTGTACTGACCGCTGTGTTTTCTCGAGCGGAACGTCCTATTCAAGGCGGCGCGGCAAATGGCCCCAGGGCACCCAACAGAGGCCCGGCGAGCTGGGCGTTGGGCGCCGGCTGCGGGGTTCCTTGTCCGCGCACTCGTCAATTCCTTGCGTGCTGGAATTTTCCCGGCGAGTGTTTGTCGATCAGGCAGAGTGGTGCGACTTTAACGCCCAGGGCGGCCGCGTGTTGCACGGCTCCGGCCAACCGGTGGTTATTTAGGCAACATGTGACGGCCGGCACCGGGGTGGCTGCAGCTTCCCGCGGTAACAGACCGATCTATCTTGCGAGCCGCCATTCCCACCAGCGGCGAAAATTTGGTCGCCGACCAGCCGGGGGGCCAGGCGCCTTCTTGCCCCGCAGTCCACTCGCTTGTGAAGGCATTCATCCGCTACGGATTCACCCCGCCCATGGTACGTCACCCGGCAAGGCCCGCGGCTGTAGTGATCGCACTGGCACTGCCCCTCCTCTGTGCCCCGCCATTACACGCCGAACCATCAACAGCCCGCATGACTCCGATCGTGCGAGCGGTGCGTGCCGCGCGGCCATCGGTCGTCAATATTCAGGGACCGAAGACCGTTCGCGATTCCGATAACTTTGGATCGTCGGACGGGACGCGCCGCGTAAATGGCATGGGAACCGGCGTGGTGATCGACGATCGCGGCTACATCATCACTAACTACCATGTGATCGACGGCGTACGCGAGATCCGAGTCACCCTGGCCGATGGCGAAACCTACCTTGCGAAGCCCGTATCCCACGACATGAAAACCGATCTGGCGATCATCAAGATCGACGCCGAAGGTAGTGTGCCCGTCGTTCGCGTGGGAACGTCCAGCGACCTGATGACCGGCGAGCCGGTGATTGCCGTTGGCAATGCGTACGGCTACCAACATACGGTGACGCGTGGCGTGATCAGCGCGTTGCACCGAACGGTGCAGATAAGTGAAACACAAACCTATGACGAGCTGATCCAGACCGACGCGAGCATTAATCCGGGAAATTCGGGAGGTCCGCTGCTGAATGTTGACGGAGAAATGATCGGCATCAATGTCGCCGTGCGGTCCGGCGCACAGGGAATCGGCTTTGCCATCCCGGTCGACAAGGTCATGAAGGTCAGCGCCGACCTGATGAGCGTTCGCCGGCTGGAAGACCGATGGCACGGCCTGGTGTTCGACGAGCCCCGCGGACATTCCCCGCGAATCGTCGTAATGCAGGTCCAGCCCGAAAGCCCGGCAGCCCGCAGCGGAGTTCGTCCTGGCGACGAAATCGCCAGTGTGGGCTCGCACGCCATCCACCGTCCGCTCGATTTTGAACGCGCCTTGCTGGGACGTCCCAGCGGAGATCAAATCCCGCTGATGGTTCGCAGAAACCGCAAGTCCTTCCCGTTGGACCTGGTGCTGGCATCCGCGCCGCGGGAAGGCAATGCCGTCAACGATCGGGCCTGGGAACTGTTGGGGATACGACTGACGGATGTTCCTTCTCCGCAACGCCAGGAACGTTTGGGACGTTACCGGGGCGGCTTACTGGTGACGGACGTGCGGCCCCAAGGACCGGCTGCCGGCGAGGGTATCCGTCCGGGCGACGTGCTGGTGGGAATGCACATCTGGGAAACCGTTTCCATGGAAAACGTGGCCTACGTCCTGAACCGGCCCGACTTTGTCTCCCTGCAGCCGCTGAAGTTTTATGTCGTCCGTGGAGACCGGACTTACTTTGGACATTTGTCCGTGGCCCATCACCGGTCCCGCTGAGCAGGGACGGCTTCGGCGCCGGGGCTGAGAACCTGGGGCCGCACAGCGCCGGGCGTCGTACTCTGGCCACCCGTTGACAATGGCTTGGCCGGTGCGGGTCCTTGTGAGCCCCCCCGATTCGCGTGACAATGCGCCGCGCGGACGTCGATGGCATGGGGGGCGGTTGGTCAAGGATCACGGACGTGGAAGCGGAGCTGGTAGCCTGGTTGAAAGAACACGTTCCCTCGGAGCCGTTTGTGGAGCTGGGGATCGGAGACGACGCGGCCGTTCTCGCCCGCGGATCGTGTTGCGTCGTGACTGTCGACATGCTTGCCGATGGCACTCATTTCTCGTTGGACAAGACGAAACCGCTGCAAGTCGGCTACAAGGCGCTGGGCGTCAACTTGAGCGACCTGGCGGCCATGGCCGCCAGACCGCGGGCTGCCGTCGTGGGATTGACGTTGCCGCGTCGCCGGAGCCTGGAACTGGCGATCGAACTTTTCGAGGGCATGCTGCCCCTGGCCCGCCGCCACGGTGTCGCCATCGTGGGAGGTGACACGAATACGTGGTCCGGGCCTTTGGTCATCAGCGTTACCGTGTTGGGTGAACCTGCCGGCGAGGGACCACTGACCCGCGCCGGCGCGCGACCCGGAGATCAGATCTTCGTCACCGGGCACCTCGGCGGCAGCGGTTTGGGATGGCATCTGCGATTCGAACCGCGGGTCCGCGAAGCGCTTGCGCTGCATTCCGGCTACACGCTCCACGCAGGGATGGATATCAGCGACGGGCTGGCGATGGATTTGCACCGGATGGCCAAAGCCAGCCGGTGCGGAGCGGAAGTCGAAGTCGCACAGATCCCGCTCTCCGACGCTGCGCATCAAGCTGCCTCCGAAAGCGGCCACGACGCTGTCCATCACGCATTATCGGACGGTGAAGACTTTGAACTCTTGCTGGCCGTCGACCCCGAAACGGCGGCGCGGATGGCGAGTGACCGCCCGCTGGACATTCCTCTGACACGTATCGGCCAGTTTACGTCCAGCGCGCAGATCACACGTATCGGCCCGAACGGACAGCGCTTTCCGCTGGAACCAACGGGATACTTGCACGGCCAGGATCCATGACACGCGTCATTTATCATGCCTTGGATGAGCAGGGCACGCAGCGGTTGGGAGAAGCGCTGGTGCACGCGCTGCGGCCGGGCACCGTGGTGGCCCTCAGCGGCACGCTCGGCGCGGGAAAGACGCGGCTGGTTCAGGCCGCGGTCAGCGTATCCGGCACCGGCGACGGAGTCGCCGTTAGTCCGACGTTCATGCTCATCAACGAGTATGACGGCGAGCCACCTGTCTTCCACATGGACGCCTACCGGCTGGCCGACAGCGCGCAATTCGAAGCCCTGGGAGTCTACGAATACTTTGACGCCGGCGGACTGACGTTCGTGGAATGGGCGGAAAAGGTGCGCGAACATCTGCCGGACGATACGATCGAGATTGTAATTGACGTGACCGGCGGCGAGTCCCGTACCTTTACGGTGAGCGATCCGTCGGGGCAACACGCGGCCGAACTTTGCGGCGTGGCGGCCGAGATCGGGGCCGAGATAGAGCTTGCGCCATGAAGCATCCGGCGCCGTCCCGCACCGGGGAACCCACCGCGAAACGGTCAACGCACGTTGGCGACATGCCCGAAAGCCAACAACACGGCGCCTGCCGGCGCGCCGTGCCTGGACTTGCCCTCGCCCGCCAACGCTGCCAACGACGGGCGAATGTCAGCCGTTCTTCCGCGGTGGCTGCTCGGGATGCGAGCGGTTCTGGCCGCGCGCGACAAGCCATCCCGTTACCGCGCCGAACAGGTACACGGCCGCGACGACGACGACTTCCAGCGGAGTGATGTGTGCCCATAGTACCATCGACATGTCTCCGAACTTTTTCGCTAACGGTCCAAACTGCGGACATCGCCCAGAACGCGAGTATGCGTTTCGATGCCGCAGACAATCTCGCGGTGCCCATTCCACAGGGAACCGACCGCCGGAGGCCGGTGGACGAAGGACGATCGGCCCCAGCAGCAATTCATTGAATCGGTCCGCCGTCTATAAGCCTACAGAATGAATTTGCTCAAGTCTTCATCCTGGCTGACTTCGTCCAAACGCTGTTGAACATAGGCCGCACTTATCTCCACACGTCCGGTCTTCATTTCCGGCGCTTCGAAGCTCAACTCCTCCAGCAGCCGTTCCATGATCGTGTATAACCGCCGCGCTCCAATGTTCTGGGTTGACTGATTGATCTGGTGAGCGTAGCTGGCCAGGGCATCGATCGCATCCTGGCCGAACGACAGCTCAACGCCCTCCGTTGCCAGTAAGGCCGTGTATTGTTTCGTGAGAGCGTTCTTGGGTTCGGCCAGAATGCGGATAAAGTCGTCCTTGGTCAGCGCGGCCAGTTCGACACGGATGGGGAACCGGCCCTGAAGTTCGGGCATCAAGTCGCTGGGCCGATTCTTATGGAACGCACCGGCCGCGATAAAAAGGATATGGTCGGTCCTCACATAACCGTACCGCGTCTGCACGGTGGTGCCCTCGACGATCGGCAGCAGGTCGCGCTGCACGCCTTGCCGCGATACGTCGGTGCCTCGCGTCGAATCGCTGGCGACGACTTTGTCGAGTTCATCCAGGAAGATGATGCCCACGCTTTCGGCCAGGTCGATCGCCTTGGTATTGACCTGCTCCTGGCTGATCAGCGTCTCGCATTCCTGTTCGTACAGGACGTGGCGAGCTTCGGCGACGGTCATCTCGCGGCGGACGATATTTTTGGGCAGGATTTTTTCGAACATGCCCTGCAAATCAAAATCGGCCTGCTCGATCCCCAAATTGGTGAACATCATGGGGGCGGATTTTTGTTCCGTGGACACTTCCACGCGACGTTCTTCCAGTTCGCCGGCGGCGAGCATGGCTCGGATTTTCTCGCGCGTGCGTTCGTGCCGCTCAGGGCTGCTTTCCGCGTCGCCGCCGACGTCCAAGGAAGCCGGCGCGGGCGCCATGAGGTCGACCAGCCGGTTTTCGGCGCGGTGCCGGGCTTCGGTCTCCACCGCCGCGCGTTCGCGCTCTTGCACCAGACCGATGGCGTTTTCCACCAGCTCGCGGACCATGCTTTCCACGTCGCGCCCGTAATATCCAACTTCCGTGTACTTGGTGGCCTCGACCTTGATGAACGGCGCCCCGGTCAGCTTGGCCAGCCGGCGCGCGATCTCCGTCTTGCCGACTCCGGTGGGCCCGATCATGAGGATGTTCTTTGGCGCCACCTCACGGCGCATTTCTTCCGGGAGCTGCTGCCGCCGCCAGCGATTGCGAATGGCGACGGCCACCGCGCGCTTGGCTTCGTGCTGGCCCACAATATGGCGGCCCAGCTCTTCCACAATCTGCCGTGGGGTCAACTCGCGCAAGCCATTTCCTCGACGATGATGTTGCTGTTGGAGTACACGCAAATGTCGCCGGCTATCCGGAGGGCGGCGCGCACGATGTCGCCCGCGCCCAGATCCGAGTGCGCCAGCAGGGCCCGCGCCGCCGACAATGCATAGGTTCCACCCGATCCGGTACCCAGAACGCCATCGGTCGGCTGGATGACGTCGCCGGTGCCCGATATGAGCAGCGTGTGACGTTCATCGACCACGGACAACAACGCTTCCAACTGGCGCAGCGCACGATCCATCCGCCACTGCTTAGCCAGTTCGGTGGCCGCGCGAGGCACGTTGGACGGATAGTCCTTGAGCTTTTCTTCAAAGCGTTCCAGCAGCGCAAACGCGTCGGCGGAACTGCCCGCGAAACCCACGATCACTTTGTCGTCCATCAGCCGGCGGACCTTCGTAGCGTCCGCCTTGACAATCGTGTCGCCCATCGACACCTGGCCATCACCGCCCAGGGCTACCCGACCGCGGTGGCGCACGGTGAGGATCGTCGTCGCACGAATCAAAGTGGACGGAGATGCCATTGTCGAGCTGCCGATTTCAAAAATGGAATGATTCGCGCCGCTCACGATTCCCCCCGCCGGACAGCACGCGCCGCAACGGGCCGTTGCGTCCGTTGTCCGCACGGCTGGATGCGGGCCCGGCTCATTCCCGTCACGATCCCCATTCTGGCGGAAAACTGCCAGGCGGTTAAGGGGGCGGCCCCGTTCGTGGTCGAACCGGCGGGCTTTGGTTATGATGGTCGCCATGCCCACGGAATCCCCGTTGCCGCGAAGCGCCGAACAGATGTCCCGCCACGATACAGGCCTTCTGGTCGTGGATGTCCAGGAAAAACTGATTCGCGCGATTGTGGATCATGACGTGGTCGTCTGGAATATTGGTCGGCTGCTCGATGCCGCCGAGGCGCTGGAAATGCCCGCCGCCGGGACGGAACAATATCCGCGGGGACTCGGCCCGACCGTCCCCGAACTGGCAACGCGGCTGGGCACGATTCCAAGCAAACTGTCCTTCAGCTGCGGGGAATGCGCGTCGCTGTTTAATGATTTTCGACACCGCGACATCCACCGATTGCTCCTGACCGGAATCGAAACGCACGTGTGCGTCCAACAGACCGCACTCGACCTGCTAGCCGCGGGATTTCAAGTCTATCTGGCCGTGGATGCCGCGGGCTCGCGCCGCACGGTCGACCACGAAATCGCCCTCCGGCGGATGGAATCCAGCGGCGTGGCACTGACCACGACCGAGTCCGTGTTGTTCGAGTGGTGCGAACGCGCCGGTTCGCCCGCGTTCAAGAAGATCAGCGCCCTCGCCAAACTGCCGGGCCCACGGGGCACGACCGACCACGCATCGTGACGCGCGACCCTTCGCACAAATCAACACGCAACGCGTGCCCGAAACCGTCAACCCGCCCGTGCGGATCCTGATGGGGTCCGGACCGAGGAAATGAAACCTCGCAGACTACGTAGCTTTTCATGCCAGCGGTTGACCGGACCGGGTTTGCGAGGCGTTGCACGGCGGCCGACGAGCCGGCTATTTTGTGCTATCCCGTTCCGGGGCAAGAAGTTGCGTCCAGTATTTCGGCAAGGCACCTGGGCGGCATGGCGGTCGACAAAAGCCGGGGGCGTGAGACTTTCCGCGATGCGCGATCCGCCGCCGGCACGTATGGCCGTACGGCCTGTCAAAAATGGCAGCCGTCGGTGGGCGAAAGGTGGTTGTCAATCGGCGGCGGCGGCGGTAGCTTAAACGCGATCTAGCGGGGCGTCCCCACGTGTCCGGCAGGACCGCCGTACGCCGGTCTGCCTCTCAAGATTCGGTCAGGGAGAGTCAGGGAAGAAGACCATACGGCATGGTGCGCTGCGCCGCGGTACATCGAGCCGGCAACTTGGGGGGAGATAGGAGATGCTTGTGCTATCTCGGAAAGTCGGTCAGCGCGTGCTGATTGGCGACAACATCGCGGTCACCGTCGTGCGGGCCGCACCGGGCGTCGTGCGGATCGGAATCGACGCGCCGCCGGAGATGGCGGTGGTCCGCGAGGAACTGAAAGAGCAACAGCGCGAAGCACGGGAAGACGTCGTCGTCGGTCGCGGCGCGCCCAAGCCCCGCTAGAATCGGCGGTGGCTCGAACATGGTGGTTGCCCGAGGAGATGGCCGGTTGGGGCTCGTGCGCGTTTCTCAACATGCGGCGGAGTCGCTTCACTTGTTGGGCTCCGGCAATTGTTTTGCCGGGGTGGCCTCGGGATCGAGGGTGTAAGGACGCAGGTCGATCACGGTCGCTGATTCGGCACGGTTGGCTTTGGCAAGCAGGGAGGCGAGTCGTTTCTTCCTTGCAGACGATTGGCTGCTGGTTGGATCCTGCCTGGGCGGCTTTCCCCACAGAACGCGGACTCCAGAAACCGTCACGATTTCGAACTCGATTTCGGGCGATGAGTCTCCGTCGGTTGGCTCCGAGATGCTCGGCCGAATCGCATCCAGGTTCCAGGACTGCCACACATCGAACAGCAGACGGGCGATGCGTGCCGCCCCCAAGACGCGCTGGTCCATCCACGGTTGCCCGACGAGCGGTTCGTCGTCGATGTCTTCCAGTCTGGGGTATGCGCGTTTTTCGTGATTCGTGAACCCGGACGACGGGAGCCGCACGCCGTGGATATCGCACGGTACCAGCAGCGCGTCGGTGCCGTGACCCAGTGTCACCATCATGACCGGTTTGCGGTAGACCAGTTCCACGTCGATACGAGGACCGTAGCGTTTGGTGACCTTTCGCACGCCGGCCACCCACGGGTGGAACTCGAAGGCCGCTGCCAGGCGAAGGGAGACGGATTCGTCGAGGACGGAGAGCGGACCCGTGAGACTTGGATCCCGCATCACTTCCGCCAGAATATCGGCCTGGATCCATTCTGGAGGCGGGTTGATGTGGATGTTCTCGGCCGCGATCCGGTATTGGCGGCCGGCGACCAGTGCTGGCCGGACGATGCGCCAGACGGTCGCCAGGACCACGATGCCAAGGCACACAGTCAAAAGGAGAACCAGTCTCCAGCGGGCGGGACGCGTCACTGTGGTCACCAGGCGGGCGGTCCGGCCACCGCTACCAGATCTCGATTTCCGTGTCGAGTTCGACTCCCAAACGTTCCGCCACACGGTTACGCATGATATCGATCAATTCCAGGACATTTTGGCTACTCGCGCCCTCGTGCGCGATAATGAAGTTCGGATGCACCTGGCTGACCTCGGCCTGTCCGACCTGTGTGCCTTTCAGCCCGGCCTGCTCGACCAGCATAGCGGCGCTCATACCGCGCGAGTCTTTGAAGATACATCCGGTGGGTTCATGGGCCATGGGCTGAGCGGCGTTTTTGACGATCCACTGTTTTTGCATGCGTTTGGTCAGTGTTTCGGGGTCATCCTCTTCCAGTTCGAAACGCGCGCTGAGAATCACCAGTTCGTTGAGGCTACTTTGGCGGTACGCGAAGACCAGGTCGTCCCGCGGCCGTTCGAGTATTTCCCCCGACCGCGTCATGACTGCGGCGTGGCACGTCCATTGTCCGACATCTCCGCCGTGCGATCCGGCATTTCCGTGCAGCGCTCCACCAATACTCCCTGGAATTCCGGCCAGCGTTTCCAGCCCGGCCAGACCCGCGCGGACGGCGGCCGAAACAACCTGGCTGAGAGCCGCGCCTCCTCCGGCTGTGACCGCCGGCGGTTCAGCCTTGATGGCGCCGAAACAGGGAGCCGACAGTCTCAACACCATCCCGGAGACGCCTTCATCGCGGACGAGGATGTTGGACCCGCCTCCCAGCACGCGGACCGGGATCTCTTCTTCCTTGCAGCGCCGCACCAGCGCGCTTAATTCATCGACGTGGCGGGGCTCCGCGAGATATTGGGCCGGCCCTCCCACTTTCAACCACGTGGACGGCCCCAGCGGAACCGCCTCGCGGACGGCGTCGGGAAAGTCGCGTGTGATCGACGTCATGCGACCCTATCCGTTCTGCATCCATCGCGGCGCGCGGCCACCGCGCACCGCCCGAGTTTCTCGGCCCAACCTCTCATCCACCGGCGTCGATTCCTACGCGTGGCGGTTCCCGTCTTGCGGTGCGACCGAGGTCCAGCCTGACGCTGCCGCACGACGCAGCCCAGATTTACCGTGCCGTTAAGTGTGGCAAAGCGATCCGCTTTCGCCAAGCCCATTCCGAAGCCCCGACAGCCGCCTTGCAATACCTGTTCAAGACGGCGCTGCCAATGGACCCGTGGCGACCGACGGAAGCCCGGCGAACGGGCCGTTGGAAGCGAGCTCTAAAAGCCGTTTCAAAACGCCCTGTAATCGCTCCATGACCAGGCGATTCGATAGCAAGATCAGGTTTTGAAACCGGCTCCAGGGTTCATTTTCCGCGCCGCCATCAATAAGACGCGGACATTGTGCCCAATTCCCATCGCGAGGTTGTGGTTATTGGCCGGGAGGTCGCCATCGGGTATACAGAGCGGCGATCGGTCGCCTCGATAAGGCCTTTGCATGTGATGAACGAAGACGTTCCAGCACGAGAACGATTTGCGGAGGCGTACCGCGGGGCAAGACCTCCGTGGGATATCGAACGGCCGCAGCCGGCGTTTGTGCAGGCGGCGGGAGAAATTACCGGCAGCGTGCTCGACGCGGGGTGCGGCACGGGCGAAAACGCGCTCTTTTTCGCCGCCCGGGGCCACGACGTGACAGGCATCGATTTTCTCGAACCGCCCATCGCCGAGGCCCGCAGAAAGGCCACGCACCGCGGGCTCGACGTGCGGTTGCTCGTCCAGGATGCCTTGCGGCTTGGCGAGTGGGGCCAGCAGTTCGACAGTGTCATCGATTGCGGTTTGTTTCACGTTTTTGGTGACCAGGAACGGGCGCGGTACGTCGCTGCATTGGCGGCCGTGACCCGGCCCGGCGGCCGAGTGTTTCTGATGTGTTTCAGCGACCGGGAGCCGGGAACCGACGGACCGCGCCGCGTCGCGGCCGGCGAGCTGCGCGAGGCCTTTTCACGCGGATGGTCTTGCCGGTCCATAGAAGCTGCCCGCTTTGAGACGCGAGAAGACGTGCCCGGCGTGCAATTCTCCGAAGGAGGGCCTCACGCGTGGTTCTGTATCATCGAGAAACGGAAATTCGACGGCCCACGGCATGGCAGCCGATGAAAGCCCTCACGCGATCAAGACGTCCGGCCGGATGGCGGAAGAATTTACCGCGAAGCCTCATTTTATCTCACCTTTTTGAGAGTGCACTCTTCATGTGCCGCTGGGAGAAATCATGATACGTATCGTCGCGTCTGTTTTGCTCGTCACGGCGACCTGTTTGCAGACTTTCGGGCAGGACACTCCCGATCGGAAACGCAATGTCTTGTTCCTGATTTGTGACGACCTGAATTGCGATTTGGCGTGCTACGGCCACGCGAGCGTTCGATCTCCCAACATCGACCGACTGGCCCGTCGGGGCGTGCTGTTCCATCGCGCTTACTGCCAATACCCGCTGTGTGGTCCCAGCCGCGCGTCGTTCATGACCGGTCTATATCCAGACCAGACGCTCATGCATCGTAATGCGATATACGTGCGGGAGCATCTGCCCGACGTCACGACCTTGAGCCAGATGTTCCGCAACGCGGGGTATTTCGCGACGCGCATCGGAAAGATCTATCACTACAATGTTCCGCGTCATATCGGTACCGGTGGTCACGACGATCCTTACTCATGGAACTATACGATCAACCCCCGCGGCAGGGACAAGGATGACGAGCAGTATATCTTCAGTCTGCGCCCGGGTAGCTTTGGCGGCACGCTCAGCTGGTTGGCAGCCGACGGTGGGGACGAGGAACAAACCGACGGAATCGCCGCATCGGAGGCTGTCCAGTTACTGCGAGCGTACGCACAAGATAAGCGACCGTTCTTCCTGGCGGTCGGATTGTTCAGGCCGCACACGCCGTATGTGGCTCCAAAAAAGTACTTCCACATGTACCCCATTGAGAAGATCAACGTGCCCGAGGTTCCGGATGGCTACCTCGACTCGCTGCCCGCCCCTGCCCGCGAATCCCTGACTCGCAAAAAAGAACAGGTCGATCTGCCCATCGAGCTGGCCCGCGAGGCTATCCAGGCCTACTACGCGTCGATCACGTTCGCCGACGCGCAGATCGGACGCATTCTCGATGCGCTTGCGGAAACAGGCTTGGACGAAAACACAATCGTCGTGTTTACTTCCGACCACGGTTATCACATGGGCGAACATGGACACTGGCAGAAGACAACACTGTTTGAAAACGCCGCTCGCGTGCCACTGATTATCGCCGGGCCGGGCGTCGTCGCCGGAGGACAGGTCGCCCACAACCCGGTGGAAATGGTTGACTTCTATCCAACGCTTGCCGAACTGTGTGGGCTGAAACCGCCCCCATACCATTCCGGCGTCAGTCTAGTCCCGGCGCTGACGGATCCGAAAGCCGCGCCGCGCGCGGCGGCTTTGACGCAATACGCCAGTGGATACAGCATCCGCACGCCTCGCTTTCGGTACACCCAGTGGGGAGTCGATGGTTCGGATGGAGCCGAGCTGTACGACCACGACTCGGATCCCGCGGAAATGGTCAACCTGTCGGCGGACGCAGCGTTTGCCGAACAGAAAAACAGGCTTGCCGAATTGCTGCGCCGCCGAATCCGCCGGAATCAACGCCGACCCGCCGGGCTGAAGCAGATTCGGTTTGACAACCGCCGGGTAAGCCGCTGAGCATGTCTGCGGCGTGCGACGCGAATCGTGGCCGGCGCAACGGTTTGCCTGGGCCGATGCCAGCCGAGTAGCTTGTGCGAGCACGCCGGGAGCGGGGGCCACCATCCGCCGTGAACCATCGACCACGAAATCACTTCACGTGCTCAATTTTGTGCTCTATCAGACCGGTTGGTTTGCCACCGTGCTCGGAGCGGCATGGCAGCGTCCGTGGCTGGGGATGTCGTTCGCGATGGCGCTGCTGGCGGTCCATGTGGTGTTGACCACGAACCGCAGGCAGGAAGTGCGTCAGATCGTATTGGCCGTGCTCGTCGGCCTGGTCGTCGACACGATTCAAGTTTGGGCCGGTTCATTCCGGTTTGCGAGCGGTGTGATCGTCACCTGGCTGCCGCCACCTTGGATGGCGGTCATGTGGGCGCAATTCGCCACCACGCTGCGGTATTGTCTGCTTTGGTTGTCCGGCCGTTATGTCCTAAGCGCTGTGATGGGGCTCTTCGGCGGGCCGTTGGCGTTCTTTGCGGGAGAGCGGCTCGGTGCGATCACGATCCTTGCTCCGCGAGGCCCGCGTTTCGTATTGCTGGGTGTTCTGTGGATGGCAAGTTTGCCATTGCTCGTCAGGGCGGCCGATCGCTTCCAACAAGGACGCGCTCGGCCGGGGCGATACCGCCCGCGTAAAGAATGGCGGTTGGAATAATCGGCGATCGCCGCTTCGTCCAAACCCTGACACTTATTCGTCCGGTTGCTTGAGCCGCGGTCTCGCTACCGACAGGCAAGGCGACGGAGCGGATGCCGTTGACATCCGGATGCGAGTCGCTTCTTGAACTCCGCTGCCACACCGCGCTGTCCCCCAGTCCACTTCGCCGGAACGTCGGCGTCACGCATCGTACCACTGCTTGATCAGCGCTTTGGCCTGGCTTCGGATCTTCTTCATTTCATGAGACTGCCGTTTCTTGGCAACGTGCTTCATCTGTAGACTCATGCGCGAATTCTTCTTAAATCTTTCGTAGTGCCGGTCGAGAAACTCCCAATAGAGCGTCGTGAACGGGCAGGCCGATTCCCCTTCGCTCTTTCTGTAATCGTACGGACATTGTCCGCAGAAATTGCTCATTCGATTGATGTAATTGCCCGTCGAGCAGTACGGTTTTGTGCCCACAATCCCGCCATCCCCATATTGGCTCATCCCCAGGGCATTGGGCAGTGAGACCCAATCGACGGCATCGGCGTACATGGCCATGTGCCAGTCGTGAAACTTGCGAGGATCCACGCCGACCATCAATGCCAGATTGCCGAGGATCATCAATCGATGAATGTGGTGGGCGTAGCCGTGCTTCAGTACGTGTGCCATCGATTGCCGCACGCATTCCATGTCTGTATCGCCGTCCCAGAAGAAGGAAGGCACTTCCCGGCGGTGTCCCAGTGCATTTTTGTCGATGTAGTCGGGCATGTGCAGCCAATAGACGCCGCGGATGAATTCGCGCCAACCTAGCAATTGTCTCACGAAGCCCTCAACACTGTTGAGCGGCGCGTCACCGTTCTGGTAGGCCTCTACCGCTTTTTCGACACAGTTGCGCGGATCGAGCAGCTTGATGTTCAGCGCCGCCGAGAGACGGGAGTGATACAGGAAAGCCTCGTCGGTCCACATCGCATCTTCGTATTTCCCGAAGAGGGGTAGACTGCGATCGATAAAGTCGCGCAACATCCGCATGGCCTGCTGATGAGATACCGGCAGGTCAAACGAATCGAGCTCGCCCGGGTGATCAGCAAAGCGTGCCTCCACAACGTCAAACACCTGTTCGGTTACGTCATCGGGACGAAACGAATGCGGGCCCGTGATGGAACCGGGGCCATGCTTACCAAACGTCTGCCGATTATCGTGATCAAAGTTCCATTTTCCGCCGATGGGGTTCTCGCCGTCCATCAGCACGCCGTGCTTTTTGCGCATCCGCCGATAGAACGATTCCAGCAGCAGGGACTTTCGTCCCCGAGAGAATGCTTTAAATTCATCAGGTTGGCAGTAAAAATGGCGGTCCGGCACGATGTCCAGCGGCACGCGCATCTTGCTGCATTCTGACTCCAGGCTCTGCTTGACCCGATAGTCTCCCGGATGCACAATCTTCAATCGCTCCGGTTTCAGTCGACGAACGTCCTTGCGCAACACCGCCGCAAAATCTCTTCCGCGATCCCGAGAGGCCTTCGGGCCCAGGGCATGATAGTGGACGTCAATGTCTTGGTTGCGCAGTTCATCCCGAAAGTGCCGCATGGCCGAAAAAAACAGCGCGATGCGCTGCTTGTGGCACCAGACGTGCGTCGCTTCCTGCTGGACCTCCGCCATCCACACGGCATCCCGCCGGACATCAAATCCGTCAAAAACGGCTGCGTTCCGGTTCAGTTGATCGCCCAGAACGAGCACCAGGTTTCGGAGTGGTGATGAGGACCTGGCCATGACGGCGCCTCTGCCAGCGGATGGTGTCATTTTGCCCCCCGCCCAGCGGCCTGTAATCTCTTCCTGCTCTCATGCGGCACGCCGACGTCGGCTATTCAGCGAACGGCCATGCCGGTGGAAACGGTTTTTCAGGTGGTTCCCCCAACGAATTCTATTGACACTCGCCAGAGCATGTTGGAGATTTTCCTGGAGTCGAATCGATCGCGACCGGCGCGGTGCCACGACGGCCCGAGGTGCGGCGGACTTCACAGGTTTCCCTTTTATACGTGGCAAATCCCGTTTGAGAAGGGCCGAAACCATGAGCGTTTACCGATGACCGTGCGGCGAGCAGATTGAGATTGCGAGACAAGCGGAGGCATTCCCCAGCCGCTGTCCACGGTGCCTGGCGCCACTGGCGGCTGTGGCAGGGGAAGCGCACTCGACCGTGGATGCCGGCGAGTCGGCGAACAACCAGCAGCACGATTCTGTCGACGCGTTTGCCCGGATCGTGTTGGTTCTGCTGTATGGCGGCGTGGCAGGCCTGCTGACCGGGTTACTTTTTGGGCGGATTGTGCGTCGGCACGGCGATTGTGATCAACGTCGTCCACAATTTGTTGCCGGTGTTCGTGTTTGTGATGCCGTTGATTGTGTTGGGCATTCTGGGATTCAGTCCGATCGTCTACGGCATGGGTGTGAAAACCGGCGTCGGCTACACTTCGGTTGTAATGAAATCCCGCAGCGGAGGAAAATGACGGTAGCGCGGCGCCTTCCGACAACTCCCTTGAACAAACCGATCTGGTGATCAATTAAACGGCGGAAATGATTGCAGGGGCACCCGCGCCTGGGGCCCGCTCGAACGCCGCGCGCGGGGCTGGGCTAGCGAGTGCCACGGCGCGAGATCGCTCCGTCTGCAGGGGACGTTCTGCCGCGGCAGTCCCGTGATTTCACGGGTTCGCCGTGAGTCGCAGTCCGCGAGGCACCAGCCAGGGCTCCGCGCAATCGAAGAACAGTTCCGCGCCAATCGCCATGCACGCCGCCGGAACCGCCCCTTGCAGGATTTCTCCAGTGTCCTGCAGACGGATGCCCGTCAGGATCGGCTCGCCGTATCCGCCTGCTCCCACAAACGCCCCCAGGGTCGCAAAGCCGATCGACAACACGGTGGCCGTCTTGATTCCGGCCAGGATCGTTGGCGAAGCCAGCGGCAGTTCGACTCGCCACAGTTGCGTCCAGACCCCCAAACCGAGCGCCTCGGCTGATTCTCGGAGCTGGGGGGCCATATTGGCGATTCCGGCGTGCGTGTTCCGCACGATGGGGAGCATACTGTAACAAAACAGCGCGGCAATGGCCGGGGGGCTCTTAATGCCCATGAACGGAACCATTAGCGCTAGAAACGCCAGAGCGGGCACCGTCTGTAGTATGCTCACCGTCCACAGGATCAGGCGCCCGACACGAGGCAGTTTGTACGCCATGATTCCCAACGGGACGGCGGCCAGCGTGCCCAGCCCCATCGCGACACTCACAAGGAACAGGTGTTCTTTCGTGCGAGCCCACAGTTTGTTCCAGAATGTTCGCTGGACGACGTGCAAGTCATATCCGAATTCGTTACGCAGGAATGCCGCGGCCACGTCCGCTTCGCTGCGGCCGTCAATCTTCACCGCGGCGTTTAACTGCCTCATTTTCTCCGAATCAATGGTGCCATCCAGTCTTCGCAGAGCCTGCACGGCTCGCGGGACACGGTCGGCCAGTGATTTCCGATACAGATAAACGGCCTCGTATTGAGGAAAGAATTCCGCATCGTCCCTCAGAGCCACAAGTTCGTAGGCCACGATCTCAGCGTCGGTCGTGTAAAGATCGATCACATCCAGGTCACCGCTGTCCAGAGCAACGTAAGCCAGATCGTGCGCGATCCCCCGCAGGTCCGTTTGGGGAAGGCCATAGTGGCGTTTGAGACTCGGCCAACCGTCGCCCCGATTCAAGAACGATTCGGTAAAGCCCAGTCGTAGAGCAGGATATCGACGCAAATCGCTGATTCTGCTGAGTTCGAGTTCATCGGCCAATTGTCTTGTGGTACCGAGCGCAAACGAGTTCTCGAAGCCCAGCGAGGAGGTCATGTTGATTCCCAGTTCGCCCAGCAAATGGCTGAGTTCCCGCTTGGAGTCCGGAGATTGCCGGGCAAATATCGATTGCGCGAGCGTTCCCGTATATTCGGCGTAAATGTCGATGTCTCCTCGACGCAGCGCCTGGAATGTCGAAGCATCGCCCAGCGATCGCTCGTGCCGGACGTCCAGGCCGGCGTGACGGATCATCAACGTGGCGATTTCGCCCAGAATGATGCCTTCGGTGAAACTCTTCGAACCGACCCGAACCACGGTTGCCTGCTGGGCATGGACGCATGGCGCAGAGACGCTTGCGATAGAGGCGAAGAAAAAGACGGAGCTGCGCAATGGCATCGAACGAGCACCGGGCGGTAAAAGCACGTTGCTCTTACCGTAACAAGTCCGGAGTATCGCGGGCAGGCCAGAGAGGTCAGGATTTGCCTGGGGCCAGAACACGCAGCATCCGTCTACCAAACGATCGCTCGCGGTCGTAGGCGCGGCGAGCTTGACCGGGCTCGCAGCCCGGATGCGATTTCAAGGAGGCGCTACCGGACGGGACAGGAAATATTTCCAACCTCGACGCTGCTGCTTGCGACTGAGGCCGAGCCGTGTAGAGCTGGCTGCGGGGGACACGATCGCGATCCGGGCCAGGGGCTCCGGCCGACTGGCCTCGCGCCTGCCGATCGGCGACGTGCCCATCGGCACGGACCGCCATGGTCCGTCCCGGCCGTTTAACTTTAGTTCGACCGACGAGACTCAGCTGGGGCTCGAACCAAGATCCTGGGTGCGAATCTTGACCTTGCCCGACAGCAGCCATCGGGCGTGTTCCGCTTGCGTGCCCGTGCCGCTGGGAACTTCTATCTGCATTTCGTCGAATTCGTAGGTGATTTCTGCGTTTCGGCCCGTCAGGCGATCGTACAAGCCGATGGCCAGGTCCGGCCAGGTTCTCGTGTGTCCGCTATCCGCCATCACATTCTCCTGGGGTGCGTCACCCCTAAAAAATTGAACTCTCCTTGCGCCGGCGTGGAAAACGCGTCAAACTACCGCCGACGTCGGAAGTATAGAGCGCAGGCAAGTAGCGGAATGCTGCCGAGTCTGGTGCCGCGGGACTGCTGGGAATCGCGCCCGCTCAGTTGCGATTTGAGCCAATAGTGTCTTCAGTCGACCGCTGTTTGAGACGGGCCGATCCAGCAGCCACCGGCAGGCCGCTGGATGACCTTGGTCGATCACCTGGCCGACGAGTTGGATGCCGGCTGCCGATTTGACCATCCGAACCCGGACTACCGGTAGGGCCGCCGGGAAACATCGGACAACGGCCCGGTATCGTGGACGGTGTCCGCAAGCGGGTTTTCCGGCGCTGCTGTCGTATGGAGATCCCATTTGACCCGCCGCAGTTTGGTATCATCGACGGAGCGGTGTTGAAGATGGTCGGCCAAATCGGATGTTCTATTCAAGATGACGCTGCGAATGGCCCCAGGGCGACCAACGGAAGCCTGGCGAACGGACCGTTGGAAGCCAGAGCCCAGCGTCATTGTCCGCGCAGCCGTCCATAACACCTTCCGGCGGTGATTTATTCTTTCCTTTTGTTGAGTGAAGAGGATCAAGCAAAAATGAAGATCGTCATTGTGGGAGGCGTGGCCGGCGGGGCGTCGGCGGCCGCCCGTGCCCGCCGCCTTTCGGAAGACGCGCACATCGTGCTCCTCGAACGAGGGTCGGACGTTTCTTTTGCCAATTGCGGGCTGCCGTATTTCATCGGGGGCGTGATCACCAAACGGGACAAACTCCTGGTCGTGACCCCCGAGCGCCTCAGGGAGCGTTTTAAACTCGACGTCCGTACTCGCTCGTCGGTGGAAACCATCGACCGTGAAAAGAAATCGGTGTCGATCCGTGATCTGGCCACGGATCGCCAATATGACGAATCGTACGACAAGCTTATCCTGGCACCCGGCGCCGCGCCACTGCGACCCCCAATTCCCGGAGTCGACCTGCCCGGAATCTTCACACTCCGCACTTTGCAGGACATGGATCGGATCAAGGCGGCCGTGGACCAAGGCGTGCGACAGGCGGTCGTCGTCGGCGCGGGGTTCATCGGGTTGGAACTTGCGGAAAACTTCCACGCGCTTGGTGTCCGTACGGCCGTCGTCGAATTGCAGGACCAGGTGCTTCCGCCGTTCGACAAGGAGATGACCACGCTTCTGGCCCAGACGCTGGCTGCGCACGGCGTCGATCTCCACCTGGGGGAATCCGCCAAAGCATTCGAAAAATCGCCGGAAGGACTGGTCGTCCATCTGAAATCCGGCCGGCAGTTGTCCGCGCAACTGGTCGCGCTCGGCGTGGGCGTGCGCCCGGAGAACAAGCTCGCCGTCGATGCCGGACTGGAAGTGGGGAAGCGCGGGGGAATTCGAGTCAACGACCGACTTCAGACGAGTGACCCTGACATCTACGCCGTGGGCGACGCCATCGAAGTCAAGGACTACGTATTGGAATCGCCCGCACAGGTGCCGCTGGCCGGGCCGGCCAACCGGCAGGGCCGTATCGCGGCCGACAATGTCTTCGGTCGCTCCAGTCGTTATCGGGGTACCCAGGGCACCGCCGTCGTGGGTCTGTTCGACTTCACGGCCGCGATGACAGGAGCTTCCGAGAAAGCTCTCAGAAGAAATGAGCGCCCTTTTCGGATGGTCTATGTTCATCCCACGCATCATGCCGGCTACTATCCGGACGCCCAGCAAATGACGCTCAAAGTGCTGTTCGACCCGGAGTCAGGAAAAGTGCTGGGCGCGCAGGGAGTCGGCCGTGCCGGCGTGGACAAACGGATTGACGTTTTGTCGGTTGCCATCCAAGCCGGCATGACCGTGTTCGATCTGGAAGAGATGGAGTTGACCTACGCGCCCCAATACGGTTCCGCCAAGGACCCGGTCAATATGGCAGGCTTCGTGGCCGCCGGTCTGCTGCGTGGCGATCATCCGCAGATCGATGTACGAAGCCTGCTGTCACTACCCCGTGCTGAGCGCCCGTTCATTGTCGATGTGCGAACGGCGGGTGAGTTTGCGGCGGGTCACCTGCCGGACGCCGTCAACATTCCGGTGGACGAACTTCGGTCACGGATGCGTGAATTGCCAAAAGATCGAGAGATCGCCGCGTACTGCCAGGTCGGTCAGCGCGGCTATCTCGCGACCCGCATTCTCAATCAGTCCGGCTTTTCGGCACTGAACGTCAGCGGCGGGTACCAGAGCTTTACGTACGTCGAGTGACATGGAACAAAATGGCCACCAACTGTGTAAAGCAAAGTAATCGGCTCATGGCTTAGCACTTGTGCGGTGCCATTCATGGAATCGCATTGGAAAGTGCACTATCCAAGATAGATTCGACTCTTCCATCGTTGCTCTTCGACCGCGCAGGCGGGCCCAATGATCGGAGGATAAGCCGGAGAGAAAAGGAAAGGGGCCGTCTTCGGTCGGGTCGACACGTCGTTGGCTATCGGGCTATCGCGTCCATGCCAGCCACTTGCTGAACAGCGACTTAACCAGCGGCGTGAGCCGGGTTCGGTTGTACTGGTCGCCCAGCTTGCGAATGGCATCGGCCTGCGTCGGATAGGGATGGATCGTGCTTCCGATTTCCGCGAGACCAAGCCCGTGAGTCATCGCGAGCGTCAGCTCGCAAATCAGGTCACCGGCGTTGCGTGCGACAACGGTCGCCCCCAAAACCTGGTCGGTTCCCTTTTTGACGTGCACCCGGACCAGCCCTTCGTCGTCGCCTTCGAGCAGGGCCCGATCCACATCGCGAAGATGCTGTACGTACGTGTCGACCGGGATTCCCCTGTCTGCAGCTTTCTTCTCATGCAAGCCCACGTGGGCGATTTCGGGGGAAGTGTACGTGCACCATGGAATCGTCAACGTGCCAAATTTTTTGCGTCCTTGAAACAATGCGTTTTGAATGACGATGCGCGCCATGAAGTCGGCCGCGTGCGTGAATTGATACGGCGAGCAGATATCGCCGGCCGCGAAGATGCGTGGATTGGTCGTCTGCAGTCGGTCGTTTACGCGGACTCCTTTTCCATCGTAGTCGACATCGACAGCATCCAGACCAAGGCCCTCGACGTTCGGCGCTCGACCGGCCGCGATCAAGAGCCTGTCGATCCGTTGGTTGTAGCTCCCGCCGTGGGAATCGACCGTGAGGCGGATGCCGTCATGGCTGTCAATCTTCAGATTGCGCCCACAACATAGCAGGTTCACTCCGTCGCGCGTGATCGCGTCCTGTACGATCTGGGCAGCGTCCCGATCTTCGCGGGACAGGATGCCGTGTGCCGCTTCAACGAGGTACACTTCCGAGCCCATCTGCGCGAACGCTTGAGCCATCTCACAGCCGATAGGCCCGGCGCCGATGACGCCGAACCGCCGGGGCAATTCGGTGAGGGAAAACAGCGTCTCGTTCGTCAGATACTCTACGCCGTCCAAACCCGGAATTGGCGGAGCGGCGGCGCGTGCTCCGGTTGCAATCACGGCGCGCTTGAAATGCAGTCGAGTCCCGTTCACATCGACCGTGCTGGAATCGACAAAAGTGGCCTGTCCGAAGTAAACATCAACGCCGAGGTCACGGAACCGCCGGGCTGAGTCGTGGGGACTGATGCGCGCCCGCAAACGTCGCATCCGCTGCATGGCGGCGGCAAAATCCGCGGTCACACCATCGGGAACGTTGATACCGAACGTGCGGGCATTCCTGACAGTCGCTGCCACGCGTGCCGCACTGATCAGGCCCTTCGACGGAACGCAGCCGACGTTGAGGCAATCTCCGCCCATTAGACTGCGTTCGATCAACGCGACTCTGGCTCCCAAACCCGCGGCGCCGGCCGCCGTCACCAGACCGGCAGTGCCGGCCCCGATCACGATCAGGTTGTACCGTCCTGTCGGAGTAGGATTTCTCCAGGTACGCGGATGAACGTTAGCTTCCAGCTCCTGATTGTACTCGTCCCTGGGCAAAAGCTGGGCAACGTTGGTCTGATCAAGGTTCGTGTGCGTCATCGTGGGCCTCTCGGTCGGCAATGCGGCCATCATGCCTGCACGTCATTCCGGGATTCGCCATCGGTGGAAAGAGGCAAGGCGCTGCCGGCCGACGGGGCAGCGACCGATCGCTTGAGCAGCTTGACCACCATCCGTACGATCAAGGGAAAGACGCCCAGCAAGACTAACGCCGCGGTAATCTGCGTAATCTGGCTCGGTGTAAACACGGCGTTGACGCCATCGTCGGCCAGATTCTGCAGCCCGGGCACGCTCGATCCCGCGTAGGCGTACACCATGGTGCCCGCGAGCATCCCCAGTTGGCTGACCCACCAAAATGTCCACGTGCGAATGGGAGTGAGTCCCATGACCGCATTGATGACAAAGAAGGGAACTGCCGGAATCAGCCTCAGGGTAAACAAAAAGAACGGCCCTTCGTGCTCCAGCGCCCGGTTGAAGGCATCGAGCCGATGCCCGGAATGGCGACGGACCACATCGCGAAACAAATAGCGGCTGAAGAGAAAGGCCAGGGTCGCTCCGGCAGTCGATGCAAAACTGACGAGGATTACGGCGCGGAGCAGACCGAAATACCAACCGTAGACGAGTGTCAGCACGGTGGCGCCGGGCAGCGAAAGCCCTGTGACAGCGACATAGATCACGAAAGCCAGCCCATGGACCAGCAGCGGATGCGCCTGCTGGAGCGCACGAAGGTGGGCTTCTTGTTGAGCCAGCCATTCGAGCGTCAACATTTCGCGAAACTGCGTATAGGCAACGACGATGACGGCCAGGATCGCAACCAGGACCGCCGCTTTTTTCCAGAAGGAGGTGCCGGCCGCGACATCGGAGGAATTGATTTCGCTTGACATCGATTGGCGGATCCTCATGATGCGCAGGCGGTCGGGGCGGGCCCGGTTCCGTCGTCGGGCAGACGCCGCTGCCGATCACATGGGGACGATGAATCGGTTGCCATCTGCTTACACTCGTTGGCTGGAGAACTAGCATTCCGCTGCAGTTTTCGGCTATTCTTGGACCTGTCCCGTAAGGAATCGGAGTTCGGGCCACCCTTATTTTAGATTCTCGGCAGTTTCGCATGGTAGCGTCGGGGCGGCCTATCGATGGCCTGCCTCGAGCACGGAACAGTTTTTAACGGAAGTCGTCCAGTTATGACAAGAATTTCACATACCGCACCTGCGGAACAGTCCGTCAAGTCCCGATATTCGGCCGCCGCCAACGAGCGCGAGGCGGCTTTGTGCTGTCCTGTGAACTATCCCACACAACTGCTCGAAGCGATCCCGGATGAGATTTTAGAGAAAGATTACGGATGTGGCGATCCTTCACCTTTTCTGCGACCGGGCGACACGGTGCTTGATTTGGGATCGGGAGGTGGAAAGCTGTGTTACATTGCTTCCCAGATTGTGGGTTCCGAAGGACGGGTCATCGGGGTCGATTGCAATTCCGACATGCTCCAACTGGCCAGGAAACATCAGGCCCAGTTCGTCAGACACGTGGGATACGACAATGTCTCGTTTCGTTGTGGCTTAATCCAGGATTTGCAGTTGGACGTGGAGCTGCTGGCCGAACGGCGGAGCGGCTGCCGGCACGGGGGTGTTGAAGGAATCCTACAGCAGCGGCTGCTCGAGCAAGAATTACGGAAACAGGAGCCTCTCGTGGCTGCCGAGAGCGTGGATTGCGTCGTTTCCAATTGTGTATTGAATCTCGTCCGGCCCGAGGACCGGCCCCAGATGTTTTCGGAGATTTTTCGCGTCCTGGAGCGGGACGGCCGGGCGGCCATCAGCGACATTGTCGCGGATGAAGACGTGCCGGGACACTTGAAGGCCGACCCACGCCTGTGGTCCGGGTGTGTTTCCGGTGCGTGGCGCGAAGACGAGCTATTGGCCGAATTCGAACGCGCCGGATTCCACGGGATATCGCTGGTCCGACGGCAGGATGAACCCTGGCACGTCGTGGAAGGGATCGAGTTCCGGTCCGTGACGGTCGTGGCTTACAAAGGCAAACAAGGGCCTTGTCTGGAGCGAAACCAGGCGGTCATCTATCGCGGGCCGTTCCGTAAGGTCGAGGACGACGACGGGCACGTATACTACCGCGGACAGCGGATCGCGGTGTGTGACAAAACCTACCGGCTGTTGCAGCGCGCGCCGTACGCCGATGCGTTCATCCCTGTCGAGCCCGTCGAGGACATCGCCTTGGCAGATGCCCAACCGTTTGACTGCCGGCGGAACGCGCGTCGCCATCCACGCGAGACAAAGGGACATGACTACAGCATCACGACGGAACCGGCCGGCGGTTGTTGCGCGACGGACGGTCCCTGTTGTTAAGCACACGCAGCATGTAGCAACGTATTTCCCGACCGCCAAATTCACTTCACGGAGTGATTCGCATGCCTCATGCCACGACATCCTTGCGGCATCGCGGTGATCGCCTGGCGGACGTGAACGAGCAGCTCGTTGTTCTGTCGGACGTCGATCGTGCGCCGAGATTCGCCGATACGCTTCGGGCGGTCGGCCGCGCCGCCCTGTGGGCCGATCGCATCGAGATTCTACAAATCAACCTCGGCAGACTCTGCAACATGACGTGCGCGCACTGCCACGTCGACGCCGGGCCGGAGCGGCGCGAAATCATGCAGTCAGCGACGATCGACGCGTGCCTCGACGTGCTGCGAAATCATCCGCAGATCCGCACGCTGGACCTCACCGGCGGCGCGCCGGAAATGAACCCCCATTTTCGCGACATTGTCAGGGAAGCGAGGCGGCTCGGACAACACGTGATCGACCGATGCAACTTGACAATTCTGCTTGCAAAAGGCTTCGACGACCTGCCGGAGTTTCTGGCGGTGAACCATGTCGAGGTCGTGGCCTCGCTACCGTGCTACCTCGAACAGAACACCGACCTGCAGCGAGGTGACGGCGCGTTCGCCGGTTCGATTGAGGCGCTACGGCGACTCAACGATCTGGGCTATGGCGCCGAGGGCAGTGGCCGGGAGTTGACACTGGTATACAACCCGGTCGGTCCCGTGCTTCCGCCCGATCAGGTTGAACTCGAAAAGGCCTACCGCCGTGAACTGGCAGCGCGTTACGGCGTGCGGTTCAACAAGCTGTTTACTATCACGAACATGCCAATTAATCGGTTTCTCGATCAACTGATCCAGTCGGGCCAACTGGACCGCTACATGCAGATTCTGATCGACGCGTTCAATCCCGCCGCGGTCGATGGCCTGATGTGTCGCCATACGCTGTCCATTGGCTGGGATGGCCGGCTGTTCGACTGCGATTTCAATCAAATGTTGGACATGGACGTCGCCGATGGCTTGCCGCACAGTATCCATGAATTCGAATACAAGCAATTGTCACAACGCAAGATCGTTGTCGGGCAACATTGTTTCGGCTGTACGGCGGGAGCGGGATCTGGCTGCCAGGGCGCCATTGCACGTTGACGTAGAGATCGGGGGAGCGGGAGTTCGGGTCCGGAAGCAGTCAAGAAGGAAAGCTGTGGAGCGTTTACAACGCCGACATGCGTGAACTGGATGGCGGAGAACCGAGTTGCGCTGCGTTGGAACAGCAGAATCAGCCGAATCGAGCACGTTCGTGAGAGTAATCGATCAAGCCGTCTGCCAGCGGGCGAAATTCTGCTGGAGAGACACACGAGTGTGGCAAAGCGATTGAGCGCGGCAACGCGTATTCCCAGGTCAGGCTTCCCGACGCAGCCCGCGATCGCGTCAAGCGGTTACTGTACTCTCGCGGTTCGTAGTCGCGAAAGTGTGACGCGGCTCACAGACGCCGACCGGTCATGTGGCCTATCCTGACGTTATGTTGTGACCGTCGCTCGCCCAGGATGCCTCGCGGTGCGGCGTAAAGCCCCCCGGGCAAGGATGCCCGCGATGCTATCAATCGAAGGTTCGTCAAAACTCGTATCCGCTTCCAGTATCAGCCGTCACGGAAGACAAGGAAAAGCAGAAATGAAAGTGTTACAACGACTCGGAAACGCCCTGCGTTTCGCCATTAAACCGTATTTGGCGATGGCGTAGAGAATCCTCGATCCGGGCTTGATCGTTCTGCCGATGGTTCCGCTGATCTTGCTGGTACCCGTTCTTTTTCTGAAAAGGGACGTGCAGTTCGGACCACCGCAGCTTCGCTTGAATCGCCTCGCCTTGTTCCAACATCTCGAAGGAAGAGCTTACCGTGACAACGCCTGGTGATTCATCTCCGGAAAGGCTCGCAAGTGACGACACACGACGCGGTTTGGAAACACCGCATCGTCGTTATCCTAGTCAGGACGGCCGTGCTGATGGACCCAGGGCGACCAACGGAAGCCCGGCGAACGGGCTGTTGGTAGCTAGCTCCGGCGTTGCTTGTCCGCGCAGCCGTCATGAAGACGGATACCAGACTCGCGCCAGCCCCAACCGCACTTCGTTAGCCGATGTCGGACCGACGCGCCCTCCGCACTTCGGCCGTGCTGATTCCAATCAAGAGGATCGCCAAGACCCAGAGAACAACATATCCGCGCAGAGGAAGATCGAGCGTACCGAAGAGCAGCCACATTGCCAGCACGACCGCTCCGCAAAGATTGATCGCAATCGCGCCCGCCAGTCCCAATCCGCTCGTCCCTTCCTGCTTGTGCTGCCATTCGAGCAGTAACGCGATCCCGATCCCAAATAGGACAGCTCCCAGGATATTGGGATAGAAACGGTTTTCCGCCCCCGGAATTCCGACGGCCTCAATCACGGGTCGCGGAAAGAGTAACAGCAGCACGCCGAGGGCGAAATTGATGATGGAGTCCACCAGCAAGATCGGCGAACGGCTTCGCGGCAAGTCAGGCATGCTCGACACAAGCCGCAACTCAGTGGTTCAACAATATCGTCAACAGAAACGATGCGTCTTCGATACACTGCACCGAGTGTGTTTCCTCGGCGGCGAAATACAGCAGTTGCCCGGCCTGAAGCTCTTCTGTCTTGCCCATTAGTGCCGTCGACAGCGGTATCTACATCGCCGACGTCCGCATTTCCATGGGCTGCTTGAGGAGCCACAGGCTGAATACGCTGAAACAGATCATGGCCGCCAGCATCGGCAATTGGCTCGTCAATGCCGACTTGCGGTTGCCGAAAATGTTTATCGACGTTCGTTGCGCAACCCACAGGCTGAAGACGTGTCCCACCAGAACGAGCGCAATTTGAAGAATCCACAATACATCCAGCGACACGAGCGGCGGTATCCGCCAATAGAGGGTCCCGAACAGGTTCCAGCCCCAGCCGAAGGGGTCGGAAGCCAAGGCAACGATCTTGGGGCCTTCCATCAGCAAATGTTCTAGATTGTGCGCTAAATGGTAGAACAAGGCGATAGGCAACAGTGCGTACGCGTAGCGGATGAAGTAGTCACGATAACTAAGCCTTGGGGCGTCGGGCGAGTGCCGGCCGAGGCGGTAAGAGATGCCGATCAAGATGGCGTATACAGCAATCGGCGCGAGCATCAGGGCGGCCATGCCCAGCGAGAAGCTCACGAGATGGCCCAGCGAAAATGATTGGTTCAACCAGTCCGTTAGCCCGCGCCAGTTGGGCGTCATCGTCAGCCCGTGAAAGGCGGTAATCGACAGCATCAACAAGGCCAGATAAGCTTCGTCCGTTCGCGTGCGGTGGTTGCTGACCAGGTCCGTGCCCCACGGCCGCAGATTCAGCGCGAGATTGTCGCTGGGACATGCCTGGATGCATTCGGTGCACTGGATGCAGTACGTGTTTTCGGTCAGATGGCCGGGAAAGAGTTGCGTCGGACAGCCATAGGCCGTCGAACTGCCGTGGTAACATTCCTTGCCGGGGCAGGTCCGACAGATGGATGCGTCCTTGGGCCGCACTTCGATTCCCGAAAACATCGCATACAGGCCGCTCACGCGGCCCACCAGGCAGGCGTAGCGGCAAAAGCCCTTGCGCTCGAACAGGAACGCGCTGACGATCGCCATCAGCAGCATCGCGATGGCGAGATAGGCCGTCACTTTGGGCTTCATGGTGACACCGAAGCCGAGTTCGATCCAGGTGAGTCCGACGAACAGCGCGGTGGCGATGGCGATGTTACGCAAGGCTTTCGGCCAGCTCAATTCAAGTCCTAAGCCTTCGTCCGTTTTCTTCCAAAAGCGGAGCTTCTCCAGCCATCCGGCGGCGGCGTCCCAGGGGCAGACATAGCACCACGCCTTGCCGGCAAACATGATCAGAATCACCAGGCCGCCCCACCACACGGTCCAAGTCAGTATCGGCGCGATATTCAGCGCGGGGTTTTGATTGCCGAACAGGCCGGCGCAGATGATCAGAAAGAAGACTGCCACGATCGCCGCCTGGCAGAAAAAACGAAACTTGCGCGACGTGACCAGAAAGCGAATCCATCCGATCTTGAGCAGGTCCAGTCGGTCTCTCGGCTCGACAACCGGGTTTGTCCATTTCGCCGTGAACCGATCCCACGATTCGAACAGGCCGAAACTGACAACCAGTACCAACGAAATGGACGCGTAGTACATCCACGGCGGAATACCCCACATGGTGTGCATGAAGAATGCAGCGGGATCCTGCTTGAACTGCCGGCGGTGCTCGGCGCTGCAAACGCGGTACTTCTTGCCGAGGTACGTGGCGGTTTCTGCTCTGGCCGGATCAACCCGCTCGTCACAGACGATACACCGGTCTCCCAGGAAATCCTCCGGCGCGTCGGCGAAGCGATCGCGGCAGGCCGCCGTGCAGAAGTAATACGATTGACCCTGATACCGTGCTTCGAATCCCCACGACGGCGCGACTTCCATTCGGCAGACGGGGTCGATGTACGGATCCAAATCCACGGCGCTGCCTTTTCCGGGATCCGTCGATCGTCCTTGGCCCGGATAGTCCGCCGGCGCATCGCCTCGGGCATGCCGATCGGCACAGCGGTCACAGCAATAGTAATAACGGCGGGAATCATTCGTGTGCACGATCGCGTTTTTCGTAGCGATCATGCCGCCGCAACCGCTGCACGGCATTTCCTCCACGCTGGAGCCCGCGTCGCGCGCCGTGGCGCGAACTGCTTCCTTCGTCGGGCCGAAGTGGGAAACGACCACGGCGATTGCGATTCCGAACAGCAGCGAATAAGGCAGAAAGATTTTCAGCAAGGCCTTCATGGCGAAACAATCCTCGACGCAACTTGAACTTCCGGCTGCTCTCCGGGCATTGCGGCCCGGGATCGCCGGCGGCGGTCGCGTTTCTTTTTGACAGCACGCACCACGATCAGGAAGACGCTTAATCCGGCGACGATGGCGATGACAACCGACGCGGCCGCGGTTGGACTTCCCACGACCACCAAAAAAGGAATGACTTCCGTTTTTCCTTCTACGTCCATGGTCAGTTCCACAATGTATTCCGCTTCGTCCGGAAACGTAATCGTGTATTTGTGCTGATTGTCAAAGGGCTGACGCGTGGCGGGATCGTGAATGACCGTGTTTGATCCAAACGTCGATGTCTTCAGTACTTGGACGGTGACCGGCCGGTCGTAGGGCAGGTCGGTATTGCGATCCTTGATGTAAAAACAGACCGTGGACGCTTCACCCGGCACGGGTCGGCCGGGGTAGGATGTCATGAGGACGTCGTAGGGGCCCGTGGTGGCGGGATATTCGAGCGTCGGCGCCTGAGGATAGTTGTCCTTGTAGGAGTAATGCGGCAAACCGAGGATGTGATGTGCCGCGGCAGGCGAAGCGGCGACCAGAACAAGAATCACCGCGCCCATCGCCCGCTTGGATGGGCGTCGCGTTGTGTTGCGATCCTCCGGCGGCGGCGTCGAACGTTCCCGAGGACCGAGTCCCGGCAGCGTGAGCGAGTAGCCCAGAGCGCGGGAACCACAACCGGAAACACAACTGCCGCAATTAGTGCATTCCATGCCCGTGGTTTCGACCAGCATGGGCCTCAAGTCGAATTGGCACACGCGCACGCAATCACCGCATTCGATGCATTTGTCCGCGTTTCTCCGTACGCGAATCGGGCGAAAGCGGCCCAGCAGCGAATAAGTCGCGCCGCCCGGGCAGATGGTACGGCACCACCAGCGCCGGCTCACGAATAATTCAAACGCGCATATGGCCAGAATAAGGTACGCGCCCAGCCCAATGCCGGCGCCAAACACGACCAAGTGAATTTCGCGACTGATCACCGCCGGAGGGTAGATCATCGCCAGGAACGGAACACCGCCGATCGCCACGAATCCCAAAGCGACGGCCAGCACGACGTACTTTGTCGCCTTTGAAAAACGAACATCGCGCTCCCGGATCTCCAGGATGCCCAACACCCGGCGGCACTTGTCCACAAGCTCCAGCAACGTGTTCATCGGACAGATCCAGCCGCAAAATACGCGGCCCAGCACAACACTCAGCACTACGGGCACGATCAAGGACCACAAAAGAGGCACATAAAATGACCGACTGCTGACGATCGCTTCCGCGCCGGCCAGTGGGTCCGTCAGGCTGATTCCCAGAATCCGGGCGGACCAGAATGTGCCTTGCGTTGTTTCCACGGCCTTCCGGCGTGACGGAATGTCGCCCACCAAGTTATCGATCTGCCGCACCGCCGCGCCACGCCAAGTGTCCGGCGGCAGATCGCCAATCGCCCGTGCGGAATGAAAATGCGTATAGAGCGACAGCAATGGCAGGAGGACCAGCACCACGATGCTGGCGATCTGAATCCCCCGTCGCAAGGCGGGAAGGCCCCAGCGAGTCATGTCGCCACCCCCTGGCTGGTGCCCAGTGGATAAACGCGGATGGCTCGATAGGGTACGATGCAGACCTCTTCGCACAAGCCACATCCCGTGCAATGCTCGGGATGAACAGACGGTGCGTTATAAAGTCCCTGCGTGATCGCGGCGCCGCGCATGGGACACGCAGTAAAACATGCCCCGCACGCGCCGGTGCGGAGATGGGAGACGCAGATGCTCTCATCGACCGCGGCCACGCCCATGCGGACGTCCTTTTTCTGTCGCAGCGGTTGCAGAGCGCCGGTTGGGCAAACCTCGCCGCACTTCAGGCACAACGTGCACGCTTTGAGCCGCGGAACGATGAACGGCGTTTGCCGGTCGGCTTCGCCGTCCGGTTTCATCTGGATGCATCCGGGCGGACAAACGTCCTGGCAGAGGAAGCAGTGGATGCATCGTGACAGGAATTCTTCTTCCGGCAGGGCTCCGGGAGGTCGATAGCTGTATTCCTCTTTGTCATCGACCCGGGGATGCGCCGTGTGCCGGTCGCCTTTGCCCCAGCGCAGCAGGCCAGTGACGGCCGCCGTGCAGCCGGCGACGGCCGACAGACGAACTGCCCTGCCAATCCATTTTCGCCGAGTGGACATCACGGTTCGCCCTCCCCGCCGGGCGGACGCTGAACAGGTTCCACACGGATAGCCTGCGGGTAGCGGATGCAGGCTCGCTCGCAAAGGCCGCAGCCTACGCAGGCTGCTTCATTCACCACGGGGCGTTCCCACAGACCGGCCCGGATCGCCGTACCCTGAAGAGGGCATGCATACACGCAGGTTCCGCAGGTGTAGTTGTTGTAGGAATAGCAGAGATTCAGATCGATCCTGGCAACGCCCATCTCGACGTTGCCGCGGATGGAATCCATGCGCTTCAGGATCGGGTGCAACGCGCCGCTGGGGCACGCTTCGGTGCACCGAAGGTAATCGCCATCGGCGCGACTGCACAGCATACAGGCCTGTTCGCGAGGTTTGATATACGGTGTGCCGGCACGTTGGCGGCCGGCCGACAGCGGCAGCGACTTGATGCAGTGGTTGGGGCACGCATCAACACATCGCATGCAGCGGATGCAGGTCGAGATGAAATCGTCCTCGGCCAAGGCGCCGGGCGGGCGAATCGGTGCCCGCCCGCCTTGGGCTTCGCCCTGAAAAGCGCCGCTGACGCAGACCGCGGCGGCCGACGCTGCCCCCAGGCCGGAAGCACTTTTCAAGAACGATCGTCGATCGATAGCCATCGTATTGGCAGTTGGTTATCGTGGTTCAACGGTTGGCACGATTGAAAACAACGACCATGGGTCTGGTGCGCATCCCATTCAGATCCTTTCAATCCGCGCCGCCAGTTTTTTGTAATCCGCCTGACCGCTCACCGGGTCCCATGCCCGGTGGCTGACGGCGTTTACCAGCCAGCGATTCGTGGAAGGATCGGCACTGTCGGCGACCGACAAATTCCAGGGACTGAACAGGTAACCTTCCGGCAATTCGCTTCGCGACGGACGCAATTCGCTTTGCAGGCCCACGGTAACTCGACACTCGTAGCTTCCCCGACGACTGATCACGCGAACCGGGTCACCGTCGCGCAGGCCGAACCGTTCGGCGTCGTTCAGGTTCATTTCCACGTACTGCTCGGGCACCAGCTTCTGGGTGGTCGCACCGCGAATGGTCTTGGCAGAGTGGAAATGTTCGTAGACGATGCCCAGCCCCAGCCAGAACGGGTAAACGTCCTGGTCCTTGTGGCGTTGGAGGCCGTTGACACCGTCGTCTTCCCTGACGTCGTCGTACACATTTAGGTTCGGCAGGTCAGGAACGAGCGCTGCGTCGCGGGCTTCTTCCAGGATGCTTTTGCGGCCTTCCGCCTTTGCTTCGGCCAGATCGTCGATAATAAAGGGACCTTGGCCGGGCCTGTCGCGGTGCCCGTATTGCATGAGCTTCCCGGTAATCTGCTCAATCTGGCTATAATCCTGCTCGCACAATTTCATCTTGGCTTTGCCGTCCGGATGAGCGAACGATCCGTACGGCTGCCCGGCCCAGCCCTCCTGGCCCAGATAGCGGCGTGGGGTGCCGCCCAGGCGAGCGATGCGGTAGTCGGGGGCCGGCCACTGCACGCCACGCAACTCGCGAATCTGGTCGTACAGGCCGGTACCGTCTTTCTGTTCCACGTCCAGCATGCCGGTCAAGTCGGCATCGCTTCCTTTGCTCGCCGTAATGATGTCGCGAAAGACTTCTTCCGGGTCGTAGACCATGAGACCGTTGCCCGACCGGATTTTTTTCTGGTACGGAAAGATCTGGTCCACGTCGAGTCCGAGGCGTTTGGCCAGCGCCCGGCCTTTGTCGATGGCCATGTCCATATCGGGCCGGCAATTCGGCGGAGGGTTGTTCGAGCCGTCGCAGACATAGACCCGCCGTTCGGATTGAATGTACGTGCCGCCGTACCATTCGCCCCAGGTGGCCGCCGGGAAGACGACGTCGGCGTACAGCAGGTTTGGCGCATGGCGATAGATGTCCTGCACCACGCAGAACATTTTGGTCAGGGCCGGCCTCACCAGCGTCTCTACGTCGGGCATGTGAACATGTGTCGTATACATCCAGAACATGGCCAGCAGATCGTCCTTGAGCGCCCGTTCCATCAATCCCACGACCATGCCGGGATTGGGCATAATCGAGGTCTGCTTGAGGCGCTGGCGCGGAACGCGCCAGGCGTCGGCGATGTGGTCCCGCCACTGGTCGTTGCTGAGCGGCTTGTTGAACGGCAGCCGCCCGGTCAGCCCACCCATCAGCCGCTCGCTCATTGCGTTGGGCTGTCCGGTCTGCGAGTGGCTGCCGCAGCCGGGGCGGCCCAGGTTGCCGGTCAGCAGGTGCAGGTTGATGATGCTGATCGTGTTGTGCTGGCCGTGCAGCATCTGGTTGTAGCCGATCCCCCAGAACGTCAGCACGCCGCCCCGTCCCCGTCGGCGGCCCTTGATGGAAGCTTCCGCCCAAAGCCGCGCGGCTTCGTCGATTTGTTCCACGGTGACGCGGTCGCGATCCAACAGTCTCAATCGCTCCACAACCTGCTGCGGCGAATAACGCTCCTTAATGCCTTGAATGTACTCCTGATAGCCGTTGACATTCTTTTCCAGCCACGCTTCGGGCATGCAGGCATCCGGGTGTTTGGTCAACAATACGTGGGCGATGGCGTTGAGGTAACTGATATCGCCGTTCAGGGTGGCCAAATGCAGGCTGTTCCGCGGATCGACGTCTTCCAGACCGATGACGGTTCCGGTGCGGCGCGGATCGGAAACCAGCGTCGGGATGCCTGTCTTTTGTTTGTGATCG
>CAZNKT010000055.1:0-40326 GCA_964573605.1 uncultured Pirellulales bacterium
GAGAAAACCTAGCGACCCAGCATGAGCTTGACGCGATCCTGGCGGGCATTGGTGCCGTGGTGGACGGTGGTCATGTACTCAAATTTGGTATCGTCCAGCGGAGCGACGTCGAATTTGGATTCGATAGTGCGGAAATCGAAAGCGTTTGCGGGCTGCTCGGATTGAAAGTCGACGTCGCCGCTGAATTGCAATCGCAACTCGAAGGCGATCGGTTTATCGCGGTAATTGCGTACGGACGCAATCCAACGCTGCCGTTCGTCCCAGCCCGTGACGTGTCTGTTCTTTTGGTCGAAATCGAAATTCATTCGAGCCACGTCCTGTTGGGTTTGCGTGATCACGATAAGATCGTCGGGGCCCAGATTGACTTCGATTGGCGCCTGGATGGGAACGTAATTCAGTGTCTGCTGGCCCAGGAAACTGAGTCCTTCCCGGCCGTTCTCTCGAAACAAACGCACCACGCCGTTTGGCAAAGGGCTGCCGCCCAGTTCGTGTTCCTTGTCGTTGCGCCACACGAAGAACCGCTGGGGCCGCGGTCCGTACTGGTAAGCGCGGTGGCGGTACACGATATCAAAGGGAACATTGCCGCCGCGCACGGCACGCATTTTTTTCGACCAGCCGCTGGGAATCGTCTCCGTCCCTTCAACACTGAACATGAAGTATTCGCTGAGACCTTCCTTGACAATAGCTTTTCTGGCGAGCGCCGGCTCGGCAGCGGCCTCGTCTGCTGCTACCGCGGCCCGCGAGAGAGACTCTCTCATCGCGCGATGCTTGAGGTCCGAAAGAACTTCGGACTTCGGTGGCTGCGGCATGCCGGCTCGGCGGGCGAGTTCGGCAATCTTTTCCACGAGGTTGATATTGCCGACGATCAACCGGATCTCCGCATTTTCGTACTCTTCACCCGACTGATTGAAGACGCGAACGAATCCCCGGAAGTCAAGGGTCTCTTCGCGCGAATCGCAGTAGCCCACGTAATCCATCTGCCAGGTGAGTCCGCTGGTAAAATAGGTCACTTCCACCGGTACCTGGCCCTCGATTCCCGACTCAATGTTCCATACCAGGTGCTGCGGTTTTTCACCGGGAAAAACGGTGTCCGCGACTTCGATCTGGTCGGCATGCGCCAGCGGTCGAAAGTCGACGCTGGTCGGATCGATCAGCGTGCCGGCCCAGGAGAACTGCAGCCGGTTGATACCCTTCTTGAGGGCAATGGTTCGGGTCTCCTTTGCCAGTGTGAGGTCTTCGCTGTTATAGATTGTCAATTGAACGGTATCTCGGCGTGGCAGCGTCACCAGATCGACGTTGCGGGCCCGTGCCCACGATCCTCGTGTGGCCAGGATGATGATGCCGAACATGACGTACGATTTCATGAGACGATGCATTGCGAATCACCACAGGTTCTTGCACGTGAAATGAAAGAGGACGATTTTCTTCGCGACCTTGCCGTCGCCATCGGCCGGGCGGCCCGGCAGATCAACCTTCAGCACGGGTGCCGCGCGGCCGGCGTCGTAGTCGAATCTAACATGCTCCGATGTTTGGCTTCCCATTTCCCATCCCACATTGCCGTGCGGATCGCTCCCGTATTCCCGGGCCACTCGGTTCAACTGCTCTTTGATTTCAATCGTGCAGGGTTCGTCGCGAAAATTCTCGATTTCGTATTTTAATATCATCTCCTGGTGGAACAGATTCGCTCGTACGATGTGCCGTCGATTCAATTCGATGGTCCGCGTGCAGACGATATCACGACTCTGGCCCAGATAAAGCTGCATATGGTCGTCCAGCGGAGTGAGTTCGGCCGTATCCTCGCCCAAAAAAGCCTGGCCTCCCTTACCGTCGTCGATAAATATGCGCACCTTGCCCGGCTGAAGAGGAAAGTTTCCCAGCCTGTGCGATGCGTTATTGGTGAGCTCGTAGTGCATCAACACGGGTGAGGCAAACGGTTGGTCGGCGTTGAGTGGGCCGTGAGCGTACCAATCAAAGTTAAAGGTTTTGGTTATCGGGACATCTTCAAAGCGTTGGAGCAACATGCGAAGTGTCTGCTGCTGGCCGACAGTTTTCAGGAACCGGGGTCCGAAACCCGCCCACACGCCGGCCGATCCGAAATCTTCGCCGGAGTAATTGTGGAGCGTAACAAAACAGCGCAGCGTAAGACTCGTCTCGTTGGGGTCCGCCAGCGCGCGGTAACTGAAGGTGCGCGTCAGATTCTGTATCAGATAGCTCACGCGGACCTTGGCCGCGCACGCGCGAGTGGAAAATACTTCCCATACCAATGCATTTTCCTGGGGAGGATACGCCACATTCACGACGCGGATTTCCGCGTCTCCCTCCTCCACTTCCAGTGGCCCGAACTGATCGCCGTCGCGGATTGCAAGTGGCCGGAACTGGATGGAATTCTTGTCGATCGATGCGTTGGACCAACTGAAGTCGATCATGTTGTTTCCGGTGGCGGCGGTCGACTTAAGCAGCGGCACAATGCGTTCTTCCTCGACAAGCGTGTACTGGCCGTGGTTTAGTTGAATTTCAACTCGTTCGCGAACCGGCAGCGCAGCCAGTTTGATTCGAGCCCCAGCGGGGGACGTTAAGGTTGATGCTGCCAACAGCGGCGTCAAGAAAAAGAGGAACCGGAACATGATGTCTCCTGCAGGAAAGACAATCGATACGCCCATGCACACGCTCGCTGCCGGACATGCCAGACGGTAGAAATTGCCGGCCAACGAAAAGAGACCCGTTGAACAGGACCGATCAGGCGGGCTTCGACCATCAAATCGCGTCCCGAAGCTCCGAATTCTTAGACGTTGGCCGGGACCCGAAGTTCCCTTCGGCGATCGAAATTCTACAGGGATTTATCGGTCGGCGGCCGGGAACCGGCGGACGGCATGCCGTCCCGCCGCGGCACGGCCACCGGCGATTGTTTTTGTGGCGTCGGCGAGGTGGCCATGGTACGGTGGAGACAGAAGCGAATTCGGCCGACACGCCCGATCCCTGGAAAAAAACGCGGGCGGACCCCGATTTGGGCACGGAGGCGGCATCTGAAAACGGAACGCGCAGCTGGTTTTGTGCTGCCGGCGTGTACCCCAGCGGATCGTGCCAAGTATGCTGAGATTGATCGTGATGGGGTGCGGGCGCGTCTTGGATCGTTATCATCTTCCCGCGGTGCGCGCTTCGGGCGACGTCCGCATCGCCGGCGTGGCGGATCCGTCGGCCAGCCGCCGCGCGTGGGCACGCCGAATGCTCGACGGAGTGCCGTGTTTTGCGTCCGCCGAGGCCTTGCTCGACGAAGTCACGGCGGATGCCGCCCTGGTCACGACGCCGCCGGAATCCCACGTCCAGGTTGCGCAACAAGTACTCCAACGTGGCCTGCCCGTTCTGATCGAAAAGCCGATGACGCTGTGCCGCAACGATGCGCAACGCATCTGCGATCTGCAGCGGCTTCACGGCGAGCCCGTGCGCGTTGGTTTCAATCGACGCTTCCGCACCGGTTATGCCAACCTCCGCGCGCGTGCTCGCGATGCATCGCCTGTGGGAGATGTGAAATTTCAATTCACGGCCAATGCAGCACGTTGGAATCGGGCTGCGTCGGCCGCTTCCACCCCTGCAGAGGTCCTCCATGACGCCGGATCGCACGGGTTCGACTTGATCGCCTTTGTGACCGGCCATCCGATCACGCGCGTCCGCACCGTCGCGCAGAGGCAAGACGAAACGTGCCAGGTGACTTCGCAACTGCAACTGGGAGATGGATCAACGGCGGCGTGCTCGGTAGCGCATGCCCCGCGATTCGAGGAATATCTGTCGGTCGAACTTGCCGGAAACCTGGTGCGGGTCGATGTGTCAGGCACCACGCGGGCCGCTCGCCTGCGGTCGGCGGCGGTCCTGACGATCCGGCGGCTTTTGAGTCGGCCCACGCCCACGGATCAAAGTTTCCGCCGGCAGCTGGCCGATTTCGTGGCCGCCTGTCGGGGGGAACCGGGCACGACAGGTGCCGACGCCCGCGCCGGATACCGGGCGGTGGCCACCGTCGAAGCGTGCATCAACAGCCTGGAAAACGGCAGCACGTGGCAGGACGTCTTTGAGGACTCCTTAACGTACTGAAAGGTGCCGAGGCAAACGCCATGAAACAGACATCTCCCGCAATTCTTATCGGTCTGGACGCCACGGAGATCACGTTGATCGACCAACTCATTGCAGACGGTCGCATGCCTAATCTCGCGGCGCTTCGGCAGCGCGGCCGCCGCGGGCGACTTGAGACCCATCCGCCGATGTTCTTGAGCATGGTGTGGCCCACGTTTTTCACGTCCATGAAGCTTGAGCATCACGGCTGGTATTTTAACAAGCTCTGGCACGCGAAAATGCAGCGATTGGAGTATGTCGATCCCCAATGGATGCCGATCCCCAATTTTCTCGATGGTTTGGATTCCAAGTACCGTGTCGCCGTTCTCGATTTGCCGTTTGCGGGCCATACTCCGCGAGCAGTAAACGGTGTGTTCATGTCTGGCTGGCAGTGCCACGATGACTTCGGCCGCACGTGTTATCCGGCCGACGTCTGGGCCGATACAGTTCGCAAGTTTGGCAAACCGAGTATGACGCCGGAAGTGTTCGGCGAGCAAAACGTGCAGACGCTGCTTGCCCAGCGCAGCGAAGTTCTCGAGACGAACAAGCAGTTCGCCGAAATCTGCGTCGATTATTTGCGCCGGCAACGATGGGACCTGTTCCTGGCGGTCTTTGGAGCCACGCATCGTGGCACGCACTATCTGTGGGATCTTTCGCAAATCGACACCGAGGGCCTCGACGAGGACACGCTCGCGCTGCTGCGCAACGCACGTGACGAATGCTACACTTCGTGGGATACGGCGCTGGGACATGTGATCGCCGCCGCGCCGGCCGACGCGCGGATCCTGGTGTTCGCCCTGCACGGAATGGAAAAGAACGACGGGTGGTTCGAGTACCTGCCTCAAATCGTGCAGCGGATCAACGACGGCGGCAAGCCGGCGGCAGCGAAACAGCCGGGCCTTCTCTACCGGGCAAAGCGCGCCTTGCCGTGGCGACTCGTCCGCCAGGTGACGCGGCGCATTCCTCATACTTGGAACAAGGCGCTCGTGCCCCTGTGGTCCCGCAAGATGTGTGACTGGTCGCGCACCAAATATTTCACTCTGCCCGTGGATATCAATGGATATATCCGGCTGAACGTCCGGGGGCGCGAGGCGGAAGGCATCGTCGATCCCGAGCGGATCGACGAAGAATGCAACGCTTTGCGCCGAGCATTGCTGGGATTTCGAGACATTGACTCGGGCCAGCCAGTGATCACCAACGTCCTGAAAGTGGACGATGTCACCGGCCCCGATGCGCCGCGACGCAATGTCCTGCCGGACCTTGTGGTGCTGTGGGCCAAGGATCACGGAGCAGCCGAGTCCAGCGGGGTGGTATCCGATGAGTTTGGCGAAATCCGCTGGGAACGCGGCAAGAATTTTTCATCAGGACGCTCGGGCAATCACACCCATCACGGCTGGTACGTTGCCCTGGGTCCCGACATCGAACCGGGGGAAAGCCCGACCGTCCACGATACACGGGATTTGATGCCTACCGTTTTCCAGTGGATGGGCGCGAGTCCCCCCGACTTCTTTCAGGGAAAACCGATTCCCGACCTGGCCGGCAAGCGTGTCATCGCCTGACGCGCGGGCTCCGCTCGAGCAGTCGCTGATACACTTGTTCGACCCGCTGCGCGACGACTTCCCACGAGAATCGGTTCTTGACCTCCTGCCGGGCGGCAGCGCCCAGGCGGCTGGCCAGCGCGGGGTCGTCGAGCAGTCGCTCAATCGCCCTCGCCATGGCCGACGTGTCGCCGTCCGGAACCCGCAATCCGGTCCGGTCGTGTTGCAGGTGCACGGCCGAGCCGTCGAAAGATACGATCGGCTTGCCCGCGGCCATGTAGTTCAACAGTTTCTGCGGGATGCCATCGCAGTCGGTGCGCGGGTTGATGGCCACGTCAGCCTCGGCCAGCAGCACGGGCTGTTCGCAAAACGGCGCGGCGCGAACGTCGATCGCCGGCAGAATTTCCAGTTTTCGAGCCAGGTCTTCAAACGAAGCGAAGGAAGAGTGGGTCACCAGAAGCAAACGCACGTCGGGGCGCCGCCGCCATAGCTCGGCGAATGCCCGGAGCATCAGACCGATACCCTGATAGTTCGACAAATTGCCGGTGAATATCAGCTTGTTTGCCGACTGTCGGGGGGCCGACGTCACGTCGAACAGCCGCCATCGCACACCGTTGGGAATCACACTGATGGCCTGGGACGATGCGGCTCCCACGGCAATCAGGCTGTCGCGAATGCGGCTGGAAACGGCGATCGTATGTTGTGCTCGTCGCGGCAGGCGTCGATCGAGCCAGCTGCCGACCCACCGCGTGGCCCATGCCGGCAGCCAGGGGTAGTAATACGGTAATTCACCGGCCAGTGTCGTATGGGCATCGTAAACGATCGGTGCTCGGGCCGCCGCCCGGGTTGCAGTAAGAATTCCTTCGTAATGGTGGGCGTGAATGATGTCGAAGGGTTTGTCTTGTTCGAATCGGGCCACAAGCCGGGCCAGACGCGGGTTCAGCTGGAGCAGTTTCCGCAGCGTGGGCCCCGGCGCCGTGCGGGTGTAGCCGGGTGCGTCCGGGATGCGATGGATCAGGAACGGCGCGTCGTCGGCAGGCTGGCCCAGGTGATAGGTGAACAGGTGAACGTCATGTCCCCGCGCGGCCAGGAATTCCGCCATGCGAAAAATCCGGATGGGCGTGCCTCTCGGCCAGGGAAACGGGCAGGCCGCAATCATGCCGATGCGCAGCCGTTCAGACATCCTGCATCTCCATGGCCTGCTCCAGGTCCACTCCTTCCTGTTCGTCAATCTGCCGGTGTTCCGATACCGTCTTTATGGCTTCCGCCGCGAGCCACAGGGCGATGGCGGTTTGCGATGCCACCGTCACCCAGGCGGCGCCCAACGCGCCCCAGCGCGGTATGGCCCACATGTTGAGCGTGACATTCATCACCACGCCGCTCACCAGGGCCACCAACGCCCGTTTTTCCGAGTGCATGGATGCGGCGAGAAAAGTCCCCACCGTGGCGACGTACAGCCCCGGTACGCTCAGGTACAGCACGCGAAGGACGTCGGCCGAATCGTCGTAAGCCTGCGTGTACACGATCCGGATGATCCAACCGGCCAGCAGAGCCACGCCCGCGCAGGCGGCCATCCCGACAACGGTTGTGCCGACCAACATCCGGCGCAACAGTTGCTGCAAGCGCCGCCATTCACAGGCGGCCGCCAGCTCCGTGCACAGCGGGAACAGTATCATCGTGATCGGTCGGACGATGAATTGCGACGCTTCCAGCAATTTCGCCGCGGCTTCATAACGCGCCACTTCCGCGTACGGTTGCAGATACCCCAGCATCAGTGTGTCGGCACTGAAGTGGACAAGTGTCATCACGGAAAGCCCGAACAAGTAGACAGACTGGCCAAACACGCGGCGCATGATGTGCGGCCGACATCGCAAACGCAGTGGTCCGACGCGGGACCGCACCAAACAGATGGAGATTACCAGCAGCATTGCTCCGCTGGCCACGTAGCAGCCCACCATCCACGGCAGCGACTGCCGCCACCACACGCCCAGTGAGACGCCGGCAGCCAACAGAAGCATGTGACCGCCGAAACTGATGACCGTGTCCGTGATGCGGCGCAGGCCCAACAGCAGTGAGGCGAGACTCTTGTGCAGATCCCGACACATCGCAAAAAGGGATATGGCAACGGTCATCGGGGCCAACTCAGGCTTGGTCAACAAAACCCAGGCGTTGATCGCCGCCAAATACACGGCCATCAGTGGAAGACGCGCTGCCAGCATTTCCGATGTCCTCCGCCGGGCGCCGCGGGGCGATGCGGCCACCATCCGCATCAGGTTCTGGCTTGCGCCGAGGTCGGTGAGCAGTACGGCCACGGTGCACAACGAGAGTGTGAACATCAGCTTGCCGTAGTCCTGCTGCGTCAATTGGCGCGCGAGTAGGGCCAGCACGACGTAGCCCAGCGCCTTGTAGACCAACTGCGATCCGAAACCGATGGCGAGGTCCGAACGGGTCTTTTGATGCGTCACCGCCGCCTCCCCACCAATCGCCAATTGATCGACAAAATACCGTCCAGGATGCGGCGAGCGGCTTGTTCGATGCTTCCGCTGTGCATCGCGCGGTTGTACGGAACCGGGCCGTTATGCAATACGTCCAGGTCGCGGTGGATCCGGCTCTTCTGAAAGAGGCGTCTGCGCTGCATCAGGCCGCGCAGATTGCGCGTTTGTGCCGCCAGAGCGGCCAGCCAATGGCGCAGCCATCCTTTCTTGATGGCACCCCCCAGCAGAAAGATTTCGAACGCGATGAGAGCAGGCGAAAGTTTCAGAAGCGTCCGCCACTCGTAAAGCTTCAGCAAAATCTGCCAGCGGTTCTGAATCGTGTGGCGTACGCGCGTCGCCGTGAACTCGCCCGTGTGACGGATCGAGATGCCTGGCTGCCCGCGATGGTGCAGGCACCGTGCCTCGGAGACGCTTACCAGCTCGTGACCCAGCAGCGCCGCCCGCAGTCCGAGTTCATGATCCTCGAGATACAGAAAAAAAGCCTCGTCAAACCACTCGGAACCGCGCCACCGGGCACGGTCGACCATGATGCAAGCGGTAATGGCCGAAGTAACGCGGCGGGGAGCCGGGTCGATCAGCGTGCTTGATGTATCGGCACATAGGAGCGAGGATAGTCCCATGGCATGGGCGAGCGCCCCGCAATACTGCACGGTGTCCGGGCGATCGGCATACAAGATGGCTGGCATTGCGATCACCGCTTGTGGTCGATTGTCCAGGGCCTCATTTAGTGCTTCGAAACATCCGGGCTGGGGGAGAACATCGTTGTCGATCAGCATCACGCGGTCGACAGGGGCGGCCCTCAGGAGTGCGTTCCGCGCGGCCCCCGGCCCGAAATTCTCGGGCAGCTCGATCACGCGAACCGCGGGAAAGCGCTCTCGCACCAGGCGCAGGCTGCCGTCGGTCGACGCGTTGTCCGCCAGCAGTATTTCCACGCCCGGCGTGCACGCATTGTGCACGGCCTTCAAGGTCTCATCGAGGTAGACCTCGCCGTTAAAATTGACGATACCCACACAAGTCGGTTTGTAAGCCATGTTGCAAACCCGCCCGACCGATACAGGCCGTGATACTGCCGGATGCTGTTCGGGACCAGCGATGGGTAGCGGCGCACGGCGCCCTATCCGCGAATCGATGTGGACCGGCGGACGGGCGGCAGTGCCCCTATTATAGGCAGAATCGAGGGCCGGAGTCAGTTTTCGGATGCGCGAGATGCTGCCGACATGGTTCGCGATCAGGGCGCGTGGGCGTCAATGCCGTTACCTTCCGCGAACGTGTACCGAACCGCAAATCGCCGAATTCCTTCGATCGGCCCGAACGGAATGACCGATGCGTCTAACAGGCAAACTGCGGAGACAACGGAAGTCTTTGCACTAGGTCATTTCTTGCAGGAGACGCGATCTTGGCCAATTCTGACGATCATTCGGCTCACCGTAACGAGCAAGACCAGACCGTGGAGATTTTGGGATTCGAGGTGCCGGTATGGGCGATGTGCGCCGCCGGACTGGCGGCCATCCTGCTTCTCATTTACGCCACCACGATCCGGCCCACCCAGCGGCAGCTCGCCCGTCTGCGTGTGCAGGTCGGTCAACTCGAAGACAGCATCCGGCAACTGACGGGCGAAACCGAATCGGCAAGCGGGGTCCGTTCCTTGCTTGAATCGTTGGCGAAGCAGCGGGAGCACGCCAACCATGCCGGAGAGGCGCTGGAGCAGCTCGTCGCGCTGCAAGACCATCTGTTAACGGCTCGCGCATCACTTCCCACGGCGCAAGACAATGTGGAAGCGCTTTTGGCGATTACGGGCCGTCTCAATGACGGGCGGGCTATGACGCGAACGGCCCGCGCTTCCCTGGATGAATTCTTTGCATTGAAAGATCGAGCACTGGATCAAGGTCAAGATCTGCCCCGGCTGCAGCGTGTGCTTGCCCAGCAGGAGGCCCTGCACGAGGAACTGCTCAAAGCAGAAAAGCTTGTGGCGAGAACACGGCGGACGAGCGACGCGCTGCTCGACGTGCATACGGATTTATTGGATCGAGGCAGCAACGCGCAACAGGCGCGCGAAGCCTTGACGGGGCTGATTGAGATCCGTGATCGTCTCGAATCTGAAAACAGCCGGCTCGAGCTGGCCACTACTCGCCTGAATGCCCTGCTTACGATCAAGGACAACATTCTGGCGCAGACGGACAATCTAGCCGGCGTCATTGAAACGCTTGAAGTCACGGACGAATTGCAGGCGCAGTTCCAGGAAGCAGGGCCCGTGTTTCGCGGCATGCGCCGCGACCTGGTGGAGATCTTGACACTTAACACAACGCTGCAAAACGCCATGAAGACTCTGCGGCCTCTCACCGACCTGGCGGATCTGAGACGCCTGGAAGACGACGATGTGCGGTACCTAACACGCCGGATCCTGGAACGACGGAAGAACAGAACGTCCGGGGACGGCAGCGCCGATGCCATTTCCGGTCCGGTGGGGAACGACGCCGACCGTTCCGTACCCATAGCCGCGGCTCCCGCGCTGAAACTCGACTGACCGCGCGGGATGAGTCTCCAGCGCAGGGTCTTTTTTGAGGGCGCGGTGTAAACGCGGGCGAAAGCCCGCGGGGAGCTGTTCGTCTGTTTGTGACATGTGCCAACGCCGCGCCTGTCATGGCAATGCGGCGCGCGTGGCAACGACTCCTTGCCCGCGGCATGTACGGCCGCGGGGGTGGGGCAGAATCTGCTGCTGTGCAATCGCCGGCACGACCGGTATCATGGCCCCTGACACCGGCAGACCACCCCGGTAGCGCCGTGCTGTTGCTGTTGCAACCATCGTGACGCGCAAACTCCTTCGGCAGGCGCCCAGGTGACGTAAAAAGTCAATGCTCCGGCGCCGGATGCGGTCATTTGCGAATGGGCAACATCGCCGCCCCTCGACGATGACAGGAAGCAAGAACGTATGACATCAGTACCAGCGGTCATCGCCTGTCCCCACACAGTCCCTTCGGCCGCTACGCTCGACCGGTTCCGACACCTCGCGGACGGCGGGGAAGTTGCGATGGTTGTCCCATCGCACGAAGTGCCTGGTTCACAGTCGCACGCCATAATCCGAGCGGCTTCGCTGTGGTCATCGACGGCCATGGCCGACACGCTGTCGTGGTTCGTCCGGACCGGCGGTGAATATCTGTTGTGGTGCCTGTCGCCCGATGTCGAGCTGCTTCCGGCCGGCTTGAGGAGGCTGGTCAGCGCCGCCAGTGACGCGCGAGCGTCGATGGTCTATTCAGATTACATGGAGCGCATCGACGACACCACCGTGCGCGCCCATCCGCTGGTCGATTATCAGCCGGGAAGCCTGCGTGACGACTTCGATTTTGGACACGTGCTGCTGCTGAATGGGTCCGCACTGAGGAGGATCGCGCGGGATATCCGGGCACTTCCCAGCCACCTGATGACCGGTGGATGGTATGATCTTCGGCTTAGGATGGCGGAATCGGGACCCGTCGTCCATCTTCCAGAATCGGCGTATACGGTGGCGGCGAACTGCCGGGGCGGCGACCTTGAATCGCAGTTCGAGTACGTCGATCCGCGCAATCGAGACTACCAGATTGAAATGGAATGGATTGCGACCGACCATCTGAAACGGACGGGAGCATTTCTGCAGCCGGCCCGTACATCGCGCTTGGAAGGCGACACATCGTTTCCGGTGCAAGCCAGTGTGGTGATTCCCGTTCGCAATCGGGAAGAGACCGTGAGTGACGCCGTGGCCAGCGCCGTTTCGCAAGAGACCTCGTTTGATTTCAACGTAATTGTTGTTGATAACCACTCGACCGACGACACGACATCGATTCTCGATGACCTGGCCAAGCGGCATTCCCGCCTTGTACACAGGATTCCCCACCGCGGGGACCTGGCGATCGGCGGCTGTTGGAACGAGGCGATCTACTCAGCCGATTGTGGTCGGTACGCGATCCAGCTCGATAGCGACGATCTATACGATGGTACCAACGTGGCCGAACGGATCGTGAGGGAATTCGAACGTACCAATGCGGCTATGGTCATCGGTTCGTACACGCTCGTTGATTTCGACCTCAAGCCCATTCCTCCGGGGCTCGTCGATCACCGCGAGTGGACAGACGAGAACGGTATGAATAATGCACTGCGCATCGCGGGACTGGGCGCGCCGAGGGCGTTTCATGTGCCGACACTCCGCACGATTGGATTCCCCAATGTCAGCTATGGAGAAGATTATGCAGTTGCTCTGCGCGTGACGCGCAGCTATCGGGTGGCCCGAATCTACGAATCCCTGTATCTTTGCCGACGATGGGAGGACAATACGGATCACGCGCTGCCCTTGGAAGTGGCCAACCGCCATGCCGTTTACAAGGACCGGCTGCGCAGTTTGGAAATTGCCGCCCGAATGCAATGAGCTGGGACAGGATCGTACTGAACAATGTGCCTGCTGGATCCGGACTGGTCCGCCGTATCGACGCGCTCTTATTGCATCAGCGATCGCATTGGAGCACGTTTCGCGAAGGTGAAGCGGCGTTGGAAAGCATCCGCATTAAAGAATTGCGGCATAGCAGCGAGCATATTGTCGTCCAGGCAAATCCAGGCCGCAGGGCATCAACTCATGCCGATGTCGATTCGCGGTCCATTGCCGCGAGGCCGTGCTTTCTGTGCCCGGAGAATATGCCCTCGGACGAACGCGGTATCGCATGGGAAGATTTCGTCATCTTGCCCAATCCCTTCCCCATACTGCGGCGGCATTGCACGATCCCGCTGCGTGTCCACCAACCTCAACGACTGGCGGGTTTCGAGCGTGCCATACTGACGCTGGCCCAGGCCGTCGGTCCCGAAATGCTGGTCTTCTACAACGGCCCTCAGTGCGGGGCATCGGCCCCGGATCACGTTCATTTTCAGGCGTGCGACGCCGACACGTTACCCCTGCTGAAAGAACTTGCACGCGAGCCGAAGAGGACGCGGCGCAGTGCCTACGCGAGCTTCGGACGCCGGTTGATTGTGCTGGTCGGCCAACGTGCAGGTGATATGACAGAAGAAATCGTCCGGGCGATCGAACGACTGCACGACGCCGCGGCCTCTGTCGATGAGCCGATGATCAACGTGCTGGTGCACTTCCAGAATAATCGTTTCATGGTCCTTTTGTTTCCGCGTTCCGCGCACCGGCCGACATGCTACTTCGCCGACGCGGCCCAGCGCGTCGCCGTCAGTCCCGCTGCACTGGAAATGGCGGGAATCCTCGTCGTCGCCGATCCGAGTCATTTTGAACGCATCAATACCGTGACGGCGCGGAAAATCTACGAGGAAGTGTCTCTCGATCCGGCACGATTCACGCAAGTCGTGGAGGCCCTGGATTGACAACGCCAGCGCGCGCTGCCGGGCAGGAACCCGTCGTCCAGGTAGGGCTGGTCGACGATGCCTCCGCGCTGGCGGTACGCCTTGACGGTTGTTACTCGAGCAACACCGGACAGCGGTTCGGCCCCGGAGAGATGCTCGCGGTTTGCCGCGACGGCGCGATTGCGTGCCGCGGCGCGGTGACTTGCGAAGGCAAACAGCTTGCACTTACGCCAAACAATCCTCTATCGGATGTTTTTTCGATCGAAGCCACCATCGGTAACGGTTTTCACTGGCAGCAATCCGAAATGCAGACATTCTGCGGCGCTCTGAGTCTGTGTCCGCGGTCCCGCGATCGATTCACACTGATCAATCACGTCCCGCTCGAAACATACCTGCAGTCGGTGGTGTGCTCCGAAATGCACGCCGCATCGCCCCCGGAACTGGTCAAGACCCATGCCGTCGTGTCGAGGAGCTGGTTGCTGGCCCAGCTCGCCGAGCGGGACAGCCGCGGAAAATCACATGTCGATGCTCCCACTGGTCGCGGGGAAATCATGCGGTGGACTGACCGCGGCAGGCACGCCGCCTACGACGTGTGTGCCGACGACCATTGCCAGCGGTACCAAGGCGTGGCGCGGATCGAGTCTTCCGATGTTGTGCGAGCGATCACCCTCACGCGCGGTCAGGTGCTCACGTACCAGGGGCAACCGTGCGACGCACGCTACAGCAAATGTTGCGGCGGGATCACGGAAGAATTTCGAACGGCATGGGGGGACCAGGACGTGCCCTACCTCCGATCGGTGTTCGACGGCCCGGAGTCTCTGGCGCCTGAACGCGAGCTGGAGGATGAACGGGCGGTTCGTCGCTTCATTGAGCAACCGCCCGGGGCCTATTGCCATTGCGACGATCAAGACGTGCTCAGCCGGATCCTGAACGATTACGATCGGGCGACCAAAGACTTTTTCCGCTGGCAAGTGCGGGTGGAAGCGGTCGAGGCCGGCGATCTGATTCGTCGAAACCTCGGCCTGGACCTGGGCCGGATTGTTTCCATCGAACCCGTCGAACGAGGCCCGTCGGGACGGATCAAGCGCATGCGATTGATAGGAACCAAGGGTGCCCGAACCATCGGTAAGGAGTTGGAAATCCGCAGGGTTTTATCGCCGTCGCATCTTTACAGTTCGGCTTTTGTCATCGACATCGAAGGACCTCATGGATCACCACGGGCATTCGTGCTGTCCGGCGCCGGCTGGGGACATGGGGTAGGTCTGTGCCAGATCGGAGCAGCCGTCATGGGGTGTCGGGGCACCGATTACCGCGCCATCCTGGAACACTACTATCCTCACACGGCGTTGCAGACGCTGTACTGAGCTGTGGGATCAATGAATCTGGTCGCGGTTCGGTCAGGAATGCAGACGGGAAAATGGCCAGCACGCCAGCTGTCACGCGGGCGCGCCGGAGTCAACGATCATAACGGTAGCCGACACCGTGAACCGTGCATATCAGTTGGGGCATTTTGGCGTTCACCTCGATGCGCTTCCGCAACTGCGAAATGTGCTGGTCCAGCGTGCGGCTGTTCGGCAAATACGTTTCACCCCAGGCGTGCGTCACGATGGTATGGCGGTCCAGCACCTGCCCCGCATGCGAGTGGAACAGTTGCAGCAACTTCACGTCGCGAAGACTCAGCTCGATCGTCCGGTCGTCTCGTCGCGCTCGCAGCTCAGCGGGATAGACCCGCAGGTCTCCCATCACGAATGATGGCGAAGGCTGCGGCTGGCGGGCATAACAGCGCCGCGTTACCGCCCGGATGCGGGCCACCACCTCGCGGGTGCTGAACGGTTTGCCGATGAAGTCGTCCGCGCCGAGATCAAAACCGACCAGCGTGTCCACTTCTTCCGACTTGGCGCTGATAAAGATGATTGGCAACTCCGGGGCCAGTTCCCGCAGGCGCCGGCAGACTTCAAAACCGCTCTGCTCGGGCATCATGATGTCCAGGCAGACAAAATCGGGCCGACAGGCATGGAACTGGCGCAGGGCTTCCTGTCCGTCTGCCGCCGTCGTCACATCGTACCCCTCGCCTCGCAGCACCTCTGCCAATCCGTCTCGGGTGTGAATGTCGTCTTCTGCGATGAGCGCGTGCATATTGTCGTTCCACTTTATCGAGTCGCGCGTCGTGTGCCATTCGAACGCCGAGTGAACATCGCAACGGTCAGGAAATCTTCTGCTGAGCAACAGGAGGAGTTGCCAGAACCACCTGAAAGCACGCGCCCCGCGGGCACTCGTCCAGCCAGATCTCTCCGCCATGCAACCGGGCCAGTTGACGGGCGATCGCCAGTCCGATTCCGGTGCCGGCCGCCTGGTCGAGCTTCTCGGAGCCTCGCCAGAAAGGCTGGAACACCCGGTCGCGCGCCGCATCGTCGATGCCCGGGCCGTGATCCGATACGGTGATAAACGACCGGCCGTCTTCGGCGCGCGTGGCGATTCCGACCCAGCGTCCACCGGCGGCGTACTTTTCAACATTATTGATGAGATTGCCCAGGATCTGCTCAAGCGCATCGGCATCCACCATCACGGGCGCTTCGGCCCCCCCGTCGAACTGCGTCTGAATGCCCATCTTTTGCAGCGAGGGCCGGAAGCGTTCGATGACATCCGCCACGATCCGGTCAACGGACGCGGGAGACGGGTTTAACCGCAACGCCTTTCGTTGCTCCCTCGCGAACGTAAGCACGTTGCCAATCAACCGGCCCAGGCGCTGGCTCTCCCACTGGATCACCTTCAATCGGGCGCGCGGCCCGTCCGATGCGGTTCGCGGCATCTGCTCAAGGTCCGCTTCCAACAATTCGGCGTACATCTGGATGTTGGTCAGCGGCGCCCGCAGTTCATGAGATACCTGATTGACAAAACTCACGCGGCGAGCGGACTCTCGCATGTCGCGGGCGTACTCGCGATAAAGGTAGACGGCCAGGGAGACCAGCCCTGCGGCAGCCACGGCTAAACCCATGGCCAGATTAAACGCCGTGCCCGACCGCGTTCGGCGGGCGAGCCGCTGGGCGGGCACGAATTGCTGCAAGCGCCACGCGGAGAGTGGAGTGGACAGCGCGATTTCACTTGCCGGCGCCGTCTGGTCGGGCACATCGTACCGCCCCCACTGGTAGACGGGCTGCGATGTCGAGTCGATGAGCCGGACGCGAAACGAAGACGCCTCCGGCAAGACATCCGTTCCCGATTGAGGCGTGTCGGGCAGGGCGGCAATGAGATCAGCCATCCACCGGGCGCGATCCAGGGCGGCCGCCACGATATGCCCCGATCGGCGACGCTGCCAGTAAACCAGATTCAGGCCGCGACCCCAGTACCAGACGAACCATCCCGAAGCCTCCTGCCGGGTTGCCACCTGGCGATCACGGCGCTGCTCTTTGCGTCCACGCGACGGCGCCGGTGTGTCAAGGGCGCCCGCCTGTTCGCCCGAGGCGTCGGCAGCTCGTTGCAGGTCTCGATCGACGATGATCGGGGAGGCCCGCGCAAGAAATTCTCGCTCCTTCCGGTTCAAGGGACCCAGCGGGTTTGGATAAAGCAGTGCCCCGTTCGGTTGGATGACGAACAGCTGAAATACGCGGGCGTCCTGCCGCATCCGCTTCCGCAACGCATCGGGTGGATACTGGTCGACCGATGTCAGGCGGTGCATGTCACGCCGCACAGTGTCAAAATGAACCGCCATCAACCGGTCGATGTCACGCAACCGGTCGGCGAGCAAGTCTCGCATCTGCTCGCGGAGCACGGCCTGTTCCTGCCGAGCCAGCCGCCACGCGACCCAGGCCAGCAGGGCCAGGGGAACGACGACCATGAGCGTCAGGATGAGTGCCGGCGTGCGCTTCACTACCGAATTGTATCATGCCGGCGCCCGAAACCGTATCACGCCCGCCGGGACCATGTTCCGCGCGGCCGGGCTGTTGCTGTGACAGCCCGGTCTGCCCCGTCCGAGTGCGGACGGCCGTCACCGCCCGGCGGGCGGGTCGGCCTTCTGCTGGATGTCCAGTTGCAGTTGAAATTCCCGCATGCTCTTGCGGGCGCGGTTCGTTTCGTTCCTGCCGACCTGCGCCGCCTGGAGATTGTTGGAGGACAAATAGGTCCGCAAGCGTTCGCTGTCGAGCGCCTCGGCGTGCTCCCTCAGAAACTTTCCGTTGCTGATCAGCGTTTGACGGCATCGGACAAGGTCTCCCTTGTCGAGGAAGTCCGTGGCAAGCTTGTTCTGCTCGTTGGCCAAGAGCGCAACGACGTCCTCGAGCACCGACTTGTTCAAGCTTTCTTCTACTTCCGAATCCGAGGCACTGAAAGCGACGCTAACAGCCGCGGTCAACCGGTCCACGGCGTGGGACTGCATGTTCTTGTACGAGACAGTTACCGCGGCCAATTCCCGCTTCATGGTTGCCTCGGTAGCTGGAATTTCGACTTCCATCACGACATGCTTGCCCTGCTCGCTGTAGATATTGCTCAAATTCAACAGGACTTGCTGCCCGTTGATCTCGGCATCATTGCCGAGCACGCGGACGGGTCGGATCCCGTCGGGAATCATTATTTCCACGTGCACGTCCTGCGCGACGACCGACATCACGTCATCGAATTCCCTGATGAAAATGTCCGCCAGCTCCGTAGCTTCTTCAACGAAGAAATGATTGCCGCCGCTGCGGCTGGCCAGCTTGACCATGAGGTCTTCGTTGTAGCCGAGTCCAAGCCCGAACGTGGACACCGAGATACTCTCTCTCTTCAAGGTCGCTCCCAGATCGCCCAGCTCTCCCGCCGAACTCGGCCCCACATTGGCAATGCCGTCGGAAAGCAGAATGATGCGATGGACGCGGTCGGTGTCGATAAACTTCCGGACCTCCGCCGCTCCCTTGCTGACACCGGCGAACAATGCGGTACTGCCCCCCGCCTCGACATGTGAAATGAGCCGAGTTACCGATTCCTTGTCCGTCAGCTTGGTGGCGGGCACCAGGACGTCGACGGTCGAATCATAAGTGATGACCGAGACGATGTCTTCCGCATTGAGCCGCTCGATCGCCCGGATCGCCGCATCGCGGGCGCGCGCGATCTTCTGGCCCTGCATGGACCCCGATTTGTCCAGCACCAGGGATACGTTCACGGGTGCCCGCTTCGACTCGGGCGCCATGGAAAAGCCGGTCAGTTGAACACGAACCCAGGCGGTCTGTTTTTTTCCCGCCTTCAGCGTGGCATAGGCCGGAGTGACATCGAGCTGAAGCTGCTGCGACCAACCCGGGGTTGGGACCGACAATAGGGAAGCAGCCACCACAGCCATCACACGGGGGAAAGCAGATACCATGTTCGTCTCCTTGATTCCAGAAAAGCCAATCAATACCGCAATGGATTAGACGCAAAAGTGCCCGGTGCGTGGTCAGACGCGTGTCAGAAGTTTGTAAAATGTTTGTGCGCGGCGAAGGAAAGTGATAGCTTTGGGCTTCTTCGAGCACGAACGGCCCGCGTAACAGGGATGCGTCGCGGGTTTCCGTCTCCACGTCCTTTCCGTGATAGCATTCATTAATGGATGATCCGATTGCCCAAACCGACATTGCACCCCGCCGGCAGCCGGCCGGCAAACCACGAGCCGTGTGCGCGGGCGTCGTGGCGGCCGGGACCCTGGCAATGGTCGCTGTCACCGCCGGCTTACTGCGCCTGCTCGGCAGAAGATGGTGGTGCAAATGCGGTTCGCTGCATCTGTGGATCGGCAATGTATGGAGCGGCCACAATTCGCAGCATCTCTTCGATCCGTACACGTTCAGCCACTTCCAACACGGCCTGCTGCTCTACGGAGCGCTGTCATTCTTCACGCGCAAGTCGATCTGCGGGGCGGGGTTCTTGGCCGCGATTCTGATTGAGTGCATGTGGGAGGTCGTCGAAAATACGAGCTGGCTTATCGAAAAATATCGCGAAGCTACCATCTCCCTGGACTATTACGGCGACAGCATCGTCAATTCGATCGCGGACATTGCGGTCTGTGCCGCGGGGTATTGGTTCGCGTCTTGCCAGCCCGCGGCCATTTCCTGTTGGGCCTTTGCCGCCGTGGAAGTCATCATGATTCTCTGGATTCGTGACAGCCTGATTTTGAATGCGCTGATGTTGATTTTTCCCACGGATGCCATCAAGAACTGGCAGCTGAGTGGATGGTAGCCGGGAGAGAAAAGCCGGTAAACCTGAATCCCGGTCTTCGACTCTCGACGCGTGGCGTCGCGACGAACGCGAGAATTCTTGGAAAGTTGGAGAGTCGGTAAGAAACGGGAGGGCGAAACTTCGGCTGCGCCGGGGCCGAAAACATGCCTGGCCCGCCGCGGTGGAATGCGACGGGATGTCAGTCGCCACACTGAATCTCTTCGGGCGCAAGGGCCTTGGCCAAAGTGGCGTTGCCCTTTGTTCGCCGGATCGCCGTCTTGTGGAAGCTGGATGGTCGCATGCAAGTCAAGACAAACGCCGCTGCCGCGGAGTTCGCGTGCCTACTTGTTTATCGCCAGTGTTCGATTTTGCGACGATGGACGCCCGTCTACGCGCCGTCGCCTTGCATGACCCAGGCCGCCGAGAATTCCGCATGTTTGATCGACTTGCCTTCGCCGCCTGCTTGCTCGGGATCGGGGACAAAGTAGCTGTAGGAGACATGCAATCGACCGTCACGTGACTGGATGATCGATGGATAATGGAACCGCCCCCCTCCCGGTTCCGTGCGTTCCAGGTGCCGCGTCCAGGGCCACGACTTTCCGTCGTCTTCGGAAAGGGACACGGCCAGGCTGTGCCTGCCGCGCGCTGTGTCGTTGTACACGCAGATCAGACGACCGTCGGCGAGATTGGCCAATTCCAGCCCGGAACCTGGATTCTCTAATTCCGGATGATCATAAACCTTGCTCCAGGTCCGGCCTCGATCCGCGGACTGCGACACCATCACTCGTTTTGGCGGCGGTCCGTTGTCGCGCATGTAGGTCAGCAGCGAACCGTCCCGTGTGCGGGCGAAACTGGGTTGAATGTTTCCACCGCCGACGATCGGTTCACTGAAGTTCCAGCTCTGGCCCCAGTCGTCCGTGTAGGCTGCGAGCGAAAATGAAAACCCATCGGAATAAAGGCCTACCAGCATGCGCTGACCGTCAAGGATGAACGGGTGGGCCCGAGTAAACCACCCCAGGCGCCGGGTCAGCTTGTCGTCGGCCATCTTCAAGTTTCTCGCTACCCAGGCCCTGGCCAGTCCGGCCAACGGAATTCCCTCCAGATACTCATCCGTTTTGGTCTGAACCTTTGACGCAAAGTCATGGCCCGGTTTCATGAACAGATTCGAGTGCGACTTCCAAACCGGCGGTCCTTCGGGCATCTGGTAATCGACGGAGATCTTGTAGTTCATGACCGCCGTCTCCCAGCGATGGGCAAGGATCGTCGGCCAGAACAGCCACAATCGCGATTGGGGATCAACGATCATGCAGCAATTCGTGTCGGGAAATCCGGGCGTATCACCCATCACGAACGGGAGGGTCCATTTGCCGGTCAGCTTCACTCTGCGGGCTCCCATGATCCGCACGTCGTCGGCGGTACGTTCGCCCGAGCCTCGAAACCAGCAAACCAGCAGATCCTCGTTCGGGCATTCCACAATACACGAGCCGTGGTTGTGAAGCCCCTCCAGCGGAAAAATCAGTGCGCCCGAACGAACAGATTCCTCGGCCGGCGCCCGCGCCGGAGCAAGCAGGTTGGCGGCAACGAGCAAGGTGACGACACATACAATGTGCATGGTGCTGCTCCAAAGAGGAAAACCAAGAGAGCTTTGTCAGGTACCGGCGACACACCGGACTGCTTTTGTTGTATCATGCTATGCCGGGCAGGAAAGATGCAAACGTGCGCGCGGCGGACCGCTTTCAGCAAATCGGGGGCATACAAAACAGTGGGGATCGCGGGGAGCCTGTTGCTCGGAATGGCCGTGATGACCGGGGGAAGTGCGTCGTGCTGCGCGGAAATGACTATTTGCGATCGTACGACGTTGGTTTTTGCTACGGCGGCAACGGCAAGGCGGACGCTAACGCAGCGCGATGCGTTCGTGCAGCGAATGAGTCCGTTTGATCGCTCTTCCAGGATGAAGTCGGACGGCGAGATGTCCGAAGCGGAATTCCTGGATTTCGTGGGAAGAAACGTTCTGGACTGGACCGATAGTGAGCGGCACACGATTGAGAATGCCGTGCAGGGCATCCTGCCGCGACTCGATGCGTTGTGCCTGCCTCTGCCTCCAACCATTTTCTTCGCCAAAACAACGGGAGCGGAAGAGGGCGGGGCGGCATACACGCGCGGCAACATCGTTTGTTTTCCGCGCACGCGGTTGAAGACTGGCGCAAAACAACTTCAAAAAATCATCTGCCACGAGTTGTTTCATATTTTGTCGCGAACGAATCCCCGCCTCCGGGAACGGCTCTACGCAGCGATTGGATTCACGGCGTGTAAGGAACTCATATTCCCTGAAGAACTCCAGGCACGGAAGATCACCAACCCCGACGCCCCCCGGAATGACCACTGGATCGGCCTGCAGGTGGCCGGCGAGTCCCGCGCGGCGATCCCGATACTGTACGCCGACAGCGAGACTTACGGCAGCAAGCGAGGCGGGGAGATTTTTGACTACCTGACATTTCGTTTCCTGATCGTCGAGTACGTACCGGAGACGGGCGCGGTGAAACCGGTCCGTGACGATGGTCAGCTCGTGCTGCTGAGCGCGGAGCAGGTGGGCGGCTTTTTCGAACAAATTGGACGCAATACGCGTTACATTATTCACCCCGAAGAAATCCTGGCGGACAATTTTGCGTCGATGGTTTTGGGAGAACAGGATCTGCCGTCACCGCGGATCGTGCACCGGATGGCGGATATCCTGAAAACCGCGCGGCCTGGTCCCTGACGGGCCGTCGAGATTTCAAAACGCGACGGCCGTCGATCCGAGATTGCCCTGCCGAGTTGCGTGGTTTTTCATCCCCTCGGCTCCCCTCGGCGAAACCGGGGACTGACCGTTACACTGACGGTGGAAACGCTCTAGCGGATTGCGGCTCGGCCGCGTCCCAAAGGGGCGGTAGCGGGCCGCAGTCATCGTCAGTGGAAAGGGATGGCAGTACATCATGGGACGCCTATCCGTTGCTTTTCGGGCTTTCTTCGCCGCTCTGTTTAGCCAGGAAGCGGCGCGGCGCCTTGGAGCGGCGCTGTCCGGCCAGCTTCCGCCCACAAGCCGAGAACGACCGATCCGCCAGGCTCAACCGGCGGCACCGGTCCGCAGCGACGCGCTTTCGTTGCTGTCGGCCCTGCAGCGTGAAGCCCGGTTTGTCGATTTCGTGCAGGAGTCGCTGGAGAGTGCGACCGATCAGCAGATCGGTGCGGTGGTCCGCGACGTGCATCGCGACTGCGCGGTGGTGCTCGAGCGGATGTTTGCCATCCGGCCCTTGCTGGGCGAAGAAGAAGGAGCGGAGGTCGAAGTGTCCGCCGGTTTCGACGCGGCCAGGTTCCGGCTGACCGGCAACGTGGCGGGCGAGCCGCCGTATCGGGGGAAACTGGGCCATCACGGCTGGCAGGCGACCCAGCACGAATTGCCCAGCTGGTCCGGCAGCCGCGCCAATGCCATGGTGATTTGTCCCGCCGAGGTGGAGCTCTGAACGATGGCCCCACAGTACATCATCGGCATCGACCTGGGCACGACCAACAGCGTGGTCGCCTACGCGCCGCTGGAGGTCGAACAGCCCCAGATCGAATTGCTGCCGATGCCGCAGCTCGTGGCGGCCGGCACGGTCGAATCGCGGACGGCGCTGCCCTCGTTTCTTTATATCGGCACCGAAGAAGAAACCGCGTCGCTGCAGCTCCCGTGGAGTGCGAGCAGCCGCCGGGTCGTCGGCGAGTACGCTCGGCGGCAGAGTGCCGAGGTGCCGCACCGAACGGTCGTTGGGGCGAAGAGCTGGTTGGCCAACAGCCGCGTCGACCGCCATCAACCGATCCTGCCGTGGGACGCGCCGGACGACGTCGAAAAAATCACGCCCGTCGATGCGTCTCGCGAGTATCTGGAGCATCTCGTCGCCGCGTGGAATCACGCCATGCCCGATGCGCCGCTGGGCGACCAGAAAGTCGTATTGACGGTGCCGGCGTCGTTCGATGCAGCCGCCCGAGATTTGACGCGCGAGGCGGCCTTGGCCTCGGGTTTCCCGGCCGACTTCGTGCTGCTGGAAGAGCCGCAGGCAGCCGTCTACGCGTGGCTCGTGCAAACCGGCGACCGCTGGCGTCGACTGCTGAACGTGGGCGATGCCCTGCTGGTCTGCGACGTCGGCGGCGGCACCACCGACCTGACGCTGGTCAGCGTCGCCGAGGAGAACGGGGAGCTGATCTTGCAGCGCAAAGCGGTGGGCAATCATCTCCTGGTCGGCGGCGACAACATGGATCTGGCCCTGGCCCATTACGTGGCCGGGTTATTCGCCGAGCAGGGCCTGGAGTTGGACGCCTGGCAATCCGTATCGTTGTGGCACCGTTGCCGGCAGGCGAAGGAAACGCTGCTGGGACCCGGCGGGCCCGACACGCACACGATCTCGATCGCCGGCCGAGGCAGCAAACTGATTGGCGGTTCCGAGAAGGCCGAAGTGCGGCGTGAGGCCGCGGCCGGATTGTTGATCGACGGTTTCTTTCCCGAGTGCCGCGTTTCGGATCGCCCCACGCGCCGGAGAACGAGCGGTTTTCAGGAAATTGGTCTGCCATTCGAATCGGATACCGGCATCACACGGCATGTGGCGGCCTTCCTTTCGGCACACGGCGAATCGTCCAACCAGTCGGTTCGTCCCACGCACGTATTGTTCAACGGCGGCGTTTTCAAGACCGACGCGCTGCGGCAGAGGCTGTTGGACGTCATCGGAGGTTGGTTCGAAGGCGACGGTCCGACCGTGCTTGCCGGCCAGCACGACTTGGAGAACGCTGTCGCCCGAGGGGCCGCGTACTACGGTTTTGCCAAGCACCAGGGCGGAGTGCGAATCCGCGGCGGCACCGCGCAGGCCTATTATGTCGGTATCGAAACCGCCGGATTGGCGGTGCCCGGTGCCCAGCGGCCGCTGAAGGCCCTGTGCGTCGTGCCCATCGGCATGGAAGAAGGGTCCGAAGTCGATGTGCCCTCGGGCGAAATAGGACTGGTCGTCGGCGAGGCAGCACAGTTCCGGTTTTTCCGTTCCGCCGTCCGCAAGCAAGACTGCCCCGGAGATCTGGTCGCGCGGTGGGAAGAAGACGAGATCGTCGAGACCGATCCGTTGGAAACCACACTCGATCGCGTCGCGGGCATCGATGAGCCCTGCGTGCCCGTGTATTTCCAATCGCGAATCACCGAACTGGGCGTCTTCGAACTGTGGTGCGTGCACGCAGCCAGCGGCAATCGCTGGAAACTGGAATTCAGCGTTCGCCAAGAAGATTGACCCGCCATGTCGAGCGATTTGCCCGCAGTGGAGACAAAGCCGCGGCGATTCGTCGTGGGCATCGACCTGGGCACGACGAATTCGGCGATGGCATTTGTCGATACGCAGAATGCCAAATGGCATGTAGAGATTTTTCCTGTCCCGCAACTGGTCGCTCCTGGAGAAGTCGAATCCCGTGAGACGCTGCCTTCGTTCCACTATCAACCGGCCAGCGACGAGTTCGCCGCCGACGCCCTGGCGTTGCCGTGGCCCAGCGGCGCGACAGGCAATTCGCACGAACAAATCGTGGGCGTCTTCGCCCGGAACCATGGAGCGGAAGTTCCCGGGCGGCTGGTCGCTTCGGCCAAATCGTGGCTGTGCCACACGGGTGTCGACCGCACAGCCGACCTGCTTCCCTGGCATGGGGCGCCCGATGCCAGTCGACTTTCACCGGTGGAAGTCAGCAGCCGCCTGCTCGCCCACCTGAGGCAGGCCTGGGATCGCACTCGTCCCGAGCATCCCCTCGCCGAACAGGACGTCGTCCTGACGTTGCCGGCATCGTTCGATGAAGTCGCCCGCGAGCTGACCATCGAAGCGGCGCGGCGGGCCGGATTGCCGCGGGTGGTGCTGATTGAAGAACCGCAGGCGGCGTTCTACGCATGGGTTTATCTGCACGCCGACGATTGGCAGCAGCACGTTTCGCCCGGGCAGAAGATTCTTGTGTGCGACATCGGCGGCGGCACCAGCGATTTCACTCTAATTCGCGTCCGTCGCGGCGAAGACGGGAAGGTGCACTTTCATCGCGTGGCCGTGGGCGACCACCTGATCCTCGGCGGCGACAATGTCGATCTGGCGCTGGCGCACCATATGGAACAGCGGCTGCCCGGCAGCACGAAACTGGCTCCGCGGCAGTTCGATGTCCTGGTGCGACGATGTCAGCAGGTGAAAGAAACCCTGTTGGGAGATTGTCCGCCGGAAAACGTTACCGTTACCGTGCCGGGCAGTGGGACGCGTCTGATCAGCGGCGCGCTGCAAGCCGACATCACCCGCGATGAAGCTCGCCATCTGCTGCTCGATGGGTTCTTTCCGCGGGTGGCACTCGACGAAAAACCGGCCGCGCCCGCGTCGGGGTTTCAGGAGTTCGGTCTGCCGTACGCCACGGACGCCGCCGTGACACGCCATCTGGCCGCGTTCGTTACCACGCACCGGGACGTGGCGCTGGACGAAGCCCAGGCGTCGGCCGACCACGACCCAGCGCGGCCGGACATCGTGCTGTTTAACGGCGGTCTGTTCGAATCCTCCGCGATCCGCGAGCGCTTGACCGACGTCATCGCCGGGTGGTTTTCCGGCCGAAAAGGGTGGTCGCCGCACGTACTGCAGAATGATCGTCTGTCGCTGGCGGTCGCCCGCGGTGCCGCGTACTACGGAATGGTCCGTCGCGGGGACGGCGTAAAGATTTCCGCGGAGCTCGCCCGTTCGTACTACGTCGGTGTTGAAGGCGACGCGCCGCGGGCCGTGTGCCTGGTGCCCGCGCGGGCGGAGCCGGGCCAGGACATCGAACTGGCCGCACATTCGTTTCAATTGCTCGTCGACCAGCCGGTGGAGTTTCCGCTCTTCGTGTCCAGTACCCGATTGATCGATGAGCCGGGCGACGTGCTGGCGATCGATCGTGAACTAATGAAACCGCTGGCCCCGATTCGAACGGTGCTCCAAGTCAAACAACGGCGGGAACGCGGCTCCGTGCACGTGCATCTGCACGCGCGGCTCACGGAAATTGGCACCCTGCAACTGTGGTGTAGCGAAGTCGAGGGACATCGCCGCTGGCGCCTGGAATTCGACGTTCGTTCCGCGACGCAAACCGACATGCAGACCCACGAAGGAATCGGCGAGACGATGGGCGTCGTCGATGAAGGGGCGGCCGATGCCACCCGCGAGATCGTGTTGTCTGTCTTTGCCCCCGCTGGCAGTGAAAAGCCGGCAGGCCTCGTAAAACAGCTCAGCCGTGCCCTCAACACCGGCCGTTGGGATTGGCCGCCTTCGCTGTTACGGCGGATGTGGGAGACGCTCATGCAGTGCGAAGCGGGGCGACGCAAGAGCCAGAACCACGAGGCGCGATGGCTCAACCTGGCCGGCTTCACACTGCGCCCGGGCTACGGTCTGGCGCTCGACGACTGGCGTGTGGCCGAAACGTGGCGGGCACTGTACGGCAAACTCGCGCACGGCACGCCCATGGCCCGAACCCAGTGGTGGATCCTGTGGCGACGCATTGCCGGCGGTTTGTCCAGCGGACAGCAACGGGCGCTGGCCAATCCACAACTTGCGCAGATCCGCAGTCTGCACCGGCGGTCGACCACCGGGCGCGGCGGCACGGGTGACTTTCCCTTCGGCCCGGAAGAGACGGTGGAAGTGTGGCGATTGCTCGGTTCGTTGGAGCTATTGCCCGTGGCGACCAAAGTAGAACTCGGCGACATGGTGCTGGACCTGTTGCCCAAGCGCAAAATGACCCGCGCGGCACCGGCGCTCGTCTGGGCACTGGGCCGCCTCGGCACACGGATGCCGGTGTACGGTCCACTAAATGTTGTCGTACCAGTGGAAACGGTCGGCTCCTGGCTCGGACGCCTCACGGAGCTGCGCCCCGGTGACGCGGCCGACCTGCTGGCCGCAATGCAAATGGCCCGCCGCACCGATGATCGCTACCGCGATGTCGACGAACGACTGCGCCGAGATGTGCTCGACTGGTTGACGATAAATTCGGCCGCCGACCACTACCTGCAACTGGTCCGCGAGGGCGGGCAGCTCGACGACGAAGAACAAGGCCGCGTCTTTGGCGAATCGTTGCCCAAGGGCTTGCAGCTGGCGGAGTGACGGGAAAAAAGGGGTCCAGGTCTCAATCGTGCTAAGCATCCGGAGGGCCGGTCCGGCGATTGAGACCTGACCCCTTTTTTTATTCAGCTGGCGGAGCGAAAAAGTGGACATTGACATCTGATTTTGTATCGGTACGATGGTTTGTGACAGCCAATCAGCGGCCGGCCAATGAGAGGTCGGCATGTCGGCGAGGAACCATGGGCGGCACGAGCCTGAACCAATATCGATTCGGGGCCATCCCGGTGATCATTGTGTCGGCGTGGTGGTCGATGGGAGCGTCGGTTCGCGGCCAGGCCGCATACGACCGCGAGCCGATCTGCTATTCCGATTCCGACGCCAATGACCCGGTTGCCCGGCTTCAGAAGCGGATCGATTCCGGGGACGTCGCGCTCTGTTATGATGAGCAGCACGGTTATTTGAAGTCGGTACTTCGGGAGTTGGGCATATCTGACGACACGCAGACGCTGGTTTTTTCCAAGACGAGCTTCCAGCAGCAATTGATTTCCCCGCGTTCTCCCCGGGCTCTTTATTTCAACGACGATGTTTACGTGGGTTTCGTGCGGCGCGGCGACGTGCTGGAAGTGTCTGCCGTGGATGCCCGGCGCGGTGCCATTTACTACACGTTACGGCAGGAAGAGGTGGCAACGCCGAAGTTCCTTCGCGACCGGGGCAATTGTCTGACCTGCCACGCTTCGTCGCGCACCCGCGACGTGCCCGGGCATCTGGTCCGTTCCGTGTATGCTTCGCCCGGCGGCCTGCCGCATTTTGGAGCGGGTACGTTCCAGACCAATCACACCAGCCCGCTCCGCGAACGGTGGGGTGGGTGGTATGTGACGGGTACGCACGGCAACCAGCGGCACATGGGAAACGTGATTGCGCAAGATCGCGACCACCCCGAACTTCTGGACGTCGAGGCGGGCGCCAACCGCACGGACCTGCGCGGTCTTGTCAACACGGATGTTTACCTCACCGGGCACAGCGATATCGTGGCCCTGATGGTCCTGGCGCATCAGACCGATATGCACAATTTGATCACGCACGCCAACTATGCCACGCGAACGGCGCTCTATCAGGCGGCTGCGATGAACAAACTCCTGGAGCGGCCCGCCGACTACCTCAGTGATTCGACCCGCCGGAGGATCGACCGTGCGGCCGAGGATGTTGTGAACGGCATGCTGTTCGTGGACGAAGCCCAATTAACCGATCCGATTCACGGCACGTCCCGTTTCGCCGAACAGTTCATGGATCGAGGGCCATTCGACCGACTCGGCCGCTCGCTAAGGCAGTTCGACCTGCAGCGGCGATTGTTCAAATACCCGTGCAGTTATCTCATCTATTCCGATGCCTTTGCCGCGCTGCCGGCGGAAGTAAAAGATCGGGTGTACCGTCGATTGTGGGAGTTGCTGACTGGTGACGATTCCGATCAGGCGTCATCGCGGCTATCCGCTGACGACCGCCAGGCGATCGTGGAGATTTTGCGCGACACCAAAGAGGACTTGCCGGACTATTGGCGACCGGGAACGTGAATCAGCGTCCGCGATTTTGTGGCCGTAGAATCAGCCGGCACGCGCCAGCGTCCGGTGCTCGCCGGAACGCCAACTACCCGGTACCGGCGCTCCCTGCCGCACGGATCACGACCGCGCAAGGCGCACGAAGGCGTTTTGAATGTGGATGCGGCAATCCGCCCCCGGCTCCGGCGGGGGACCGGGGGCGGCGGGTTGCTTCTTTTTCCATCCCCCGGCGGAGCCGGGGGCTACTGTCATATTGGATTCGCGATGAAAGGTCATGTTCGCGTGGCGTAACCTGGCAACGCGAGAGGCTCTCGTGATTTCCCAGACTGCCGAATACGCGTTGCGGGCCATTTCGTTGCTCGCCGCGCGTCATCCTCATCCGGTGAAAACCTGCCAGATTGCGGAGTCCGCACGAGTACCGCGCCCCTATTTGGTGAAGGTACTGCAGGCGCTGGCCCGGAGTGGGATCGTGAAAACGCGTCGAGGCATTGGTGGAGGCGTGTCGCTGACGCGGAACCTGAACGAAGTGACGATCCTGGATGTGGTCAGCGCGGTGGATCCGCCGCGACGTATCACGGCATGTCCCATCGGCCTGGCGGCGCATGATGTCGAACTTTGTGCGATGCACGCGCGTCTGGACGAGGCATTGGCGACGATGGAACAGACGTTTCGCGAAACGACGCTCGCCGCATTGATCGCGGACGGCACGCCGCGTGCGGGATGCCCGTTTCCTCACGTCAGGCTGCGTTCCTGAACCACGCGGTTCGGTCGTCGGGTTGCCGCGAAAGCAGCCCCTCAGGCACGACGGCTCGTCACTGCTCATCGCGGACACAAACCATGTGCAGTTCGTCGTGCAACACGCCGTTGACCAGCAGAAAACCCTCCTCCACGCCGAAGGTCTTGAACCCCATCGATTCGTAGAGGGCAACGGCCCCCAGATTCGACGTATTGACGGCGAGGTTCACCTGCCGTAAGCCCAGCGTGGAGAAGGCATAATGGAGGGCCTGGAATACAAGACGTCGACCGGCGCCCCGTTTTCGGAAATCCGGGACAACATAGACCCCCCAGAGGAACGCCTTGTGTGCAAGTTTGTGGTGTGCTTCGCGCCGAACGCCGGCGACACCAACGAGCGTTGAATCGTCGAAAGCGCCGAATACAGCGCCGTTGGCATCGGCTACTAAGCCTGTCGCAACAGCTTCCAATGGCCTTGCATTCTCCTCTTCGTAGCTGGAAGCAAATGCCGTCGGGACTTCGCGCAGACCTCGCAGCCGCAGCGCCTGGAACGCACGAGCGTCCTCCGTGTTTAGGGTTCGAATCCGCATGAGAAACGCCACGAATTGTTTTCTGTTCCGCCTGCTTGGGACCCGCCGCCTTGATGACCGCGACGACGCTCGTCGCAACCAAGCAGGATAGCAATCTTGCGGAAAGGATCAACTTGATCGCCGGCCCCCGCGAGATTGTGCAATGTTGACTGCTGGATCCAATCGTCTCTTGTCGGTGCGCTGGTTGTCGCAATTCGCCGCTCGGTACGCAAGTCCGCATGGAATAGAATGGACGCCCGGCTTGGTGCAGATTCTCTTCTTGTGCACAGGGGCATGAGTGTCGATCGTGTGCTAGACTTCAAGCAAGCGCTTTTGCTTGTTGACGGGGGTGTCCTCCATGACGTGTTCTGCCGGCCCATGGCCCGTTCCTACAATTGTCTCAGCCCGCAGGATCGCCAAAAGAGCCGCCTGCAAGTGGCGTACGCTGCCGGTATTGTGCAATTTCTGCTGCCATCCGATTGACGGGGAGTCAGCCGGCAAGATCGAACAGATGGGATGGTGCCCGAATTGCAGACGCCCGTTTCGTGTTTCGATCTTCCGCATACCGGGATGGGTTGCGGGAACCATCGTGCTGCTGCTGATCAAATGGCAGGTCGGTGTCTAGTTGGACAGCGCCACTTCGGGCGAAAGACCTGTGAAAATCATAACCCGAAGCGTCAGCGAGGGAAGCTCCTCAAGTTGGTCCCCTCGCTTACGCTTCGGGTTAAATTGGGACGGCAAAGCGGCGCTGTCCAACTAGGGCAGGCGCCGCAATTTGGTAGTGCGATCAAGGATCACCGGCGGAACCGGCGCTCCTTCCGCCGTCGTACGCGGGATGCGATCAGGATCGTGAAGAGACCGCCCGAGAACAACAGCACCGTCGAAGGCTCGGGCACGATCGCATATCCCGTCATGGGGCGAGCGAGTGAGGAGGTGATCCAGGGAAAAACGCCGATCATGCTGCTGCTGCTGTTGATGAAATGAATGACGTGGCAGGGCACCGGCCGTTTGGCTCGTGCCCATCGCGTCCTGCCGATCGATCGGGCGAACTTCGCGGTATTCTTGCACAGCTCGCGCTGCGCTTCCATACTGTGGTTGCCAGTGATTGACGTGGTCCTGTGATGGAACCGGGGACCGCTCGGTTGTTGACCCCGACTGATCAGGGGCGCCTGCGACAGCCCCGTCCCGATGCGGTTTTTTTTGGCGCCCGCCACGGGTCAGACGCTCCTCTCGGTTGACCAGCATCCGGCCGGTCGGAATTCCGGTTCAGGCAGTGCACTTCTGAGGCAGGTCCCTATGCCCAGTTCGGACGATCGACGGGATACGGCGGCAGAGACGTTCCGCCGAGACAACCGCACGATCTCTTCAGAAGCAGAAAGCGTTCCAGAAGCGATCGGTCGGTTCCCGATCCAACGACGCCTTGGACGAGGCGCGTTCGGTGCCGTCTACTTGGCGCGTGACGAACAACTGGACCGGCTTGTCGCGATCAAAGTGCCGGTACCGGATCGGTTTCAGACTCCGGAAGATCTCGAGCGCTTCAATGAAGAAGCACGCCTCGCCGCACGGCTCACACACCCCGGTATCGTCTCGGTCTATCAAGTTGATCGGGACCATCGAGGCAACTGCTTTGTGGTGTTGGAGTACGTGGAAGGCCTCGCACTGCGTCAGATACTTGCTTCCGAGCGACCTTCGCAGCATCGAGCAGCTTCCATCATGGCAGAGGTGGCCGACGCGCTGCAGCACGCGCATGAACGAGGACTCGTTCATCGCGACCTCAAGCCGGACAACATCCTGCTGGACCAGGCCGGCCAGCCTCATGTTACCGATTTCGGGCTGGCCGTGGATGCGGATACGCAGCGCATACGAAAAGGAGAAGTCGCGGGCACGCCGGCGTATATGGCGCCGGAACAGGTACGCGGAGAAACCCATCGGCTCGACGGACGAACGGACGTTTGGAGTGCCGGCGTCGTGCTGTACACGATGCTCACGGGGCGACATCCGTTCAGTGGTCACGAGAAAAGCGAGGTGTTCGACGAAATCCTGAACCGAGAACCGAGGCCGCTGCGGCAATGGGACCAGCGGATCGCCAAGGAACTCCAACGCATCTGCCTCAAGTGCCTGGCCAAACGCATGAGTGATCGTTACGCGACCGCTGGGGATCTGGGCGAGGACCTCCGTTTCTGGCTCGACTCGAGCCGGGTGGCTGCGTCCGACACAAACCGCGTGGCATCGGGACCTGATCCTTCGGCCCACACGCCGGAAACGATCGTGTTTGCCGGCGGCGAGGGATCGGAGCCATCTGCCCGCGTACGACCCAAGGGGCTTCGGCCATTCGGAATGGAAGATGCCGACTTCTTTTTGGAACTACTGCCGGGGCCCCGTGACCGGAACGGCCTGCCGGAAAGCGTACGCTTCTGGAAGCAACGCATTGAGGAAAGGCAGTCCGCCGAGACGTTCGGCGTGGGACTGATCTGCGGCCCCAGCGGCAGTGGCAAGACATCGATGGTCCGCGCGGGCCTGTTCTCGAGGCTGGCCCCGTTCGTACGGCCCGTGTACGTAGAAGCCACCGCGGTACATACCGAAAGCCGGCTCCTGTCGGCGTTGGACGATCGCGTCGCCGATCCGCTGCGCGGCATGACGTTGGCCGAGGCCATGGCGGGAATCCGCGGAGGCCGGCTCCTGGCGCCGACGAACAAGATCCTTCTGGTCATCGATCAATTCGAACAGTGGTTGCATGGGCGGCGGGCAGCGGCAGGCGGGCAACTGGCCGAGGGCCTGCGGCATTGTGATGGAGGCCGAGTCCAATGCCTGTTGCTCGTCCGAGACGACTTCGCCATGGCGGCTGCCCGTTTCATGCGCGAGCTGGAAGTGTCGATTGTGGAGGGGTGGAATTTTGCCACCGTCGATCGGTTTGACAAAGAGCACGCCCAGAAGGTCTTGGCTGAAATCGGACGCGGATATCGACAACTGCCCGACGACCTGAAGAGCCTGACCGCGGCACAACAACAGTTCCTCGATCAGGCCGTCGATGGCCTGGCCAGGGAAGGGCGGATTGCACCGGTACGTGTCGCCGCCTTCTCCGAAATGTTCAAAAACCGGCCCTGGGAGCCGTCGACATTGAAGTCAGTCGGCGGAACCGAAGGAATCGGCGTCACCTTTCTCGAGGAAATGCTGGGTGCTCACAGCCGCAACCCGAAACATCGCCTCCACCAACGCGCTGCGCGAGCCGTGCTCGAGGCATTGCTGCCCGAACAGGGTACCGACATTCGAGGACACATGCAGTCGCTCACGAAGCTGGAAATAGCAGCCGGGTATGCTCCCGACAGCGTCGACTTCGCTGAAGTGCTCAACATGCTGGACAACGAACTGCGTCTGATCACGCCCACGGATCCAGAGGGGCGTGCCCCGGATGACACCGATGCCGCCGGCACGGCGCAGCGTGAGAGCGGTTACTATCAGTTGACCCACGATTATCTGGTCGGGGCGCTCCGGCAGTGGCTGACCAGAAAGCAGCGGGAGACGGCACGAGGCCGCGCGCGGTTGCGGATGGCCGAGTGCGCTTCTGCTTGGAACCACGACCGGAAGAAACGCTACTTGCCGTCGTGGTGGGAAGCGCTGGTCATTCTGATTTACACCCGCCGACGCGAGCGCACCCAGCACCAGCAAGCTATGATGGGGGCGGCAGCGCGTCACTACGGACTGCGTAGCAGCCTGGCCCTCCTGGGCCTGATTGCCATTAGCCTGGTTGCGCTCGAGGCCGCGTCGCGTCTTAAAGCGGCGGGGTTTGTACGTGCCCTGGCGACTGCCGACACGAAGGATGTCGGTCAAATCGTCGCCGACATGTCCCGTTACCGCCGTTGGACGCAGCCGCTGCTAGTCGAGATGGCCGAGGATGACCAGGCGGATTCGAAGCAGCGTCTGCACGCCAGCCTCGCCCTGCTGCCGATGGACAGCAGCGTGTCGGACGAGCTCTTTTCGCGCATGCTGAAGGCAGACCCCGTCACGTGTTTGGCGATTCGTAATTCACTCCTGAAATACTGCAGCGACCAACCCTGGGCGTCGCGGTTGTGGGCCGTCGCCGAGGATCCAAACGCAGATCCACCACAGCGGTTCCGCGCGGCCATCGCACTGGTCGCCCTGGATCCGATTCGTGGAGACCAGGCGGACCCTAAATGGAGCGCCATGGCGAGCCTGCTGGTGCAGGAACTGATCGAGGACATCCGTACCAGTCCGAGCCACTACAGCACGTGGCTAGCGGCGATTCAGCCGGCCCGCCCAATCGTGACGGAGCCGCTGATGGAGGCGTGCCTGGACCGGGATCGCCCGCAACGCGATCGGCTCCTGGCAACCAGCTTGTTCGTCGAACTGCACAAAGACAGCCCCGACCTGCTGTCTACGTTGTTGCTGAGGGCCGATCCAGAACAGTTCTCCCTCGTCATGCCCAAACTGCGGGTGTTTCGCGTCCCAGTGGTCAAGCGTCTCGCGGCCGTGCTCGCGCAACCCCAAGGCGGCACGGAGTCGGAGGAAGTCAAGGACCAGATAGCAAAGCGGAAGAGCAACGCGGCGGCCGGCCTTGCGTGTTTCGGTGATGTAAGGAAGCTGCCGACACTGCTCGCACACACGGCCGATCCTCGGCTGCGCACCTATATCATTGACCGGCTCCCGCGTACCGGCGTCGAACCATCCTTGCTTTTGCGGATGCTTGACGAGGAACCAAGCGTTTCCGTCCAGCGGGCATTGATCCTCAGCCTTGCCGGCTACTCGCGCAACGTGCTTTTGCAGTCGGCCGGTAACGCGTGGGTCGACCGTTTGCTGGACTACTACCGGAATTCCCCGGATGCCGGAGTGCATTCGGCTGCCGAGTTCGGGCTGCGATCCCTCGATCAACATGAAAAGCTGGCGGCGACGGACCGGGAGATTGCCAGTCATGCCCCGCTTGACGGCCGGAACTGGTATGTCAATACACAACGGCACACGATGGTCGTTCTGCACGGTCCGATTACTGCACGGCTCGGATCGCCGCCGGAGGAAACGGATCGTGACAGCGACGAATGGCTGCACACCAAGCGCATCAATCGGTCGTTTGCCATCGCGGCGAAAGAGGTCACCGTTGAGCAGTTTCTTCGGTTTCGCCGTGAGAAGAAGTGGCGGAACTACTATGTGCAGTCGGTGGATTGTCCGGTCAACGTTGTGACCTGGTACGACGCCGCCCAATACTGCAATTGGCTGAGTGAACAAGAAGGAATTGCTCAGAGCCATTGGTGTTTTCCGCATGAGCAGCCTATCGCGGATGGTATGCGACCGAAGGTGGATTATCTTGCGCTGACCGGGTATCGGCTGCCGACCGAAGCCGAATGGGAATACGGCTGCCGCGCCGGCTCAACGACAGCCCGGCCGCATGGATACGATCCGGCGATGCTGGACCGCTACGCCTGGCATCTGCCCCACTCGGACGCGCGCCTGTGGCCCGCGGGTTCGCTCAAGCCAAATGACTTCGGACTCTTCGATATGCTGGGCAGCGTCAAGGAGTGGTGCCAACAGCAGTACGTCATCCAGCGTCCGCCTCCTATGAGCGACGATGAGGAAGACCTCTCGGTCCTGGCGGAGGATAATCCACGCGTTGTGCGAGGCGGTTCCGTCTCCGACGCCGCCCGCATGCTCCGCTCGGCCAACCGCCGGCCCGAGCAGCCCAAGTATGGCCTTTCGTATTCGACCGGTTTCCGAGTCGCACGCACGATCAGCGAGATCGATCGTCCGTAGCGGAGCGTGCGTGTGGCGGGGTCTCGACCAAGGCGATGGGCTTCTGGCCGGTCAGTCCCAATCGCGTCAACAGGCGCATGCCGGCTGCGGTCAATACGCTGGGAACCGCGGATGCGATGGCGCGGAGCGCGGGCAGCACGACGTCAGTGGGGTGCTTAAACAGATAAAAAATGATAAAGCCATAAAGTTCAACTCGAAGGTGTCCCGGGTTGGAGCAGAACCGCGTGTGGCGCGATCCAACGATGCGTTCATGCCGGTGTTGCAAAGCACGGGAACGCGCGGCGGAACGCAACCGGTGCTGAACCTTGCATTTTTTGGCGGCCGGTGCTAGAGTCACCGCTGGTCACTGACCGGTTCTCTTTTCTCGGCCACGCAGCAGCGGCGTTTCTGACCCCGGCCACGTTCGCGCCGCAGGGGGAGTTTGCCATGGCACAGACGCAGAATCCGAACCAGTGTTCCGTGGCAACGATCCATGATGTGCTGACGCGGATCTATGAATGGTGTTCGGTGTTCTTGCGGTTTCACGACTGCGATCTTTGCATCGTGGCCCGTGAGGAAGAACTCGATACAGGAATTCCCGTTGATTTGCTCATGGAAACCGCGCTTGCAGAGCCTGCTGCCGGAGGACAAGGCAGGTTTACGTGGACGCACCGCGTGTACACGGTGCCACACGGTCCGGACGAACGATGGAGAAAGGCTTGGCGCGTCGAGAAGGATGGGAAACTACATTGCTGGGACTTTCAACTTATCATTGAACCATCGCAGGTGTGCTTGTGGAACGGATGCCGGCCCGAGGAGGACGCACTCCAAAAGTGTTTTCATTGCCTGTGCGCAACGGCCCAGGAGCACAGCGAGAATCTGTGTGTGAACAACCTCAAGAAGCACATGAAGCCTAATGGAGGCTGCCCCCCCTACTTGCATTTATTCTACTTCGACTACGGAAATAAACCCGAGCAGGTGATCGTGTTGGCGTTTCAGCACATGGCGCACAGCCAGCGAAACGGCAGGCAGCGCTGGTGCGTGACCGTGGGATTTTACGACAAACTGCCGACTTCGTAGAAGAATCGGGTACGCGGTTTGCTGTCGACGATCATTACGGCCCACAATGAGGGATCCGAGGTCCGCCGCACGGTGCGGTCGGTGCGGCGGTGCACGCGGATGCCCGTGGAGATTATCGTTGTTGACGATGGATCGAGCGATGGCAGTTGCCTGGACTTGGGGCAGGACGTCGATCGGGTGATCCGACATGACAGGCGTGTCGGCGTGGCCTATTCGCGTGCCGCCGGCTGCGCGGCCGCGCGAGGCGACGTGTTGGCGTTTTTGGACGGGCATCAGCGTGTCAGCAGGGGATGTCTGGATCGGTGCGCGGAACTTGCCGTCCGGCGCCGCGCCATTGTGTGGCCTGACGTACGCAGCCTTCGTTCGCAAATGTGGACCGGCCACGGTGCATCGATGCGGCTTTGCCCCGTGCGCGGTTACTTTTCCGCGGAGTGGCACGTCCGCCCGTCGTCGTCGCGTGTCTCGAAAATCACCACGCTCCGTACGCCGGGATACGTGATGCCGGTCGACGTATATCGCAGAGTCGGTTGGATGCGGGCACTTCGCGGCTGGGGAGCTTCGGAATCCGCCGTTGCTCTCCGGGCCTTCTTCCTGGACGTCGACATCCTGCACCTGTGCGGTCCCGTGGCCCGGCATAAGTTCCGCAGGAAATTTCCGTACGCTACTCCGTGGCCGGCGGTGTGGCGTAACCACGCGCTTATCGCCCGTGTTTGCTTCGATGATCGTACGTGGCACGAACACTGGTTGCCGCAGGTCTTTCAGCGGTATTTGACGTTTGAGACGCGGCGAGAACTGCAATCGGACGAAGTCCTGCAAGCACACGCGGCGTTCCAGCGAGAAAAAGTCCGTACGGATGAGAGCTTCTGGAACTCCGTCTTGGGGATCGATGCACCCGCCTGTCTGCGGCCAAGAAAGCGAGGAAATCACACGATGACCTTACCGGATCCCACACCGAGCGGCAGACGTGATACGCACGCCCTTGCAACCTACCTGCGGCTGGCTGCCGTACTGGCCGTGGGGCTGGTGGTTGGCTATCTGCTTGGCATCTTCGCCTCGGGATAATCGTTCTTTCACAGTTGCGCGTCCGGCGGCCGCCGAGCGAGCACGGCAGATGGCGACGCGAACTAGCCGGCCGGTTGTTGCTCTTCTGTTGCTCTTCGTTGGGAGTGCTCGCCTCTCCTGTCGCCCAAAAACTGGCCAGCACCGTGGTCGGTACACCAGGAGCAATCGCTCGACCCGACACACCCCTGCCACTAGTCGTCGCAAAGCAGCGGCCAACAACTCGCTGGAGCAGGGTTGTCCTCTCAGTCCAGGCAGCTCGGCTCGGCATTATCTGTCAAAAGAGCCCCGCATGATCGACATGCCGAACCGCCAAACTCTTGGTGCAACAGGTGGTGCGGTTGGAAACTCTGCTAGTTTGACCGACGACCCCCAGCTCCGATCCAACATCACTGCCTGGCCCGCTCTGCCCCGCGCCGTGAAGGCCGGAATCGCGGCCCTGGTGCGGGCCGCAGCGGAGAAAAGGTGATGCTTCCCCCCGTCTGTGGCGGCACCGACGACGGGTGTAAGCGGCGCGCATGAACTCACCGCTCGCCTCCCAGATGGCTGTCTCGGGATAGCGTTTACCGTCAGCCCTCGGGTCGCCCTTGGAGTTCGGCGCGTACACAGGGTCGGACACGTTCTGGACCTTCATCACCCCGGCCTTGGTGTAGTTGGGAACCGGCGCCTGGGGCCGGTTGACCGGGGTCTGCTTGTAGTTGACCCCAGACGGTGACGATGGGCGTCGGCGTAGGCGAAGAGGCGGCCAAGCAACATTTTGTCCGGGCGGACACCAATCCCCGGCACGAGGTTGTTCGGCTCGAAGGCCGCCTGCTCGATCTCGGTGTGGAAGTCAGTCGGGTTGCGGTCCAGCGTCAGCCGGCCAACCTCGTGCAGCGGGTAGTCGCCGTGCGGCCACGCCTTGGTCAGGTCAAAGGGGTTGAACCGGTAGGTCGTGGCTTCATCGTAGGGCATGATCTGCACTTTCAGCGTCCAGCTCGGGTGATCGCCCCGCTGGATGGCCTCGAACAGGTCGCGCCGGTGGTAGTCACCGTCCGTGCCGGCCGGCCTCCTCCTGCGTGACGAAGTCGATGACCTGGTCAGTTTTGAAGTGGTATTTCACCCAGAAGCGCTGGGCGGACCTGTTGACCCACATGTAGGTGTGGCTGGAGTAGCCGTTCATGTTTCGCCAGGTCTTCGGGATCCCGCGGTCCCACCATCAGCCAAGTAACCTGGTGGGCCGACTCGGGCGACAGGCTCTAAACGGGCGACAGGGTCCAAAAGTCCCACTGCATATTGTAGTCGCGGAGACCGTTGTCCGCCCGGCGTTTCTGGGAGCGGATGAAATGCTGGAACTTCATGGGTCACGGACGAAGAACACCGGCGTGTTGTTGCCCACCATGTCGTAGTTGCCCTCGCTGGTGTAGAACTCCAGCGCGATGCCTCGTGGGTCACGCCAAGTGTCGGGGCTGCCGCGCTCGCCGGCCACCGAGGAGAATCGGATCAACGTGTCCGTCTTCGTGCCCGGCTGGAACACCGCAGCTTTGGTGTACGCGCTAACATCATTGGCCACCTCAAAGTGTCCAAACGCTCCCAAACCTTTCGCGTGGGGCTGGCGCTCTGGACGCCGCTCCCGATTGAATTTGGCCATCTGCTCGATGAGATAATGGTCCTGTAGCAGGATGGGGCCATCGGGCCCCACGGTGAGCGAGTGTTCGTCGCTGGAAACTGGAATTCCAGCATCGGTAGTTGTGGGATTGGGGTCATCGTTCTTCATACTGAACTCCTTTGTATTCCTTGGTTCGACTTGAGCGATGCGACAGAACCGTCAAGATCACGCGGCGGGGAGCGGACCCATTTTGCAAGACGTGTTCCCGCTCGCGTGCATCGCCTTATCCGGCGTTTTGGTGAGGCAG
>CAZNKT010000056.1:0-40179 GCA_964573605.1 uncultured Pirellulales bacterium
GGCCACGTCACGCTCGACGAGGGATACGTCAACACCGGCTCGGTGGCCAGCTCCATTACGTTTCTCGACGGCGAAAAGGGCATTTTGCGCTATTGCGGCTATCCCATCGAAGTCATCGCCGAGCGTTGCGATTTCGTCGAAACCAGCTATTTGCTGATTTACGGCGAGTTGCCCAACGAGGAGCAGCTTACGAAGTTTCGCATGGCGCTGCGTCGGCACACGATGCTGCACGAGGACATGCGGTCGTTCTACAACGGCTTTCCGCGCGACGCACACCCGATGGCCATCCTCAGCTCCGTGGTGGGAGCACTCTCCACCTTCTACCAGGATTCGCTCGATCCGCGGGATCCTGACCAGGTGACGATCTCGATCCGTCGCCTGATGGCCAAATTGCCGACCATTGCCTCCTACGCCCACAAGAAGTCCATCGGCCAGCCATTCAACTATCCGTGCAACGAACTTTCTTATTGCGAGAACTTTCTGCGCATGATGTTTGCGGTTCCGACGGAACCGTACGAAGTCGATCCGGATTACGTGGAAGCGTTGAATCTGCTTCTGATTGTCCACGCAGATCATGAACAGAATTGCAGCACATCGACGGTGCGGCAGGTCGGATCGACCGACGCCAACCTGTTCGCGTCGATTTCCGCCGGCATTTGCGCGCTGTGGGGTCCCTTGCACGGCGGGGCGAACGAAGCGTGCGTTTCCATGCTCGAGCGGATCCGCGAGGATGGCGGAGATGTGGCCAAGTACGTGGAAATGGCCAAGGACAAGGACAACGATTTTCGCCTCATGGGCTTCGGGCACCGCGTGTACAAGAACTTCGACCCGCGGGCCACGATCGTCAAGTCCAGTTGTGACAAGCTGCTCAAGAAGAGGCGCATTCAGGATCCGATCTTCGATATCGCCCAGGAGCTGGCCGAAGTCGCGTTGAACGACGAGTATTTCATCGAGCGGAAATTGTATCCCAATGTCGACTTCTATTCGGGCGTCATCTATCGAGCACTTGGTATCCCGGTTCCCATGTTTACCGTGCTGTTTGCCATGGGGCGCCTTCCCGGCTGGATCGCCCACTGGATTGAAATGCATCAGTCGCCGGAGAAGCGGATCTATCGGCCCCGCCAGATCTACACCGGACCCACCGAGCGCGCTTTCCTTCCTCCGGATCAGAGAGGCTGACCGCGGGAAGCAATCCATTTGGGCACGGGCCACTCCACCCCCCGGCGGATGTGTCTGAAGACGCGGCACGCGAGGACCCACCGGTACGATGAGCGCGCAGACCTCGATCGACACCTCGCGTGGCACGTCCGCGCGGCGATGCGAGACCGCCAACGACGGCGTGACCACGGACCGGCGCCGGCGAGTATCCGTCGTGCACGGTCCCTGCCGTCCCGAGGCATTGCACGAACCGGTCGAGTCGCTCTTTGCCCACCGCGTGCGCCAGCGGCCGCATGCCACAGCCGTGGAGTTTTGCGGTCGACCGTTGTCTTACGCCCAGCTGGAGGCCTGGTCCGACGAACTCGCCTCGCGACTCTGCTCGGTTGGCGTGCTGCCGGGCGAGTTGGTGGCTGTCGTGCTCGAACGCCACCCGCTGCTGATCGCCTCGCTGTTGGGCATCGTCAAGGCCGGCGCCGCCTTCTTGCCGCTCGATCCGCAACTGCCCCAGGAACGGCTGGCGGCCATGCTGCAGGACTCGGGTGCCCGCGTGCTCCTCACCCAGAACACGCTCGCCGAGAGCGTCCCATCGCGCGCCATCGTTGGTTTGTTGGCCGACCATCCACCGCAGGACGATCCCCGGCTTGCGGCCGACGATGCTCCGGGCTTTCGCGACGAGCGGCTGGCCTATGCCATCTTCACTTCGGGATCCACGGGGCGCCCCAAGGCCGCGCTGTTGACCCGCGCCGGATTGAGCAATCTGGTGTACGGCCAGCATCGCGCCTTCGCGGTATCCGAGGAGAGCCGTGTCCTGCAGTTTGCATCCGCGGGCTTCGACGCGGCGGTGTCCGAGATCTTCGTGACCCTGTGCGGCGGCGCCACGCTGTGCATGGTTCGCCCTTCCCAGCGCACCCCGGGTCCGGCCCTGCACCGCACGTTGTCCGAAAAAGGCATCTCGCTGGTAACACTGCCGCCTTCGGTACTGGCACTCGTGCCGCGGAAAGCGCTGCCGGCCCTGCGGACACTCGTGGTTGCCGGGGAACGCTGTGCCGATGATTTGGCGAGTTTCTGGTCGCAAGGTCGAAACTTCATCAACGCCTATGGACCGACCGAAACCACCGTGTGTGCCACGACCTACCGATGCCCCGAAGGGCCGCAACCCGCCCCACCCATCGGTATTCCGTTGCCGAATGTATCGCTGTACGTGCTGGACGACCAAGGGCAACCGGTCCCTCCCGATCAGCCCGGCGAATTGTACGTGGGCGGCGCGTGCGTAGGTTTGGGGTATCTCAATCGGCCGGAGCTTACGTCCGGGCGTTTCGTCGATGTCCCGATGTCCCACGGCGCGGCGGCCTGTTATCGCACCGGCGACCGCGTCGTCCTGAATTCCAGTGGTGTCCTTCAATTCCTGGGAAGAACCGATCACCAGATTAAGATCCGCGGGGTGCGGATTGAACTGGACGAAATCGCCCGTGTCATGGAATGCCAGCCTGCCGTCCGCCAGGCGGTTGTCGTTGAGGTGCCGCACCGGCCCGCGGGTCGGCGTCTTGTGGGGTTCGTCGTGGGCCCGGGACCGTCCTGGCACGACACGGAACTGAAGGCGGAACTTCGCAGGCAGCTTCCGGCAGTCATGGTGCCCTCACGGATCGTGGCCGTGGATCAGATGCCGCTGGCCGCCACGGGCAAAGTCGATCGCCAGGCACTGCTGCAGCGACTTACCGACCACCTGGCCGATCCCGGCAATTCCGGCTCGCCGGACGCCACGTGCCCGCGAGATCCCGTGGAGTTGCTGGTCGCGCGGGAATGGGAACACGTGCTGGGTCACGATGCGTTCGGCGTGCACGACAATTTCTTTGATCAGGGTGGCGACTCCCTGATGGCCATGGAACTGCTGTCCCGACTGGAACACGCCTTGGGCCGTGAACTTTCCATGGCCCAACTTGTGGAACATCCCACCCTGGAACGCATGGCCGACCGCATCGGCCGCCAGTTATCTCCGGAACAGTGGTCGCCCATCGTGGCGTTGCAACCAGGGGGGGCACGGCGGCCCTTCTTCTGTGTCCATCCCGGCGGCGGCAACGCGCTTTGTTACCGCGAGCTGTCGGGGCACGTGGGAGCCGACCAGCCCTTTTACGCTTTACAGGCCCCCGGTATCGACGGCATTCGACCTCCGCTGCCCACGGTCGAGGAAATGGCGGCCGAATACATACGGGCCATTCGCCAAGTGCAGCCCGAGGGTCCGTATGCCATCGGAGGATGGTCGTTCGGTGGGATCGTGGCGTACGAAATCGCTGTGCAACTGACCGATCAGGGGCAACAAGTTGCGCCGCTGGTCATCATCGACGCCGGCATCCTGTACTCGTTCGCGGTTGTTCGCACGCTGTTCCACAACGATAACGTCCCGCTGTTCCATCTGTCCGAACTGGACAGCGACGAATTGCTACCCGATTTTCACGAAGCCAGCACTTCGGCCCAGCTGGTGCCGCCAGGTGCAAGCCGTGACATGACGCGGCGTATCCTGAAAGTGTTCAAGCAGAACGTGGAAGCAGCGTACAATTACCGGCCGCGTACGTATCCGGCGACAGCCGTTCTGATTCGCTCCACGGAACCTTTTCTGCGCGTCCGCCTGCGCCGCGATCCGATGCGGGAGTGGACGGAATTGTGCCAGGGCGGAGTCCAACAGCGAATGACCTCCGGCAACCATTTGAACATGATGCATCATCCGCACGCCGTCCACTTGGCACAACATCTCCGCGCGTGCTTGACGGCGGCGAGTTGCTAGCACCTTGCCGACCAGGTACGGTCCCGTGCCGCATGAGCAACGCGGCGCTCTTTCGCTTACTTGGGCGGCACGTCTTCTTTGCCCAATCGTAGCAGTTTTCCACCGCGGTACTTCCCGACGAGTTCCGCTTCGGCTGCTGTGCTCCGGCAACCGATACAGGCTTTACAGGCCGTCCCCCCTTTAACCTGCCCTCGGAAGGAAGACACAGCGTGCAGCCCCTCCGTCTCATCACGCTTTGCCACTTCGTTGTGTTCGTGTCGCTTGTCGGCACGGCGGCGCACAGCGGAGGTGCGGACCGAGTGGCGCCGGTACGGGTACTGCGTGTGGGTACCGAATACGCCGGCAGCGGCAAACCCGCCGTGGTTACCGGCGTCGACTTTTCGCCGGACGGCAAATGGCTGGCGGCAGCCGGCGACGACCACATCGTGCGGGTCTGGGACACGGCGACCGGCCAGCTCGTCCATCGCTTCGATGCCCATTCCGACTGGGTACGGTGCGTGGCCTTCGCGCCGCAGGGTTCCCTGTTGGTGTCGGCCGGAGACGATCGGCGGATCTGCGTTTGGAACGTCCGTACGGGCGGGTCCCTGGGGTCGACGGCGCCGCTGACCTTCGCCGTTCGGACACTCGCGTTTCGCCACGACGGTTCGGTTCTGGCGGTGGCCGGCCATGGTGGCGATGTGGCACTGATGGATTTTCCATCGGCGGACGACTTCAGAACGTTGCCATTTCCGGGTTTCGACGTGGGGGCCGTGGCGTTCTCGGCGCAGGGAGGATACCTAGCTGCGGGAGGCAGAAACGGAACGATCCGGGTGTGGAATGACAGCGATTGGCAGCCGTTGCGTGACATCGACGCGCATCGACGACGGATTCATGCACTTTGCTTCTCGCCCGATGGCACTCACTTGGCGTCGGCAGGAGACGGACAGCACATCCGTGTCTGGAATGTGTCAGAAGGAGACGCCGCGCATACGTTTCCCAGCCGGCCAGCGAAGACTCTGGCTGTGGTGTTTGTCGATTCCGGGCGGTTGGCCTCCGGCGGGAGCGACAACACGGTAAGGATTTGGAATCTGGAAACGCGCCGCGTCGAGTCGTTGCTCGCCGGTCACACGGGATCGGTGGCGGCGTTGGCCTTCCACCACGGGACACGCTGGATCGTGTCGGGGAGCTACGACACCACGGTGCGGTTCTGGAAGCTCGACGCAAGTGACGAGACCGCACTGCGGCTGGACACGCCTCGTTTACGCTAGACGCGGCCGCGCCCGCGGCGCGTGCAGCCAGTCTTTCCGGTTGCCAGTTCCATGGAATCCCAGGGAGGGGAACAGTGGGATTATTCAATGTTGTATCGATGATCCAGCGCCAGGTTCGCGCATTCGGCGGACCCCCGGCACTGCCGCGAGTGTGTCGGGCGGGCCAGCGGTCCGCCACCCAATTGCCGCGCATGTTCGAGGAATTGGAACCGCGCAAACTGCTGGCGGGCGACCTTCATTTGGGAGCGGTCTACTTCGAAGAAGCAACCGGCGACGACAGTGAAGGGGATACGATCGAAGTGACCTTCGAGGGCGGTGCACAGGGATCTCAACTGACCGAGCTGATCATTGACGGGGACAAGAAGCTCGATGGGCTGACCGAGGGCGACCCGTTTTTCGATACTGCTGCGGGAGGGGCCGGTGCTTTCCAGTCCGTTCCGCTCAGCATGCTCAGCCACGACGGTTTTGAGGTCGTCGACGCGCGTGTGAGCGACGGCGGCACACGCATCTCTTTCCATTTTCGGGACTTCGATGCGGGCGAGAAGTTCGTATTCTCAGTGGACGTGGACGAGGCAAGTTTTGTCGTCGGTGCCGGCCACATCGAAGCCACGTCGGTGGTCGAGGGAGGGGAATTTCAGCGTTCCCACCTGGTAGGCGTGTTTGCTGCACCCCACCATGAACAAACGCAGTTGTCGGCCACGTTCTGGGATGAATACGACGACAATTTCCAGCAGACCGCGCTGGCCGCGGGCAGCGTCCTGCAACTTCCGCCCGACCGTTATGTCACGAACGACGACCTGACGGACCGGACGGCGGGCGCGTCCGTCTCCGCGCCTCAGGTGCCGCTGCCAATCACCATTTCCGGACACGTTTTTGTCGATTCCGATCGTGACGTGCGGCGCGACACGGGCGAATCCGGTATCGCTGACGTTCCCATTTCATTGTGGGTCTTTGACGACGAACCTGGCCAGTACAGGCCCACCGGGAAAACGGCACGGACCGATGCTGACGGCTTCTACCGTTTCGATAACCGGGATGGCGTCGACCTGCTTCCCGGTCGGTACGAGGTGCGAGAGACGCAGCCCGGTGCGTTCTTCAGCGTGGGCGCACAGCCCGGAACCGTGGCTGGGTCGACGCGAGGTGCCGCCGACGGACCGGACCGCATTACCGAGATCGAACTTGTGGGAGGTGACAACAGCACCGACAACGACTTCGCAGAAGCACTTCCCGCACGGCTCAGTGGCAATGTCTATCACGACGCCAGCAACGACGGCCTCCGGGACGCCGGCGAGGACGGCATCGGGGGCGTATCGATTCGTGTCGTCGCTTTGAGCACTGTCGATGGCAGCGACGAATCGGTCGAAGTCGTCACCAACGACGTTGGTTTTTGGGAGACGGGCGATCTTGCACCAGGTGAATACCGCGTCGTGGAGCGTGCGCAACCTGGCGGCTACCTGGATGGGCTGGATACGGCGGGTCGCGTCGGTGGCGTTACCGTGGGAGTGGCGGACAATCCCGGAGACGCGATCGAGCAGGTGCGGATCGACGGAGGTCAGCACGGTGTGGAGTACAACTTCGGTGAACTCTTGCCGGGGTCGATCGAAGGTCGCGTGCACGCCGGCATAGACGGCGATTGTACTCTGGGCCCCGACGATATCTTTCTGGCCGGGGTTCAGATCGATCTACTGGACGCTGAAGGCGCGTTGCTCGATACGGCGTTCACCGACGAGGAAGGGCGCTACGCATTTGAAGATTTGCGGCCGGGAAGCTACCAGGTTCGCGAACATCAGCCTGCACAATATCTGGACGGTGGCGAGCACGTGGGGTCGGCCGGGGGTACCGCCGCGGCCAACGACCTCATTGACCAGATACGGATTGTTTCCGGCACGACGGCCGTCGACTACGATTTTTGCGAACATGTACCGGTCAGCCTGTCGGGCTTTGTGTATCACGACCGGAACAACGATGGTCAAATTGATCCCGAAGAGGAGGGTATTGGCGGTGTCACCATGGTGCTGCTGGACGCCCAAGGGAATGACCTGGATCGCCATGTGACGACGTCCAACGATCCGGACCACCGAGGATTCTATCGCTTTGATCGCCTGCTGGCCGGCACGTACGGCGTGCGCGAACTGCAGCCCGCCGACTACCTGGACGGTATTGATACACCGGGTGACCGGGGCGGCGCGGCGGAGAATCCTGGTGACCGGATCACCGGAGCGACGCTGGTGGGCGGTGCGGACGGAGCGTTCTACAACTTTGGTGAACTACTGCCGGGGCGGATCGAAGGACGAGTCCACGCCAGCACGGACGGGGACTGTGAAATCGGTCCCGACGACATTCTTCTGGCGAATGTCCGCATCGATCTTTTCGACGACGCAGGCAATCGGCTGGCCACGACCGATACGGATCAGGATGGGCGGTATGTGTTCGAAAACCTTGCTCCGGGCCGCTATCAGGTCTTTGAACATCAGCCCCAGGGCTATTTCAACGGCGCCCCGCACGTCGGCACGGCGGGCGGGCGTGTGGGAGGGACCGACCGAATTATTGGCATCGAGCTGCAGTCCACGACTGTGGGCCGCGAATACAATTTCTGCGAACACGTCGGCGTCGAACTTTCCGGATATGTCTATCACGACGCCGACGACGATGGGCGGTTCGATGTGGACGAGCAGGGCATCGGCGGCGTGACACTGGAACTGCTCGACACCAACGGCAATCACACCGGCATGCACGTGACCACGTCTCCCGATCGTGACGCCCTGGGATATTACGAGTTTACCGGCCTGGAGGCCGGCACCTACGGGGTGCGTGAACTGCAGCCGGCCGGCTACCTGGACGGCACGGATACGCCCGGGAACCAAGGAGGGACCGCCATGAACCCCGGTGACCAAATCACGGGCGTTCATCTGCCATTTGGCGTACGCGGTCAGCAGTACAACTTCGGAGAACTATTGCCCGGCAGCATTGAAGGCCGTGTCCATGCCTCGGAAGATGACGATTGTGAAATTGGTCCCGATCACATATTCCTGGCTGGCGTACGCATCGATCTGTTGGGCGGCACGGGCCAATCGATCGCCACGACCACTACGGATGCTGAGGGCCGCTATCGATTCGAAGGACTCGCTCCGGGTGAATACCAGGTTCGCGAACACCAGCCTTCGGAGTATCTGGACGGACAGGAGCACGTGGGGACCGCCGGAGGGCGCGTCGATTCCAACGATGTCCTGTCGGGCATCGTTTTGCAATCGGGCGTCGCCGGCACGGACTACAACTTCTGCGAACATCCGCCTGCGAGTTTGTCCGGATTTGTATTCTACGACGCGGACGACAACGGCGTCTTCGATTCCGCGGAAAGCGGCGTGGGTGGCGTTATCGTCGTGCTGCTGGATGCGGACGGTTCCGAGACGTCTCTGCGGACCACGACGTCCACGGACGCCGACAACCGCGGGTTTTATGTCTTTTCGGGCCTGCCCGCCGGAACGTACGGTGTTCGCGAAGTGCAGCCCTCCGGATTTCTAGACGGCAAAGATGCACCCGGTACCCACGGCGGCCGGGCCGACGTTGCCGGTGATCGCATCACTGGCGCCGAATTGGCCTACGGATCGCAGGCCGAACGCTACAATTTCGGTGAGGTGCTGCCGGGCTCCATTGGCGGTATCGTGCACGCCGATCCCAATCAGAATTGCTTTTTCGATCCCGGGGAATCGCCCCTGGCCGGCGTCGTCGTCGAACTGCTGGGCGACGCGGGCGCCGTGATCGCGACCACGGAAACCGCCGCGGACGGCAGTTACCTTTTTCAGGGTCTGGCTCCGGGCCGGTATCAGCTGCGGGAACAGCAGCCCACTGATTTTTTCCAGGGCGGCCAGCGTCTGGGCAGCGGCGGTGGCTTGATCGCGGGGGCGGACCACATCACGGCCATCGATGTTGGATCGGACGAGCACCTTTCGGGATACGATTTCTGCGAAATTCCGCCGGCCACGTTGTCCGGATTTGTCTTTCAGGACGGACCGCCTCTTGAAGGGTTGGTGCCTGAAGACCTGTCGCTGTTGCGCGACGGCGCGCTCACTGGCGACGACTCGCGCTTACGACAAGTCCAGCTGCAACTCCGCGACGGCGCGACGGGGGAGCCGATTCTCGCGTCCCAAGCGCTGCCGGGACGATATCCCGACGGCCCGGTCCGCGCACACACCGACGCACGCGGCTTCTACGAATTCACGGGTCTGGCGCCGGGGAACTATGCGGTGTCGGAAGTCCAACCCGCAGGTTTCATCGACGGAATCGATACGGCGGGTACAACCGGAGGCATCGCGATCAATCGCCACCAGCCATTCAGTCTCGCACTGCTCTCGCAACTGACGGTGGACGTGGGAACCGACATCATCTTGCGGATTCCCCTGGGGGCCGGTGAGGTTTCCGCAAGCAACAATTTCAGTGAGGTATTGGTCAAGCCGTTCTGGATTCCGGCGCCGCCAATACCCGCGTCTCGGCCAGTTCCTGTTGCGGCGGCTGCCAGTGCCCCCATTGTTCCACCACTGCTGTTCACACAGTTCGCGTCTCAAACATTTGCCCCCGAAATCTTTGGCGGGTCCAGTCTCGTCAATGGCTACACGTGGCATTTGAGCGTCGTCGATGGAGGCATGCCGCGTTCCACGCTCAATGACGGCGAATTGCTCCACCTGGCCGCAGCGCCACAGACAGGCGCCGTGTGGACACGCACCGACATGGCGCAGGCAGACTGGACGCTGCAGCTACTGGACATCGACAGCTCCGAAGCGTTTCGTCGCGGCGTCTTCGGGATGCGTGGAGCCACTCCTGTCACGGGTGATTTCAACGGGGACGGAATTTCCGAGCAGGCCGTGTTTTGGAAAGGAAACTGGTTTATCGACATCAACGGCAACGGACACTGGGACGACGAGGACCTGTGGGCCAAACTCGGGCACGATGGCGACCTGCCGGTCACGGGGGACTGGGATGGTGACGGCAAGACCGACATCGGCATCTTCGGACCGGCCTGGCCGGGCGACCCCCGCGCGGTGCGGGAAGAGCCCGGGCTGCCCGACCCGCTCAACAGCCCCAGCGGGCGCTGGAAGAATGTTCCACCGCCCGTCACGGTTGCGGCGGCGGGCGCCCGCAGCATGGTACTCACGTCGGGCGGCAAGTTGCGCGCCCATGTTGTCGATCACGTCTTTCATTACGGCACGGCAGGTGATCGGCCCATCGCCGGCGATTGGAACGGTGATGGCGTGGACACTATCGGCGTGTTTCGCAACGGCGCGTGGCACGTGGACACCGACGGCAACGGCAAAGTAACGGCCAACGATGCCGCATTCTCGTTCGGCGTCGTCGGCGATATCCCGGTAGTCGGCGACTGGGATGCCGATGGCATCGACGACGTGGGCGTTTTCCGCGCGGGCCGCTGGATTCTCGACGTGGACGGCGATCGCCGCATGACGACCCATGACAAAGTGTTCCAGCTCGGTGGTCCCGGCGACCTGCCCGTTGTCGGCGACTGGAATGGCGACGGCGTCGACGATCCCGGCGTCATGGGGGAATCGACTTCGGGGCAGTCGCGTCTGGCCGGAGAACCATGACGGTACACGGCTGGCCAGTAGCGGTTGCGGCCGTCCGTCTCACCCGACCCCTGGGAATCGGGACCCGGCGCGCGGTTGCCGCCGCTCGGGGACTAGCCAGCCGTGAGTCTTTCCAGATCGGCTTCCGCGGCGCGGATCTGCGCTTCCAGTCGTTCCACTTCCTGAGGGTCGTCCATCTGCTTTCGCGCCCCGGACAATCGCTGCTGGAGTTGGCCGATTCGCTTGTGCAGCGTATCGATCTTTTTCTTGGCCTTCTTGTCCATCGCCAGAGACTCTCTTTCCCGCATACGACGCTTCAGCGTCGCAGGGTCCGGCTCCACCACAGGGCACCGCGCGAAGACACCTGCATCGCGCTTGCCGCCATCGGCACGAGGGCACCTGGCATCAAAACGCCTGTCCGGCGATTTTCAAGTAGCTGGCCAGGCACACGATGACCACCGCCAGGAGCGAGTTGACGGTCAGCCACACTGAGGCCTTGTCTCGCATTTTCTCCGACGCCGACGAACGTCCCGCCAGCAGACTGGCCAACAAGAAGATCACCATCGCCAGGATGATCTTGGTCCCGATGATCGGATGGTAGCCTGCCGGAAGCTCGGTCACGCCTGCTCTGTCCGCGCGGATGGCCAGAACGTAGTTGTAGAAGCCACTCACCAGAAGAAACAGCGCGGAGGCCATTACCAGCACCGTCCAACGCCCGCGCAGCAGATTGCGCAAGGCACCTTCACCGCCGGAATCTTCGGTATTCCGGAACACGGGCACCACGACCGCACATTGATAGAATGTGCCTCCCACAAGCGTGATGGCGGCGAGAATATGGGCAATCCGAGAGAGCAGCGCGAGGTTGGTCATGGCTTGGGTTCCGCTAACACGGGCTGTGCGTGGTTGCCCGCATCCCGAGGCGGGATACGGATGGACAACGCATCATTTCTCACTGCGCTGCTTCCGGACCCGTGGCGACCCGTGAAAAGCCGGCCGAGGGGCCGTCGCACCCGGGTCGCGATTCCATTGTCCTCGCAGCCGTCCATAACACGGTATGCGGCCCGGGAATTTTTGTCCATTGCCGCGGCGGGATTTCCGGCGAGCGTCAAAAGCAACTCCATGCTGCGGGTCGTCAGTCCTTTTTCCGGTGTTCGGCCACGATCCGATCCGCCAGGCGCAGGGCTTGCTGCCGCGTGGAGATCTGCTTTCTCAACTGCGCATCGCGTACGCGTCTGAGAATTGTGGTGAAAATTCTTCCTGGCCTGAGGCCGTGCCCGACGAGGTCGTCGCCGGAAATGAGCGGGGCCGGGTTGAGCTGCTCATCGGGCAGTGCTCGCTTTTCGCGACAATAGCGGACGTCCGGATCATGTGGGGAAGCGATAGCCTCGCGGAGCGCCAACAATTCGTCGGCCCCCTGATGGGCCAGCAGTCGCTGGATTTCCGCCCAATCCCTGTGCCGAGCGTCTTCGACCTGCTGATGATGTTCGACAATCCACCTGGCGCGACCGGTCACCCTGTTCGGCCATCGCCATCGGTGCCCGACCGAGGTAACGACGGCGGCATTGTCCAGCCCGTGCAGCAACGCGGCCACCGCCAGTGCGGGCGTGGGAGATTCCAGAGCGCTGAGCACGGCCAGGGTTTCTTTCCACCGAACCCCCGAGTCTTCCAGCAACGATTCGACTTCCGGCACCAGAACGTGCAGAAGGCGCGCGTCGCGGAGCAGCCGCAGAGCCCGTTCCCGTCGAGGATCCAACAGCATACGGCGCATTTCTTGACCGATTCTCTCGGCGCTGACCACGGTCATTTCCGATGCCATGCTCTGCAGCGCCTGGAAGGTCTCCGCTTCGATGTCGAAATCAAAGCTCGCGGCAAAACGAACCGCGCGAAGCATGCGCAACTTGTCCTCCTCGAACCGTTGTTGCGGTGCGCCGATCGCGCGGACCAGGTTCGCTCGCAGGTCGGCCTGCCCCTCCACAAAGTCGATGACCCGATCATTCTGCGGATCGTAAAACAGTCCGTTGATGGTGAAATCCCGCCGTTCCGCGTCCTGTCGCGCGGTGGTAAAGCAGACGCCCTCCGGATGTCGACCATCGTGGTACTGCAGGTCTTCGCGGAACGTAGCGACGTCGATCTGGCCGGCACCCGCCGGTCCCAGGACGGTGATCACACCGAACGCCGCTCCGATCGGCAACGTGCGGCGGTGGGTAAAGACCTGCCGGATTTGATCCGGACGGGCGCTAGTGGCTACATCGTAATCCTGCGGCAGGCGGTGCATCAGGTGATCGCGCACGCATCCGCCGGCCCAATACGCTTCGAAGCCGGCATCCCGCAGTCTCCTGACCACGGTCACCGCAAATTCACGCTGTCGCTGGGGGATTGTCCGTTTCATAAACTGGATGGGCACGGACAGGCGCCGCGCGTTGTCTCGGGCCGTCCGGCCGAGCTAATCTTGGGAACCACGCTTTGTCCTGAATTTTAGAGTCTTTTCCACGTCAGTGCAGCGTTCAGCTCCCGGCTTCGCCCAGGGATTGCCCTGCCGGATTGCTTGGACGATCATCCCCGGGCGGCCGCCCCTACGGCCAGTAGCTCCAGGCTCATGGCTGGCGTAGAACAACCCCGAGCGCCCCGGCGCGTTACGTTGCTGAGCTTCGGCGCCGCGCGATATCGCCCACCAGCCATGCCACAATGACGGCCAGAAAGAACTGGCCCGTCACGGACTGAAGCTACGCCAGCGAACGGGCCGCCGGCGATTGGGGAAGGATATTCCCGTAGCCCAAGGTGGGCATCGCGCCGAAGATCGACTGAACTCTCGTGACAGGGTGATAGACGACGTATGCGGCGAGGCGTGGTATTCTTTGCAGCGAATTTGGCGAGCAGATCGCCCTTCTTTTTCCTGAGGTTGCGCCATGCTGTGCTTCTCACAGCGGTGGTAAGCGATTCGCCACCAGCACGCCGCCGAGCAACAGCGTCATCCACATCATCTGACCACCGGCACGGGCCGCCGGCACGCCGAACAGCACCATCGCGAGAAGCCAAAGTGCCGCCATTAGCCACGCCGGCCAGCGGTAACGTTTCTCCCACAACACGACAGCCAGCGCCGGAGTGGCGGCCGTCGGGTGGTAGCTCCACACCACCGGCGAAAACCAGAGCGTGCACAGCAGGACCAGCGCGATTTCGGCGGCCCACGCCGTTGGCAACAGCGCGTTGCCGGGACGACGCAAGAGATACAATACGGCGCCGCCCAGCGCGGCATTGATGATCAGGAACGTGACCGTCATTTGAAACACGGTCAGTTCTCCCAACTGCAGACGGAGTCCCGGATGGTCCACAATCTCGCCTTGCGTCGACAGCGTCCGTCTCAGCAGGACCGCCAGCGACTGATTCGTGATGCGGTCCTCGTTGATTATGGATGGGTTCTGCAATTGCCGGCGGATGGCTCCCTGCGCGTCCTGTCGCCACCAATGGCGATGCGCTTCAACGGCCCCCCGCACGCCGAATGCCGGCACGGACAGCCCGGCATCGATGATCAGCGCAACGATTAGCGCCACGCCGGCGGCCGTCCATTTGCGCTTCAGCGCCAGGTAGCCCACGCCCAGCATCGGCAGTAGTTTGACCCACACGGCCACGCCCAACAGCGCGCCGCCCCGCACGTCTTGGCCGCGTGCGGCGCGGCCCAGACCCTCGACCATCAGCCACACCATCAGCACATGGAACGCACCGAGGCAAAAGCCGTCCAGCGCCAACGGAAGCGTCAGCAGGCCGGCGCACAAGACGGCGTGCCGTGTCGTTGCGAGATCGGCACCGGGAAGAAGGTACCGGCCGACGGCCATCAGCAATCCGCACCAGCTCGCCACGTTCAGCACGTACCACACCGTTGCGGCGACCGGAAGTGGAAGCAGGGCCAGGGGAACACAGGCCACGTCGGCTGAGGGCAGGTAGCGGTGCAGCATGGTGTCGGGATGTCTCGCGCCGCTGTGCCAGACGTGCTGCCCGGCGGCGTAGAACTCGGGAAAGTCAGATCCGCCGTTTTGCACAGCTCGGACGACGGCCCAGGGAAGGCAAAGGACCAGCAGGGCCGCCATCAGCAACCAGCCCACCCGTTCCCAACGACTGTCGTCCGCCGCACGTTCGAGAAACGAGCGCATGCGCTCCAGCATGATGCCGTTTGCACGGTGGAAAGGCCTGATCGATGTCACTCGGCCGGGACGATGGTACATCGTGCATGTTCCTGTCCACCGCCGCCACGACGTGCCGGCGCGGAGCGCAGCTGCGCGATCGACCGCACCACCTGCCGGTCACGTGCGGCGGCGCTGCATGATTGCTCTGTTCGGTCGCGCCATGCGGGCACATCGGCATGGCGGACCAGGGTAGTTCCCGAGTCGCGTATCCACCGGTACAGGCGTGGATCGACAAGCATCTCCAGTTCGCGCGGGCGGTTGCGTGCTCGTAAGAATCTGCGGTCGGCCGCACTGCATACGAGCGATTCGGGCCCCGTGGGTGGTCGCGACGGGTGGACATTGATTTCAGTCGTGCCTTCGTCGAGACAACGGATGATCATGCGCCATGCACTTCGATTCATGCAACCGCTATCCAGCAGACCGAAGTATCGACGGTTGCGATCGACCGGCGGCAGGGAGCCTGATCCGCGCCTTGTGCAGTTTCGCACGACCAAGTGCTTAAGCATCTGGCCGCTTACCATCCATCGAGCACTGCGCCGCAAAAAACGTCTCACGGAACCGATTGTTTCGCAGGGAAGACGCAGGGCAACCTTCCGTTCGGCCGCCACAGGCGCGACCAGGGCGAACACGGCCGGTATCATGTGTACGTGTTGGTGGCTGTCAATATGATCGATGGACCGCGGCCAGCTGTCGGCATGCGCTACCTGCGCCCGCACCTCGCGCCGTATCTGTCGGACCGCCTCGTCGCGCCATGGCGATTGCAGCAGCAAATTCAGGCGTGCGAAACCTCGGCAAAAATGGCCGTGATCGTCGACCAGCAAAGGCAATTGGCTCGCCGGCATGACGGGCCGACCGCTGGTCAGACAGAGATGAAGACCGATTCCCAGTTCAGCATGGGGGCGGACAACGGTATCCAGTGCGTGGGCGGCGTGCGGCATGGACGGCATCAGACTGGCACTCGTCACGACCCCGCACCGATGTGCGTCTCGCACGGCGGCATTCACGGACCGGGAAATCCCCAGGTCGTCGGCATTGACGACAAGACATTTCGCCATCGAAGAACAACCTCTTTTGCTCCTCACGTTCGGCGTCGGCAGCGCACGGGCCCGGATCAGGCGGCCGCTGCGCGGGCCGGCGACATTTCCATTTTGTGCCCTTCGCGCCGCGCGTCTGCGTTTTCAAACCCCAACGCCTCTCCGACAATATAGACCGGTCGCCCCTTGACCTCGGTGTAGATCCGGCCCACGTATTCCCCCAGAATTCCGATTGAAATCAACTGCACCGCGCCCAGGAACAGGACGGAAACCATCAACGATGCCCATCCCGGCACCACCGCGCCGGTAAACAGTTTGGCGTATGCCGCCCACAGGCCATATGGGATGATACTCACCGCCACCAGGAAACCCAGATAGGCGGACCAGCGAAGTGGGATGCAGGAAAAACTAGTGATCCCGTCGATTGCCAACCTTGCCATTTTGGCAACGGAATATTTTGACACGCCCCCGTGTCGGCGGTGGGCGACGAACGAAATGCCTGTCTGGCGGAATCCCACCCAGCGTACCATGCCCCGCATGAAGCGAGACCGCTCCTTCATCGCCATCAGGCAGTCGACGACCGCGCGGTCCATGAGCCGGAAATCGGAAGCCCGCGGAACAATGTCCACGTTGGAAACGGCGCGGATGATACGGTAAAACAAGTCCGACGCGAACCGTTTGAGCCACGGCGCACCGGGCGTTCGTTCGCGGATCGTGTACACGACGTGATAACCCTTGCGCCATTTATCCACCAGGCGCGGTATCATACTGGGAGGATGCTGCAGGTCGGCGTCCATGATGATGACCGCGTTTCCTCGAGCGTGCTCCATGCCCGCCGTGATCGCGTATTGATGGCCGAAGTTGCGTGACAGAAACACCACCCGCACCCGCGGGTCCAGATTGTGCAGTTGGCGGAGCTCTGCCTCCGAGTGATCCACGCTTCCATCGTCTACGAAAATGACTTCCGCCGGCAACGCAAGCGTTTCGAGTGAGCGGCAGACCTCCCGAAAAAACGGAAAAATATTGCCGGACTCGTTGTATACCGGCACGACGATGGACAGCAACCCGACGCGCGGTGTTTCCGTCGCGACGACCTGGAGACCCGATGCCCACGGGAGCGGGTAATTGCTCTGGTCCGGGTGAAACTCCATGCCGTACGATCCGCGGGAAGGGCAGCATCTCGGAAATGAACGTGTCGGTCGCCGGACTGCGGCAGTCGGATTATCGACCAGCAGGCGGGCAGACTTTGCCCGTCGTTCCCAAAAAAAAGCCTTTGCAAACAAACTGGGAAACTGGGTAAAACTGCGGGATGCCTGGCTTGCCAGAGCGGAGCAGCCGCCGTGGTTATTGCCGTGCTGTTCGGAGGAGGCCGATATGCGGACAAGGGAATTAGAAGACTGGGAATATCCCGATCCCGACGAGGCGGACGATTCGGAATCGAACACCGTGCCGTGCTCGGCGTGCGGCGAGGAGGTTTTCGAGGATGGCGTGCAATGTCCCCACTGCGGCGAGTACCTGTCGGCGCCGGGATCCTCCGCGTGGCGCGGCCGCCCCGTGTGGTTCGTCGTGCTGGCCGTGCTCGGAATCGTGGCGGTGATTTACGCATTGGTTTAGAGGCGGCGGATCCCAAATATGGTCAAGTCCGGCAACCGCTTTCCGAGAGGGGCGACGCGGCGGCGCGCGTGGACGGTCGTGTGCCTGGTGCCCCTTGCTGCCGCCGCCACTAGGTGTCCCTCGGCGGCCGCTGCAGACGGTCAAACCGTCACACGCAACCAGCAAGCCGACGGCTATCGCGGCATCTGGTATATGAACCAGCCTTCAGGTGATCAGTACGTCTACAAGTACAGCGGGGGCTTGGGAACCTACTGTGCCAAGCACAAGCCGTTCGCGGTTTACTGCCCGGAGGCGAACAAGACGTTCTTTTGCTATGGAGGAGCGCCGAAAACAAATCCTCGTCGACTGTGGCACATGGTGTCCTACTTCGATCACGCCACGGGGACCGTGCCGAGACCGACGCTGCTTCTGGACAAACAGACAAGCGACGCGCACGACAATCCCGTTTTGGCGGTGGACGATCGAGGGCATGTCTGGATCTTTTCGACATCACACGGCACGGCCAGACCTTCTTACATTCATCGCAGCCGTGCTCCGTACCAAATCGACGCCTTCGACCGAGTCCACGCCACGCGAATAGGCGACGGCGGCCGAGTGCCGATAACCAATTTCTCGTACATGCAGGCATGGTACGTCCGGCAGCGGGGATTCCAGTGCTTTTTCACCCGGTACGGTTTTCCCGCGCCCCGCACGATCTGTTTCATGTCCAGCCGGGACGGCGTGTCCTGGAGTGCCTGCCAGCGTTTGGCTGCCATCGAACAAGGTCACTACCAGATAAGCGCGGCGGGTCGAAGCCGTGCCGGGACCGCATTCAACGTCCACCCACGCGGCAAGGGACTGAATTGGCGAACCAATCTATATTATATGGAAACTCTCGACGGGGGGCGGACATGGCAAACGGTCGACGGCCGGCAAGTGGACGTGCCGTTGCTGCACGTTCGCAACGACGCGCTTGTCCAGGAGTACCAATCTCAGGGACGAAACGTTTATCTGAAAGACATTCGATTTGATCAGCACGATCGTCCTGTCATTCTGTTTATCACGAGCAAGGGTTACCAGTCGGGGCCGCAGAACAACCCGCGTACGTGGACCACCGCTCGCTGGGACGCCGATGCGAAACGCTGGACGATTCGACCGGCGATGACATCCGACAACAACTACGATATGGGATCCCTATGGATCGCGAGTGACGGATCGTGGACGTTAATTGCGCCCACCGAACCCGGCCCTCAGCCCTACAACCCGGGAGGGGAAGTCGCATTGTGGCGCAGCGTCGATCAAGGCGAGACGTGGCGCAGGACCCGGCGACTGACGTCCCACAGCCGACGCAATCACACGTACATCCGGCGCCCGGTTAACGCACACCCGGAATTTTTCGCCTTGTGGGCCGACGGCCACGGTCGCCAACCCTCGGAGTCGGACCTGTTTTTCTGCAATTCCGACGGTGACGTCTTTCGGCTGCCTCGCAGCATGGACAGCCAGCGCGCGGTCCCTCCGAGGTGGCCGGCTGAACATGCGCAGCCTGCCGCAGGGGCCGAATAACGGGGCGGCGCCGCTTTTCGATAAGGCAACGCGTCCGTTTGCCTGGTAGGATAAGCAGACCGCTCGGGGATCTGATTTATCGAGTCTGGAAGATGCGGCCCATCGTGGGGGATCGTGCATTGTCGGGGAATCGCCGAGCGTTTTTACGGTCGGGTCTGTCCGTCGTCTCCGGGGCGGCAATCGGCCGCCGCGCGCGGGCACGCACGGTCGGCGATGACGCGCCCGCAAGGGTGATCACGCGCGGCCCCCGGCACCACTGGTTCGGATACTACGACAAGCTCCAGTTTGATCCGTCGTGCCGCTACGTGCTGGGGATGGAAGTTTGTTTCGAACATCGTTCGCCCAAGCCCGACGACGTCGTACGCATCGGCATGGTCGATCTGCAAGACAATGACCGCTGGATCGAACTGGGAGAGAGCCGTGCGTGGTGTTGGCAGCAAGGCTGCATGCTCCAATGGATACCCGGCAGCGCATCGAAGATCCTGTGGAACGATCGCGACGGCGACCAGTTTGTCTGCCGGATCCTCGATGTCTTCTCGGGACGGCGGCGCACCATTGGGCACCCGGTATACACCGTCAGCTTCGATGGAACGACCGCCGTCGCGCCCGACTTCCGCCGTATTCAGGACGTCCGGCCTGGTTACGGATATGCCGGACCGGCCGACCCCCACGCGGACGACCTCGCGCCGAAGGATTCGGGCATCTTCCACATCGATCTGGAGACCGGGGAATCGACTCTGATCCTGCCGCTGGCGGACATCGCCCGAACGGGTTTGATTCCCGAGCAGCGCACCGGTCTCAAGCATTATTTCAATCACCTCCTGTTCAGTCCCGATGGCGCGCGGTTTATCGCCCTGCACCGCTGGCGATATCCGAACGGCAAACGGTTGACCCGGCTGATTACGGCCCGGCCCGACGGCACAGACGTACGCATCGTCGTGGATAACGGCTACGCATCCCATTTCATCTGGCGTGATCCGGAACACATCCTCGTACAAACAAAAAACCAGCTCGGGGATCTAAAGTGGGGCAATTATCTGGTTGAAGATCGGGAGGGTGGGCATATGGAACCGGTCGGAAGAGGCGTGCTCGATCCGTCCGGTCACGTCAGCTACCTGCCTGGCAACGCATGGATTCTCAACGATACTTATCCCCAGGGACCTTCGCGGTTGCAGACGCCCCACCTGTACCATGTGGCGACGGGCCGCCGCGTCGACCTGGGCAGATTTCCGTTGCCGCCGGAATACCGGGGAGAATGGCGGGTGGACACGCATCCGCGGTTCAGTCCGGACAGCCGTTACGTGTGCATCGACGCGCCTCACGGAAAGAAAGGACGCCAATTGCACCTGATGGATATCAGCGAGGTATTGGATGCAAGTTTGTAAGTGTTTGGTTTTCTGTCTGGCCATGGCGTCCGCGGCCTCCGGCGCCGATCCACTGAATGTGCTGTGGATCTGTGCGGACGACCATGCAGCGTACGTGACCGGCTGCTATGGAAACGAGCAGGTTCGCACGCCGAACATCGATCGGCTGGCGGCGGCGGGAATGCGCTTCGATCGCGCGTACTGCAACGCACCAGTCTGTACGGCTTCCCGCGGGTCATTTATGACGGGACGGTATCCGCGGACGATTGGCGTGACGCTGCTCCGCACACCGTTGCCCGAACACGAACTCACGATGGCGGACCTGCTCAGCGCGGCGGGCTACGATACGATCGCCATCGGCAAGACGCATTTCAACAGCCAGTTGAAGCATGGGTTCGACCAAATTGTCTCGGCCCAAGATCACCGCCGGGCGCTCCGCCAGCGGGGAGGTCCCCGTGAGGTGCCTTCGTCGATTGACGTCTTGCCCGCGTGGCGCCCCTTCCGGCAGCCCGCGCGTCTGTGGGTCAACGCCGTGCATCTGCCCTACGGGACCTATGACCACGACATGACCGGCACGTACTTTGCCGAGCGCGCCGCCGAATTCGTTCTGGAGCAGCGTGAGCGGCCGTTTTTCGCGTTCGTCAGCTTTCACGAGCCACACTCGCCGTTCCATTATCCCGTGGAATACCGCGACCGCCACAGGCCTTCCGATTTCAATGTGCCACCCATCGGACCTGACGACCAGCAGCAGATTCCGGCCGTGTTTCGAGACCTCAGTCCGGATGACATCCGCGGTATCCGCGCGTCGTACTACACCTCCGTGGAATTTCTCGATAAGAACGTCGGCATCGTGCTCGACGCCCTGCAGCGCTCCGGCAAAAGTGATTCGACGCTGGTCGTTTATCTCGGCGACCACGGCTATATGTTAGGCCAGCACGGACGGATCGAAAAACATTGCTGTTACGAGCCAGCCATTCTCGCGCCGCTAATCTTCTGCTTGCCCGGCAAGGTGACGCCGGCATCCAGCAGCCAGGCCCTCGTCGAATTCATCGACGTGTTTCCGACGATTGCGGACTTGTGCCGTGTCGCGGCGCCTGCCAACGTCCAAGGCCGCAGCCTCGTGCCCGTCCTCCTCGGAAAGAGCGACCACCATCGGGACCGGGTATTCGTGGAGTATGCTCAGAACGAAGAGGCCATGGTACGCGACCACCGCTGGAAACTCATCTATCAGCGCGGCACTGTGCGAAGAACCGACGGTTACGACACAAAGCTGCCTCTGAAGGGCCCGACATTGCGCCTGTACGATATGCTCGAGGATCCCGGAGAATTCCACAACGTGGCGGACCGCCCCGAAAACGCCGATGTCGCGAACGCGCTCGTGGAGCAACTCCGTCAGCTCCTCGTCGGCACGTCACGCCTTCCTGAACAGATACCGCAGGACGCCACAACGATGCAGGTGCTGGAGCATTGTGTGCAGCCTCGCGACGGGGTCGTCCCCTGACCAACGGTCCACGTCGCGGTTTCCGAAGGCATCCGCGAGATCGTGTGGGAATCGAATAACTCAGTGTTGTCGCTGTTCCCGCCACTTGTCGATCCAGTACGCTGTCCGGTTCAGGTACCAGGACGGATCGCGGGGTGCGTAATCGGCGTAGATAAACCCCGGAATCCGCCTGGGCACGGCGGGTTCGATCTGAGTTCCTTCGTGCCATTCATTGAATGACGTGATTCCAATGATGTCGGCTCCCGCGCGGAGCGCGGCGGCGAACATGCGATCGTAATAGGCACCGTCCTCGCGGTCCCGCCGATTACGTTCATTCCAGGGACGAATGCGCAGGTCCAAATACCCGGGACCCACGCAGGGGATGAACAGCTTGTCCCTGTCCCGTGCCCAGCGGGCGAGCGAGGGCCAGTTGGACGTCGTCGATCCATGGGTGAAACCGTCCGTCGCGAAGTAGGTATAGCAGCCATCAAAGCCGGCTGCCTGCAGCGCGTCTCCGTCCTGCTCTTTCACCCACAGTCCGATGACCAAGGAGTCGTAACGCGTGCCGCGGATCGAGTCCGGCGAGTCCGGTTGCAGGATCGTGGACCATTCCCGCGGAGACGTAAGGTACGAGTCGTAGACATAAAACATGGGCCGGCCGCCGCGGCCCGCGTCGCGGTACAGGCTGGGGGAGTCTCCGTATCGATCGAGAAGGTAACGGATGGCGTCGCGAGTGCTGGTTGCATTGCGCTGACGAAACGGCTCGATGTGAAAATTGATCCGCACGCCGTGCTTATGGGCAAGTTCAAACAGCCGAGGGAGTGCTCGATTAGTAAACGAATCCTGTCCCCACCACGAGACGGAAATGACGCCGATGCGCGCCCCGCGGAGCATCTGCATATGGCGGTGAATAAGATCGGGATCGTTGGAGCTGTAGGTTCCCAGCTGAGGGTAAAAATCAGCGCCGATGTCGCCGCCCCCCGGATACGAACGCGGCGGTCCCCGGCGGACAAAAACCGAGTGATTCCAATGCGCATACGAGCCGTCTACTTCCGGATTCGCATACCAGGGATAATAAAAAGCGTGTGCGGACGCGTCAGGCGCGTCCGCAGAAGACAGCGGATCGCCAACGGCATAGACGATACCAGGGATCAGCGCGCAGCAAACGACCATAGCGGTCGCGCCTACTGCCATCCGCCCGCCACGTGCGTGACAACACAATCGGGCTCCCGGTCGGACCAACGATGACAACGAGCCTTCGCGCGTGTCGTCATTTCGCGAGGTTTGCACAGCCAGCCAACTTTGCATATAGGGTCAAGGAGAATATGGACCGACAAACATGATAGGCGGAAACATTACCATAGCGTGCGCGCCGCGACATCATAAGACAAGGCCGGGACTTTCCGAAGAAAGCCCCGGCCGGAAAGGGGGGTGACCAGGAGGCGAGCTGATCCTTGCTCACGGGGTGCCGTTGTGGACCACGGGCAGCCCTACCTGCGGCCCGGCCGCGGCGGCCGCTTGCACCGCGGCGCCCGATGGCGCCGAACCGGTCGCCAGTGGCGACGCAGGACCGCCGGCATGGAGCACCACCGGTGAGGGTGGCGTGAGCAGGATCTTGATCCGCCGGGCGACCTGCCCCTGCGGAAGGATAATGTCGAGTCGCGAGGGCGTGGGCTGCTTGACTGCCATCGGGGGCAGCGTAATCGTCACGCCGTTCGGGTTCCAGTTCTCAATCTTGGCTGGCAGCTTCACCTCGTTTAACACCAGAAACACGTGACCCGACTGCGGACCCAGGAAACTGCCGGGCAAGGTCAGCGTCGAACCAGCGGGCACGGACGGGAGTTGTGGAGCCGGCGCAACCGGACGAATAACCGGTTGTACCACTACCGGATTGACAACGCGGTGTACGACCGTGTGTCGGGGATAGTATGCGCGGCGGTGGCGATGGCAACCTGCCGAACCGGTCGACGCGGATGTGGCAACGACAGCCACGGTCAGGGAAAACAAAACGGAGGCGCGGATAGCACGGGACATCGTTATCTCCTCTCTTGACAACGGTTTGGGGAAACGCATGTGAACGGGCCTTGCAACTAGCCCAGCGTCGAAACTCGGCGAATGTTACACCATCACCAGAAAGACAAATCAGACCCCCTGGGGGTGGGGTTATCGGCGTCCGGCAGGAAACGAGCACGGAGCAACGGCGCGAGTGAATCGCGTCACCAAGCTGGCGGCGGACGTGGTGCACCAGTGACGTTCCGCCGACGTAAAATGCGTCCATATCTCGCCGATCCTGCGTGATTTTCTCGATGCGTAACTCAGGCAGCGCGGTCGGCCGTTTGCATGCCCCCCTCGGCTTTTGCCGTCCTGGGAGCGTATTCTATGATGAGGGCGCAGGGTCAGTTCGTCGGTCCGCGGACCACCTTGGCCCACGGTTTCCGTGTATCGTCAGGCGGAATATCCCTTTTGCGGCGGCGAGGTGTGTGGCTTGTCAGAACGCACGCATCCGGCAGCATTGATGTCCGAGCAACTTCTCGCCGTGTGCGAACAGCGTCGCCAGCGGCGGAGCGGGCCGGGTGGTCAACATCGCAACAAGGTGGAAACCGCCGTCACGATCACCCATCGTGCCACAGGCATCTGCGGCGAGGCCAGTGAACGGCGCAGCCAGGAAGCGAATCGGCGCCAGGCGATCCGGCGGCTGCGGATCAAGCTGGCTCTGCACGTGCGGCTGCCGGTCGACACGGAAACAGCCCCCAGTCGGCTCTGGCGGTCCCGGGCGCGCGACGGCCGCCTTCGCGTGCGCTTCGACCACGACGATTTTCCCGCGCTGTTGGCCGAAGCGCTTGACTGGATCCAGAAACTCGACGGTGATCTCCCCCAGGCGGCGACGAATCTTGGCGTCACCGCCTCGCAGCTGCTGCGTCTGCTGAGACGGCAGCCGGAGGCGCTGTCGCTGGTCAACCGCTGTCGCAGCCAACACGGACTACGCCCCCTCCGATAAACTTTGCGACGTTTCATTTCCTTCCGCGGATCCCACATCTTGGCACTCGACTCGCCACCACCACCATCCCGCGACGAACTGGCGGCAAGCTACCTCGATACGCTGCCCTTCGATCCGTATCCCGTCCAGGAAGAAGCGCTGTTGGCCTGGTTCATGTCCGAACAGGGCGTGCTCGTATGCGCACCGACCGGCACCGGCAAGACAGTGATTGCGGAAGCCGCCATGTTTGAAGCCCTCCACACGGGCCGGACCGCGTATTACACCACGCCGCTGATTGCATTGACCGAACAGAAATTTCGCGAGATGCAAACCAAGGCCGCCGCCTGGGGATTCCACCCTCACGACGTTGGGCTGGTCACGGGAAACCGCAGGGAAAACCCCGAGGCGCGTGTCCTCGTCGTGGTCGCGGAGATCCTGTTCAACCGCCTTCTGCACCGGGACGTATTCGACTTCAGCCGGACCGGCGCGGTGGTGATGGATGAGTTCCATAGTTTCGCCGACCCGCAGCGCGGAGTGGTGTGGGAGCTATCGCTCGGCTTGCTGCCCGCCCATGTGCGTCTTCTGTTGCTTTCGGCGACCGTGGGCAACGCCGCGGAGTTCACGAGTTGGCTGCGGCGCAGCCACGACCGGAGCCTGGAACTGATTCAGAGCGACGAGCGTCGCGTGCCGCTGACCTATTGCTGGGCTGGCGAACGGCTGTTGAACGAGCAAATCGAAGCGATGGCATCGGGCGCCGAACGTCTGACGCCCGCGCTCGTCTTCTGCTTTAATCGCGAGGAATGCTGGACGATCGCCGAGCAGCTTAAAGGCAAAAGATTGCTGGCCGACGGACAGCAGTCCCGGCTGGCCGACGCGCTGGCTGCCTACGATTGGTCCCAGGGCGCAGGGCCAAAACTCAAACAGATCCTTTTCCGCGGCGTGGGCGTACATCACGCCGGCATTTTGCCCAAGTACCGGCGGATTGTCGAAGACCTGTTCCAGCAAAAGCTGTTGTCGGTCGCCACCTGCACCGAAACACTGTCGGCGGGAATCAATCTGCCGGCCCGCAGCGTGGTGATGCCCAGCCTGATGAAAGGACCACCCGACAAGAAACGGCTCATTGAACCCTCCACGGCACACCAGATCTTCGGCCGCGCCGGCCGGCCCCAGTACGACACGCGCGGTTTTGTGTTTGCGCTGCCCCACGAAGACGACGTAAAGATCTCACGCTGGAAAGAAAAATACGAACAGATTCCGGAGGACACCAAAGACCCCGGATTGATCAAGGCCAAAAAGGCGTTGAAGAAAAAGATGCCTAAACGGCGGGCCAACCAGCAATACTGGATCGAAGCCCAATTCGAGAAGCTGCGGAAGTCGCCTCCCGGCAAGTTGTACAGCAGGGGACCACTGCCCTGGCGGCTGCTGGCCTACATGATCGATGCTGGACCGGACATCGACCCGATGCGCGCGCTGGTGGGAAAACGATTGATGGAAGGCGGCTGTGGCCGGGCCGCACAAAACGACCTCGATCGCATGCTCCGCGTACTGCACAAAGGGGGCTTCGTCAGGCTCGAACCCCCGCCGCCGCTGGAAGGGACACCGGGGGACGACGCCGATCAGAAACAAGAGACGCCGCCGGCACAACCGCTCGGCACGCTGGGCCGCGCGCTGGCCGACGCCGAACAACAACCACCTGCGCCGCGGCCGCCGAGCGACCCGTCATCGGTGCCGGAGGAAGATGAGCACAGCGACGGGCCGCCGCCTTATCGGCCCGAGCGCGCCCACGCGACTCCCGAACTCATCAAATTGACACTGCTCCGAAGCATCCACCCCGTGTACGGCGTTTTCCTGGTAAACCAACTCGGCATAGCCGACCGCACCGAGCGGCTGCAAGCCTTGGAAAGTGTGCTGGAGTTGCCGGGGTCCGTGGCTCATTTTGTCCGAGTGCCGCCCCAGGACCAGCTCCCGCCCGGGCCGCTGGCGACCATGCGCCTCGATCCGCTCCTGCTGCAACTGGGACTGGCCACCGAAGCGGAACTCGTTCAGCAGAAAGAAGAAGACGACGAATACCGACCGCGCTCCTTTTTCGACGAGGAACGGACTTGGGTCCTGCCCGTGGCCGAAAAACTTCGACGCCTGTTTCAATACGAGTATCCGGGAGTACACGACCTGAGAATGCGGCCCGCCTGGGCGGCGGGCGAACTGCTGGAATTCGGAGGGGACTTCAACAAATACGTCACGGCAAAACAATTACAGAAACAGGAAGGCATTGTCTTCCGGCACGTGCTGCGCTTGATCCTGCTGCTCCGCGAACTTCAACAACTCACGCCGCCCGATGCCCCGATCGCGGATTGGCAGGCCGAACTGGAGGACCTCGACGAACGGCTGATCGCATCGTGCCGGGATGTCGACGCGACGAGCACGGACAGGGCGCTGGCCCAAAATTCCGGAACGGCGCTGGCAGACAGGTGATGGCGGCCAACCGCGGCGGATTGCCCCCATTTCGCACAGCAACGTGCGGTGGACGATGGTCGCCAACATGGTACACTCCAAGCCGCGAGTTGTTGATTCGTGCTTGTGCCGCGTCGTTTCTCCCGGCATGAACACGATTGGTTTACCGAGGAACGGGCGGCTGGGGCGGATCGCCGCCGGATAATCGTGAACACCCCTCAGCGAAACGCGTCCCCTTCACCGCCCTCGCTCTGGCTGTGCATGGTGCTGACGGCCATGGCTGGCGGCATGGGGTGGGGAATCCGCGGCCAGTACGGTCACGAAACAGGCGCCATGATCGCGGGTGTCCTGGTAGGGCTCGTGCTGCTGTTGCTCTTCGGCCGTGGAACAACCTCGTTGACCGCCGCCCGCGCGGCCGCGATGTTTGCCTTGGGCATCTCCATCGGAGGTTGCATGACCTACGGGCAGACCGTCGGTCTGACGCACAACGGTTCCCTGGTCGGCAATTGGGAGGCCTTGCGATGGGGACTCACCGGGTTGTTTCTCAAAGGTGGAATCTGGATCGGGTTCGCCGGCGTTTTCTTCGGCATGGCGCTCAGCGGGCGTCGCTATCGGCCGCTGGAGGTTGGGTTGCTGCTGTTGGTGATGGTCTTTTTGATATTCCTCGGCCTGCATCTGTTCAACATGCCGTTCAATCCTGCCGAGCAGCGGCTGCCCCGCATCTATTTTTCCGAACACTGGTACTGGAAAACCGACGCGGAGCTGCAGCCCCGACCCGAGCAGTGGGGTGGGCTGTTGGTGGCCCTGATCGGGATGGTCGTGTACGCAGGCGTCGCGCGACGCGACTGGCTGGCGGTATGGCTCGCATTTTGGGGATTCCTGGCGGGCGGCGCGGGTTTTTCATTGGGGCAATCCGTGCAGGCATTCCACGCCTGGAACACGGACTGGTTTCGCCAAGGATGGTTCGGAACCATCGAGCCGTACATGAACTGGTGGAACATGATGGAGATAACCTTTGGCGCGGTCTTTGGGGCCATTTTGGCGCTGGGCGTGTGGCTCAACCGCCGCTCGATCCATCCGCCACAGGGGGAAGACCAGATTGCACTGCCGCCCGGCGCCGAATGGCTGTTGCTGCTGGTACATCTCTTGGCCGTGGCGGCATGGAACTTCGGCCAGTTCTATTATCTGGACGTGTTTGCCAACGTGGCGTTGACGATGATCATCATTCCTATGATGGCGGTCCTGGCCGGCCGCTTGTGGCCGTACTTCGTCACGTTGCCGGTGGTCGCCGCGCCGATCGCCGGAAAAACGTTTCGAGCGCTCACGTCGGACATCGGCAGCGCGAACGACGCGATCACAGAGCAGATCCTGACACTTGGTACGCCATTGGCCGCATACGTCGTGCTGCCGGTGATGATTACGGTGGTCGCGGCCGTTTATTTTGCTCGAGAAGCCGCGCAGCCCCTTTCAGCGGGCCGTTACCTTCGCTGGGCGCTGTTGGTCTGCTCGTGGTTATACTTCGGGCTGAACTTCGCGTTTTTCAATTTCCCCTGGCCCTGGGGGGAATGGACCGGACGCACACCGAGCGGGATCATTTTTACCGTCTGTCTGCTGGGCCTGACAGCCGCGGCGCTGCTGGTGGGCAGAAAAGACAAATCTTCTGCCGCTACTGTCGGCGAAACGCCTCGCACCGACGAGCCGCTGTCGCCTCCGGCAGTTTGACGATCCCCGCCAGGACAATGCGATGTCCGCAAGGGTGGCGGACCTTCGATCAACGGTCGGGAACGTCGACTTGTTCCAGCGCGCGATGGTCAACATGATGATCACTTCCGCACGCTCCGAAGTCTGCCCGCGCTGTTTGATCAGAGGCTCGGCAAGCTGAAGGATCACGGCCGACATCTTGGCTTCGCTTTCCGGCATTGGGATTTCACTTTTGGCTCCCAACGCAGCCAATCGTTGCCATCGCTGCTTGTCTCTGATGGGCGTCAGTTGCGATCCTCTGGATGGCTGCCGAATTCACGGCGGAACTTCTGTCGGTCTCTTCCGTTACGATCGATCAGTTTCACTGCCATGGAGGGTACCAAGCAGTTGCGCCTTGGCCAACCGCCATCGGACAAGAAACGGGTGGTTTCTTGTCCGAGTTATTGGCACTCTTCACAGCGACCCATCCAGGCATGCGGAACAGCGATACTCGGAACAGCCGCCGGCATTTTGGGCACCACCCCATCTGGTCTATTGCACTCGCCGACTCCCTATCAATCGGGTGGCAAAGCCTGTGACGCCAAGCAACCCGAACCGCGCCCCCTCCTGCCTAAACTCCAAAGGGCCAATGAACTCACCGTCATCGTCCAACCGCACCTATCCTTGTTTTGCAAAGACGGACTCCGAGGCACAGCCCGCCAAAAGGAGGTTCCATACGTTGGTCGCCGACCCTGCGTTGGGAACCACTTAAACAACGGCAGTTGGAGATCCGCCCATCAATCAGATCGCGCGATTCTCACGCTCCCTTCTATGAGGGCGTTCTGTCCTGACGACGCGTCTCAGCCCTAAATAGGATTTCGTGATCCTGGGAACAGTTTCGCGGTTCGTCCTTCAGGCAATAGCTGCGCGGCGAGTATATCCTCGATGTCCATCAGCGTTCGTCGTGTCCGTGAAGCTGTCCGGGCTCCCCCGCATGGCCGGACGATGAGCGTCCTTCGCGGCTGACCCAGCCTGCCCACTCCTTGAGCGCCCGCCTGGCACGTTCGTTCCTGATCATGCACCGTAGAAAACTGCCTGCCACGCGCGATCCCTGCCGAAAGCGTGCCGTACGTCGATCCTCTGCAATATCCACAGAATCACAAGCGCCTATCTAGGCGTCCACGGACTTCCAAACAGTTGGAGTCGATCCACTGAATCGCCGAATCGTGCGTTTCCGCACAGCTCCGTGATCGCATGTGCGCAGTCAAAATCTCCGTTAAGCCATGTGCGCGTTCCGAGGTTCCTCGAGCGTGTTCAAGATCGCTGAGGCCCGTCACGCGTTTTTCTTTGACATCGCCGACGACGGAAGCCGCATCCTCACCTAAAGCTGTCCTACCCGCCGCTGCGGCATGGGCACCACACTCTCCCACAATCGTACGGGCACATCATTTGCAACACGAAAGCAGAGCTATCGGCTGGTTTCTACCACAATTCTCGCATCCTGGTTGCTCCCGCTTGGAATTGCCCAGGCGGAGTACGGGAAAACAGGGGTGGTCTCATGAAAACCACGTTCAGGCTTGGTGTTCCAAGGAACTTCGTCCTGGCGGCGGTCATTTACATCCTCGGCACAGGGGGCCTTGCTCAGGCCCAGCCGCTGCTGGACCCGCTCACACTGACCAAGTTCGTCGATCCTCTGCCCAACCCCCTGGCCAACGTTATTTCACCGGTGGACTCGGTTGACGGTATCGACCTCTACGAAGTGTCGATGACCCAGTTCTCCCAGAAGCTCCACAACGAGTTAAACCCGACAACCGTCTGGGGATACAACGGCGCATACCCGGGGCCGACCTTTGAAGTTCAACGGGGCAATCCGATCAAGGTGAACTGGGTTAACGACCTGGTCGACGGCAACGGAACCCCTCTGCCGCATCTACTGCCATTGGACACCACCGTTCACGGCGCCGAGCCACAGCTTCCCGAAGCGCGCACCGTCGTTCATTTGCACGGTGCCGTGGTCGAGCCCCAGAGCGATGGTTTCCCCGAGTACTGGTTTTCAGCCGACCCGAACGCCCCCGCCAGTGGTCTAGGGGGCCCGGCAGGTAACAGCGCCCTGTACACGTACCACAATCAGCAGGCCTCGACCACGCTTTGGTATCACGACCATGGCCTGGGAATCACCCGTCTGAACGTCTATGCGGGTCTGGCAGGATTCTACCTCGTCCGAGACGCGGACGAGGCCTCGCTTAATCTTCCGACGGGCGATTTTGAGGTTCCCATGGTGATCCAGGATCGTTCCTTCTATGCGGACGGTGAGCTGTTCTACCCACGGGGGCCCGGAGATCTCCTGGACCCCGGCGGGGCCGACCCGCTGGCTGGATTGCCGGAGGAATTCCCCAGCGACGCGTCGGTCGTGCCCCATTTCTTTGGCGACACCAATCTGGTCAACGGCAAGGTGTGGCCATACATGAACGTGGAACCCCGGAAGTATCGCTTTCGAATGCTCAACGGGTCGAATTCACGGTTCTATGATTTGCAACTCGACGCCGGCTTGGCGGAACCGCTTACGTTTCACCAGATTGGTACCGATGGCGGGCTGCTGGAGGCGCGGTCGGACCGTGACCATGTGTTGATGGCTCCAGCCGAACGCGCCGACGTGATTGTCGATTTTTCCAGTCTGAGCGCGGGCGACGAAGTCATGCTGCGCAACCTTGGCCCGGACGGACCCTTCGAAAGTCCCCTGGCCGGTCACCCGGCGGCCGACCCCAATACTACTGGACAAGTGATGCAGTTCCGCATAGTGCCCCCCACGGGCTCGGACACCAGTTCCCTGCCCCAGACGTTGGTCTCGGTTCCCCGCATCCCGGAGGAACACGCGGTGGTTGCCCGCCAGATGTCACTGGTCGAAGAAGTCGACGAATTCGGTCGGCCAAAACTGCTCTTGAATGGCGCGAAATGGACGGACCCGCTGACCGAACTGCCAATCCGGGGAACGACGGAGATTTGGGAGATCACCAATTCGACGGTCGACAGTCATCCCATTCACTTGCACCTGGTCCAATTCCAAGTGCTGGACCGCGTTCACCGCCAGCTCGGGGATATTCCGCTCGAGGACTATGAACTTGGCTGGAAAGACACGTTCATGGTCAATCGCCGTGAGACGGTGCGGGTGATTGCCAGGTTCGATGATTTCGACGGCCTCTATGTCTGGCACTGTCACATTCTGGAACACGAGGACCACGAGATGATGCGGCCCTTCAAGGTCGTGCCAGGCCCGGAACTCGTGGTGGAGCAGGGAGTCACACTGCTATTGAATGATCCTCACACGACTCCCGCCGGGAACACGTTGACCGTCGACGGTACTCTGAACACGTCGCAACTGGATATGGGAGGACTGTTGCGCGGCACGGGTGTGGTGGAGGCGGACGTGATCAATCGCGGCACGGTGAGTCCCGGTGGTGACGCCATCGGCACGCTCACCATGGGCGTGCAAGGAAACTTCTCCCAGACCTCCGCGGGCCGGCTGGAGCTGGATTTGGGCGGAGGCGGGCATGACCAGGTGTCAATTGTGGGCGACGCCGCACTCGATGGTGGGATGGAAGTGACTGCCCTGGGAGACTTTGCCCCGGCGGCAGGCGATGCGTTCGACGTGCTGCACACCAGTGGAACGATCACCGGCCAGTTTAGCGGGCTGGCCAACGTGGCGCCTGTTGGCACCTTCGGCGGTACGGAGCTGTTTATCGTCTACAAGCCTCAGGATGTTCTACTGATGGCGCCGCTGTTGGGCGACATGGATAGCGACAGCGATGTGGATTTCGACGACATCGATGACTTCGTTGCGGCTCTGAACGACCCGGCCGGTTACGAAAACATGTACAGTGTGCCACCCGAGTTCATGGGCGACACGGACGAAGATGGCGACCAGGATTTCGATGATATCGACGATTTTGTAGCCATCCTCAGTGGCCCGACGACTGCAGGACGGCAAGCCGTTCCTGAGCCCTCGACCCTCTTTTTGGCTGCTGCCGCGCTGCTGGTGCTGGCAACCTGCAACCATCTGCAGACATCCTCTTCTTGCAGTGCGGTTTCCATAGCCGGAGGCCCTTCGCCACGCCAACTGCAGCCGACGGAGCGGATCATTTGGCGTAGCGCATCTCGCGGAACCGCACTCTTGATGAAGAAAATGTTTAAGCTAGTGATCTTGACGGTCGCCGCTATGGCAGTGCTTGCTCCGGGTGAATCTACGGGTACGCTGATCACGCTGGCTCCAATCCAAGATAACACACTGTATGAAACAGATGACGGAAGTCTGAGCAACGGGGAAGGTAATTATCTGTTCGCGGGTAGGACTAACAAAGACTCTGACAATCTAAGGCGTGCCCTGATTGCCTTTGATATTGCGGGCAACGTACCGGCTGGCAGCGATATTCAGAGTGCGGCTCTTACACTTGAAATGTCCAGGACGCTCGTTGGTGCGATGACGGTTGATCTGCACCGACTGACCTCCGATTGGGGTGAAGGCACGTCGGACGCCAGCGGTAACGAGGGTGATGGAACAGGCGCCGAGATGAACGACGCTACTTGGACTCACACTTTCTACCCGGGAAGCTTCTGGACGGAACCCGGAGGTGACTTCGATGCCACGGTAAGTGGAAGTATGTCGGTTGATGACGGGGGATCGTACACTTGGGGCTCCACGGCCCAGATGGTCAGCGATGTCCAGGGTTGGTTGGACGCTCCCGCGAGCAACTTCGGCTGGATCTTGAAGGGGCCCGAAGGCGAGCAAAGCGCCAAGCGGTTTAACTCTCGGGAACATAACCAAGCGTCGACGCGCCCTGTTCTGGCAATCGAGTTTGTGTCCGGGGGGCCAGAGATCTTCAACTGGATCGGCACGGGCAGCGGGGGATCCTTCCACGATGACGGCAACTGGGACACGAACCAGGCGCCGTCTTCCAGCACCGATATTGTGAACCTCATCAACACAGAACTTACGGACCAGGTCGCGACGCTTTCCAGTAGCGTGACGGTTGATGATACGACAATCAACGGCGACACCAACTCCATGACATTGAGCATCGGCCAGGGGCTGGCGGCCAACGTGGGCGACCTGCAAATCGGCAGTCTGGGTGGTCTCGCCGTCGAACTGGCCGGGGCATCGGGACAGCTCAATGCCTCGGGCTCGGCGACCTTGGCGGGAACGCTCGCCGTCAGTACGCCCGGTTCCACGCCCTCCCCAACGGAGTCGTTCCAGTTTCTCACGTACGCGTCCAGAACGGGCACGTTCGATACGGTGACCGACCATGAAATCGAACCGGGACGCAGCTTCAGCGTTCACTACAACAGCAATCGGGCGCTGGCGATTGCCGGTGAGTGGACCGCGTCGGGCGAGGAACTGAGCGGAGACGTTGATGTGCCGCAGGAGTTGCTGGTCACCGATGACTGGATCTGGAATGGCACACTGATCAAACACGGCGCCGGCGAGCTGATACTCGATTTGGAAGATGATTTTGTCGCTGGAACCGGCGCCACGCTGGCGATTGTCGACGGTACCGTGCGACTGCGCGGCGCGGGGCAAATGTTGTCCCTGGATGCGCTCACCTTTGGAGAATTGGGGCAGCTTTCCGGCGACACGTCGCTGGCTGGTCAGTACGGCTGGTATGGCAGGGTCGTGTCGATCCCGGAGCCGACATCAATTCTGCTTACCGTGATAGGGTTGGCCGGATTGTTGGCCTGCTACCGCGTGGGACGAATTACATGAGCGTTTGGGGCGGCACGCCCAGCCTGGTCGATCAATTCGAACGCCGTCGTAATCGAATCGCCCGAAGGCGCGTTCGTCGCCGCAGGGCGAACAGAGCGAACCCCACAGCATTAAGGGTATGAGAGCTGGGCTCTGGAATCCAGATCCCACGCCAACCTCTCCAACATTTGCGCTAAACTCTGCGTAATGTCACCGAGACGCTCCGTGCCATTCCAACTACCAGAGACGGAAAAAACAGCTTGACCAAGAAATCGCCTCTGTCGTCAACGGGTTCAATGAGCTCGACATGTTGTGGAGACCAGTCCACGTCGAGTGTAAAACCCTCCGGCACAAGGTCGACAGGACCGCTCCGCACACAAATTCCGCGATAATGGTTGTCGGCACTGCGAAAAGGGCCGTGCAAAGAACGGAATAATCGATTATTCTTGGCACGGCCAAGGAGGTCGGGCCGTCGGTTGTCTCCTTGTGGCTGAAGGCGGCGCCCCGCAATGCATGGGCCATTGGCTACTGCCGTGTACGTTCCCATCGGATTGGAAATCGTCTGCCTGGCGGCCCTGGCGTGGGGTGAGGTCCGGGCGTCCGACAGCCAGGAGTCTGCCTTTCCGGCTGGGATCCGGGTCATTCTGGAAAACACACAGCCATTAGCCACCGTGCGGGGCGATCGCATGCCCCTTTTCCTGTGGCCCGCGCACGACGCCATGGTGACGGACGATGATCTCCAGGAGCAGATCGTCTGCGAGCTGGCCGCTCGCGGCGTGGCGGCAATCGCGTCATGGAACTGGAATCGCAGGGAGGAAAGTCTTCAGCAAAGCCTTCGACTGGCCCGCGTTCAACAAAAGCTCGGACTGATGGCATGCGTCAACGCCAATGCGTGCATGTACGGGTTTTTCGACGGCAGCGAAGAGACGGCGCACCTCGACGAGCAGGGACAGACATTCTTCGACACGTCCATTCCGGGCGGCAGGATCGGATGTCCCTTTCGCATCGAACATCGATATCCGGAGATGCGGCGGAAGATTGCGTACTTTGCCGATGCCTATCACCGAGCGTCGCTTCCGCTCGATTTCGTATTCGGTGATTGGGAAATCGATGGCCCCTTGGAGATCAACCAGGCCTGGAAAACCGCTCGCCGATGCCGTGTTTGCCGCGAGCACATCGCCTGTATCGATCGTTTCGCGGAATTTCAGGACGCCGTGCGCCGCAAGCGGGCCGATGCCACCAGGCAGTGCTATGTCGATCCGATACAAACCCACTTTCCCGGCGCGTTGATCAGCAATTACGGTGCGTATCCCTGCGACGGCTACCGCTACTGGTATGACTATTTTGAGGATTTCGTGGAAGGCCATCCTCACCGTGCAGAACAGGGCGCGACGTATCGACGATGGCCCCACGACTTTCCGTGGACCGGTTACACGTATGGCATGCCCGTGGTTTACCCCTGGCGGCGGATTTACGACGCCTACGGATTCGACAATTCGGATTATCGGTGGTTCTACAACATGCTGCTGGTCATGTCGAATGCCGGCAAGAGCAACACGCAGGACGTGCCGCTGGTCCCATTCGTCCACTGGCACGTCGTCTTCGAAGATGGAAAGCCCGACGCTTCCGTGCGATCCATGAGCCGGTGGGCATACCAGGAACTGCTATGGCACTGTCTGCTCCGCGGGGCGGATTCGTTTTTCATGTGGTGTCCGCAAGCTGAGGCTGACGACGAAGTGGCGCTGGTGCATAAAGTCTGGTCGGAGGCACTCCATTACGCCCCTTGGCTGCAGCACGGCACGCCCACGAACTTTGACGTTCCTTCGAGTCCGGGAGAAGTCGTCTCCGGCATGCGAATGGGCGATCTGGCCCTTATTCGTCGAACGCAGTTTGGCTCGGAATCACCCGGCCAGGTTTCGCTGCGGATCGAAGCGGCGCGCTAGGCGGCAAACGGCTCGGCCGGTACGGAGATCGAAACGAGCATCGTGCCCTCTGGCTCGCCGGCCGTGCTGTTGGTTTTGCTGGTCGCATTTAAACACCCGTGGATGTCGTGATGCACCGACGTGCCCATCGATGGCTGGATATCCCTGACGCCTGACCTTCGTGCAAGGACACACACCTGCATGCACCGGATCATGCGACCGTTGGCCGTGGTCGGTGCTGTGTTGCTGGTGCCTGTGATTCCGGTGTTGCTGTTGATGGAAACTTCATTTGAACAGATGCTGGTGGATCAGTTGTACCGGCCGTGGCCGGTGATCGCAACATGGAGCATCGTCGTTGGACTGTTGTCGATCGACATACTGCTTCCGGTGCCGTCGAGCGTCATCAGCACTTACAGCGGTTCCCAACTGGGCTGGTGCTGGGGCACGTTGGCCAATTGGATCGGAATGTGCCTGGGATCGATCGTCGCGTTCGCGATCGCGCGGCGCTGGGGACACCCGATCGCCGTCTGGCTTTCGGGCCGGGACGCGCTCGAGCGGATGCACCGCACCAGCGACGCGCTCGCCCCGTACGTTCTTGCCGTGTTCCGAGCAGTGCCCGTGCTTGCCGAGGCCAGCGTCCTGCTGTTCGGGATTCACCGGGTGGCATGGCGGCGCTTCCTTCCGGTCCTCCTGCTCAGCAATCTGGGGATTTCGCTGGCTTACGCCGCGTTTGGCGATTATGCGACGCGACATCAGTGGCTCGCCTGGGCACTTGGTCTGTCGGTCGCGGTTCCGGCACTGTTGTTCGTTACAATGCGCCGCATGGTGCCAAGACCCTGAACAGGTTGACGCGTGGCGGATACTGAACGTGAAACAACCCGCGCGGTGCTCCGGTGTGGATTTGCCATGGCGTGTTCTGGCCGTTCACGATCGCGATCTTCCTTCCAAATATCGATCGTTGGTGTGTTCATTATGTTCGTTAGCGCAGCGGTTGGCGGAGGGGAACGGCCGTCTGCCGACAAGGTGCTCTACGGCACAGTGTGGACTGCCAACAAGCGTCGACCAAGTGCGGCCGCGGTTGCTGTTTGGCGGGACCGTGTCCTGGCCGTCGGTTCCGTGGAAGATATCGGTCGTTTCGTCAATCCCGAGACGCGGATCATCGACACGCACGGCTTTATCATGCCCGGCTGGATCGATGCGCACGTCCACTTGATCGATGGCGGATTGAACCTCACTTCCGTGCAACTCCGCAATGCGTCCTCGCGGGAGGACTTCGTGCAACGCCTTGCCGACTATGCGCGCGACGGTTCCCCGGGGGAGTGGATTACGGGCGGCGATTGGGATCATAGCCGCTGGGGAGGCGCCCTTCCCGATCGCCGGTGGATCGACGCCGTGACGTCCCGTACGCCTGTCTGGGTGCAGCGCCTCGACGGCCACATGGCGCTGGCCAATTCCGAGGCCCTGCGGTTGGCGAGCATTTCGGACGATGTTTCCGATGTGAAAGGCGGCGAAATTGTCCGCGACGCCGGCGGGCGGATGACGGGAATCCTCAAGGACAATGCCATGCGTCTGGTGCAGCGGGTCGTTCCGCGGCCAACGCTCCAGCAGCGACTCGAGGCCACGTCGGCGGCCATGAAATATCTGGCCCGCCAGGGAGTCACCGCGGTTCACCACATGGGAACGTGGGATGACGTAGAGATTCTTCGTGTCGCCCACCGTCAGGGTCGATTGAAGGTGCGCGTCTACGCCAGCACACCGTTGGATGAATGGCGGCATTTGGCCGACGAAGTCCGGCGCCGCGGTTGGGGGGATGACTGGCTCAGGATCGGCGGACTGAAAGGATTCGTCGACGGTTCACTTGGTTCACGCACGGCGGCCTTTTTGCAGCCTTACTCGGATGACGGGGAAAACTACGGATTGATGGTCCATACTCCCGAAGATCTGGAAACATGGATTGCCGGCGCGGACCGGGCGGGACTGCAAGTGATGGTACACGCCATCGGTGATCGAGCCGTTCGCGAGCAACTCGACATCTTCGCGCGTGTCGCCCGCGAAAACGGCCCTCGCGACCGACGTTTTCGCATCGAGCACGCCCAGCATATCGCGCCCGAGGACATTCCTCGTTTCGGGCGCCTTAAAATCATCGCCAGCATGCAGCCGTACCACGTCATCGATGACGGCCGTTGGGCACAGCCCGTCATCGGATCCGTGCGAAGCGCAACCACTTACGCTTTCCGATCTCTGCTCGACAACGGAACACGCCTCGCCTTCGGCAGCGACTGGTTTGTAGCTCCTCCACAGCCCCTGATGGGTATCTACGCCGCTGCAACGCGCCGTACGCTCGACGGCGCGTATCCGGACGGGTGGATGCCGCAGCAGAAAGTCACAGTGGGGGAAGCGCTGCGGGCTTATACGATCGACGCGGCCTACGCCGGATTTGCGGAGTCGCGACTCGGTTCCCTGGAACCGGACAAGCTGGCCGACATCGTCGTCGTCGATTGCGATTTAACGCGAATCAATGCGAAGCAGCTGCCCGAAGTCGACGTCCTGCTCACCGTTGTCGGTGGCCGCATTACGTACGACAAGCAGCGCAGCGCGCCGGCGCAACAGCCGCCCGCAACCGAATGACCGCCGGTCACTCGCGCATCACGATCGTGTCTGATACCGTCGGTGTCTTTGTCCGGACGCCCGCGCTTATTTGTGCGGCCGTCGCCGCCCGTACCCACCAGAAGCAGCGTGGCCGCCACGCCCACCACGATCCCGATCCACTGGAAAAAACAGTCAGGGTGACGGCGGTGAGTAATACGACTCCCTGTTCCGTCTGGGTGCGCACCAGTCCCATGGCAATGTATGCGCACGTGAAGCCAGTCAAGACGAGCGTCAGCGAAGGTGCAGTCATGATGCGGAACCGTTCGGCCGGCGTACCGTAGGCGTCGCCCAGAAAAGGATCCGAGGCCAGCACGAAGGAAAGTGCCAGTGGCAGCGCGGGCGTGAACCAACTCGGCGCGTCGGGATCGCCGAAAAGGATGGGGGAGCTGCTGATCAGCAGGGATGGAATGAAGATGCAGGTAATTGCCTCTTCAAACGTCAGGCCGAACTACGTGGTCAGAATGGGAACCAGACCCAGAGTCGTCGCGGCGGCCACGAACAGCGCCTGCAGCAGCTCGGGCCATTCGATACGAGTGTGGACCAGAGGTATCCGGAGTGTAAACAGACCCCAGTGGAGTCCCGGTTGGCTATTGTCGGCCGTTCGCTGTCTCAGCATATGCCGGCAGGAGACTGTAATCATTATCGCAGTATCATTAACACCATGCGCTATTTTCTTTAGCTCCAAACCTGGTATATCGACCTGCCCCGAATAATTATAGCACATCTTGAGGCGGATTTACCGAACGCAATCAAGGGTTATTTCACATCATCTTATCAAAAGCGGTAACCTGCATGTA
>CAZNKT010000057.1:0-39853 GCA_964573605.1 uncultured Pirellulales bacterium
CCGGACTTCTGGGAGTTCCCCACCGTGTCGATGGGTCTGGCGCCGATCATGGCGATTTACCAGGCGCGCTTCAATCGCTATCTGTCCGACCGCGGGATCAAGGAGACGTCAGGCCAGCATGTGTGGGCATTCTTGGGCGACGGGGAATGCGACGAGCCCGAGACGCTGGGAGCCATCAGCCTGGCCTCGCGTGAGCAATTGGACAATCTGATCTTCGTCATCAACTGCAACCTGCAGCGGCTGGACGGGCCTGTTCGCGGCAACGGCAAGATCATCCAGGAACTGGAAGGCATCTTTCGTGGCGCGGGCTGGAATGTGATCAAGGTCATTTGGGGCGGCGACTGGGATCCGCTCCTCGAACAGGACAACGCGGGGCTGCTCGCCCGCCGGATGATGGAAGCCGTTGACGGTGAGTATCAAAAATACGTCGTCTCCAGCGGCAAGTTCATTCGCGACAACTTCTTTGGAAAGTATCCCGAACTGCTGGATATGGTGGCCAATTACTCCGACGAAAAGCTCCGCAAGCTTCGCCGCGGCGGGCACGACCCCGAAAAAGTCTATGCCGCATATAAGTCCGCGGTAGAGTGCGAGGGGCGCCCGACGGTGATTTTAGCGAAGACCATCAAGGGCTACGGTTTGGGTGAAGGCGGCGAAGGACGTAACGTCACGCACCAGCAGAAAAAGTTGAATGAAGACGAACTGCGCGAATTCCGATCACGATTCGGAATCCCCATTTCGGACGAACGCGTCGCGGACGCTCCGTTCTATCGACCGCCGGCCGGCAGCCCCGAAATGAAATACCTGCGCGAGCGCCGCGAGGAACTGGGTGGTCCCGTCCCGTGCCGGATCGACCATCCCGTCAAGCTGGAAGTGCCTCGCCTCTCAGACTACGAAAAAACTCTCAGCAAAATCGTCTCCAAGGAGGACGACGACAAGAGCACGCTCGCCACGACGATGGGCTTCATCCGCCTGCTGGGCGATCTATTGCGCGACAAGAAGATCGGCAAATTCATCGTCCCCATCGTCCCCGATGAATCGCGAACGTTTGGCATGGACGGTTTGTTCCGGCAGGTTGGAATCTATTCGCACATCGGGCAAATCTACGAGCCGGTGGATTCGGACCAATTGGCGTACTACAAGGAAGCAAAGAACGGCCAATTACTGGAAGAAGGAATCACGGAAGCGGGATCGATGTCGTCGTTCATCGCGGCCGGCACGGCGTACTCGACGCACGGCGTGAACATGATCCCGATGTTCATTTTTTACTCGATGTTCGGCTTCCAGCGGATCGGCGATTTGATCTGGGCAGCCGCCGACGCGCGGGCCAAGGGCTTTCTGCTGGGCGGTACGGCCGGCCGAACGACCCTCAACGGCGAAGGATTGCAACACCAGGACGGCCACAGTTTACTCAATGCCATGGCGTTTCCCACGGTGCGCGCGTACGACCCGGCGTATACTTATGAAATCGCCGTCATCGTGTTTGACGGCCTCCGTCGGATGTACGAGGACGATGAAACTTTGATGTATTATCTGACCCTGGAGAACGAAAACTACACGATGCCGCCCATGCCCCGGGGCGTGGAGGACGGGATTATCCAGGGCATGTACCGGCTGCGAACCGAAGAGGCCGTTCGGCCGCGCGCTCATGTAAGGCTTCTGGGAAGCGGGGCGATCCTGCGCGACGTGCTGAGGGCACAGCGGATCCTGTCCGAACAGTTCCGCGTATCCAGCGATGTGTGGAGCGTAACCAGTTATACGCAGCTACGGCGCGATGCCCAGGACGCCCGGCGCTGGAACATGCTCCATCCGGAAGAAGAGCCCCGCCAGAGTTACCTGGAGCAACAATTTGCCGATGTCGAAGGGCCCGTCGTGGCGGCCAGCGACTACGTGAGGAGCGTCGCCGAACAAATCGACCCGTGGGTGCCCGGAGGTCTGTGCGCCCTGGGCACGGACGGCATGGGACGCAGTGCATCGCGTGCCGAGCTGCGCCGATTCTTCGAGGTAGATGCCGAATCGATTGCCGTCGCCGCGCTGTACCAACTGCATCAACGTGATGTCTTCGATGCCGCCTGCGTGGCGAAAGCCATCAAACAACTGGGAATCGACCCGGACAAACCGAATCCCATGCTGGTTTGACCGGATCAGCGTAGCCACGAGATTGTCATGACCATAGACGTCAAGTTGCCGAATCTGGGTGAAAACACCGACTCGGGCGACGTGCTGAGCGTGCTCGTGAAGGAAGGAGACTCGGTCGAGCGGGAACAGGGCTTGATCGAGCTGGAAACCGACAAAGCCACGCTGGAGGTTCCGTCGCCTCAAGCGGGTAAAGTGACCAAGGTCCTGGTGTCCGAGGGCGACACGCTGTCGGTCGGTGCGACGATTTTGACTCTGGAGCCGGCCAGCGACGCTGCCCGTCAAGAGACGACGGGGCAAACCGAGGCTCCTACCCAAGAGGACCACGGCGACGACGCCGGGCCCGCCGCGCCGGAAGAACCGGAGGATGAACCGTCTCGCGACCCAACACCGGGGACGGATGCATCGTCGGCCGCCCCGGAACCATCGGATACGCCGACACTGCCGCCGGCCGCAACTTCGCCGGAGCCGTCCACCGCGGCGGCGACCGCACCGCCCGCTGAAGAGGACACGCCGCCCAAGTCTCCCGAGGAAGACGTACCGGGGGACGGGCGCAGCGCGGCCGCGGCGGGCCCATCCGTGCGCCGACTGGCCCGGGAACTGGGCGTCGACTTGCGTCGCGTCCGGGGGACCGGCGATGCCGGCCGGATCACGCAACAGGACGTGCAGGCCCACGTTCGCGCCGTGAACGAGCAACGCGCCGCCGATACGATGCGCTCGGGGCCGGCGCCTCCTGGCCGGCCATCAACCGATGATTACGGCGCCGTGCGCCGGGAATCCATGTCGCGTGTGCGTCAGACAATCGCCCGCAACATGACGCATTCCTACAATACGGTCCCGCAACTCACGAACTTCGATGACGCCGACATTACCGAACTGGAACGCATTCGCGAAGAGAGCACGCAAGATCATGCACGTGACGGAGTCAAATTAACCACGCTGGCATTCCTGATCAAGGCCGTGGCTTTAAGCCTGAAACGGCACCCCGTCGTCAACACGTCCGTGGACATGGAAAGCAAGCAGGTCATCTACAAAGAGTACATCAACATCGGCATTGCCGTGGATACCGATCGCGGGTTGACCGTTCCGGTAATGCGCGACGTCGATCGCATGAGCATTCCCGGAATTGCGCGATCCCTCCAGGACTTGGCGACCAAAGCCCGAGGAGGCAAGATCACGCTGGAGGAACTGCGTGGCGGGACCTTCACCAACAGCAACATGGGGGCCGTCGGCGGAACGTATTCGACGCCGATCATCAACGCTCCGGAAGTGGCCCTACTGCTCGCAGGACGAACCCGGCGCGCCGCCGTGTTCGTGCAGGACAAACTCGAAGGCAGGTTGATGATGCCGCTTTCGCTGACGTACGACCATCGGGTTGTCGACGGCGCGGCTGCCGCCCGATTCTTGAATGAAGTGAAAGCCTATCTCTCCACGCCGGGCCGATTGATGCTGGCCCCCTGAATCGCACGCGCTTTGGTCACGCCTCCACCGTCCGTGCATAGGCCAGGCTGTAGCACACCGGGATCACGACCAGTGTCAGGATGGACGCGAAACTGAGCCCGAAGATGATGGCGCCGGTCAGCGGCTGCCAGAATTCAGCACCTCCCGAAATGTTCAAGAACAGAGGCATCAGACCGCCGATGGTGGTCAGTGTTGTCAGCAGCACCGGCCGCATGCGATAGCGGCCCGCTTCCACGATCGCGTCGTGGACCGTCTTGCCGCGCCGCCGTCCCTGATTGATGAAATCCACCATCACGATGGCGTCATTCACGACGACGCCCGTGAGGCTCACCAGCCCGATGAACGAAGCCAGACTGAAAGCAAAACCCGCCACCCACATGCCAATCGCCACGCCGATGAAACTTAAGGGAACCGTGGTCAGCACAACCCCCGTCTGCCGGAAACTGTTGAATTGGAGAACGAGGATCGCGCAGATAAGAACGATTCCAATAATCATGGAATTGAGAAGGTAGGCGAAATTCTTGTCCCGCTCTTCATTCTCTCCCGTGAACTTTGCCTGTACCCCTTCGGCCGGACCGCCGATTTCCCCGACGAACCGGTCCGCGGACGCCACGGGCGGCGACTTTCCCATTTTGCGATACACCGCGTCACGCAAGGACCGCAGCGTCGCGGCCACACCGGGTGGAGGCTGCGGTGGAAGGGGCGCAAATCCCAGGGCGGGTAGAATCTCCCGCCGCAACTGGTCAAACACGGCGTCGGGGCGCGTCGGCGACTCAACGTTGCAGCGGGGCGTCACCGCGCGATTGCGGTCGTACCGGTTCACGCTGTACAGTCCCGTGCTGCGCTGGACATCCGCCAACTGCCCAATCGCGGCCGTCTTGCCGGTGGGGCTGCGGATGAACAACCGCCGCAGATCATCCGGATGACGCTGGAATTCCGGCGCCAATTGGAGGCGAAGCGTAACGTCTTCGTCGTCCATGGTTATCTGGATCCGATTGTCGCCGGCGATCGCCGTCTGCACGGCCACGGCCAGTTGCGCTTCGGTCAGCCCGAACAACCCCACGACATCGGGCTTGGCTTCTACGACTAGTTCCGGATTGTCGGGCCGGAAATCGGAAGAAATATCGAGCGTGCCTGGGACGTCGCGCAGCCCGTTGACAATGCGTTCCCCGAGCACGCCCAATTGGTCCAGGTTCTTTCCCGTGAGGCGAATCGCCACGTCGAAACCTCCCGGAGGCCCTTCTTCAACCTGTTCGACTGTCAGCTTCATGCCCGGCCACGGATTCAGCCTCTCACGCAATTCGGCGATGATTTCGTTCTCATGCCGCTCCCGGTCCAACGGAGATAGCAGTTGGACCATGACCGTTCCAAACTCCGGTCCCGTGGCCGGGTCGTTCTCGAGCCGGCTGGCCAGCCCTTCCGAAGTGCCGATGGCCGATACAAACTGCACGATGTCTCCTGACTTGGACATCTCCTGGAGCGGTTCCGTGATGACTTTCGATGCGGCAATCGTCTCCTCGATGCTGTAGCCCAGGGGCAGTTCGTACCGCACGACGAACTGCCCACGATCACTTTCCGGAAAGAAGACGAAGCCGATGTGTTTGACGAGGACATAGGCGCCGAAGATGCCGAGAACGCACCACACGATGACAAACGCCCTCCGGTGCAAGGCCCAATGGAGCACGCGCAGGTAGTTTTTCACCAACGGGCCGTCGAAAGCCGCCGTTGCCGGCGTCCCGTCCGTTGGGGAGGTGGCGGTCCGACGGGCCCCACGCCCGCCGCCGTGCTCCGCCGGGTCACGCCGGCGATACCAGCGGGCCGCCACCGTGGGGATCAGGAAATGGTCGACCAGTATCGAGCCGATCAGCGCCGCACTCACGACTTTAGGCATCACGCTCATAAAATCGCCCATGATCCCAGGCACCAACAGCATGGGCAGGTAGGCTGCCACCGTGGTCAGGTCGGCGGCGATCACAGGCAGACCGACTTCGTGGATTCCCCTCTTGGCCGCCGTCGTGGGATGTTCTCCCATTTCGATGTGCCGATGAATGTTCTCGGCCACGATGATGGCGCCGTCTACGACCATGCCCAACACGAGGATGAAGCTGAAGATGACCATGTTCGACACGGGAATATCGGCGAAAAACAGGAAAATCAACGCGATGGCCGAACTGAACGGAATGGCCATCAGCACGAGAATGGAAGTCCGAATGCCCATCGTCCATGCCAGGATGATCAGCACGACCATGGCACCGAACAGCGCGCTGGAACCGAGCACGCGGAACATCACCGAAATCTCTTCGGACGTGTCGCGAGTCGTGGAGAAGTGCAGATGCGGGAACTGCTTCTGCAAGGTTCGAACGCGCGCCTTGACCGCCTCCGCGGCCCCCAGCGTGTTGATGTCCGCCTCCTTGTTGACAATGATCGTCGCGCACGTCCGCCCGTTTACCTGCGAGATGTTTTTGACGCGGCGATGGGTATCGAGGACATCCGCAACGTCTCCCATGCGAATCAGACGGCCGTCGTACTCCGCAATGACGGCTTCCCGAATGTCTTCCACGTCGCGAAATTTCGTTTCGTTGCGAATGCTCGCGTCGAACTGTCCCGTGTTCAACGAGCCACCGGGGATTTCCGCGTGAAATTCGGTGATCGCCCGTCTCAAATCCGCGATCGTCAGCGCGTACTGCGCGGCCAGGTCGGGATTGATGTTGACGTGGATTTCACGCTCCAGCCCGCCGAACAATTGCGTGTTGGCCACTCCGGGCACCGTCTCAAGCACATCCTGTACATCCTCGGCGATCTGTTTCAGCGCGCGCTGGTCGAATCCCGTCGACCCACTCAACGTAACCAGCATCAGGGGCGTATTCTCGAAGTCGATATCGATCACCGTGGGCTGCACTTCGCGCCCCACCGGCAGTTCGTTCCGCACCCGTTCCACGAGATCGTGGACTTCGGCGCGAGCGCTATCCGGCTGGACACCGTCGAGAAACACCACCTGCGAGACGCTCGATCCCCGCATGCTGGTCGACGCCATGAAGTCGACGTTTTTCAGACTTCCCAGCGCCTTTTCGATTTTGCGGGTGACCTCGTTTTCGACCTCCATGGGCCGCGCATCGGGATAGGGAATCGCCACCAACACGACGGCCTTGGTGATCGCCGGAGACCGCTGCACGGGGGTCAGGAAGGCGGCCAGCAAGGCCAGAAAGACGATCAATAACGTGGCAACGATCACCACGCGCGGGTGGTCGATGGCGGCATTACTGATTCTCATCGCTGAGCCTGCATCGCGGGAACCCTCTCCCCCGTCGGGCCGTCGCCGTCGTCCGGGTCCGGATCGGCAAAGGGAACAACCTCCACGGCTTCGCCTCCGATCAGCCGGTGTTGTCCGCGGCGGACCAGGATGGAAAGCGGTCGAGCGACCTCAGTGACAACGACCGAGTCCCCCTGCTCCACCCAGCGCACCAGATCGACGCGCCGCACGCGATGGACAACTCTTTTCGAGAGATCGTCGGCCGTCGCGTCCACGACGTCGGCCGATTCCGCGTCCACGGCAAACACGAACGCCTCGGTGCCGCTCTGGCCGGACTCGCCGCTCCTTCCGCGACGACGGCGAAACACGACGCTGCTAGCCGGCACGCGATAACCAATCACCGTGTCGACGACCAGCTCCGCCCGGGCCACCATGCCGGGTTTCAACAGGCCATCTTCGTTGGACAATACGACTTCCACTTCAAACAAGCCCGTTGTCGTGTCGGCTGTCTCGCTGATGCGGTAGACTGAAGCTTGAAACGGCTGGCGCGGTCGCCCAAAGACGTCCCGACCCAGCAATTGGACATAGGCTTTAAACGACGGGGCCGCCGGAAGATTCGCGGGCGGATCGCCGGAAGGCCGGACGGCCCGCATCCGGGATTCCAGTTGCGGAATATCCGATTCCGGTACGCCAAGGACCAACAACAGGCGGTCGTTTTCAATCAACTCGAATGCCGACTGCTGCGAATTGACTGATTCGCCCGCGTTGATGAAACGGCGCGAGATGGTCGCGCGCACCGGACTGCGCAGTGTTGCGTCTTCGAGCTGTTTTTCCGCAATGGCGTGCTGCGCTTTGGCCAGTGCCAGTTCCGTGAGCCGGTCCTGAAGATCGGACTCGGTAATGGCCCCGATGTGGGCTTGATCGAGCTTGCGGGCGCGGTTCATGTTGGACGTGGCCAGCTCCAGACGCGCCGCGGTCTCGCTTTTGCGAGCGCGAAAGATCCGATCGTCCAAGCGTGCCAGAACTTGCTGCGCCTCGACACGGTCCCCGTCATCCAGCGGTGCGCCCGCATCGTTTGTTCCCAGCGACTCGACACGGCCGGCAACCTCGAATCCCATCGTGTACCGTTCCCAGGGCCGTACCATACCGGAATAGGTCGCCAGGATTTCCACCGTTTGCCGCTCGACCTGCATCACGGCGACCCGAGCGCGCTTGGGCGCCGGCCCGTCTTGCCCGGGGTCGGCGTCGGCGTCTCGTTTGCCAGTTCGCGCGTTGGCCCACGCCATCATCGCCACGGCTGCCGCCGTCAGCAGTAACAGACCGGGAATGCGAAGCCGCCTGAGGTTCATGGGCATGCCGACACGTGGCAAGACGGACGAAGACCGTGCATTCGGTGGGGGCTGGCCGGCAGCGGCGGACGGCGTTCCGAACTCCGCAGCGCTGCTCGTTCCGTCGGGCAAAGTCCTGGCAGTGGGGTTGTTCTCTGGGCGGGAAACGTACGAAATGGCGGCCTTGCAACCTGCGCGCCGCTCCCTCGGGCATGGTAAGCCTGCGCGTGAAGTTTGGCAAGCGAGACCATCTTTTAGGGTTGTGCGGCGCGCGGCAGGCGGCCGGGGTAAAGCTTGACAAAAACGGCCGCCTTTGACGCGTGACCGGAAAATATTAGCGCTGCCGGTTAGTCCGTGCCGAAGACTCCGAACAGTCTGATCCGGCCAGCCGAAAGAAAACGTCGGGATCGCGCGATGCCGCGCGCTCGAGTTGATACGGCACCGCGTTAATGAGAGCGGGCGTCTTTCGCCAGACGTCTTAGTTTTCCTGTCTTCGGTAGTGGGGCTTTCACGCGATGTCCGATCATGTGGCGGAATTCCTGTCGCGGTGCCGTGCGGGCATCTGTCGAACAGTCGTTGTCTTGCTGCTTCCAGCGGCCGCCCTTGGCCTGGAACCGCCAGAGCGTCGCGAGGGCTCCGAGCCAGCGGACGGTGGCACGTCACTCGACGTCGATCTGGACAAACTGTTTGTGCCGATGGGGCAGGTCCGACTCAAGGGCGTCCGCGTTGGTGGCCGCCTGCCGCGGGACGCGTCGTCCGACGTATTCGGGGGCGCCGCGACCGCCACGACGTATCAAAGGCGTTGGAACCGCGGCTGGCTGACGTGGTCCGCCTCGAATCTGGATCACCAGCCCCTCTATTTCGACGATGTCCCGCTTGAGCGCTACGGGCAGTCGGTATGTCCGCACCTCCAGCCCGCCATTTCGGCCGCCCGCTTCTTCGGGACATTACCGATCATGCCCTACAAAATCGGTCTCGATCGTCCCATGCAATGCATCTCCACACTGGGCTACTACCGCCCGGGCTCGCCGACGCCGTGCATCCATCAATCCGTACCGTTTTCGTGGGACGGGGCAACGCTGGAAGCCGTCGCCTGGACCGGGTTGGTTTTTGCGCTGCCTTAGCAGCGCCGCCGACCGGCCCCGGTCATGACCGGCACACGTCATGACCCGTGGGCGGCACGCGTGCGAAGTCACCGTGCGCGTGGATGATCCATTTATTCGCGGGGCGCTCGACTCCGCTTCCCGTCGCATCGCACGATGGCCAGCCCGCTCGCATCGGAAGCTAGCACCTGCCACGCCACTTCGCTGACCAACAGCGAAAGATCCGAAAAGATCCGAATCGTCGCGCGAGGGCACCGTTAAAACCTAGGGATTAAACGGGTCGTTCCGAGCCGGCCTGTTGTACTTGTGATAGGGCCTGTTGCAGTCCGAAGCATAAGCAGAGTGGCAACAATGATCCGGACTGTAGGGGTCCCTCGCCGTGGGCGGGTTTCACGCACCGCGTCGGTTGGGAGTATGACTTGATGAAATTATTGCGGGCAAAGCCCTCGCAGCAAACCGTCCTCTGCGTCGCGCTGTTGGCCTGCGCCGGGTGCCGCCGCCGAGAATTTGTGTACCGGGAGCCGGAAGATGCTTACCGGGCGCTGGCGACGGAAATCGAATACCCCAACGCGGCTGTTCCGGTGGCCCCCCAGGCCGCGGGCACGCCGCCGCCGCCACGGATCGATTCGGTCGAGGACCTGCAGATATGGCCATTGGGACTGGAACAGGCGGTCCGCATCGCGCTGGCCAACAGCCAGGTGATCCGCGACGTCGGCGGCAGGGTGATTTCGTCACCGGCTACGGTGGCTACCGTATTCGATCCGGCCGTGGTCGAATCGAATCCCGTGACGGGTGTGGAAGCCGCCCTCAGCGCGTTTGACGCGCAGCTTGCCACGACGCTGTTTTTCGGCCGCAACGAACGGACGCTCAACAACGTGTTCCAGGGCGCCGGCGTCTCGAGCCTCGATCAGAACATCGCGGCGTTTCGGGCGGACATCACGAAGCGCGCGGCGACCGGCACCCAGTTTTCTGTCCGCAACTTCACCGACTACGATCGCAACAGCGTGCCGATCCCGCCGAATCGCTTTTCCAGCGTGTACGACACGGTATTCGAAGCCGAAGTCCGCCAGCCGCTGCTTCAGGGGGCGGGGATACAATTCAACCGCATCGCCGGCCCCGACGCGCGCCCGGGGATTTACCAGGGCGTCTTGTTGGGCCGTATCGACACGGACATTTCGCTGGCCGACTTTGAAGCGGCCGTTCGCGAGTTTCTGATCGACGTCGAGCGGACATATTGGCAGCTGTATTTCGCTTATCGGGATCTGGATGCCAAGGTCGCGGCCCGCGACGCGGCACTGCAAACGTGGCGGGCAGTTCGAGGACGGCTCGAGGCGGGCTTGCCCGGCGCCGACGGGGAAAGCGAGGCGCTGGCCCGGGAACAATACTTCATCGCGCAGGCCGACGTGGAAAATGCACTCAGCGGGACGGCCGTCAGCGGGCTGGTGGTTACCACGTTCGGAGGCGTGTACACCGTGGAGCGCCAGCTCCGATTTCTGCTGGGGCTGCCCCCCAGCGACGGTCGGCTGATCCGGCCGCAAGACGAGCCGGCCGCCGTGGACGTGGTCTTCGATTGGGAACAGTCGTTGGGCGAAGCACTGGTGCGGCGGGTGGAACTTCGCAGACAGCGTTGGGCCATCCGCCGTCGGGAACTGGAGCTTGTGGCTGCCCGCAACTTTCTTCGCATGCGTCTGGACACGGTCGCCCAATACCGCTGGCGTGGTTTTGGAGACAAGCTGCTCGGTCAGGCCGCAACGACCAACAACAGCGCCTTCCAGGATCTCTTCATCGGCGACCTGCAGGAATGGCAGCTCGGCCTGGAATGGAGCACGCCCATTGGCAACCGCGTCGGCCACTCGGCGGTTCGGCACGCCCAGTGGCAGTTGGCTCGCCAACGCGCGCTGTACCGCGAACAGGAGCGCGAAGTTGTGCGGCAGTTGAGTGCATCGTTTTCCGAACTCGATCGGGCCTACCAGGTGACGCGCGTCAATTACAATCGCAGCGTGGCTTCCTACCAGCGGTTGCAGGCGGTTCAAGTCAAATACGAAGTCGGCGAGAGCCTGCTCGAATTCGTCATTGAGGCCCAACGGCGGGCCGCGGAGGCCACCAGTGCCTACTACCGATCCCTGGTCAATTACAGCCTGGCCATCATGAACGTGCACCGGGCCCGCGGTTCGCTGCTGGAGTTCAACAACGTGGCGTTGGCTGAAGGACCGTGGCCGCAGTGGGCCCACGCCTCCGCTGCCCGGCAGGCTCGACGTTTTCGGCGGCGCCACATGGATTATTGCTGCACGGTGCCCGGCAACGTCAGCTACGGGCCGGTCGCCGCGCCGGCGCGGATCGGCGGCGAGCCCGTGGCGCCGGAGGAAGGGGCAGCGGACGCCGAGGTGGAGGATCTTCCGGCGCCCCGGTGATGGAAAACAGGGTCAGGCGTCCGCCGCTGGAACGGTCCCGCGGGCGCATGGGACAATCGAGGCCTGCCTCCCTTTTTACTGACTCCCCTTTTTACGATTTCGATGCCTGTTTGCCGCTCGCGCCGCCGCGCTTGGTCGTCCTGTCCGATGACTTCTCCGTTGCCGGTTTCTTGGGTGACGTCTTGCGTGACGCGGTTTTTTTGGCGGTCGGCTTCTTCTTGGCGGTGGTCTTGCCCGAAGTCTTTTTCGTCTTGGTGGCTTTTTTTCGCACGGACGTTTTTTTGCGGGCCGGACCGCGGGCGGCTTTTTCGGCCAGTAGATCCAGCGCCTTTTCGAACGAAATGTCGTCGGCGGACGTCCCCTTCGGTAGCGAAGCGTTGGTGGCTCCGTCGGTGACATACGGTCCGTACCGCCCATCGAGGAGCTGGACTTTTTCCCCCGTGACAGGCGATGCGTCAAACACCTTCAGCGGTTCGCGCGGCGCGGATCGCCGGCCCCTCGTCTTGGGCTGCGCGAGCAGTTGCAGGGCCTGGCCCAGCGTCACGTCCAGCGGAGACACATCGGAAGGCAACGACCGGGTCTCGTCTCCGCACTTGATAAACGGTCCGAATCGACCGTTGGCGGCCAGCACCGCCTGGCCGTTTTGGGGGTGGGTTCCCAGCGCGCGCGGCAGCGAGAGCAGACGCAGGGCCGTATTGAGGTCCACGTCCTCGGGATTCATCCCCTTGAGCAGCGACGCGTTCTGAGGTTTTTCGTCGTCTTCGGGCGTTCCGCGCTGCACGTACGGTCCGAATCGTCCCACCTTCACGAACACGGGTTTCCGCGTATCCGGGCAGATGCCCAGCGGTTCGTCAGCCTGCTGCGCCTGATCGAGCAACTCCAAGGCCCGCGCGAGCGTCAATTCGTCCGGCGGGATGTCGTCGGGAAGGGTGGCGCGGCGGTCGCCCTGCTCGAGAAAAGGACCATACCGGCCGACGCGCACGAGGATCTCCGGCCCGTCTTCTGGCCTGCCAATTTCGATCTGAGTTACAGCCCGCGCATCAATCTGCTCGACTTTACGATCCAGTTGTTTTTTCAGCCCGACCTGCCCGTTCCCAAAATAGAACTGATTCAGATAATCGGTGTGCTCTGCTTCGCCTCGACTGATGTTGTCCAGGTCGTCTTCCATCTGGGCAGTGAAATCGTAGTCGACCAGATAGGTCAAATGCTCCTTCAGGAGTTTCACCACACAGAAGGCCACCCATGTCGGAACGAGCGCATTTCCCTTCTTGAAGACGTATTTTCGGCTCTGGATGGTGTCGATGATGGCGGCGTAGGTGCTGGGTCGACCGATGCCGCGTTCTTCAAGTGTCCGGGTGAGCGCCGCTTCGCTGTACCGGTAGGGCGGTTGCGTGGAATGACCCGCTGGTTCCGCGTCGATACAGGCGAGCGGCTCGTTCTGGCTCATCGGCGGCAGCAGCGTTTCCTTGTCGGCCAGCTCGGCGTTGGGGTCTTCGGTGCCCTCCACATAGGCCCGCAGATGCCCCGGGAAGTCGATCGTCTTTCCGCCGACCTGCAGTACGCAATCCGCACCTTCGATATTGATCGATATCCGTCGCCCACGGGCGTCGGCCATTTGGCTGGCCACGGTGCGTTTCCAGATCATTTCGAACAACCGGAATTCGTCGCGGCTCAGTTGGGAGCGCATGGCGTCTGGCAGTTCGAAAGGATGCCCGGCGGGGCGAATCGCCTCGTGCGCTTCCTGGGCATTTTTGACCTTGGATGTGTACGCACGTGGCTTCTCCGGCAGATAATCGTCTCCGTATTCCGAATGCACCAGCGCCCGTGCGGCCTCCACGGCGACCTGCGCCAGATGAGTCGAATCGGTTCGCATATAGGTGATGTGGCCTGTCTCGTACAAGCTCTGGGCAAGCTGCATCGTTCGCCGGGCGGTAAAACCCAGTTTCCGGTTGGCTTCCTGTTGCAGCGTGCTCGTTGTGAACGGCGCATAGGGGCGGGACGTGTAGGGTTTGTCATCGAGCGACGCCACGCGGAAGTCGGCGTCGCGAAGCCGGCGGGCCAGTTGCCTGGCCGCGTCCTCGTCCAGGTGCAGCACTTTGTCGTCCTTGAGCTTGCCGGTGGCGGGATCGAAGTCCTTTCCGCTCGCGATACGCTTGCCTCCCACCGACGCCACCGAAGCCTCGAACGTGTCGCCACGACGCGTGCGGAACGTGGCCTTCACGTCCCAGTAGTCGGCGGAAACGAACGCCATCCGCTCTTGTTCTCGCTCGACGATCAACCGAACCGCCACGCTCTGGACGCGTCCGGCGGACAGCTTGGGCCGGACCTTGCGCCACAGCAGCGGTGAGACCTCGTATCCGTACAGCCGGTCCACGATGCGACGCGTTTCCTGGGCCTGTACCAGTCGGTTGTCGATTCCCCGGGGGTTGGCCAGCGCCTGTTTGATCGCCTCACGGGTGATTTCGTGGAACACCAGCCGATGGACCGGTACGCGAGGTCGCAACAGTTCGGACAAATGCCAGCTGATGGCTTCTCCCTCGCGGTCTTCATCCGTGGCCAGATAGAGCGTCTCGGCGTCGGCCAGCAGCGATTTAAGTTTCTTTACCTGTTTGGATTTTTCCGGAGGAACGATATAGATCGGTTCGAAGTGCTCGTCGATATTCACGCCCAGGTGAGACCAACTTTCGCCCTTGTATTTGGCGGGCACCTGCTTGGCACCCTCGGGCAAGTCTCGCACGTGGCCGATGCTGGCCTCCACGACGAAGTCGTTGCCCAACAGCCGGCCGATGGTCCGCGCCTTGGCAGGCGATTCGACAATCACCAGCGATTTCGCGCCTCGCTTCGTGGATTTCTTCTTGGCCATTACTGCATCCGGGGCTTAACTATCGTGCGAAAACCGTCTAATTTACTCTGTATCAGAAATCCTAGCGTTGATTCCTGAGCCGGTCAGCCATCCGCCTCATCACCGTCCCAGGCCGACCGGATCGGAGATAACCGGACAAATCAGAGGATTCCGATCTTCCGGCCCGGTGAAACGTGGTCGATCGGATCACGCTGGTCGGCCACGCGGCGCGTCGATTCGTGCGGCGTCCGGCTTCCTTGCCAAGTGACACAGATTGTTTTTGCCGTTGCATTTACGTCGTTTCGCGCTAGAATCACGAATCCCTTCAGATAACTTGAATCCCTTCAGATAACTTGTCGGTCAATCATTACTGGTCTCCCCGCGTGCTTGTCAAGGGTGGCCGGATGAGGGTCGGCGGTTCGGTGCCGCACGAGGAACGAACGATATGGCCAGTCCTTTCCGCATATTCCGAAAACATCAGAAAGTCATGATCGCCACCCTGGCCATCCTGGCCATGGGAGCTTTTGTGTTTCTCGATCCGCTGATGCAGCTTTTCGGGGGCGGCGGCGGACGCCGCCCGGAAGCCTCGAACGACGTGGTGATTCGCTGGGACGACGGAGAGATACGGCAATGGGACCTCGAGCGGATGGTCCAGATGCGAAACATCGTCAATTATTTTGTCAGCGCGGCGTCGCAACTGGGCAGCATGGCATCGGGCGCGGAATTGCCTTCATTTCAAGGCTTCGGCCCGGCCACTGAGCAGCATGTGGTGCGGACCATGCTGCTGGCTCAAGCGGCTCGGGACTTCGGTTTCATGGTGAGCGATGAAGTGATTAATCGTTTTCTCCGCGAGATCACCCGTGAAAGCGTGCCCGAAACGCGTCTGCGCGACATTATCGCGCGAAGTTCCGTCGGCAATCGACGCGTGTCCATGGAAATGGTGTTCCAGGCGCTGCGCGAGGAGCTGCTGGCCCAGGAACTTATCAACAACTATATGATGTCCGCCGACAGCGTTTTGCCCTCCGAACGCTGGATGACCTGGCTGCGAATCAACGACCGTGTGACCGTCGCCACGCTGCCCGTTCCCGTAGAAGCTTTCATCGACCAGGTCGACGACCCGTCGCCGGAAGAGCTTCAGACGTTTTTCGATACCTACAAGGACGTTGTCAAGCGTCCTGTGGTCGTCGATGGGGTTCAACTCGTCTCGCCCGAACCCGGCTTCAAGAAGCCCCGACAGGTGACGCTCCAGTATGTCCGCGCCGATTACGAGTCATTCGTCGATCGATTGGCGGAAGAGATCGGCGACGAAGAAATCTCGGCATTTTACCAGCGAAACAAGCGACGGTTCGTCGTGCCGGACCTGTTGGAGGACGACACATCCGCCGACGCAACCGATGCCGACCTGCCGGCGGATGCCGATGCGCCGGAGCCGGATCAGACCGATACGTCCACCCGGCCGGCGGAGGAGGACAGTTCCCCGCCGGCGACCGAGCAGCAAACCGGTGATCAAGCTCGGCCCGATTCCTCATCGGAAGAAACCAAGGCCGAAGCGCCGCCGAGCGAAACGCCGGCGCCGCCCACCGACTCGGACGACGCGCCAGCCACCACGCCGCCGGCATCGCCGACCGACGCGTCTGCGGGCGACGCCAATAGGGCAGCCGAAAGCGAGGATCCAGAGGAGACCGGCAACCCGGCGGAAGCGACCGACGAAGCCCCGGTCGACGTTCCCCCCGCAGGCGATTCGGCTAATGACGGCGCGCCGGGTGAAGTGCCGGACTCCGTGTCAGCCGAGCCTGCCGACGAACAGGGGCCGGTCGATGAAGCGGAGAGCCAACTCGCCGAACCTGCCGGCCCGCCCGGACAGGCATCCGATGCCCATGCCGATCACGGCGCTGACGCCGCGTCGGGCGATGCGGCACCTGCAGATCCGAAACCTCGAGAGCAGGAAGCGCCGGCAGCGGACGACGTGGAAAAGGCAACGACGGAGTCATCCGAGTCTTCGGAGCGTCCGGCAACGGAGGAGGACGAGGACCAGCCGCGGTACGCACCGCTCGAAGAAGTGCGGGACGAAATCCGGCGTGACCTGGCCCGACAACAGGCGCCGGAAAAAATGCAGGAACTCCTTTCGGGCTGGGTTTCCGAAATGCGACGTTACTATCGCAAATTGCAGGTTTGGGAATTGCGGCCTGACAGGGAAAACAATCAGGCGGCGGATGCCAAGCGCCCGGTGCCTCCCGACGCGGGCCAATGGGCCGAACAGCACGGCGTGACCTTCGAGAAAACCGCGGCAGTCTCCTCGTTCGAGCTGCAAGACATGGACGTCGGACGGTCGATCATCGTCGGGGAAGGCGAGACCTTGGTGAGCCGCGCGTTTTCGCAGATGCCCGCCTACCAGCCGGTGGCCACCGAGGACATTTTGGGCAACCGCTACGTGGTCTGGAAGACGAGCGAGTCCGCCGAGAAAGTGCCGAGTTTGAACGAAGTTCGCGAGGATGTCGTGCGGGCCTGGAAGATGCAGCGGTCCAGAGAACTGGCGAGAAACAAGGCCAACGAGCTCGCCGAACAGGCCCGGCAAGCCGGCAAACCGTTGGGCGACGTCTTCACGGAAACAGACGGTTACCAGATCACGCGTTCCGATCCGTTCAGTTGGCTGACCCTGGGTGCCGTCCCCGGTGGTCGCGACGTGCGGCTCCGGTTGAGCGAGATTTATGGTGTGTCGCAGGCAGGGCCGGCGTTCATGCAGACCGTGTTCCCGCTCTCCAAAGCCGAAGTGGCCGTGGCCATGAATCATCCCGAAGATACCGCCTACGTCGTTCAACTCGTCGAACGGGAGCGAAGCCGTGAAGCTCTGCGGGAGGACTTCATGAAGGAAGCCGAGGTATACGTGCCCGTCGTGCAACGCCAAAACCGCCTGGCCGCCATGGCCGGACTGGTAAGCCACCTCAGCGAAGCCTATGACGTCGAGGGCTGGGAGCGCCTCGACGCGCGTGCCCAAACCCCGTGACGCGACGCTGGGCGTCGGGCTCGTTTGATGGACACTCCGCGTGGTCTTCGCGACGACGGCCGGTAGCAGCCGACCGCGCGTCGACGACTGCAGCCGCCACGACCGCCCGCCGCTCGGCGGCAACGGACCCCAGCACACCAATTCGCACGCAAAGAGCAGGGCCTACCGGGACGTCGATTCAACAACGGGGCTGAAACACGACCACGGCCAGCGGCGGCAGCACGACTTCAATGCTGTAGTCCCGCCCATGCCAGGGGATGTTGTCGGCCATCACGCCCGGCCCGTTTCCTACGTTGCTGCCCGCGTAGTACATCGAATCGGTGTTGACGACCTCCTGGTACCAGCATGGCTGGGGAACTCCCAGCCGATGCTTTTCTCTGGGAACCGGAGTGAAATTGCACGCCACCACCAGGAAGTCCTCCGGATCCATCGCGCGGCGCAGGTAGCTCAGCGTGCTCTCGCGATAGTTGTGGCAGTCGATCCATTCGAATCCGTGCGATTCAAATTCGACTTCGTGCAACGCGGGATTGGCCCGGTAGACCCGGTTCAGGTCGGCCACGAGGCGTTGCAGCCCCTGGTGGGATTCCCATTGCAGCAAGTGCCATTGCAGCGATTCGTCGTGCGCCCATTCGTTCCACTGTCCGAATTCGCCGCCCATAAACAGCAGTTTCTTGCCGGGATGGGTCCACATGTAGGCGTACAACAGTCGGAGGCTGGCGAATTTCTGCCAGAGATCGCCCGGCATCTGGTCCAGCAGCGACCGTTTGCCGTGGACGACTTCGTCATGCGACAGCGGCAGAGTGAAGTTCTCCGTGAACGCATACAGAAGCGAAAATGTCAATTCATCGTGGTGAAAACTGCGGTGAATCGGGCCGTGCCGCATGTAGCTGAGCGTGTCGTTCATCCAGCCCATGTTCCATTTCAGGCTGAAGCCGAGGCCGCCCAGGAACGTGGGACGCGAAACGCCGGTCCAGGCCGTCGATTCTTCTGCAATCGTCAGCACGCCCGGAAATTGTGCGTGCACCTGCTCGTTGAATTCCTTCAACAAGGATATGGCTTGCAGATTCTCACGCCCTCCGTGTTCGTTGGGAATCCACTGGCCTTCGTCGCGGCTGTAGTCCAGGTAAATCATGGACGCGACGGCATCCACGCGGAGGCCATCGATATGGTATTTCTCGAGCCAGTACAGCGCGTTGGCCAACAAGAAATTTCGGACTTCGTGCCGCCCGTAGTTGAAAATCAGCGTGCCCCAATCGGGATGCTCACCCTGCCGCGGGTCGTCATGTTCGTACAGCGCGGTGCCGTCGAAGCGGGCCAATCCGTGGCCGTCCCTTGGAAAGTGAGCCGGCACCCAGTCGATGATCACGCCAATTCCGTGCTGATGACATTGATCAACCAGGTACATGAAGTCTTGTGGACTGCCGTAGCGACTTGTCGCCGCGTAGTAGCCGACTGGCTGGTAGCCCCAACTGCCGGTAAACGGATGCTCGCAGACCGGCATGAATTCCAGATGCGTGTACCCCATTTCCAGGCAATAAGGAATCAACATCTCGGCCAATTCGCGGTAGCCCAGCCATCGCGACGGATTGTCGCCCGGGCGGCGCCAACTGCCCAGATGCACTTCGTAGATCGAAATCGGCGCCGACAATCCATTGTGCCGCTCCCGCTCCGACATCCAGTTCTGGTCCGACCATGCATAATCGTTGACGTCGCAGACGACGGAAGCCGTACGCGGAGGCACCTCGGCAGCGGCCCCGAACGGATCCGATCGTTCGGTGGCATGACCACCGCTGCGGATCTGGTACTTGTAATGGATGCCTTGGCCAATGCCCGGGACAAACAATTCCCAAATGCCGCTGGGAATATGCTTTCGCATGGGATGCATACGGCCATCCCATCCATTAAAGTCGCCAATCAACGATACGCCCGCGGCGTTGGGGGCCCAAACGGCGAAATTGACACCGGAGACGCCGTCGATTTTTCGCAGATGAGCCCCGAGCCGATCGTAGATTTTGAAATGCCGCCCTTCACCAAATAGGTAGAAGTCGTAGTTGGTGAGCATCGGTGGAAAGGAATATGGGTCGTGTATCGTGCTGCGATTACCGGTCCTGTCCGCCACGCGCAGCAGGTACCGGTTAGCCGCTTGCGCCGTGGAGCGCGCCGGACAGAGCGCTTCAAAGACCCCGGCCGGATGGATGCGCCGCATCGGCCGCTCCGTGCCCTCCACCGCGTCGACGACCCAGGCCTGGTTGCTGTCCGGAAGCAGCGCACGGACCGCCGTCGCTCGCTGGCCCGATTCGACAACGTCGTGCGGTCCGAGCACGTCAAATGGATTCTCGTGCCGGCCCTCGACCAAAGCGCCGACGGCATTAAGAGCTACCTGTGTGCGCACCTGATTTGCTCCTTGTCTATCAGTGGGACGGTTTCCTGCACGCAATGTACGGTGGCGGCCATGTGCGGCTCGCCAGCTGGCAGCAAACCTGAGGCAATTATGTCTCGATGTCGGCCGCCGGGTTGCGATGACGCGCGAATGCTCAAGCGCAGGGACTGGCGACGGCGGCCAGCCTGCTGGCGATCCGTAAACACGTATTGTCCAGCTTTCGCCGCAGCCAGCAGCCGCACCTGCTGGCCGGCGCTGGTTGCGGGGTGGCTGGAGATTGGGCCGCCTCGCGCGGCCTAACTCCGGAACGTTTACCGCCCAGTCCGTGGCCGCGACGTCGTATCGACATTCGCGCCGCGATGGGCTGCGGCACGCCGCCTGGCGTGCCGACGTGTGGTCCGTCGGTACGCCATCGACGACAGTCGACCTTGTGGAACTCCAGCGCGCGATCCACGCGCCGCCACAGGTCCCGGTTGGCCACGGGCACAAATTGGCCAAACCGCTCCCATTGCCAGTCCTGCTCCCGCCATTGGACAAGGCCCTGCGAGAGGCCGCTCTGGACGTAACGGCTGCCGGTGACGAGCGTCACGCGCGACGGCTGATCGAGCGCTTCGAGCCCGCGCACGACAGCCAGTAGTTCCAGCCGCTCGCGGCTGGCATCCGCCTCGACGTCCGATGCCACCAAGCGCTGGCGGCCATCGACCGACGTCAAAACAAATCGCCACCCCGTCGGGGCAGCACGATCACCTTGGGTGCGGCCCGAAACAACTTCCGAAAACAGCACGTAGTGGGGAGAGGCTACCCTATACATTCGTTCCAACGCTCACAAAGCGTCCCTCAAGGCCGTCGGCGATGGCGTTCCAATGATTTTCCATACGGCCTCATCGGCAATCACAACGTATGTTCTCCACTTTTACAAGAGCAAATCACGGCTCAAGGAACCGACATTCTATGACGTAGATTTGCGCAATCAGCCCTAGCCCAGCGCGTTTCATTGGAGTGTCACGCCATGTCGGTTGTAGACGACCCGTCGGATGCCGGCAATCTGCTCGCCAGCATTCTGTCCGACGAATCCTTTCGGCCGTCCGAACCCCGTTCTTTGGAGGAGACCGGACTGAGCGGTACGATGCTGGAAGCCCTTGCACTGAAACACCTGCTGGTGGTCGGGTCGGCCAGTGGCAGGGTCCTGGCCGAACGGATGTGCACGCCCTTCGGTGTGATCGAGCCGCTGCTCGAGGGTCTCCGGACGCGCCAGCAACTTTCCCACACCGGCTCGGCGGCTTTGAATGACTACAGCTATGCGTTGACCGACCAGGGGCGGGAGCGGGCCCAGAGTTACCACGGTGCATGCGCCTACGTGGGACCCGCCCCGGTACCGTTGGCCGATTACACGGTGTCGGTCGATGCGCAGACGATTAGTGCCGAGTCCCCCAGGCAGGAACAGCTCGAAACGGCGTTCTCGGACATTTCGATCGACCCCGGGTTGTTCGACCAGCTGGGACCGGCGGTCAACTCAGGTGCGGGATTGTTTCTGTACGGACCGCCCGGCAACGGGAAGACAACAATCGCCCAACGGATCACGGCCTGCTTCGGCCAGGACATCTGGATCCCGCAGACGCTGGTTGAGGACGGTCAATTCATCAAGTTATACGATGCGGCGTACCACAAGACGGTGCAGGACGACGACCGCAGCCTGCTCAAATCCGCCGATCATGATCGGCGGTGGATCAAGATTCGCCGTCCGACCGTGATTGTCGGCGGCGAACTGACGATGAATAATCTGGAGATTGAGCATGACCCGCGGAGCAACGTCAGCGAAGCCCCCCTGCAAATGAAGAGCAATTGCGGCTGTCTGCTGATCGATGATTTTGGCCGTCAGCGCGTCGAACCGCTGGAACTGCTCAATCGCTGGATCATTCCCCTCGAAAACCGAATTGATTTCCTGACATTGGCTACGGGCAAGAAGTTTCAGGTTCCGTTCGAACAGCTGATTATCTTCTCCACCAACCTCGAACCAACCGACCTGACGGACGAAGCTTTTTTGAGGCGCATACCGTACAAGATCGAAGTGGACGACCCCAGCGAGCGGGAGTTTCAGAAACTGTTCAAGGCGGTCGCGCGGCAGGTGCAATGCGTCTACGATCCCGAGTGCGTGGAGTACCTGCTGGAACGCCATTACCGGCCCCGAAACCGGCCGCTTCGCAGGTGCCACCCCCGCGATCTGATGGGTCAAATTCGCAATTACTGCGCGTACAACGGCCTCGAAGTCGAGATGCGTCCCGAGTATTTCGACCGCGTCGTGAAGAGTTACTTCACCGCGCTGTCCGCCGACAACTGAGACGAGAGGTCGACCAGCAGGTCCCTGACCGCGTCCCGAACTATCGTCACTTCGACGGTTCCGTTAAAATGCCGCGATCTCCGGCGGCCCGTGACGGAATGCCCGCGACGGGTTTGCTTGCCGCGCGGGCGTGGCGACAGGAAGATCACCTTCCCAGGCGGGGGGATTTGAAACCATCGACAGGTCCCGCTGCGCCGTGCGGGATCGCGGCGGGACTATTTTCTGTCCGGGCGGCCCTGACGCGGTGTGATCCGCGGCCGCAGCACTTCGTGGAGCACTGGTCGTGTCCGTCGTATCAGGTGTTATCTTCGACGTGGACGGCGTGCTGGTCGATTCCTACGTGGCCCATTTCGAGAGCTGGAAACAGCTCGGCGAACGGCATGGTTTCGGGCAGACCGAGGAGCAGTTTGCCCGGACGTTTGGCAGAACCAGTCACGAAATACTGGCCGACCTCGGACTGGGACTCACCAACGACGAAATGACGAGGCTCAGCGACGAGAAGGAGGCGATTTTTCGTGCGATCATCTCGACAGGTTTTCCGGTCATGCCTGGAGCAGTGCCGCTGATTGACAGTCTGGCAGAGGACGGATTCCGCCTGGCCGTCGGGTCGTCGGGACCGCCCGAAAACGTCGCATTGACGCTGGCCGAACTGGGCCGCGGTTCGTTGTTCCGGGCAGCCGTCACCGGAGCGGACGTGACCCGCGGCAAGCCGGACCCCGAAGTCTTTCTCCGCGCGGCCGAGCGGCTCGAGTTGCCACCGGAATCTTGCGCGGTCATCGAGGATGCCGCGCCGGGAATCTCCGCCGCCAAGCGAGCCGGCATGGCGGCGATCGGATTGGTGAGTCGAGGTCGGACGTCGCAAGAACTGGCTGCCGCCGACCACGTCGTCCATCACCTGGCGGAGCTGACACCGTCGAGCATTCGCAGTTTGATTACGCACATCAGCGCACGCGCAGATTGATGCTGGGTTTCGGGCAGCGTTTGGCGTGCCCCTTGGGTCTGGATCAACTGGTGGCCGAGGCGAGGTCGAGCTGATCTTCGGGGACGTCGTCCGGGACGATCAGGTAACTGCTCGTCGAACCATGAGGACATGACGGCGCGAACGCGTCGATGGTCAGCGGTTCGGTCAGTGCCGCAAGTTGGGTGGGAGAGACGCTGCCGGTGGGTCGTCCGTTCTTGAGGATGATCAGCGTCCAGGCCGCCTGCTGGCTACAGAATTCCATCAGCGCCGCGAAATCGGTCTCTTCGTCGAATGTCGGAATATCGTCCAGCATGAGCTGTTCGATGGTTTCGGCATTGAGGGCCTCATCGACCCTGGGCGTGATCACGCCCAGGAATTTTCCTGCCCGGTCGACGACGGGAATCGCCGCCAATCGGGTATGTTCCAGCAGCGATCGGCCGTAATCGGCGGGGTCATCGGGATGGACCATGACGGTGCATGGCGTCATCACGTCGCGGGCCAGCGTGTTCTGGAACAGTCTGCCCGGCGCGGCCAGTTCTTTCCATTCACGTGCCTCGTCGTCGAATTCGCCCCGCTGCACGACGCAATTGCGACCCGAGCGTTTGGCCGCATGCAGCGCTGCCAAGGCCTCCTGGAGCGTATCATCGAAAGCGGTGGGGCCTTCGGCCAGCGCGGCAGCCACCCCGAAGCTGGCCGTAACTTGAAGCTCGGCTCCGCCTGTTTCAACGGGTGTCGCGCACACGGATTGTCGTATCGCTTCGGCCCAATGTACTGCCTGGTCGAGCGTCTTGCCGCTGGCCACCACACAGAAACGGTCGCCGTCCCAACGAGCAAGCTGCATGTTTGCTTCCAGGTGCGCGTCGATTCGTCGCGCCACTTCGCCCAGCACCCGGTCCCCCACCGCCCAGCCGTAAAGGTTGTTTGCCCGGTCGAAGAAGTCGACGTCGACAACCACGATACCACACATCTGACGAGTGTTGCCGCGAGCGGCCGTGGACACCGCCCATTGGCGATGCACTTCGCCTCGGCCCGCGCATCCGGTCACGGGATCCCGGCTGAACTGTTGTCGAAACCGGCGTTCATTCTCCAGCGATCGAGCGCCGGCTCGAAGACGGAACAGCAATTCACCGTGAATGACTGGTTTGGTCAAAAAGTCGTCCACGCCTGCCTGTAATGCCTCGGTCAGGTCCAGCGCCTCGGACGGTTGGTGCATCAGGAACTTGAAAATATATTCTCGGGCGTCCCGGTTGCCGAGACGGCGGCAGATTTCCAGCGCGTCCTGTCCCGGCAGGTCGGCATCCACAATCAGAAAGTCGGGCGTGGCCGGCTCGGTAGCGCTCCATGCTTGTTGCACCGTGGCAGCCTGGTGCACGGAGTAACCAAAGACGTGGAAGAATTGCGACAGGTGCCGCAATACTTTCCGATCTTCGGACACAATCAGCACGGTCAGTGGACGCGGGGTCATGGGTGCGTCGTACCTCATTCTACCGGGGCGCGCGCGGAAACAAATCGGATCAAGCAACTCTACGTTACAAGAAACGGCCGGCAAGCACGCCTGCACGCGTTGGAAGCGTTGCCGGCCCGCACCATATGCTATGCTTCTCATGGCATCTGTCGTAATCCGGCCGCGTGCGCGCACCGGCCGGCTCGTTGAATGTCTCGTACGCGGAAACGGTGACCGTCGGCAGCCGCATGTTCCGGATTCCGTTCGGGTGGCCAGCCGTCGTCGTGCCGAGCGGTCGAGATGCCCACGCCGCGCGGAAATGTCGAATCATGGCAACAGGGCGGATAAAGTGAATATGCAAACCAAGCCGATTGCCGGGCAAGCCACGGGTACGCCGTTCTTGGAGCGGATTCCTTCGGGGGGCGGGAGCCCGGAACGTACGGCAATTGCCGATTTTCCGTTTTCCATTGGTCGCAGCGACACGGCGGATTTGCAGATCAAGTCGACAAAAGTATCTCGCGAACATGCCGTGATCGAAAAGGTTGGCCAGCGGTACCGGGTGTCCGACCTGGGCAGCACCAATGGAACGTTTGTCAATGGGCAGAAAACCGACCAGGCCGAACTGGCCGACGGCGATATGCTCGTCATCGCGGACGAAGAGTTCAGTTTTTATTCCGGTGCTCCGAATGTGTCGCGTCAAACCGCCACCATCGTCATGGACTCCACGGATCAGCGGGGCAGCGAAGTGCGGGCCCATTTTGACGTCGTGCGCGGCGTCCGTTGCCTGCAGGAAATGCTGTCCCACCGGGCCGTGGAAAACCTGTACCAGCCGATCGTCTGTCTGGAAACAGGCGAAACGTTTGGCTACGAAGCCATCCGATCGCTGGAACAGCGTCCCGACTCGCTGCCGACCATCGATCGCGAACTGCTGGCCATCGAGTGCCGCGTGTCGAGTCGCCTGCACCATCTCCACCGGCTGGTCGCCGTGGAAGAAGCATCCGGCCGACTCGGGGCCGTCCGCCTGTTCCTCCGCTTGCACGCGGACGAGATTGGAACGGAGGGACTCGGCGACATGTTGGCCAAACTGCGCCAGGCGGCCGACGGCCTGGAAGAACTCGTCGTGCAGGTCCCCGAGAGCGCCGTGTGCGATACCCGGCATTTTCTCGACTTCTACGGACAGCTCCGCGATTTGAACATCGCCATCGCCTACGATGGCTTCGCGTATGGCAAATCCCAGGTTCTGCAACAGCAAAACTATCCGGCCGATTACCTGAAACTGGCCGAATCGGTTGTGCGCGGCGTCCAGCACAGTGCGAGTCGACGCCGACAGCTCGAATCGGTCGTCGAGGCGAGCCGCCGACTCGGGTCGCAGATCATTGCGACCGGTGTTCACAACCGCCGGGAAGGCGAGATGTGCCGGGAACTGAACTGCCGTTTCGCCCAGGGCCGGCTGGCCGGAGAACCGACTTTGGTGCATCGCATCCTGGAGCCTTCGCTCAATTGACGATTCTTGAAAAATCGGGGCGCACCGGCGGCAATTTGCAGTACCGCATGAAATATGCCCGAGGAGCCTGAACAGTGCCCTTGCAGGCCTGCAAGTCCAACGAGCCGATTCCGGGCTACACGATCACGCACCGCATCGGTGCGGGTGGTTACGGCGAAGTCTGGCAGGCTGAAGCGCCGGGGGGCATCGCGAAAGCCATCAAGTTCGTCTACGGGTTTCTCAGTGAAGAACGCGCGGCGAACGAGCTTAAGGCCCTCAATCGCATCAAAGAGGTCCGCCACCCGTTTCTGCTGTCGCTGGAGCGAATCGAGGTCGTCGACGGGCAGTTGGTCATCCTGACGGAACTGGCCGACGCCAGCCTCAAGGACCGATTCGAACAGTTGCGGGCAGACGGCGAGCCCGGAATTCCCCGCGAGGAACTGCTAATCTACCTGAGCGATGCCGCCGACGCACTCGATTACATGAGTGCGCACCACCGGTTGCAGCACTTGGATGTCAAACCGGAAAACCTGCTGCTGGTCGGCGGCCGCGTCAAAGTTGCGGACTTCGGATTGGTCAAAGACGTGGTCGCCACGGCCGTTTCCGTCATGGGCGGCATGACTCCCGTGTATGCCGCGCCTGAAGTGTTTGACGGGCGACCGACCGGCTTCAGCGACCAGTACAGCCTGGCAATCGTTTACCAGGAACTGCTGACCGGCATTCTGCCCTTTTCGGGCAAGACACCGAGCCAGTTGGCCAAGCAGCACAGTTCCAGCGTGCCGCGACTCTCTCCGCTGCCTGCGTCGGACCGCGAAACGATTGCCCGCGCGTTATCGGCCGATCCGGAACAAAGATTCTCCAGCTGTCGCGAGCTGATCGAAGGCCTCAGACTCGGCGGCCGCGGTTCGTCTTCCTCGACTGGAACCACAAACACCGGGTCGGACGAGAGCGACGTCGACACGAAATCCGTCGCGGCCAGGGAAACCCAGTCTTTGGACGGCGGACGTAGCGACGGTGATCCGCCGGAGTCGTTCCGCGATGCAAACAGCCTCAGAACGGCCGTTTTTGAAGAGGAAGGGCGGTCGCCGTCGCCCGCCCAACGACTGGTTCGGCGCTCCACCTCGCACGCCGAGCGACCGGCTCCGCGACCGGCTGGCAATCTACCGCCGCTCGATTTGGACGACGCGACGTTCCAACTGCAGCCCACGCTGATCGTGGGCGTGGGAGGCACCGCTTCGCGTGTGCTGAAGCATTTCAAGGAGAAAGTGAAAGACCGATTCGGCGGCCAGGGAACCTTCCCCACGATGCGAACACTGTTCATCGACACCGACGTGGCGGATCTATGCCGCCTTACCGAAACCGGACAAGACGCAGACCGACAACAGCCGGATGCTACCCTGCACACGCCCCTGCGGAAACCTCAGGATTACCGGTGCCGCTCTTCCAAGCTGCTCAAATGGCTCAGTCGTCGGTGGCTTTACAACATTCCGCGATCGCTGAAGACCGAAGGACTGCGACCATTGGGGCGCCTGGCCCTGGTAGACCATGCCACGGAGGTCTACGAGCGGCTCCGCGAGGCGCTGGATGCGGCGACCAGCCCGTCCTCCGCGGAAGCTTGCGTAGAGCAATGGGGGCTCCCATTTCGCCCCACGCCGCTTCGTGCGTTCATTGTCGCTTCCGTCTCGGGCGGCACCGGCAGTGGAATGGTACTGGACGTCGCCTACATGCTCAGACAAATACTCGAAGAAAAGTCCCAGGCAGACGCGCGACTCTGCGGTTTCCTGCTGCATTCGACCCCTCGCACATCAAGCCAGCGCAATCTGGCAGAAGGAAACGCGTTTGCGTGCCTCACAGAACTCTACAACTTCAGCCACGCCGAGGGTGCTTTTCCCGGTGATCCTGCCTGCAATCTACCGGCGATTGACGGGCAGACAGGGACCTTCGACGACACCTATGTCATTTCACTGGGCAGTGAACTGACGGACCGACAATACGACGAAGCGACGGATCGCGTAGCGGAATACCTGTATATAAACGCCGTCACTCCGGCCTCATTATTCTTTGAAGCCTGCCGGGAACAACAGAAGGCGGAAGGCATCAGACAAGACCCGGAACCAGTCGTGCGGACGATAGGTTTGACTAAACTTGGGTTCGCGCACGCCGATCTGACGGCACAGTTATCGTCCGATATATGCCGTGCTGTTTTACTTCGGTGGATTGGTCAGACGGATCAGGAAGAAGACGACACCGAAAACGGCAACCTGAACCCATCCGCGATCATCGACGATGGAACTCCCCAAGAAGCCTCGGAAATAGAAACGGCCGTGCGGCAACAGGCGGGGACCAGAATTGCAAATCTCAAGCTGCATTTTCACGATGTTATTGAAGAGTTGGACACGGTCGTGCAGAAGCACCTCGGTCGTGGCGTGGACGCCTATTTTTCAGAATTGCTGAAAGCCATTGCTACGAGTCGGCAGAAACGCTCAGCATCTCCCACGGACATGACATCCGCGGAACAGGCAATCCAGACGATACGACGAATCGTTGGTCACGCCGTTGACGACGACGACGACGAAGGCGGCGAGGCGATAACGTCGGCGTCCGATCCGCTTGACATTCGCCTTCGCGAACACGTCGGCGCCCGCGCGGAGACCTTGCGCCGCGAAATATCCAACTGGATATTTGGCGTGATTGATCAGCTGGGTCACCGCGTGGCCGTTGCCCGGGCGACCACCTCGTGGCTAATGGCGTTCCTGGACGGTATGGAGGGCGATGCCACCGAACGTCTGCACGAAGTGGAGCATGGCAGAACCACTCTGGCGCGCGCCATTTTGGACGCAAAGAGGCGTCGGGACGGGCGCGATGTCTGCCTCACGTTTGACCGTCGTGGCAGGCCCAAGAACGAAATCGCCCGCCAATTACTGCAGTACGCTCAAGGAAGCGTGGAAGCGACAATACTGCGGTCCACGCGCCAGATGGTGCAGGGCCTTCGCGCCACGCTCGTGGAAATCGAAAAGTGTGTCCGCGACATCGAGCGGGAAGTGGTCCGGGTCAGTGACGAATTTCCACGAGCCGACCGCGCGTCGGGCATCAACAGCAACAACGCTATCCAGGCGTATGTACTGAAGGAGTTGGATTGTCGAAAAGCGGAACTGGGCTGTCTCCTCGACGAACTCCTGGAGGCCGAATTCCTGAGTCCACGGGGCGGTCTGTTCTCTGTTTTGTCGGGAAATGTCGATTTGCGTTCGCGAATGCCGCTCGTCTTGCGAGAGAAAGCCAGGGTTTTCGTGTTGGAAGCCCTCAAAGAAATCGACTTCGTTGGACCCCTGCTCGAAGATGTGACTCCGGAACAAGACGTGCACAGTATCGACGGCCTCGTCAAAACAGCGCAACCGAAGATTACCGGATGCGGAGGCTTTCGAAGACTGCTCATCATCGCCCAGAACAGGGGCCACAACGACTCCCTGAAGACGGCGACCGAGCGGATCGCGGGCGCGGAACCTTCGCTGATGCACGATACTGATCCCAGCGTCACGCTGTGCCACGAAGTCGAACAGATGCCTTTGCCCCTTGTGGCACATCATGTAATCGACCAACAGGGCAACGTTGTCGAGCTCGCATCACGCCTCCATACGCGAATCGACGTAGACTGGTCTCCGATCTAGTACTACTGCGTTAGGCAGGCCGACAAAAGCGGACGGGCCCGCCGCCACAAGGCAAGGTTGTCGTTGAATTTGAGCCCCAACGGAGGTGCCTTTTATTAGAGCCGGTTTCAAAACCTGATTTTGCTGTGACAATTCCCGGTCATGGAGCGGTGCCAAGGCGTTTTGAAACCGCGTCTGGTCATTCATCCCGCAATAGGGTGATCATTGGCGGATAAAACCACAAAAAGGGGCGCCCGGACAAAATCTCTTTTTTCGGTACAGGCCGTCGGATGTGTCGGAGAGACATCCGTCTGCCAGCAATTTCTCCCAAACTTCCCGGTCGATGCGAACCGCGTCTTTGACACTGAAGAAACTCTGACCTAGAGTTCACATTGAAAGAAGACTGTCATCGACAATGTTGAAGCTGCCGTTCGGCACCGTCCGATTCTCAGCGCTTGTCGATACGGCTTCCCCCTCTTCAACGATCGCTTCGAACGATGGGACTCCCCACAGTTAGCTCGGCATGAATTTCTTTTCGCGTAACTTCTTCAGAGTCTGAACACGTAACTTTACTGATGCAGCGACTCGACGAAGCGTGAACAACGCTTCTCCCGCACGCTGGTGCCGCCGTGGCAGTACGAGTTCAGCGGAGACACTACAATGACAAAGTCAAATACCCAACCCGAAGAGTTTGCTCCCGCCATTCATAGGCTGGCTTTTGTGTTCGTCTTGGCGGTGGTTGCGTGGGCCATGACTGCCGGACGTGTCGCGGCACAGACGGGTCCCGTCATGCGCGTCGAGGAGGACTGGGAACTGCGTCTGGATCAGCCGGCCAGCATCAAGACCGCTCCCCAGCTGGAGACCGTGATCAGCCCGTTTGCCAGTGCGGAGAATCTCTTTGCGCGAACAACATGGAACTATCGGGAGTTTCCTGACTTTGTGCCGGGCGGAATGCAGCTGCAAGCATGGCAGGGCAGTCAAATCCTGGCTCAAACCAATTTCGGATCCAACGATCTGAGTACGGTCAGTGAAACCGTCACGTGGACGCAGCAAGTGTCGACGGACGGCACACTGCTTGTTTTCAAGATCAAGGACGGCCAGTCGACGACCTGGGGAAATTTTGGTGGCAGCACTCTGACGCTGCTGGGCGTCGTCAACCTGGACAATCTGGACAGCTACAGCACGGACGTATCCGTTGAGAATTCCGGAATCTCATTTGGTGCCAATCGTGTCCAATTGCTCCAAATCAATGAGGTGCGGCGATACGGCCCCGGAGATGTGCTGCTGGAGACGGACAGCTCACCGAAATTGGTGTACCCCACTGAATAGTGGCAATTCGACCTACCTGGTGTCGCATTCAATTGCCACACCCGAGGAGAAACGTATTATGAAAGCCAAATGCTGCACCCGTCGCAACCGCAAAGGCTCTGTCCTCGTTCTGACGGCGCTATTGATGGTTGCCATGCTGGCCGTCCTCGCGTTCAGTGTGGACCTTGGATATATCCTCGTCGCCCGAACCGAACTGCAACGGACGGCAGATGCTGCGGCCGTCGCGGCCGCCTGGCAACTTATCGAGGAAGAGGGGTGGGACGGCAGTCCGGAGACCGTGGCCACCGCCGACAAATATGCCGTTTCCAACAAGGTCCTTCAGTCCGCATCTTTGCTTGCGGAATCCGATATCGACGTGGGACGCCTGAATAACCCGACTGACATGTCCGAGGAGATATCTTACGGCGATCCAACAGATTATAACGCTGTCGAGGTACGTATCCGCAGGACCGCCAACCAGAACGGGGCCGTGCCGCTGTTTTTCGCCCGCGCGATGGGATTTCAAAACGCGGATGTGGATGGTCAGGCCACCGCCGCCTTCTACACGAACCTGCGTGGCTTTGAAGTGCCCGCCAAGCCCGGTGATAGAAACATTCAGATACTGCCGTTCGCCCTGGATGAAGAGACATGGAATGGTCTCGTTGAGGGGACGACGCTGGATGACGACTGGGAATGGGACGAAGATGCGGAAGAAGTACACCCTGGGAATGACTTGGAATGCGAAGTCAATCTCTTTCCCCAGGGCACCGGATGCCCGGGCAACCGCGGGACTGTTGACATCGGAAGCAACAATAACAGTACGGCAGATCTTGCCCGCCAAATCATGGAAGGAATTAGTCCGTCGGATATGGCGTATCACGGGGGCGAACTGAAGCTGGAAGACGACGGCGAAATGGAGTTGAACGGGGATACGGGAATAAGTGCGGGTGTAAAGGACGAATTGGCGTCGATCATCGGCGAAACAAGAATCATTCCCATTTTTAGCGATGTGGTCGGTCCGGGAAATAACGCGCAATATACGATCGTGAAATGGGTCGGCGTCCGGATCATGGAAGTCAAACTGACGGGGCCCATGAACAAGAAACGCCTGATCGTCCAACCCGCAAAGGTCATCACATACGGCGCGATCCCTGCCGAGCCGGGCGATGGCACGATGAGCACCTTAGTCTATTCCGTCCCCGCGCTGGTGCGATAGCGAAGAAAACGAGCGTGCCGTCACGCGTGGTCGCCGCTTGGGCGACCACGCGTTTTTTCGCATCCCGAATACGCTTGCTCTACCGCGCGTGACTAGGGTTATCGAAGCCCTGAAAAGCGGGCCAGTGATAGTCAACGCCCACCGCAATTGTTCCGCCAACATCGCGGCACGCCTCGCATGTCATTACCGGCATGGCAGCGGCCCGCAATAGAATTCAAACGGCGCATGCCGTGTGGTCGCTTTCTACTTCATCCGGTCCGTTTGCCGCATGCCGATGCGCGAGTTGGCCGTTTCGTTCCGCCAGATTGTTGAGCGCCTCAGCTGCATCCGACCAAAAGTCGTTTGTCCGCAGCACAACGGGATGTATCTGCTGGCCCGACGCCAATGTTTTTAATGCAGTTCTAATTCGAAGCGCCGGTCCGGCATAACGATTGCTCCACCGGAGTGCATCCACGACAATCATCGGCAATAGCAGCAAGGAACCAATTAGCACGGGAATCAGTTGTTGGCTGACGCCCATCAGATGGTGACGTGCGTCGCCGCGCGGGCCCATCAACAACCTCCAACAGAAAGCGATCAACAAAACGGCCAGGAACGTGCAAAGCCAATAGAAAACCAGTTTGGTGGCCAGACCGCCTTGGACGCGCCCGTCGACTAGCAGTTGCCTGCGTCTGATCATTTTCATCGTCAATATCTCCCAACAAGCCAGAATGGATTAACCTACGATTCGTACACAATCCCCACTCGAAGGTAGCTCACGAAGGGCCCAACAGAAGGGAATTTCCCGGTGGATGAATGTTCAGCCGGTGGACGTGGTCCAGGAGAGCCGCCTTCGTGTTCGCGCAGGCCGAGCTCTCCGTCATCACCGGGACAAATGAATTCTCGCTGCAAATTGACCCGTTTGTAACGGCGGGAAGTGTGGTATTGATATTTCCGAACCACCCATTTCGACCGACGGCGGACACTCGCTCGGGACACGCGGCAGAATCATCCGTTCCCATTCGTGCCGCGCGCCGGACCCATCCGCGTTGCTCGACCACGCAGCCAGTGCTCCCGGGCTACCGTCGCGTCGTGAGGTGACCCGAGGCGTGAGCGAGAGAATCGGCTTACGCTTCTCCCGCGGATCCGCTGCGTTGTACGTTTTCAAGAACCCTTCGCCCAGATTGACGCTGTCCAAACAGGCGACACCGCGTTGCGGGAATAGTACGATCTTGTGAAGTGGTTCCCGTTTTTTCCCACGAAATAGGGAATGGCTGGCCCTCGTCGTGCACCTTACGGCCGCGCCGACTTCGGCCAGAGAGATTGACTCGCAGCCACAGAAAGAGGAATTCGACAGATGAAGAACCAAAATGCCTCGGCGGCACACTCCAGCGATCAACTGCCAGCTGCGCCGGGCCAGGAACGATCCGCCACGCCCACCTTGCGTATCGCGTGTCTGCTGCTGATTGGTTTGTTACAGGCCGCCGGACACACCGTCGGCGCAAGGGCGGAAACGTGGGCCGAAAAGCTCGGGTATCCCGAAGGAAGTCGCGTCGTCATTCTGCACGCCTCCGAAGTGGGAACCTGTTATGCGACGAATCAAGCTGCCCAACAGGGCCTGGCAGACGGAAATATTCAGGCCGTGTCGGTGATGCCCCCCACGGCCTGGTCGAGTGAGTTTCTGGCGTGGTACCGTGAGCATCCGCAATACGATGTGGGTGTTTCCATCACCATGAACAGCGACAACGAGGCCGTCAAATGGGGCCCGGTATCGGCAGGCAGCGACGTACGCAGCCTCGTCGACAAGAACGGCTATTTGTGGCGCCATGTCCACCAGACGGCGATCAACGCAAGTCGTGACGATGTGGCCCGCGAGGTGGAAGCCCAGATCCTGCGGGCGCGGCTCGCGGGTATCCAGCCCGGGCACCTGGGCTTGCACCTGGGAACCATGATCGCGCGGTCGGATTTGGCGGAAGTGTACCTGGAAGCCGCGCGCAGACACTGGATTCCCGCCATCATTGTGGAATTAACGCCCGGGCACATCACGCGGTTCCAGAGAATGGGATTTCCACTCGACGAACGAATGATCCAGATCATCAGCAGCTATCCGCTTCCCAAACTTGACGAATTGAAGTTCTGCCCGCCGGGGGAGACCTATGAGCAGAAACTCGAGGAACTGCTGGAGCTTCTTCGCGATCTTGAACCGGGAATCACGCAGATCAATTTCGCGCCGGCCGTCGAGAGCGATGCGATAAAGAGAATGGACCCGCTCTGGAAACAACGCGTGTGGGAAGCCCGGTTGCTTGCCGATCCGGCGCTGGGTGCCGTGATCAGCGAGGAACAGATCCTCACGACCGATTGGAAGCAGATCATGCGTCGTTTTGATGGGTTGGACGAGGACGAACCCGGCTCCGAAGAGCCCACACAGCCATGACAGTCGAAACCAACTCAGCATCCGGCACCGATACTCCGCCGGCCAGATTCGGCCAGCTGCCGCGCCGGCGCGCGGCCGTCCTAGCCCATCGGTTGGCGGTGGCAGTGGCGATCGTTGTGGGAGTCCTGTTGGCCCGACACGCACCGGGCCAGAAACGCAGCCCCCAATCGTATTCGGACTACTTCAACCGCAAGATCAGCCGCAACCCGACGGCCAGCCCATCACCTCGCAAGTACATGTTCCAGAAGTATCTCTGGGACAATCCGGCCGTCAGCCCGTACTTGCAACTGATGCGCCCCAGCGCGCGCGGATCGAGTTACCAGCGCTACGTGGCACCGGCACTCGCCCGTCAGGAAAAAACGATGGCCGCCGCGGAAGTCGGACAACAGAATAAACAGCGTCGCCATGCGGGCAATCGCGGCAATGTTCCCGCTTCACTCTACGGCAATCAAGGCCGGTCCGGGGTCTCCAATTACCACCAGCTCCAATATGGCCGGCATGGCCGGCATGGCCGGCGATAGATGAATTCCCTCCGAGATGAGCAATCCCCCCGGCGGAATCGGGGGCTGAACAGACGTTGAAAATCCTCTGGTCGCGGGACACGTCGATTTCGCAGAAAACTGTTGCGAATTGAATTGAGGTCGTTCAGAATGGAATTCATATGCCCCGGAGGCAAGTGGAAACCATGGAAACCCGCATGGGACGTCCCGAATCGGGATTTATGGTCGAGCCTCATGTCACCTGTCTTACTGCGAAGGCGAGCCCCCTCATGAACACTGCGACAATCCTTCACGCTGTAAACCGGTCTGCTGGGAAGCTTCCGAAACTGATCGCACTGGTCGCCGCGACCACGGCATGGGTGCCGTCGGCGCGGGCGGAGTTTTGCGTCGTGCCCAACGCCGGCGGCACGGCGGAATTGCCACCGGTGAATTGCGAGTACATCCTTCCCGAGGAGTCCTTGACCATCGTCGACGGGCTACCGGCAGGCACGACAATAGAAATCGACGCGGTCTTGAAAGACTTTTTTGGCGTGGTGGCCGGCGCCGGTGGAACCCTTGGTGGTGAACGAGAAACCTACGACGCCACGCTGGAAATGCCCATGCAAGGGACCGGCGTGCTGGCTGTTTTCAATCGCTTCATTCCCATGCAAGTCTCGAACATTTCGGATTCCGCCCCACGCACGCCGGGCGACGTTGTCCAGGATTTCGACCGCGACATGTTCTCGATGGCGGGTGAAATTCTCGGCGATCCCGACTTCACCATGCTGCGGATCATGGCCGGCACCGCGCACGGACTCCCCAGCCCCGGCCACACCACGTTGACCCGACTGGGCCCCCCGGGATCGGACTTCAACGTCGACAGCTTCTTCGACGTTGCTTACCGGATCGAATTCCAAGGAGCACCGGGCAGTGTCCTGGAAGGCTTCGGCGGAACGACGACAGGCACGGCGCGTTTCCAGCTGGGCATGCCCGTTCCGGAACCGGCGACCGGCAACCTGGCAGTGGTGGGCTTGGCGATGCTCGGCGGTTGCCTTTGGCGCCGGCGCTTCTGAGTCAGCGCGCGCGGTTGAGCGCAACAAGAAGGACCGGCGGCCAGGCCCGTGCTGGCCGCCGGTCCTCGCACCTTCCCTGTTCCGGTAGGCCGGTGTGGGCGGTCAAGTGTCCAGACGAACAACGATGTAACGGGAGACCGTACCGTCCGAAACCAGCAGCAGGACGCTGCCGGATTCTCGGGCATCCGCCACGGCCGACGCAAATTCATCAGGAGTCTGGATCGGACGGCGATGGACTTCGCGGATCAGCATCCCAGGTCGAATGCCGGCGAGTTCCGCCGCGGAACCGGAATGGACTCCGGTGACGACCACGCCGTTGTCCTCCGCGTAACCAAACCGGTTCCGCAACGCATCGTTCAGCGCGGCGACGCTGAGCCCCAATGCCTCCTCGGAAGAGGACGACACATCGGCCGTGGCGGATAGCTGACCGATGGTGGCTTGCAGCGTCTTTTGCTCCCCGTCTCGATGGACCACGATTTTCACTTTACTCTCCGGAGCGGTGCGCGCTACGAGGTTTCGCAGTCCGGTCATCCGGCTCACCTTGTGGCCGTTGAAGCTGAGGATGATATCGCCCGGCTCCATTCCAGCTTTCTCGGCGGGCGAATCGCCGACAACGTCTCCGACAAGCACGCCTTCGGACTTTTCCAACCCGAAGGAACGGGCCAATGCCGGAGTGACATTCTGGATCGCCACCCCCAAGTGGCCTCGTGTCACGGAACCATCGGAAATGAGCTGGTCGCAGATTTCTTTGGCCATGTTGATGGGTATGGCAAAGCCGACACCCATGGATCCGCCGTTGCGGCTGACGATGGCGGTATTGATTCCAATTGCTTCGCCGCGAAGGTTGACCAGTGGTCCACCCGAATTACCGGGGTTGATCGCGGCATCCGTCTGAATAAAGTCTTCATAATCCGTAATGCCCATGCTGCTCCGGCCTGTCGCGCTGACAATGCCCGAGGTCACGGTCCCTGTAAGACCGAACGGGCTGCCCAGCGCGAGCACCCATTGACCGACCTCGATCTTGTCCGAGTCGCCCATGGGCAGGACCGGCAGATCCGCGCCATCGATCTTGATGACGGCCACATCCGTCTTGGGGTCGGAACCGACGATTTTTGCTTCCCATTCGCGGCCGTCGGACAGAGTCACCGTAACGGTGTCCGCACGGCCAATGACGTGGCTATTGGTTAATATGTATCCCGACGGATCAATGATGAAGCCGGAGCCCTGTCCGCGCACATGGCGTCGATCCTTCGGCAGCCCCCGACGCAGGTCACGAAAATACTGCCACAATTTGTCTTCGTCCATTCGGCCTCCCCAATCAGGAAGCCCTTTCCCCAGTCCAGCGATGGTGTGAACTTTTTCCACCTGGATGTGAACCAGTGCCGGTGTAGTGTGTCGCGTAACGGTCGCGAAATCCATATCGGTTTCCAAAGGCAGCGCAGACGCCAGCGCCGCTTCTTGATCCTGTGAATCGGCGGTCCCCGTCAGGGCCACGGCAGCTGCTAGAAGTGTGAAGCCGAGCGCCGTTGTTCCCAGCAATTGCACAAAACCAAACGATCTCTGTTTTTGAATCTTTGCCTGTTCCATCCTCTTTCTCCTCTCTGTTCGACCCGAAAATGGATCAATTGGGACAGGAAGCCATCGCCGAACGCGCCATCGGCCGGCGCGCTCGTTCGCCGTCCTCAAAATTATTCAGCGTACCGCTTCCCAGCTTGTTCAAGGCGGCGTGTACACGACTTTTCACGGTGCCAATAGGCAACCGCAGGGCATCGGCCGCCTCCTGGTATTTCATGCCCTGGAAATAGATCAGTTGCACGACCTGACGCAACGGTTCGGACAGCCGGTTCACGGCGAAGCGCACATGGCGGCTACGTTCCATCTGCTGCACGTTCATCCACGGCTGCGGATCCGCCGCCTCGACAGCCGGCGGCTGCCGCTCGCGGGTTTCATCGACCTGCGTTTCCAGCCGCTGGTACCGGTGTCGTTTATTGCGTCGCGTCGAGTCAATGGCCTGGTTGGTTGCGATGGCATATACCCACGGCCGCACCGGCCGGCCGGGCTCGTACTGGTCGCATTTCAGGTGGATCTGCAGAAACGTTTGCTGGAACACGTCTTCCGCCGCCGTGGCATCTCGCAGGTAGCGGCTCAGGTAACGAAACAATTCCTGCTCGTACCGTACAACGAGTTGGCGGAACACGTCGGAGTTGCGCGTGGCGCGGTATTCCAGCAACAGCGCCTCGTCGGATCCCGCGGACGGCCGCGCGCCAAGGCCATCCATCGGTTGGCGGGATCGATCTGGAACCGTGGACTTCGTCGCCATTGAATTCACCTCGTGACGCGGAAGCAAACCCGGACTGTCGGGGCTGCTTTCTGCCGCATGGAACTGTTGAGCCTCCCATCCCGCCGCACGCCCGATCTCCCTTTCACGCGGCGGGCATCCGTTTGGTATTGGAGCGGGAGCAAGTTGTGTGCCACTTTCCAGGCAACAGCCTCGTCCGTGGCCGCGCGCCGGAGGAACGCCGACGCCGTGCTGCGCTGTTAACCTATACCCGAATGGCACATACAGCGTATCGAAACTGCGTTGGTCTGGTGCCCGATGACGCCAGGAAAGACCGTAGCGTGCCGTAGCAGCGATCCGCTCTGCCGAAGGCCGGCTGGGGCAGAATGCCCCAGTGGGGAATGATTCCCCAGTCCCTTATCATCAACAGTCGGCGCGGCGCCGCCGCCGGTCACTCGCCGTCCAGCGCGCCGTATTGCCGCAATTTGCGATAAAGGGTCTTGCGATCCAGACCCAGGATGCGGGCGGCCAACGTCTTGTTGCCGTCGACCGAATCGAGCACGTGCAGGATATAGCGCCGTTCGACTTCTTCCATCGGCACCAGATCACTGGGATCGTGGCCCCCGATGAATACCTGTGACGTTTGGTAGTCCCGCACTTTTTCGGGCAGATCCTCCACTGCCAGGCGGTCGTAGCGTGTCAGCGCCACGGCCCGCTCGACGACGTTGCGCAGTTCGCGCACATTGCCGGGCCAACTGTAGGCCAGCAGCTTTTCCGCCACTGCTTCGGAAATGCCTTCCAGGCGCTTTTTGGAGCGGGCGGCGAATTCCTCAAGAAAACGCTGCGCGAGAAGCAAGATGTCTGTTTGCCGCGCTCGCAGCGGCGGCAGTTCGACCTGAATGACATCAATACGGAAGAACAGGTCTTCGCGAAATCGCCCCTCTTCCACGGCGGATTCCAGATCACGGTTGGTCGCGCAAAGGATACGCACGTCGAACGGCACTTCCGTGTCGCTGCCCACGGGCCGAACGCGATTCTCCTCCAGGGCCCGCAACAGTTTGGGCTGCACCGTGAGGGGCATATCACCGATCTCGTCCAGCAGCAGTGTCCCTCCCTCCGCCTGCTGGAACAGCCCCTTGCGTTCGGTGCGGGCATCGGTAAACGCTCCGCGAGCATGCCCGAACAGTTCGCTTTCCAGCAGCGAGTCGGGCAACGCCGCGCAGTTAATGGCCACGAAGGGACATTCGCGACGGCGACTCTTGTCGTGAATCGACCTGGCCACCAATTCCTTGCCCGTCCCGCTC
>CAZNKT010000058.1:0-38616 GCA_964573605.1 uncultured Pirellulales bacterium
GAGTGTTGCCCGCTACGTAAAGGAGCGGGATTTCGATTCCGCGCGTGAAATCCTGCGGACGGTATTGGACCGGCTGGAGGAAGATGCGAACACGCAGATGGGCCAGTGGCGAGACCGGCTCCAGCGGCAGGCTTCTGATGCCATGCGACGCGCGCGGGAGGCGGCCGCAGCGGGAGATCTATCGACGGCCGTGCGAGCCAGCAAAGCCGCGCTGCGTCTATGGCCCTCCCTGGAAGGACTGGCGCCGTTCGCCAGGCAACTCGATCGCCAATACCCGGCGGTCTCGGTTGGAGTCTTTGTGCCCGGCCGCGGCGACTTCACGACGCGAACTGACTCTCCTGCTTCGCTGCGGACGAGCCGCCTGATGGACCGAACGTTGCTGGAGCTGGTCGGATATGACTCGCAGGGCGGACGGTATGCGTGCCCCGTAGGAACCTACGCGCTGGACGACTCTGGTCTGCAGCTGACGTTCACGCTCCGTCCCAATATGCTCGCTGGATCGAGCCAAGCTCTTACGGCCTACGATCTTTCCGGTGCACTGCTGGGGCTGGATACGATTGCCGATTATCAATGGCAACCGCTGTGGTTCGATTTGTTGGATTCCGTGTCGGTTCAAGATGTTTTTACACTTCAGGTGCGCTTGCGCCGTCGATACGTGCGCGCCGAAGCGCTGCTTTCGATGCCCGTACGGGCGCGTCCTCCGGGAGGAGACAGCCAACCTGTTGGTATAGGGCCGTTCCGCATCGCCGAATGGTCTCCGCGGACGGCACGATTTGTGGCCAACGGCCAGCGAGCCGAAGGCGCGAATATGCCGATCAAGGAAATCACCGAACACTGGTACGCCGACGAAGAAAACGGGCTCGCAGCGCTGCGGCAGGGCGATATCGACATGCTCGCGCGCGTCCCACCGTGGCGGCTGGACAACGTCGCCCAATGGGCAAAGATCACCGTCACGCCCTATGCCTTGCCGACCGTCCACATCCTGATCCCAAACATGGACCGTCCCCTGATGGCATCACGAACGTTTCGGCGGGCGCTGATCTATGGTATTCACCGTCAGTCGATCCTGGAACGCGTCGTCCTCGGCGGGACTGCCCGGGACGGATTCGTCGTGTTAAGCGGGCCGTTTCCCGCGAGCGTTCACCTGGATGATGTGATCGGATACGCTTCCGATCCCGAAATCGAGCCACGACCCTACGAACCGCGGATGTGCGTTATTTTGGCGACCGCCGCCCAGCGCGAGCTGTCCGCGTCGCCCGCGCGCGGTCCATACGACGCCAAGACCACCGCCGGTGAACAGACTGCCGACGCGAAGCCATCCGATGTTTCCCCGATATCCGGCCCAACGCTGGTTCTGGCGCACCCGCCCGACCCCACTGCCCGAAAATGCTGTAAGGCGATTCAAAGCCACCTGGGATTTCTGGGGATCAACGTCGAGTTGCGCGAAGATGACCCGGAAAAGAATCTCCCGGTCAACGGAAACTATGACCTCCGTTATGCTGAGATTGCGTGTTGGGAACCCGTTGCGGACGCACACAGGCTGCTCGGACCGCGGGGCCTGATGGGCGATGTGAGTCCGTATATGCTGCACGCATTACACCAGCTTGACCAAGCGGGCAACTGGAACGAGGCTCGGCAAGCCCTTCGAGAGATTCACCGCCTGGCCCACGACGAAGTTCCCATGATTCCCCTTTGGCAGACCGTGAACCACTTTGCCTACCGCCACGGAATCGCCGGATTGCAAAGTGAGCCCGTATTGCTTTATCAGAATATCGAGAATTGGCGCGTCGTTCCCTGAGTAGATGGACAATCCGCATCACGCGAAGATGGCTGCATTTGCGAACCGCGCCGCTCGCGCCCGGCAACGCCAAAACAAACAAATGTCCCGAACTGACCCGCGCCGTCCATCGTGGAACGCCTTTGTATTTTTGCTGAATTGCCTTGCCGCGACGCTGTTCGGCGGCGCCGCGCGGTGTGACACGGCCTGGGAACATGAACCGTATCGGGTGCGCATCGTGGTTGCCGTTGACACGACCCCACGCTTGACTGGTCCCGTGGTCAAACTCCTCGTGGAAGATCTAAAGGCTCAGAGCGAAGCGTTTCGAGCGGCGGTGTGGCAGGTGGACGTGACAGTCGCCGACACGGCGCGATCCCGCGACCTCGTTCGACGGACAACACAACTCACATCCGACGATGTGCGCGAATGGCAGAAAGCACGGGATAAAGTGCTGCTGCTCGCCATTTCATCCACGTCCGACGAACTGCGCCTGGCAGCACGCGACTTTGATTGCCAGACCCAGCGTTGGGGATCGGCGGTCACGCGCCGGATCCGGCAGCCGCTGCTGCTACGCTCACTGGCCTTTCGTATCCTGGCCGAAGCCTTCGCGCCGCTGGCGCAGGTAGAAGTACAGGAACGATCCCGCGTCCGCCTCCGACTACGAGCATCCGCCCTGGCCCGGGCCACGGATGCGCCGACGAACGTTTCTGAAGGGACGTTTTTTGTGCCCGTTCTCCGCATCAACGATCGCGAAGGAAATCCGGTCCCCGGCGGCATACGAACCGTCCCCTGGACGTTCTTGCGTGTGGCGGAAGCCGATGAGCAACAGATCATCTGCGAGATCTTCAGTGGCCTCAATCAACCGATACGGAAAAGATCGCGAGGCCGAATCGAACAGTTGGCGGTGAAGGTGACTCCGCACGCAGCGCCGACACGCCTGATGCTGCGATCAAGATCCAGCAACGACACGCCTCTTATCGGGTATGAGCTGTTTTGCAGAAAGGCGGTGGACGAGCCGTTGCAACGCATCGGTCAGACCGATGCGGCCGGGGACATCCTCGTTTCACCTGGCATGCCGCCACTCCGCACGCTGTTCGTCAAGCATGGGAATCAGATGCTCGCGCGCCTGCCCGTGCTCGACGGCTACGCGTCCGAAATGGTGGCGTATCTCCCGGACAACACGCCGTTGCTTGAAGCGGAAGGTTTCGTCAGCCGCCTGCAGGATGCGTTGACGGATGTCGTCGCACGGCGAGGAATACTGATGGTTCGCGCCCGCAGGCAGATGGAGACGAAAGACTTTGAAGCTGCCCAGAGAACGCTCGACGCACTCCAGACATTGGCAACACAGAGCGAATTCCTGCAACAGATCGCGCAGCATCAACAGCAGACCGTATCGGACGACCGAAGCATTCAGGCCCGCATCGATCAGCTTTACGCTCGCACCGAGAAGATCGTGACCAGCTATCTCGACGCGCGCAGCATCAACATGCTGCAATCGGAGTTCGACAAGCGCTAATCAGGCGCGTCGTCCGCGATTCCCATCGTGAGCCAGCAACTGGGCAGCGGCGCCTCGATGCGCAGGCGCTCCTTTCGCACAGGATGCTCGAATTGAAGAGCCCGGCTGTGCAGGGCGACGCCCGACGGAAACGCACGGCGGCCGCCGTACTTTCTGTCCCCGAGGATGGGGTGGCCGGCATCGGCAAGCTGCACGCGAATCTGGTGTTTGCGTCCTGTCACCGGAGTTGCTTCGAGCAGCGACGCCTCTGCCCATCTTTGAAGGACGCGGATGTTGAGGATGGCTTTCCGCGCCCCCGGTGCATTTTCCGTCGCGACGTGCATGCGGCGATGCCGTTCATCCTTGCGCAGGAAACACACTATTCGGCGCTGCTGTTGCGCGACGCGTCCTTCCACCAAGGCCCAATATACCTTGGTTACCGCACGGCGGCGAAACTGGTCCGTCAATCGGGCTGCGGCTTTCGATGTGCGGGCAATCACGACGACGCCGGTTACGGGCGCATCAAGCCGGCTCACAATGCCCAGATAAACATTCCCCGGCTTAGAGTACTTGGCGCGGATGTAATCCTTGGCCGCGGCCAGGAGCGTCGGCCGGCCCGACCGGGTCCCCATCGTTGCCAGTCCGGCCGGCTTGGACACTACTAGCAGATGATTGTCCTCGTAGAGCACCGTAAACTGGAGCGGCAGCGCGTACACGGATGGCTCCCCTCCTCAGGCGGCGGCGTTGGCCTGTCCGGCAACACCGCGAAGCATGTTGCAAAATCCACTTTGAACTAAACTCTCTCAGGTTCGGCGACCGCGGAGATGTCGACGACGACGACGCTGGGGTCCATCCTGCAACTGTATGGAATTCAGGCAAGAAATGGCAGTATCAACGACTGGCAGGGGCCGAGAAAAAATCGCCAATTCGACGGCAATGCCGCGTTGCCGCGTCGTGTCCGTGCGGTATGGTTAGACTTCAGGTGGCGGCCGTGTGTTGCCGCCCACGCGGCGTCGGACCGGATTGCCCGACATACCGCGGGGATCTGTTTCAGGCGTTTCATCCAGATTGCGTGGCAGCGATGCGCGAGCGGGAATTGATCCTGGCCAGCGGTTCGGCCCGCCGCCGCCAGTTGTTGACCGAGGCGGGCTACTCCTTCCGGGTGGTGGTGCCTGACGAGGCGGTTGAGTGCGGCATTTGCAGCCGCGAGGGCCCCGCATCGGTCGTAACGGACCTCGCCTTCCGGAAAGCCGCCGACGTTCGCCGCCGGGTGCCGCACGGCACGCTCATCGCCTGCGACACGCTTGCCGAGTGCCGCGGTAGAATCCTGGGCAAACCCGCGGACGCCGAACACGCCCGCGATATGCTTCAATGGTTACGCGGACAGCAGCACCGCGTCTTCAGCGGCCTGTGTGTGTGGCCGGCACCCACCCGAAGAAATGCAACCGACAAGCTCGACGATCACATTCGCGTCCGCGTCGCGATTACAACACTTCAGATGGACTGGCTGCCCGACGCCGACATCGAGGATTATCTGGCCACGGGTGCCTGGGAAGGCAAAGCCGGGGCGTTCGGCTATCAGGATCGTTTGGGATGGGTGCAAATTGAGGACGGAAGTGAATCGAATGTTGTCGGTCTACCGCTGGAACTACTGGCAGAGATGCTAAGGGCGTCGTGATGGCCGCGAATGAATCCCGCGGCAGCCGGACGGCTAATCGGATACCGGCATCGTGAGCACGATCTCGCCTCTCTGATCGCAATTTCCGACTTCCAGTACACCGCCGTGCGCTTCGGCTGCCCGCTGCGCGATGGCCATCCCCAGCCCCGTGCCTTTGCTTTTGGTCGTGTAAAACGGTTCGAAAATTCGCTGCCGCTGTTCACGATTCAAGCCCGGTCCGTTGTCCCGAACCACGATGCGCAGCACATCGCGATTCGCCTGTCGGATCTTTCGGCATGTGATCACGATCCGAACCGGGTCTTCGCATGCGTCCAGGGCGTTCTCCAGCAGGTTACGGAACACTTGCCGCATACGGAAAGGATCGATCTGGCAGCGGGTTTCCTCGAGACGCGCGTCTTCACACAGGATGGCCTGCCGGCCTTTCCGTTCGGTGTCCAGCGAGTTCCAGGCTTCTCGCCACACGCTGCTGATACGCACGGGGACGCGGTCCAGGCGGATCGGCGCGGCATAGCCCCGGACTTCCTCCAATAACTGATTGACGTGTTCCTGAGCATTGAGGATTCCACGGACCAGATGCGCCGCTTCCGCGTTGTCGTCGACTTCCAGTTCGAGCATCTCCGCGTAGGCTTGTATCCGCTGCAAGGCATTGCGGCTCTCGTGCGCCAATCCCGTGCTCATACGCCCGATGGTCGCGAGCCTCTCCGATTCGAGCGCCTTGGTCTGAGCCTGTTTCAATGGAGTGATATCATGGCCGACGGCCAGCACAACCGGCAATCGCTCGTAGTGGTCAAGGCGGCGGGCGTTCCAGATCACGGACCGGCACGTTCCCGTGCTACACGTAATCGTGCTTTGGAAATGGCTGATCGCTCCCCGCTCAAGCACGTGCTCGAACGCGTGCGCGGCCATTTCGTGTTCCTCTTCAGGCACCAGCCGCTCGAGGCAGTCCCGATCGAGGATGTCCGCTGCCCGGTAACCGGTAACTTGTTCCGCGAACGGACTGAAATAGGCGATGCTGCGGTCGGACCGCACGATCATGATAATGCACCCGGCTGCTTCGACGAGGTTGCGAAACGTATCTTCACTGCGGGCCCTTTCGGCCTGCTTTTCGCGATGCACGAACGCTGCGCCGTAGGCGTCTTCAATAATGGCCTGATCCAGACTGAGCAGCTTGGCGAGCGACTGGATCGTCAAAAGGAGCTCCTGCCGGTCCCCCTGCCAGGCATCGCCGATCAGCCGGATCATGCCATTTTGCAGCCGCGAAAGGGCCGCATTCACATAGACCTGATCAAGCCCAATTTCGACATGCCGCTGGCCGACGCGCCTCCTGTCGGCCACGTAGTCTTCGTCGTATTGGCCCGCAAACAACTGATGAAGCCAGTCGTTGAGGAGCCTCTTGAGTCGCGCGACGTCGAAACCTCCTTCAGCAATAACGCGGCTCAATTCCGGATGTCTGTCGATCTCCGCGTAGAAGTCCTCCACAAGCTCGTGGAAGTTTGCCGTCACGTATTTGCCGGCCTTGGTAACACGCACGACATCCGCGGCGGTCCAATCCACATATCGCTGCAAATCCATGAATTTGCGGTAGACAGCCTCGTTTTTCATAGCGGTCGCGCGTCTGTCACTCAGCTGCGTCTGAGAAGAGGGTAAGGCATACGAGACTAGGGCCGGCCGGGCAACGTGCTGCGAGTCACCGAGGCACTACCAAATGATTATGGAACGAAGCCGGACAGGGAGAAAGGGGTACCGCTACCGCCAGCGAGCCGGCAATTCAGGGCGGGCCGATTTTGCGGCGTCACCGCACGCCCATCGCACGCTTGTGGTTCGGCCCTGCCCCGCACTTCCGGTCCGCACAATTGTCGGCCCCATTGCTGCCTCTCGTGAGAAATCAGTAAGCTTAGGTGACGCCGTATTCCGCCTCGAGGGTTACTATGTCGCGTACGGTTATCAATTTCTGGGTCGATTGCACGCTGCTCACGCTATTCGTCGTTCTCATCTGGGTGTCCACCGTCATTCGCTTCGTGTTCCCTCACGGACCGAGTTCCGCGGACTGGTATATCTGGTCCTGGGACCTGTATCAGTGGATCAACCTGCAATTCATGATTCTCAGCATGTTCATGTCTACCGTAGTCCTTCACGTCATGCTCCATTGGACCTGGGTGTGCGGCGTCATCAGCGCCCGGTTCCTGCGGCGGAAAGACGGGAGCCGACCCGTGATGGACGACGGTACACGGACATTGTATGGCGTGGGTCTGCTGATTTTGCTGCTGCATGTGCTGGCCCTCGCCGTGGGCGCCGCCGCGCTGATGATGGAAGGTCCGGGACCGTAGCCGGCTGATGAGACGTTCCGCGATCCTGCCGCCGGAGGCCCCGTTGACGAAGACCAAGCGCCGCTCGCAGCCGTCCGGCCCGACCGCCCAGTTTTTTGCCGCTCGCGACGCGCCATTGTGTACAATCAGTGGTGCCGAGCCGGTCGGGTAGACGTTCCCATTCCCGGCGCGTGTCCCTTGTCCTATGATGCACGCAGCAGCTTTGGCCCCGGTGGCGAGACCCGGAGACGCTTCGCGGCGAGACCCTGCTCATGTGCCTGGCGATTCCCGCACAAGTCTGTGAACTGCTCTCCCACGATCCGCCCCTGGCGATGGTAGATATTCTGGGTGTCCGCCGAAAGGTGAGCATGGATCTGTTGGCGGATGCTCCGGCCATGCCCGGCGACTGGGTACTGGTGCACGTCGGATTCGCCATGGGTAAGATCAGCGCGGAGGAGGCCGACGAGCAACTAAAGCTGTTGTCCATGCTGGGTGAATCCGAAGCAGCACGGGAAGACGTCGAGGAACCTCGGTGATGAAATACGTGGATGAGTTCCGCAGTCCGCAGCTGATTCGGCGCGCGCTGGACGAAATCCGCTCCCTGGCCGAGGTCCAGCGGCGTTTTCGTGTAATGGAAGTGTGCGGCGGCCACACACACGCGATTTTTCGGTTCGGCTTGATGGACCTGCTGCCACCCAATGTCGAATTGATCCACGGGCCCGGCTGTCCGGTCTGCGTGCTGCCGATGGGCCGGATGGACGATGGCTTGAATCTGGCCTACGACCCGAACGTCATCTTCACGGCATTCGGCGATATGATGCGCGTGCCGGGGTCGAAAGGCAGCCCGTTGGAAAGCAAGGCCCGCGGCGCCGATGTCCGTGTCGTCTATTCCCCGATGGACGCCCTGCGGATCGCGCAAAAGCATCCCGATCGGCAGGTCATCTTTTTCGCCATCGGCTTCGAAACCACCGCACCGTCGACCGCGCTGACGCTGATGCGAGCCCGGGATACGGATGCGGACAACTTTGCCGTGTTTTGTAACCACGTCACCATCATTCCGGCAATCGAAGCGATCCTCGCATCGCCTGACATGCGGATCGACGGATTCATCGGCCCGGGCCACGTGTCAACGGTCATCGGCTGCCGGCCGTACGAGTTCATTGCTCGAGATTATCATTGTCCGATTGTCGTATCGGGTTTCGAACCGCTGGATATCCTGCAATCGCTGGTCATGGTGCTCCGGCAGTTGCGCGCAGGCGCCGCTGAGGTTGAAAACCAATATGGACGCGTCGTACCGTGGGAGGGCAACCGTGCCGCGATCGACGTTCTGTCACGCGTATTTGCCGTTCGACCTCACTTCGAGTGGCGCGGATTGGGATCCATTCCTCAGTCGGCGCTGCGGATTCGGGACGAGTTTGCCCGATGGGATGCGGAACAAACCATGGCCATTCCGGGAGTTTGCGTGGCGGATCCCAACGCCGCCCAATGCGGAGACGTCCTGAGAGGAGCGATGAAACCACATCACTGCCGCTTGTTCGGCAACGAGTGCACACCTGAACATCCGATTGGAGCCCTGATGGTATCCGCCGAAGGTGCGTGCGCGGCACATTTCAGGTACTCTCATCACCCCCTTCCATCCGCGTCGCTGGAATAATCAGGAATCCCTGCTTTTCTTTCATGCAGCGGTCTGCCGAATTCTATGACAAGCACATCGCCATGGCCCACGGAGCCGGCGGTGAAGCTTCGCGCCGACTTCTGGAGGGACTGATCGCGCCGGCCTTTGCCGAGGCGGGCCTCCGCACCGTCAGCGATGCCGCACTGCTGGAACCGATGGCCAGCGGGTTGGCAATGTCGACAGACAGCTTCGTCGTCCGACCTCTTAAATTTCCCGGAGGGTCGATTGGTGAGCTGGCGATCAACGGAACGGTGAACGATCTGGCCGTTGCCGGAGCCGCACCGGTTGCGTTGACGACATCTTTCATTCTGGAAGCCGGCTTGGACAGCCGGATTTTCAGGGAAGAAGTTACCGCGATGGCCGCAGCAGCCGCGCGAGCCGGGATCCAGGTCGTGGGTGGAGATACCAAGGTCGTGGAGCACGGCAAGGCCGACGGGATGTATATCTGCACCACCGGAATCGGGAACATGCACCCCAAGGCAAGGCTCGGTCCGCAACGAGTCGTGACGGGCGATCGAATCGTTCTTTCCGGGCCGATCGGCGCCCACGGCATGACGATCATGATCGCCCGCGCCGAATTGGAACTCGAGGCAGATATCCGTTCCGACACACGTCCGCTGGCGCCTTTGATCTTGGCGGCACTGGACGTCGTCGGCGATGACATAAGGTGGATGCGGGACGCCACCCGCGGAGGTGTGGCCACGGTACTGAACGAATTGGCGCGCGACGCAGGCGTATTCATTACACTAAATGAAGAAGCTATTCCCGTCGAAGCTCCGGTGCGTGGCGCGTGCGAATTGCTGGGGCTCGATCCCCTGCATGTCGCTAATGAAGGCCAGTACGTGATGGTCGTCTCGGCGGAATGGACGGACACCGCATTGCAGGTGCTTCACGGTCATCCGGGAGGCGACACGTCACGGGTCATCGGTGAAATTAGCGATGGCCCCCTGCCCCGCGTCGTGGCCCGCGCGTCGTACGGAGGAACCCGCGTGGTGGACATGCTGACCGGCGATCCCCTGCCCCGCATCTGTTGATGATCGTGGGAAGTTCGGGCATCGACGCGTCATGCTTCGCGAGCAGCGTTTGCGGATCCTGATCAAATACAAGCTGCCTGGCGTCAGCGCCATGTCCCAACCGCCTTCCCACTCAACACCAGCCGCCTGCCGCATCTCGGTACGCGGCACAGTGCAGGGCGTCGGTTTCCGACCGTTTGTCTATCGGCTCGCGGCCAAGCACCTTATTGCCGGCTGGGTTCGCAATGCGGATGCCGGCGTGGACATCCATGCGGAAGGGAATCCGCAGGCGCTGGATGCCTTCCTCAAGGACCTGCAAAGCACGGCTCCTCCGGCGGCTGTCATCGTTCAATTGCGTGTCCGGAGCACCAATCCGGTTGGTTGCCGCGACTTTGAAATCCGACCAAGTAGCCGCGTATCGGCCCCGACCGTGCGGATATCATCAGATCTGCCGGTGTGCGATGACTGCCTTGCGGAACTGAACAACCCCGCTGATCGCCGGTTTGAATATGCGTACATCAACTGCACCAATTGCGGACCGCGCTACTCGATTATCGCGCGTCTGCCGTACGATCGATGCAACACAACGATGGCGTCGTGGGCACTGTGCGCTGCGTGCCGGGCCGAATTCGAGAACCCAAACAACCGCCGTTACCATGCCCAACCGACCGCGTGTCCCGATTGCGGGCCCAATTACTACCTGGTCGAATTGGGTACGAACAACTCGGAAGACCGTTTCTCCGCGAACCGCGCCGTCCGGCGAACCGCCGAGTTGCTCCGCCAGGGAAGCATCGTGGCGATCAAAGGCATCGGAGGCTACCATCTTGCCTGCGACGCGGCCAACGCGCTAGCGGTTGACGCGCTGCGGGACAGAAAATTTCGCAAGGAAAAGGCCTTTGCGGTCATGGTCCGCGACCTGGAACAGGCCCGGCAATATGCCAGGCTCAGTCCGATGCACGAGGCGCTGCTAACGGACGTCGCGCGGCCGATTGTGATCGCGCCTGGAAAAATTGCCTTGGCCGGGATTGCTCCGGAGAGCGCGGATCTGGGAATGATGCTTCCGTACGCTCCCCTCCATTACCTCTTGTTTCAGCATCGGGCGCCAAGTCCTTTGGTTTTGACCAGCGCGAACCGATCGAGCGAACCGATTGCGTTTGAGGACGACGATGCGCGGGATCGGTTAAACGGCATTGCCGATGCGTTTCTCGTGGGCGACCGCCCGATCAGACGGAGCGTCGATGACTCGGTCGTGACCGTGCAGTCCAAACGGGTGTTCCTTATTCGTCGCAGCCGCGGTTACGCTCCCGCGGCTGTCGCCAAACTTCCGGTCCACGACCCGATCCTGGCCTTGGGATCTGACTTGAAGAATACCGTCGCGCTCGTCGTGCGAGGGGAGGTGATCGCCAGCCAGCATCTCGGAGATCTGGAAGATTTCGCCGCGCAAATCTCATTTCAAGATACGGTTCGCGATCTGCTCGACATGTACGCTGTCGATCCCGGGGCGGTGACCTTGGCTCATGATCTCCATCCGCAGTTCCACTCGACGAGATTCGCCCAAGATTTCGGGGCGGCGCGTCTTGTGGCGGTACAGCATCATCATGCGCACGTGGCCAGCGTATTGGCAGAACACGAATTGCTTGATGCACGCGTTGTCGGAGTAGTGCTGGACGGTAACGGGTACGGGACGGACGGCGCTATATGGGGTTGTGAGTTCTTCGTGGGAAGCCTGCGCAGGGGTTGGACGAGGTGTGCGTCGCTCCGTCCGTTCCTGCTTCCAGGAGGCGATGCATCGGCAAGGTACCCGGTGCAGGCGGCCGCCGGCTTGCTCGCTCAAATGCGGAGCCTGCCTGACATGACCGCCTCGCCGTTCCGGTTCCCCCCCAGATACCGCCACGCAGCGGCCATGGTGGATCGCGGCTTCCGTTGTTTTCGCAGCTCATCGGCTGGCCGATTGTTCGACACGGTGGCGGCGTTGCTGGGATTCCTTCGCGAAAACACGTTTGAAGCCCAGGCGGCAATGTGGCTCGAACAACTCGCGCGCCAAGCGGGCCGGCACGCCCCCTACCCTTTCCGCGACCTGGACTTCCGGCAATTACTGGAAGCTGTGATTTCCGACCGTCTCGCGGGCCGCGCGCCGCAGGAGATTGCTTATGCGTTTCACGCAGCCGTGGCCGATGCCGTCGCCCACAAGGTACGAGAGTTGGCCACGCGGCACGCGGTCGGCACGATCGTGCTGTCGGGAGGCGTCTTTCAGAACCGGCTGCTGTTTGAACTGCTGGATGAAGAACTCCAACGATCACCTGGTCTTGACGTATTGACCAACGAGGCGGTTCCGGTAAACGATGGCGGCCTATGCGTCGGTCAGGCCGCCGTGGCCGCGCTGTCGCCGATGCGTCGGGATCCCTGAGGCACGGAACGATTTACGCAATGCGTTCAGCCCGCCGGCGAAGAACAGACGGGACACGACGCGCCGGACTCCCAGCCGGGTATCGACAGGTAACTCATTCCCCGCGCCATCGAAATAATTCCGGCCAACACGACGCACCACGCCGCGATCTGGTAGATATACCGGCGCGACGTCATTCCGAGCAGGGAACCCCCGATTCCGGTCGCCACCATCACCGGGACCGTGCCGAGCCCGAAAGCGGCCATGACGGCGGCTCCTCGCAAAACGCTTAACGAGCTGGCCGCCAGCGCGGCAAATGCGTAGACGAGACCACACGGCAGCATGCCCGTGAACAGGCCCGCGAGAAAAGCGTTCAGCCCACCCGGTTCACGCAGAAACGAAGCGACAAACGTGCCTCCAAGACAAAGGCCCGTGCCCGAGGCAGGACGCGAGGGAAGGTGATTTGCTTCGTCGCGAGGCTTCCGAATGAGTGGATTCAGCCGGGCCAGCACGCCCGTGATGGCCAATCCCTGGTACAGCAAGAAAACGCCTGCCGCCAAAGCCAGTACTGCCGGAACATTGACAACGCTCGGCGCGAACGACGCCACCCGCACGCCGCCGTAGCCGGCGGTCGCCCCGATTGCGGCGTATGTGCAGATTCGTCCCGAGCTGTAGATGAGCTGAATCGCCAGATGGCCTTTCACACGACGCGTGTGGCCGCCGATCGCCAGCGCAAACGGCCCGCACATGCCGATGCAATGGGCCGATCCCAGCACTCCGGCCAGTAGAACAAGCGGTAACTCGATCGCCGTTTCCATGGTCGTCACGTTGTGGAGGCCAACGGTTCGCGGGTTGACGGCCGGTCGAACCCGCCGGGGTCTTCCGCCGCTCGATTGTCGGCACGAACGTCGATTCCGTTACGGGGCCGCCGAGGTGGTTCCGGAAGTCTGGCCAATCTGAGCGAGTTGGAAATCACAAACAGACTGCTGCTTACCATGGCAAGTGCCGCGAGGATCGGGTTCAGAATACCAGCGGCCGCCAGTGGAATGCCAACCAGATTGTACGCGAACGCCCAGCCCAGATTCTGCCAGATAGTGCAGCGTGTGCGCCGCGCCAGCACAATAGCCCACGGCAACCGCTCGAGATCGTCCCCCATCAGGCAGACGTCAGCAGCGTCACGCGAAAGGTCCGCGCCGCAACCCATGGCAATTCCCAGGTCGGCGGCGGCCAGCGCAGGGGCGTCGTTGACGCCGTCGCCGACCATGCCGACGGGACCGTCCTGCCGGCTCATCTGTTGGACCACACGTCGCTTGTCCTCCGGTAGAAGGTTGGCCCGAGCGGTCACGCCCAACGAGCGGGCAACCGACTCGGTCCGCACGGCGTGATCGCCTGAGAGCACCGTCACGGTCAGGCCGAGTCTTGCCAGCGCGTCGACGGCCTGTCCTGCCTCGGTTCGGAAGGCCTCTTCAAAGGTGAACAGACCGCGCACGCTGCCGGCCCATCCCACACACAGGCAGCACTGGTCGTGTTCAACGGCGTGCCGGTGGGCGTCATGAAGCGCCGGAGTGAAAGCGAGCTGGAATTGGCGCATCAGACGCTGGCTTCCCAACCAGGCATGCCCCACCGACTCGATCTCGCCCCCGATCCCCCGACCCGGAAAAAGCCTCCGATTCGCGACGCACAACAGGGAGTCGTCCATCCGCACCGATTCCCGCACGGACTGGCACAGCGCGTGCGTTGAGCCCTCGGCCAGGGCCACCGCCACTCCGAGCATTTCGTCATCCGCTGTCGCGCTGTCCGAATGCCATGCCACGAGTCGGGGCCGCCCCGTGGTCAACGTCCCGGTCTTGTCCACGCACAGATTGCGGAGCCTGGCCAGTCGCGTCACGGCGCTGCCGTCACGGAAAATCACCCGGCCACGGGACGCACGACCCAATGCGGACCAGATGGCCATGGGTGTGGCAACACCCAGTGCACACGGACACGCGATCAGCAGGACGGCCAGCGAAGCCATAATGGCTGGTTGCAGGCCGGACGACGTGGCATGAGCGGCGAACGTGGCCACGGCGGCCAGCGAGATCGCGGGCACGAACCAGCCCGCGACTCGGTCCGCCAATCGCTGTTCCGGCGGGCGAACGCTGGCGGCGTCCCGCACGGCCTGAATCATTCGCGACAACGTACCGTTGCGGCCGGATGCGGAAACCCGGACGCCAAGGTCGCCGTCCACATTCAGCGTACCGCCATAGACCGTCTGACCCTTCCGTTTAACGGCGAGGCGGCTTTCACCCGTGATAAGTTGTTCATCGATCGTCGCCTCGTTTCGCTCGATGACGCCGTCAGCGCCGATCCGTTCGCCGGGAAGTACGCGCAGAAGGTTGCCTTGCTCGACTGCCTCCAGGTCCACCTCCTGTTCCACCCCCTCCACGATTCTGCGAACTCGACGCGGCATCAGCTTTTCCAGCGAGCGAAGCGCATCGGTCGTGCGAAGCTTACCCGCGGCTTCCAGCCACCGCCCCAGCGTGACGGCCACGAGCACCATGCAGCTGACTTCAAAATACACGTGCCGATCGCTCCGGACGAGCGACGCCACGGAATAGACATACGCGGCGACCACGCCCATCAAGAGCAAGACGTCGGTCGTGAGGCGCCCCCGGCGCAGTTCGCCGATGGCGTCGCGTGCGAGCGATCCACCCAGCAGCAACACAACCGGGGCCGAAAACACCAGCGTTGCATAGCGCAGCAACTCCCGCAGCGCGTCCACCGTACGCGGTGGTCCCGCCGCGGCAACGTCGTAGACCTCCCAACTCCAGAGGACCATCGTGAAGACCATCACGTTCATCGTGAAGAAGATGGCCAGGCCCAGTCGAGTCAACGTCCAGCGGGCGTCGCGCGGAGCGTCGGAGGCCGCCACGGAAGCCGCGAATCGGCACCCGAAGCAACAATACGCGGGCTCCGGGGCCCCGAAGCCTTCGTCCGGCGTGAATCGCCCGGGGACGGGTAATCCGCAGTAGGCGCACGGTTGCTGCCGCAATTGGTGTGCAACCATTACAGTTGAAACAATTCGTTCTGAATGGCCGGGAACAGGAACTGGATCGTGTAATAAATCGCGAACACCCAAAAGCAAAGCCACATCAACCGTACGTACCAGGGAATGCGGTTGCCCGTGTAGTGGTGATATCGGTCATCAGCCTGCACCTGTGGTTTTTCGACCTCCGCCATATCCCATCACTTTCCTTTTTTCGCGGTACGATTCAGGAGTCTTTCATTGTCGAGCATCTTGAATTTCGGCTCTTCGATGTCGTGGAACATGCCATTGCGGACGGCCCACAGCAACAAACACAGGAAGCCGAGACTGGCCAGCAGGTAATTGACCAGCGGAGTGATCGCGAACGCGCCGTCGGACTCCGCGCGAAACGTGTTGACAAATTCGACGAACTTGGTTCCGAAGCCAACCAGGCACGGAACAAGGATCACGACGGCGAAGAACAGCGTTACGGCTCGGGCGAGCCGCGGGCCCTGGAGCGACGACATCATCAATAGCCCTCGGACTGGATTGACTTGAGTTCTTCGTAGTAAGGATAGCTGTCCAACCACGAGCCCAGCCATTGCACGTAGGTGATCAGGGCCAGACCGCGCTTGTTGGGCTTGTCCGGTGCACCGTGGAACAACCACGGATACTCGGGCATCGGCGAGTCGGGAAGCAGGGTCTGTGGATTGTAGAAATGCACGGCGTGCCAGTCATTGCCGTGCCGGCCTCCCTGCCTGCTCAGGTCGGGTCCCACGCGTCGGGTGCCGAACATGACGGGGCGCTGCAGCGCATTCTGGTATTCCCATGTCTCGGCCACCTTGCCCCAACGACGAGATTCGTTGGAGACCGGTCGGACAAATTGGCTGTGGCAGTGCCAGCAGCCTTCCCCGATGTACACCTGCCGACCCAGCTGCAAAGCGTCAGCGCACCCGTCCACGGTCGGCTCCCCGAATGCGTCGCGAAACGGTTCGGGATACCGGCGGCTCAGCTCCGAAAACTGGTACATGATCCGGGAATTGATCGTCTGTTTAATGGTTTCCTCGGGCAGATCCTGAAACATGAGCACGGGCACAACGACGTTGGACAGAAAGGCAAACGCGAAGAAACCGACTCCGGCAATAAACAGTATTCCTGATTTGCTTTCGAACATGGGAATTGTTTTCCACGGTAGGTTACCGGTTGTACGTCTCGCTCCGGCGCCGGGTCATGCCGAAGCAGACAGGGCCGCCTCGGACGGACGCTCCGTCCCGCGATAGGTCATCCAGATGTTGTACAGGAAGCACAAAAATCCGGCGAGCATACCCAGGCCGGCCACCAGACGCGTCACCCAGAACGGTTGCGAACCGATCAGCGATACGTCCCACGGCTGGAGGCCGGCCCAAAAGAAGCCTTGGAAGACACCCACGAGCCCAAGGTCCAGAAACATCACGAAAACACTACCAGCCGACAGCCAGAAATGCCACTCGCAAAGCGTACGGCTGTACCAGTTGCGTCCTATCAGTCGAGGGAACAGATAGGTCATAAAACCGAAGATCCACATGCTGAAGACGCCAAACATCACCAAGTGTGCGTGTCCCACGACCCAATCCGTGAAATGGATCAGCTTTTGGAAGGTCAGCGTCACCTGCAAGGCACACTGCAGGCACGTGATGAAGTAGAAGATCATCCCCGTGTAAAACCATCGAATGGGGATGTTCGTGACGACCTTGCGGCCGTCTCCCCATATCGTCCCAATGAAGTTAATCACCACGGTTGCAACAACAAATTCGACGGCGATCGTGGAAATCACGGCGCCATATTGAAGAAACATGGGAATCGGCGTGTACAGAAAATGATGGATCCCCTGGAGCGGATAGAAAAAGGCCAGACCCCAGAACCCCACGAGCGATAGCCCATGACTCCAGATCGGTCTCTGCAGGATGATCGGCACAATGTAATACATCATCCCCCAGCCGAGCGGCGTTACGAATAGCCCTACCAGGTCGTGGATGAATAAGCCGCCGACCGCGCCCGCGCTGGTTCCGGCCAAGGCATACTCGGGCAGGAAGTTGCCCATCGCGTAGGTCAAGAACGTCCATACAAAGGCAGCCAGGAAATACCACAGCGTCACATACAGCGGCCCCCGCGCTTTGGCGATGGGGACGAGAAAATTGATGGCCACCAGAGCCAGGCCCGCCAGCGCCAAGGGGTCCACCCAGAACGGTGTTTCGCCCCATTCGATTCCCTGTGCGCCGAGCGAGAAGGCGATATTGAACTGGCCGGCCAAATCAGCCACCCACGGCGATGCTTGAAATGTCGGACCCGCGACGATGCCCCCCGCCGTCGCCAGCACCACCGCCTGCCAGGCAAAGAAAATGAAATACGACAGGCCGCGACTGGCCGCCGGATGGAGAGTCAGGCGCGGGATCGACCAGTGGAGCACGCCCAGAAAGGCGTTGGCCAGAAAACCGTAGGCGACTCCATTTGTATGGACCATCCGCCAACGGCCCGGCGAAAACAATTCGATGCCGCGCAGCGCGTTCCAATGCACCAGTTGCGATGCGACGTGCAGTCCGGCCAGCATGGCAAGGCCCAAGTAAAACAACGCCGCAAAGAAATACCACCTGACCAGCCGCTCGTCGACAAGTTCCTCGTGCCGGGGCACGTCGGACGCGCCGGGTCCTGTGCTCATATCATCTCCGTCTGTCGCCGATAGGGAACATACGCACCCAAGGGGTACACGAGTGCCATCGTCCACGCGAAAACCAGATGGGTCAAAGCGGCGACCCACCACGGGATTTGCTCCACAATCCAGCGGCCACCGAACAGCAGCGGCTGAAGCCAGTACAGAATCGCGTAAAAGTTTACCAGCCACAAAGCAATACCGAGCAGACTGGCCACGGCCAGACGACGCAGCGGCGACGCTTCGGGGGCCAAGCGAGACATGATCACTTGAAACGGCACGCCGAACAGCATGCCGGTGGCAATATACAGGCAACACCCGATGGCCAGCACAATGCCCGTGTCGAATTCGGGCGTCAACGCCCGCTCGCCAAGCGGAAACGTGAGATAGACCTGGATCAGCTTCAACGGATGGAAGCCGACCAACAGCGCACCGACGACATTAAAGAGCAGGCTGGTGGATGCACCGAACATGCCGAGCATAAACCCGGTTGTCGCGTAATATGCCGTGTAATGCCCCTTCGCCTGCCAGTGGCCCGGCGGCGAGGCCTGCAATTCGCTTTCCAGCTCGAGGACACGTTTCTGCAGGCGTTTCAATTCGTCGAGCTTCTGCTGGTGGGTTTGCAAATCCATCGGTGTCACGTCCCTCATCGGGTGCGTGTCCGTACAGGCCTCTACGAAGCGTCACGTACGGCCATCAGATTTTCGCGTCGTGCCCTGCCGCTCCGCGCCGTTTGCCCGGTTTTCTCCTCCGGCCTCACGCCCTTGCCCTCCACGATGCTCATGACATAGTGGACCAGGTGCCAGATTTTGTCGGGATCGTCGCTGAACGTTTGCGAGAACGCCGGCATGGGGGTGCCGTTGATTCCCGTATAGATGCGACGGTAAATGTCGATCGGACGCCGCCCGCCGTGCAGAAACCGGGCGGTCAGGTCCGCGGCCGGGGCGGGGTAGCCCCAGTCGTCGTAATTGATCTGCTGGCGCTGGTCCTCGGGCAACGACTCCTGCGTCGACAAAAACTCATGGCTCAACCAATGCGTTTGTCCTTCGGCATCACGCCCGTGGCACTTGTAACATCCGTTTTTCTCGTCCAGAAACACTCTCCGGCCAGCCAGAATCGATTCTTGCGTGTACGAGGGCTCGGGAGTCAAAGGCGAAACAACGAGATCGTCCGCCTCTTGCCACGCCTCACGGATATTCGCCAGGCCGTCGACGAACTCCATGAAATCGATCTCTTCGTCCTCGTCGTAATCGTATCGGGCCAACTGCAGTGCGTACTGCTCCAGCTCGCCGCGCTGGCTGAGCAAAATCACATAGTCGATGACCGCTTCCAATTCGTCATCAGGCAACCAGGGAAAGGCGGGCATCGACGTGCCCTTGGCTCCCCTGCGGAGGACACGTACCAGATCGTGGCGCGCTGGTTTGGCACCGTAGGGCGTGGACGTGAACTTGAAGATACCCCGGCGATAGTCGCGTGGCTTGGGTTGCAAATAGGCGGCGGCCGGGCCGTTTCCGTCGCCCGTGACGCCATGGCACCCGGCGCACCGGCGACGATAGATCACCGCGCCCTGCTTCAACCATTCCGGATCCACGGTATCCACGAGCACCACGGCTGGTTGTTGCTCGTCGCCGGCCGCGCCGTCATCGTCCTGCTCACCGGCCTCATCCGATACGAATGCCATCCTCGGAAATTGCGGCGATCCGAATAATCGCTTGAGGGCGTCCTCAATCTGCTGCCGGTGAAATTCGGAAACAACCTCGGCCGCGTCACTGGCTTGGTAAGGCGGCACCGGCTGCCGCACACATCCCATCAACAGCAGGCACAAACCCGCCCAAGTTACAATCGAATCCCCGCGCACGCATCGAGAAAACAGGGCCAAAGTCATCCTCGCTGTGCCGTCTCCTTTCCAACACGGCCGCGCCTGCCGGCACTCGGCCGGTACCCGTATGATCAGCGGCCGCGCAGCGGATCTCTGCATGCCTCGTCCCCAAGAATGGCGTACCGGATGGTCGGTTGTGCTGGCCGCCAAATCGGGGCCGGACCGCAGGCCATACGGACCGGGCCTTCGGTTCCGAAACCATGGGAACCGAGCGGCACGTTGGCGACTATCGTGTGCCACGCCCGCGTGCCCGTCAAGGTGTGTTCATCCGCGCGCGCGGCGCGCGGATCCGACGCGATCCCCACGAGCCTTCTGCCGCGCGTCGCGTCCGATCCAAACGGCCACGGGCACCTGGCCGGGTTGTTGTGCGCCATCGCCGCCCGGCCGCGTACCCTGGCAGCCCTCGTGAAAGCGTGTCGCGTACCCCCTTCTGTTGTGGCCGGGACGCCAAAAAATGTACCTAGACTGTTTGCGCCTGCGGATCGTAGTCCACGGGCGTGATTGCATACTTGTCCATCAGCCGATAGAGCTTGCGACGCTCGATACCCAGCGCTTTTGCCGCCCGTGTCTTGTTGCCATGCTCGCGCTTCAAGACCTCGATGATTTTCACCCGTTCGATGGTCGACAAATCATCGGTCTCCATGCCGCTGAGGTTTTGTTCCAGGGCAAAACGTCGTATTTCACGAGGCAGATCGTCGCACCGCACCGTTCCACCTTCGGCCATGATCTTGCCCCGCTCGATCACATTCATGAGCTGGCGAATATTACCCGGCCAGTCATATCGCTCGAGAAGTTCCACGGCCTGGCTTTCGATGTCCCACTCCGTACCGAGGAAATGGGCGATCAACATGGCGATGTCCGCCCGGCGTTTCCTCAAGGGGGGTAAATCGATGGACAGCACATTGATTCGGTAAAACAGATCTTCTCGAAACTTGCCCGCCTCAACCTCCAGGGACAGATCCCGGTTCGTGGCCGCCAGCAGCCTCACCGCGACGCGGCGTTCCTTGATTGACCCCACGCGTCGCAGCGAGCCGTCTTCCAGGACGCGCAGCAGCTTGGCTTGCAACGACGTGGGCATCTCGCCAATTTCGTCAATGAACAATGTCCCGCCGTCGGCCACTTCGAATAATCCGGGTTTCGCGCTGACAGCACCTGTAAAAGCGCCCTTCTCATGGCCAAACAGTTCACTTTCCAGCAACGGCTCCGGGAGGGCCGCACAGTTGATGACGACCATGGGCTTGTCCGATCGCTCACTTGATTGATGCAGAGCTCGCGCGACGAGTTCCTTTCCCGTACCACTCTCGCCCTGAATCAGAATCGCTTTGTCGCTCGGACCCGCACGCTCGATCAGCCGAAATACTTCCAGCATCGCGTCCGATTGGCCGATCATGTCCGACTGCGGCAGGGAGCGATTGAGCAGCGCTTTTAGTTGCCGGTTCTCCTTTTTCAGTAATCGCCGTTCGTACGCTTTCTGGATGAGAGGCTCAAGCTCTTTGAGGGGAAAGGGTTTTGTCAAGAAGTCGTACGCCCCCATTTTCATGGCCGTCACGGCCGTTTCGATCGTCCCGCGGCCCGTCAACAGAATGACTTCACATTCAGCGTGACTTCGCTTGAATTCTTCGAGCAATTCCAGACCGGACATGCCGGGCATCGCCATGTCGAAGATGGCCACGTCGAAGTCGCGCCGCTGGGCGAGGGCCAGCGCCTCTTCGCTCCTTCCGACATCCTGAACGCCGAACCCCGACCGTTGAAAACGGCGCGACATTGTTTCACGGAGCTCGTCATCATCATCGACGATCAACAGGTCGATGCGGGTGTCTTCCATAGCGCGTGCTCGGTGCCATTTCGCTTTCCGCACTTGGGATGCCATCTCACGCAAAGCCTATGCCAAAAGCCCGTTGCGACCCGTCGCTAGACGATCCATGCACCGCGCTCGACCCCCGGACGGGCCGGAATGCCGCTCTGTCAGCGGCAAGTGGCCGCATCCGCCGCCCGCTTCGATGGGCGGCATGGCACAGATCCGCCCCCATTATGTGCGGATACGCACACTTGCGACAAGCGCCGCGGGATACAGCCCCCTGCTTTTGCGGATCATCACCCGTGGCACCGCAATTGCACAGAGCGGGTGAGGGTACCGTGGCGTGGGTACCGTGGCGTGTTGCGGTGCGGTGGCCGGGGCGGACAGGGTGTGTCGCGCCTGTGCTGGATGTGCGGTGGGGCGCCGCAGCCGGTACAGTGGCGGTCCCACGGCCCGCGACGTCCGTTCGCGCTTCTGCTCCCGTCTGGGCATCGATTATCATCGACCATGCCCGCTTCCGGCAGAGCAACGATTTTTCACGGTGACCAGGCAGAATCACAAGATGGAATTCGCGATCGACAGACTGCTGACTCTACGGGTTTCGGACGTGATGACGAAGGAGGTGGTAGTTACGCGCCAAACGGACACGATTGCCGAAGCCCTGGAACTGTTTACGCAACGGGATGTTTCGGCGGCCCCGGTGGTCGACGAGCAGGGCCGCTGCGTCGGTATCCTCAGCGTCGTGGACTTTGCCGCCGATGATGCCCGCAACGAGCAGACCGTAGGCCAACGGATGACGCGGGGAGTCCAGTCCGTGTCGTCGGGCAATTCACTGCTCGCCGCAGCCCGTGCGATGTGTTCCCATCATGTTCACCGGCTGCCGGTGCTTGACGATAATCACCCCGTCGGCGTCATCAGTACGATGGATGTGGTGGCCGCGCTGGTCAACGCGATCGATGAAATGAAGTCCAATCTGGGTCACCATGGACCGGAGCCGTGAGAGGCACCCCGATCGCCCCGCCCGGGCGTAGCGGCGGACCGCCGCATGAGTGTCAAGCCGGATACCTGCGGCGTCGCGGGCCGGCAGCACGCGGCAACGTGGTGTTTCGGGGCCGATATTCTTTTTCAGAAAAGGGCATGAACGATGACGTCCAAGCCTTCCCGTAGCGACTCACTGGAACAAATCCGGCGCGAACATGAGGAGCTGCGCCAGCTACTCGGCAACGTGCGGCAGACACTGGCCAAGCGTCTGGCGACCGTCGTCAACGTGGCGGATCAGATCGGCAAACTGTGCGAAGAAGTCGAAACGCACTTCACCCAGGAAGAGATCGACGGATTCTTCGATCAGGTTGTGGAACATGCGCCGCGCCTATCGCATGATACGGACCAACTCCGCACCGAACACGTCCGGCTGCGCGAAGTGATCCGGGATCTTTCCCATTGCGCCAGTGAAGGCGATGGTTCCGCCGATTGGTGGGAGCGTATCGAGGCCCAGTTTCACGAATTCAGCAAGCAGCTCATGCGCCACGAAACCAAAGAGAACGAGCTGCTGCAGTCGGCCTACACCGACGATATCGGGCTTGCGGACTGATCCCCTGAATTCGGTCAATGAGAGAAACCCTCAAACGGGAACCCGGGCAGTTCCGTTCAGCGTCGCGTCAAGCGTTCAAGTGTGAGTCGGAACAAGGTTGCCATCGCTCCCAGAGCTTCGTTTACATCGATCTTCGACCGCCCCAGACGCCGCTCTTCGAAGGTGATCGGAATTTCGGCGAACCGCGCCCCATGCTTGCGCAGCCGCCACAGGATTTCTTCGAAGAACGCGTACCCGCGCGATCGAAACTTTGCGAAGTCGAGTTGACGGAGACACGCCACGCGGTAACAACGAAACGAGCCGCTGCAGTCTTTGACACCGATTCCCAGCGCGACACGGGCCAACAGATTCACCGCGCGGCTCATCACGTGCCGCCCCCATGGCCATCCGCGGATAGCCCCGCCTCGGATGTATCGTGAACCGATAACGACGTCCAGCCGATCGGCGGACTGCATTTTGGCGATCATTTGATGAACCGCGTGCGGAGAATGGCTGAAATCGGCGTCCATGTTGACCACCATCTCGTAGCCGTGCTCCAGCGCATATTGCAGTCCGGCGATCACCGCCCGTCCCAGGCCGTCTTTCCGGGGACGATGCAGGCATCGTACTCGCGGATCGATGCCCGTTTGTACATCGCACCATCGCCCCGTCCCGTCTGGCGAATTGTCATCGACGATCAGCACGTCGGCTTCGGGTTGCGTGCGACGCAAGTCGGCGACGAGCCGAGGCACATTCTCTATTTCGTTGTACGTGGCAATGGCGACGAGCACGCGCGCGTGGGACGCCTCCGCCGGTGTCGTTGCCGGTGTTGCGTCGCGACGCATGAGAGTCCTTCCCGTTGCCAAGGCCGTCCGCCGTCAACGCGCCTGGAGCAATTCCTTCCGGAGCGAATCCAGGGCCTGTTTGGTGGCTCGGACCCGCTGAATCGCGGGATCGCCCGTGGATGAGATTTTCTCCAGGCGCTCGCCGGACGGGCCTGCCACCACGATGAGCGACGCCTCGTCATCGCCCGGCGCCGACCGATCCGGAAGCACGCCCGTAACGAGCGAAAAGTCCGCATGTCGCACTCGGCGACACGTTTCCGCCACACGACGCAGAAGTTCCGCGGTATCCATCGTGACCGCTGTTGAGGGTTCGAGATCGAACAGGGCGGCGAGCCGGGCGACGTCTGCGGCGACCAGGCTGCCGCGTAGCCGGCCGACCGCCGTGGTGCTATGCAGTCGCTCGCCGACGAGTCCCCCCGTGCCCACTTCGGCGGTGGTTAGCGTAGCCCCTCGGGCATCAAGCAGTCGCGCGACAGCGTCCTGCAGTTCGTCATCTTCTTCACCAAAAACGAGGGACCCCAGTGACGCGTGGATTTGAGACACGGTGGACTGCGCGGCTTCGAGGCACGCGCGTTCGTCTGAACCGGCGGAGGTGATGCGCAGCGTAATCGTGGCTTGGCTGGCAGTGATTCCCACGGACGGCTCGCGACCGCGCCGGATGAGATCTGGCAGCATTTGTTCAAGCTGGCTTTCCCCAACGCCGAAGCACTTGATCCGGCGGTGTCGAATGACACGCCCGCGGGGAGCGACGGCGGCGATCCTGTCACGCACAGAATCCGCCCACATCGCGTGAATCTCCGATGGTACGCCCGGCAAGGCCGCGATGTACGCTGTGGACTCTCCCGGCCGCGGCACTTCCATCCATATCCCGGGCGCCGTGCCATGAGGATTGGGTATCATTCCGGTCCCTGCCGGATGGAGCGCCTGAACTTCGTTACGCGACGGCATCGCCTGACCTCGCCGCGCGAAGCGTTCGCGTATCGCTCGCAGGGCCTCCGGGCATGTGACGAGCGGCACCTGATAGGCATCCGATAAGGCCTGCCGGGTCAGATCATCGGCCGTCGGGCCGAGGCCCCCGGTGATCACGACCAACTCCGCGCGTAACGTCGCTTGGCGCAACACGGCCACGATCTGACCGAGATCGTCACCGGTCGTCGTATGGTAATGGACGTCAATGCCCAATTCGCCGAGGCGCTGGCTCAGCCATTGGCTGTTCGTATCCAGCCGCTGACCGCTCACCAATTCGTCGCCTAACGAGACAACTTCGGCAATCATGCGTTGCACAGCCTAAGAAAAAAGCCTCGGAAAAAACTGGATGTTCGGCCGCACACGCGCGCTACGGTGCTGCACGGGTGAGGTTAATGTTGGAATCTGTAAGTGAACACGCCGGAGGTCAACGGTGCAACACCCTCCGGCGCTCGGCGACCGGTCCCCGCCGGTTGCCGCGACGGTCGCGTCAGTGGTGCACCGCAAAGCCCCAGGATGCGCGGGGACCGCAGGCATGTCGGTACCGGGGTGGGCCCCAGTAGGGCGGCGGCCCGTAGTGGTGTTCCTCGACCACGACGGCCGGCGGGGGCGCCGTCCTGGGCAGCGGTGGCGTCTGCATCGCTTCGATCACCGGCGCGGGGACCTGCTGTTGTGTGAGGTAGATGACGTCGGACGAGGTCAGCGGGGCGGCCACACCGGCGTTGCGAATGTGGGCCACGATCAGCCGCGGTTCAACCCCGGCCTGGCTCATGGCAACGACTTCCGGGACGGTGGCCGCGCCGGGCGTGACGGGTCTACCGAGGGTGGCGGCGATCTGTGCCTGGTTCTCCGCGGCCAACTCGTCCATGGCGTCGCCCACGGCAGCTCCGGTCAACGCTCCAACGCCTGCCCCAATCGCCGCGCCCGTGCCCGTGCTGCCGACAGCGTCGCCAACAATCGCGCCCACGCCCGCTCCGGTCAACCCGCCAAACACCGCGCCGCGGTCCGCGTAGTACGGGGAACGGCAGCCAACCGCTGCCAGACATACCATTCCACAAAGCACGCACGGAGTCAGGCCGCATCGGACCATCGGCACCATTCCTCGAGAGCAAGAAAATATTACGGATCGGCCGATCCCGCTGGACGGCCGGGAAAATGCGTGGCCGTTTTTTCCCGGATGATGTTTCGTGAATACGCCACCGAACGCGACGAGACCACCGCCCTGTCCGCATGGCTCCCACGTTCCATTCCGCCGGGCGGCGGATCGTCCCAGGTTCTCACAAAGCGGTCAAGGCCGGTCGGCGGGCACCGCGCAAAGCCGCAAAGCCGAGCAGAGCCCCAGAACCCGATGGTCACCCGGCGAGGTGCTTGCTGGCTCCAAGTCCACGCACTAGAATCTGGGTTTCCGGTGATTTGTGGCCGCTTGCAGCCGTTACTGCTAAAGTGCCATCGCCACAACTTCTCGCCCCGTCCCGGGACCGGCAATGCTGTCGGCCGGTCGTCGGTGGTGAATGGTCCGGCGATCCACTTCGCAACGACTCTTAGCGACCGCCTCCCGCGGTCGTTTTTTTTTGGCTTTCCAAAGCATGAACGAGCAACGATCCGCTCCGCGGGACCACGAGACGCGGGCGTCCACGCGGGCTGTCCACGCCGGCGAGGCGCGCCAGAAACCAGAAAATGCGATCACCGATCCCATTTTCTGTGCGTCCACCTTCACGTTCGCCGATACGGAATCGGTCATTCAGTACGTCGAAAAGAAACTGCCTCGCGAAGAATACGGGCGCTACGGCAACCCGGGAGAACGTGTCGCCGAGCGCAAACTGGCCGCGTTGGAGGGTGGAGAGTCGGCCCTGCTGTTCTCCAGCGGTATGGCGGCCATGGTCGGCCTGCTGATGACGCACCTCGAGTCGGGCAGCGAGGTCGTATTGTTCGACGAGTGTTATCACCGAACGCGGGAATTTTGCGTCAAGCACCTTTCGCGTTTCGAGGTCGGTGTGCGCCAGGTGCGCACGTGTGATTATGGCGCGATGGAGAAAGCGATCACGCCGCGCACCAAACTGCTGATCAGCGAATCTCCGACCAATCCGCACCTGAGCGTCGTTGACCTGGATCGGTTCGTGGACATCGGCAAGCGTCACGCGATTACCACCGTCATCGATGCCACTCTGGCCACGCCTTACAATCTGCGACCCATTGCCGCCGGCGTCGATTTGGTCATTCATTCCGCCACGAAGTATCTGGCGGGCCACAACGATCTTCTGGCGGGCGTTGTGATCGGGCGCGAGGAACTCACCGAGCCCATCCGAAATCTTCGCGGCATCATGGGTGCCGTGAATTCCCCGCACAATGCCTATCTGCTGTTGCGAGGATTGAAGACGTTCGAATTGAGGATGCAGCGCCATAATGAGAACGGCCAGCTGGTGGCGGAATTTCTCGAATCACATCCGCGCGTCGAAAAAGTGTACTACCCGGGCCTGCCGTCGCATCCTTACCACGAAGTCGCCCGCCGCACGATGCTCGGCTGCGGAGGACTCATCACGTTTTTGGTCAAGGATGCGGACTGGCGAGCCACGGCCGCCGTCGTGGACGCGGTCAACATCCCGCGCATCGCGCCGAGTCTTGGCGGTGTGGAATCACTGATCGAACAACCGCTGGTCATGAGCTATTACGAATGCACTCCGGAAGAACGTCGTGACTACGGCATTCCCGACAATATGATCCGGTTGTCCTGCGGCATCGAGAACGCCGAGGATTTGATTGACGATCTGCGGCAGGCGCTGGATGCATGAGCGTTCGACTGGAGGCGCGGCGCCGATTGGCGCCAACCCATTCTCGCTGAGTAAATTCCGTGGAATCCGGATCCACTCCCATGCCACCTCGCATTGTCGTCCTCGACGCATATACCTTGAATCCGGGCGATCTTTCATGGGATGAACTCCATGAACAAGGGCAGTGCACGATCTACGATCGGACGCAGGCCGACGCGGTTGTCGACCGTGCGCGCGACGCCCAGATTGTGCTCACGAACAAAACACCCGTCCCGTCAAACGTGATCGACCGCCTGAAACAACTTCAGTACATCGGAGTGCTCGCGACGGGATACAACATCGTGGACGTTGCCGCGGCGCGGGAACGTCGTATTCCGGTCACGAATGTTCCCACCTACGGTACGAATACCGTTGCTCAAATGACGATGGCCCACGTGCTCAATCTGACGCAGCACATCGGCCACCACGCCGAGGCGGTCCGGAGCGGACGCTGGGCGAACTGTGACGATTTCTGTTTTTGGGACTACCCACTCGTCGAATTGGACGGCCTGACCATGGGAATTGTCGGCTTCGGCCGGATCGGGCAGGCCACCGCCCGGTTAGCCCTGGCATTCGGAATGCGCGTGCTGGTGCACACGCCGGAAGACGTCCAGCTGCAGCAGGGCGTGGAGACGGTCGACCTCGATACGCTGCTGCGCGAAAGTGATGTCGTCACTTTGCACTGCCCGCTGACGGACGACACGCACCACCTGATCAACGGCCCGCGCCTGGCCATGATGAAATCGTCCGCCCTGCTGATCAACACGAGCAGAGGCCCTCTGGTAGACGAACAGGCGCTGGCCGAAGCACTGAATGAGGGACGTATCGCCGGCGCCGGGCTTGACGTCCTGTCCGAGGAACCTCCCCCGCCCGATCACCGGCTGCCCGCTGCCAGGAACTGTTACGTCACCCCGCATATCGCCTGGGCTGCCCGCGCATCACGGCAACGCCTGTTGCATATCGCCGTGGATAATATCGCCGCGTTTCTGGCGGGCAAACCGCGGAACGTGGTCAACGATTGGGCTCGTTAACAGATCAACTCAACCGGCGCCGCGGCGCAGAGCCGCCCACGCCACCGTGGCGGCCACGGCAAGCCACCATGCCGATGGTTCCGGGACACCGTGCGACGGGCGGCCGCCCGAGATGCCGTCTTCGAGTTGGGCGATGAAGTCATCGATATCATCGAAGTCCAGATCGCCGTCCAGGTCCATATCGCTCGTCGCCGACGCCCCATGGCCCTTGGACGCCAGATACGCCAGGGGGGCGGTCAACCCCACGACGAGATCATCGATGTCGTCAAAATCAATGTCGCCGTCCAAATCCGAGTCCCCGCGTACGCCGACAAGCAATTCGACCACATCGGAGTGTTCGTAATCCGGTAGCCAGTCGAGCGGGAAGCCCGAGGCAGTTTCGCCCAGCGGGGCCAGCGACGCGTCCACGGAAGCGAATCGGCCGCTGATCGTACCGGCCTCGACTACCGAAAAAAACGCACCCAAATCCGCAGAAAACGGTCCTGGCATGCTCAGGATCAGCGTTCCTCCGAGCGCCGCGTGCCCGGAAACCTGCAACACATCGTAGTCATCGTTCGCGTCCGGGCCGAGAATATCGGCAAGCAGCGCGCTACCGGCGCTCTGCTCGTAGGTTCCCTCCACGTGGAGCCTTCCCGCGGAATTGCCGGGCGAAACGGCACCGTTGTTCACGACGTCAGCGGACACGGTGCCGGTACCGGTCAACAATCCCCCTTCCAGATCGATCCCCGCGACTTGCAGGATGCCTTCCTCGAGCTTTACCGTTCCTTGGTCCCACACGCGCAGCCGACCCGCCGCCTCGACCGCGCCCTGGGCTTGGATATGCAGCATCCCCGCCCCCCCGGCGGCGTCCGGCGTGCCGGCGACGCCCATCGTGCCGGTGGCCGAGAGCGATGCGCCGGTGCCCACGGACAACCAGCCGTTCGTGCCCGGCGCACGTCCGATGGCCGCATGGGAGACGGTGAACATCCCGCCCGCCAGTGCCATCCGGCCGGAGTCACCCGCCTGATCCCCCACGACCAGTGACGGGTTTGCGGACGCTTGCGAGGTGGCCGAGACGATATTTCCGTTCGAAGAGAGCGTGACGTCGTCGTTGGCCACGACCAGTCGCCGTATGGTTTCGTTTTCAGTAATCTGAACGGTGTAATCGCCGCCCAAATCAAAGACCGCCGTGTCGCGCGCAAATAGCGGAAGGCTCTTGGCCCAATTATCCCGGTCGTTCATTTGTCCGCCGCCAGCGCCCGTCCAGTAACGTCGGACGGGCAACACACTGACTTCCGTGGTGAACTTCAACGGATTCGATCCTCCATCGTCGTACGTCAACTCCACGAAGAACGCCGACCAGCCCGCGCCGCCGGGATCCGCGACCTGGCCGACGTACAAACCGTTGCCTTGGTCGGACAAGGGCGAGCTGTTCCATGCGGCGCCGATATGACGTTTCTGGAAATCCCGCGTCGACGGGTTCGTGGCCTGCCACAGGCGAACCGAACTGGGCGCAGTCACTGCCTGCACATGAATCGCCCCGTCATCTTCAACACTCCATGAGAACTCAGGCAGCGACGCGCCGCCGTCCGCCAGAATGGCCTCGTAAAACGCCAGCGTTGACGCCGACGCATCGGACCCGCTGAAGATCCCGTGATTCGTATTCGGCACGTAACGCAAGTATTTTTTTCCAGGCAAATCGTCGAAGTAGAATTGGGATCCATCGGGCAGGAAGAATTCGTCGCCCGTCGAGTTCACGATGTACTTGGGCATTGTCAATCGGCCGGTGTAGCTCCGCGGATCGACGATATCTATCAGTGATTGTCCCGCGGGAGTATCGAAGCGATCGATGACGTTCAATTCCACGTAATCATGGATAGCGTCAGAATAGTCGCCGAACATGTTTTGCGTTACGTTTTCATAAGCCCGGCGATGGTGCCGCATCTGGTCTTCGAAGCCCAGGACATCGATCACATAGGGTATGATTGCCCGCACGCGTTGATCCTGTTCCGCCAACCGTCCGTCGTGGGCCGCGGTGAGCCACGTCGTCCAGCCTCTCTTGGAGACACCGGAGACGACAAACTGTTCGATGGTATTTCCGTTGGCTACCATCGGTACATAGTCCTGCACCGTGTCCATGGCTCGCACCGCGCTCTTGACCATGGGTGAAAGAAGGGGCCACGTATCGTCGGACGGTGTATTCAGGTACTTGTCGAAAGTATACGCGATGATCTCGTCCTCGAAGCGGTCGTTTGCAGGCACCTCGTCGGCAAAGTACAACGGTTGATTGGGAACCATGCGGAGTTCCGCTACCACGGAACCAGTGGACGATGCGTATTCCGCGAGCGTGCTGTCGACGCCTGACGGCGCGCTCCCGCCGTTGCTTCCGCCGGTGATGTACAACAGCGCCGTGTCTTGTGTTACCACATCGGGTTTGATCACTGTCAGCCAGTGCTGCCAGTCCGTCCGGTTTACGTCGGACACGGAGCGCCAGCGCTGCGAGGTCATGTCCAGCACGTAAGCATTGAAGCCATTGCCGAAGACGGTGTTGGCCAGCGAATATGTTGTCCCCATTTCAACAGAACTGAATGGATCCGCCGCTGCCACGTAGGTGTCCAATGCTGTCTGCGCCCTCACCGGCGAAGCACCGGCGAACAGCGTTATCAGCAGCATGCCTGGCAATCCGGCCGCCGCGTGCGGAGCCCATCGTCTCGTGATCATCAAAATTCTCGGCAACAATTTCGGCATGGCGCAACCGCACAAGCTTGGCTACGGAACATCCAACAAATAACCAGATCGTAAGGACGCCATTTACAATGCGCTCCACAAAACGTCGTTCAAAGTCTCCCGTGCATTATAGGCCTTCCGCCGACGCCTCAACACAATCCATGGGAAGGGGCGTGCGCGCCGGAAGCCGCAGCCGCCCGCGCACTTCTGCTCTGCTGGCCACGCGGACCCCTGCCAGCAGGCATTCTTTCTGCCGGGGTGCCTGGCAAGACGGATGAAGGCGGCATAAATTGACAAGCCCCATCCGGCGGCACAAAGTACGCGAAAACGGAAATTGCTTGCTGGAAAAGAATCTGACGGACGTTGTGTGTCGAGCAAACGGGGACAGGCACCGAGTCATGCTACATTTCAAAAGGCAACACCGAATCCTCTGGGAGCCAGTTCGTTTTCTGTGTTTCACCGTGGGGATTTTGTGTTTTGCGTGGATGCCGTTTGCCGGCGCTGTTTGGGCGCGCGGTTTCGAAAACGTGTGGATCTTGGCGGGCGAGCATGCGGACGATGTGGAGAATCGCTGCGCGCGGCTTTTGGCCGACCGCCTCCAGGAGCGGACCGGAGCCACGGCGCGAATACGGAGCGAGGGTCCCCAAGAGTCTGGCCTGACGATTCATTTCGGCACGGCCGCTTCCTACGCCGGCCTGTGCCGCATCGCCAAACGGCTGAAAGTGTCTGTTCCGCAACGGCTGGACCCGGGACGCGAAGGTTTTGTGCTGGCGTCGAGTGAGGCCGCCCGTCGGCAAATGGTCGTGGCCATGGGTAGCGATCGTCGAGGTTTGCTGTACGCCGTAGGAGAGATACTGCGACGTTGCCGCAGCCATGGCGATGGGGTTTCCTTTCCCGAGCGCTTGCACGTCCGCCGAGCGCCCCGCTGGCCCGTGCGAGGTTTGAACGTCGCGCAGGGCCATACCATGCGTCAGTTGACCGGCGCGCGGAAGTGGACCAAAGACGAGTTGCGCGGCGCTTATCTGGACTACGCGATGGCTGGAGCCAATACATTTCGCATTGCGGCAACCGACCACGAGACGTTCTCGTTTCTCAAAAACTATGGCCTCGACGCCATCGTGCATGTCAGTGGCAACAGCGGTTCGGGACCACCCCAATGGCAGGCCAAGGAAGCCATCGGGCGGACGGGTTATTTAAGCCCCGCCGTTGCGGAGGCGCGGGCGGCGCTGTTGGAACGCCGGGAAAAGATTTTCCGGCAGATGCCGCCCGTGGATTATGTCCACTTCAAATCCGGCGATGGCGGCGGCGACGAATCCGAGGCCGCCGCGCCATACGGCCGTACGTTCATACGGCTCTGTGAAGACTACGCCCGCATTCTCCATCGGTATCACCCCCATACGAAGGTCTTTCTCGGCAACCAAAAACTCGACAACGCCGGCGACCGGGCCATCTTCGAACACTTTCAGACCCACAAAGACACTCTGCTGGACGGCATATGCTACGGGCCAGGCTCCAATGCGATGGGCTGGACGCCGGGACGACGCCAGGACCACCGCGCCGACCTGTTTGAATATGCCCGGCGCGGCGCCTTGAGCGGCTACCTGCGCGAAATGTTGCACCAGCTTCCGCCCGACAAGTCCATCCTGCTGTTCTCCGATTTAACCCACTGGGTGTATTCCCAGTATGGACTGATGGATCACAAATTGATCCCCGATCGGAACTCCATGACGCCCCCGCGGTGGGATTTCTGGATGTACGCGCGCCGTCCGAGCGAGGCCATGGCCATGGTGTACGACCGCCGAACGTTCCATGCGCGACCGCGTAACTATTACAGGGTGTTCCAGGAGACAACCGAATTCGCCCTCGGGGATGTTGCCTATTCCGAAGGCCACCATGACCATTTCAACCAGTGGATGTATCAGCGACTTTTCTGGAACCCTCACCAGACCGTGGAAGCCGTTGTCGATGAATACGCGCGCACGTATTTCGGACCGGAAGCGAGCGGTCTGATGCGAGACGCGATCTTCATGCTGGAAGGCAACCTCCAGACGCCCATCCATGACAATGCAGGTATCGACCGCCTGATCGCACTGGTGGAGACCGCGGGCCAGGCAATGCCCGCGCACCGCCGGGAGCACGATTACCTGTGGCGGCAATATGCGCAGAAGGCGTACCTCGATAAAGTCATCCAGCTGGATGTGCGCAGACAACGGGCTGTCATGGACGATGCCATGCAGCGTCTGCGCGCGGCGTTCCACCAGGGAGGATTGCGGTCCACGGTCGAGGATTTGAGCCCGTTGTCCCCTCCCGGAGAATCAGCGGAAATGCGGCGACTTCGATCGCTGGCCGAACGATTGGGCCAGGAAAGCAATCGTATCTTCGGCGTGCGCAACGTCGGTTTGTTCAATCTCAACCACGACTTCTGCGGTCTGGGATGGCTGGCCCGTGAGATTCGTCGCGCGAGCGATGCCGCTGACGAGGATCAACTCAAACGGATCGTGGAAAGGATCGTGTACTACGAAGATCCCGGCGTAGGAGGCTTCTACGATAATGCCGGCGTTCCGGAGGCATCTCCGCATTTGGTCAACGGCTGGCCATACGGTGAATCGGGTTTCAGTGGTTTCAACCGGCGCTCGCAACGCACGGTCGCCTTCACCACGGAAGAAGAACGCGGGGTCGCATTCCGGTACACAGGTCTCGATCCGGACGCGGCCTATCGGGCACGACTCACCTTGGTGCGGCCACGATACCTGCCCAGGTTCGGCAAGTTCCAGGAACAGACCAGCCAGTCGGTCTATGCGGATGAGCATCTGTTGGGCGAGAACGTCGAACTTCCCGAGTTTGAATCCGATTTCTTCGAATTCGACGTCCCGCGGGAGGCCACCGCGGACGGAGAATTGTTGTTGTGGATGAAAAAACAGCCGGGCATCGGAGAAGGGCTTTCATCCGACGTCGCCGTATGGCGGAATACGGGCGGTTGGGGAACGCTCGTGTCCGAAGTCTGGCTCATGAAAAAGGGCGCGCCCAAACGGTATGCGGAGCCGGTCACCGATCCGGTGCCGTCACCGTGAACGGCGCACCGCATTACGTGCTCGCAACACGGGGCGCTCGGCGGATGAGGCCGCCTTGCCGGCCGATGCCACGACGCTGCCTTGAATCTTCACATTGCATTTATCTCGATGAGAAAGCAACGGCATGAATCTTCGCTGGCTGACGCCGATTGTGCTGACCGTTTGGCCCCTGGGTTGCCTGTCGCAAGATCGCCCCAACGTCGTCCTGGTCATGGCGGATGATCAAGGCTGGGGCGACATGGCCTACCAGGGTCATCCGGTTGTGAAGACACCCCATTTCGACGCCGCCGCTCGGGAGGCGGTCCGCTTCGACCGTTTTTACGCCGCCGCGCCGGTGTGTTCGCCGACGCGGGCCAGCGTGCTGACGGGCCGCCACCCGAACCGCATGGGCGTCTTCCGGTGGGGCTATCCGATCCGCCCGCAGGAAACAACGTTGGCCGAGCTGCTCCGGGATTCCGGGTATGCTACGGGGCATTTCGGCAAATGGCACCTGGGATCGGTCAGGAATCTCAGTCCCGCAAACCCTGGCAGGAACGGGTTTGACGAGTGGTTCAGCGCCCCGAACTTCTTCGACAACGATCCGATCCTGTCACGCAACGGTCGGGCGGTCGCCACGCGGGGTGAAAGTTCGGGGGTGACCGTCGATGCGGCCCTCGATTGGATCGAAGCTCAATCCCAGACCCTACAGCCATTTCTGGCTGTCGTGTGGTTCGGTTCGCCCCATCGTCCACACGTGGCCACCGCCGAAGACCGCAAGGCCTACCGCGATCAACCCGAAGAGCGACAGCACTTTTACGGCGAGATAACGGCCATGGACCGCGCGTTTGGCAAACTTCGGCTCCGCTTGGAGAAACTTGGCATCCGCCGGAACACCATCGTGTGGTATTGCAGCGACAACGGGGCGCTCCCGGACGTCGGCTCCACGGGCGGCCGCCGAGGCCACAAGGGTCAAATCTACGAGGGCGGGCTGCTTGTTCCCGCGCTGTTGGAATGGCCCGCCCGCCTTCGGGTACCGCAATCCATAAAGGTTCCATGCACGACCAGTGATATCCTTCCGACCATTTTGGAATTGGCAGGCGTCCCATGGCCAAAACGGCCTGTGCTGGACGGAATCAGTCTGGCCCCCCTGCTGGTCGGCCAGATGCCGGACCGGCCGCGTCCGATCGGATTTTGGGATTATCCCGTTCGTGGCATTCGTACGCCCTCGGCCGAATGGATGCAGGAGCTGCTCGAGGCACAGCAGCAGGGCATGGACCTGGCACCCCATGCCTCCAGTCGCAACGCCGGCAAGTTGCCGAAATCGCGGTACTCCACGACGAACTTCCCCGGACACTCGGCCTGGCTTGATGGCAATTGGAAACTGCACCGAATCGCGGAACGGGGTAAGTCCGTGCGGTGGGAGCTGTACGACCTCGCGTCAGACCCCTCCGAATCCCATGACCTGGCCGACGTGCAGACTCGGCGGCGCGACACCATGCGAAGGGAACTGGAAGCCTGGATGCGGTCGGTCGTCGACAGCCTCAACGGAGACGATTATCGCCGGCACGATCCGTCCTCCAAGCCGCGGTAGGCAAACCGCAGACACGCGTGCAAGTGTCACGTGCTTAACAAGACTTTCATAATCATCACTTCCATTCGGGCGTTCGATGCAACGGCCGCCTGCCGCTGTCTCGCAACAGCCGTGGTCCGATTCGAGTGCGCCGCCGAACAGCGGGGATTGTTAACGTTTCTTCATGTCCTAAGGTAATCGGTGCCAGAAAGATAGCTTCTCCACGCTGTCGTTGAAGCCGGTTGCCAGGCCCGCCCGATGTTGCCGTTTCGGACTTCCGGCGATCTTCAACGGCGCGATAACCCAGCACGCCGCGCTCACGACGTGGCCAGGGCTTACTTGGGGCCGCTTCGACACAGATTGACAGTGCGGGACCGCGTTCCTAGAGTTGGTTAACTGGATCAGGTCTCAGTCGGATGTTCCGCATCCCCAGCCGATTGACGCTGGAATGCAAGTAATGCAACCGGAACTTGTGAGTGCGGCACGCACTAGCCCGAGCACCTTTTTGATTGTTAACCACGCCTCAGAGGGTGCTCAACACGGAACAGTACACAAACCAGCTCGCTCTGCGTTTTGCTCTTGGCGGCGTAGGCCCTTGCGCACAATGGTCGCGTTGAAGAACCGGCCTGTTCTCGTTGCGGCGCAACCCAGGCGAATTGAGCAATGATAAAACCTGAGACCGGTCGGGAACACCGTTCGCCACGAATTCTCGTCGCGGACGACAGCCTGATGCAGCGCGAAGTCGCGATCCGCATTCTCCGCCGCGAGGGGTATTCGGTTTCCCTCGCCGAAAACGGTCAGGATGCCGTTGATGCCGCGCGGAACGGAAGTTTCGACCTGATCCTGATGGACGTCGAGATGCCCCAGATGGATGGACTGGAGGCCGCACGGGAGATTCGCGCGGCGGAAAGGGGCACATCATTCCATGTCCCGATGATCGCGGTGACGTCCACTCCCATTCGACAACAGTGCCTGGCTGCCGGCATGGATGAATTCGTGCCGAAACCGCTGTCTCGGGCGGCGTTGCTCGATGCCGTCCGCAAGCTGCTCGGACCGGGCAGCAGCTCGGACTCAACTGGAGGCCGAAAAATCCTCGTCGCGGACGACGATCCATCGGTCGTGGAATCCTTGCGTTACGCGTTGGAAGCCAGCAGCTTTCGCGTGATCGTAGCGGAAGATGGTGAAAGCGCGCTGGAAATGATCCGCCAGCACGGCCCGGATCTGGCGATCCTGGATTTGATGATGCCGAAACGTTCCGGTCTGTCGGTCCTTGAAGAATTGCGGGGATCCTGTCGCTCGAGCGTTCCGGTCATTGTGATCACGGGGTGCGACTTCCGGGCGCTCCGCACGTCGGCGGGCGATCTGGGAGACATCGACTATATCGCCAAGCCCTTCCCGCCCAATCACGTCATCGAACGTGTGCGGCGAATGTTGGTGGCCTGAGCGTGCCATTTTACGTGTCTTCGCGCAGCGTGGACGGTACCTGGGCCATCGCCGATCCCGCCAATCTGGTTGGGGTTCCGTTGAAGGTAAAAACCGCACACCCGCGCGCGCGGATTTGACCCACTGTGCGTTCTCTGATCACACTTCGTAGAGCACGACAGCCCGGGAGGACCGGTACGACGGGTCCGTTGCTGTCCTCCGCCCGTCTTTCGTGTCGAGTGGCAGGCTATTTGCTGTTGCGTAGGTAATGGTTAGCGCGAGTTTGCGATCGGAGGCGGCGGGGTTGGTTTCAAGAGGAGTCGCCGGACGGTGTTCGAGCAGGTGTTCTCACGTTGCGGCGGGGACAATTCGAGGCCAGGGTGGGCGGGTGCAATCTCCGCCTAAGCCGGGGCCCTTTTTAAGGAGATGTCCAGGGACTGGCTGTTTTTGATGTGGCGGTACGGTAAGCTTGACGCTTGACGTCGCCGCACGAGGCCAATCGGGAGGGCGAAAGAGCAGTCAAAGATTCTGGTGCGAATCGGACAGCGGCCGGGCACGCGCCGGTGAGGCGGGTGAAGGCGTCTTGGCAACGGCACGGCACGCCGTGTTGCACAAGCATGCCCCGGCGATGTCGATGGGATGCGGCGCAGCCTGCCGAGATGCCAGGCGGGGCCGTGGCGTTGCGGCCGGATCAGGTGTTCCTTGAAGAATGGTTCAGGTTGCGTGCGGCCTGAGGGAGTTTTCAATTGAATTCGTCGAGATCAGGAGGCTTGGGCCATGGCACGTGAAGTTGTCGTACTTAGCGGAGTGAGGACTGCGATCGGCGGGTATGGCGGCACATTGAAGGATATTCCGCCGAGCGACCTGGCCGCGCAGTGCGTTCGAGAAGCCGTCCGTCGCTCGAAGGTTGAACCCGACCGCGTGGGGCATGTTGTGTTCGGGAACATCATTC
>CAZNKT010000059.1:0-37773 GCA_964573605.1 uncultured Pirellulales bacterium
AGCCTTGGAAAAAATCGGTTCGTATGTGCGCAGCGTTCATTGCAAGGACGGAAAATGGGCCGCGCGCCCGGGAGAAGAATGGGGAGAGGAAGTGCCGCTGGGTGAGGGAGACGTGGGGATCAAGAAATATCTTGAGACGCTCGACCGCATCGGCTACGCGGGACCGCTTACCGTGGAACGTGAAATTCCCCAGGACCCCGACCGTCAGCGCGAGGAAATCGGCCACGCCATCCGGCTGCTCACCGAGCTAAAATCCGAACTCGCATCGGGCACGTGATCCGACTGTTCGCACGGAGGCACGGGGACTCGGAGACGATAGGAAGGCTCTTTAGAGATCGAACGTTCAGCTCCGATTGCCGCGCGGGCGGAGCAGCACGATCAGGATCACCACCGGCACCGCCATCAACAATATTTGAGGGCGGGGACGAATGGCGGCCACCAGGACAACGCCCAGGGCGACGGCAAACAGCCATTGCGGTAATTGGCTTAGTTGAGGGTAGGCCAGCCATAGAGCGGCCATAACCGCACCGATTCGCATGCAGGCTGCCAGCACGACCTGATGGGAGCCCCCGGTCTGGGGCCAGAGCAAAAGGATTCCGCTGCCGCTCAACAGCACCAGTGCGATCACTCCAATTAGATGTCGGCGCATAAAGCACGCGTCGTGCCTCAAGAGTCCCAGGATTCAGAAGCGGTCGAGCGTGTCGATCCAGCGGATCAATTCGCCCAGTTCTTCCTGTGGCACATACTGTTCCGGATCGGACACTTGCTGCGTGGAAACGGGATATCCCTGATCGCGAAAGCGTTGCAACGATTGAGCGATCGCCCGACCCTGGCGACCCTCGCCGCTGTGCGCTCCCAGCACTGCCAGGCGTTGGACGGGGTCATTGGCGGGGATCACGAGGCTGTCGGGCAATGCGGCATGGACGATGGACAGCCCGCGGACGGCTTCGCGGCTGCTCAGCGCGACGAGGCAAGCCATCGCTCCCCCTGCCCGGTAGCCATGGACGACGATCCGATGCGGATCGGTTTCGTAATGATCGCGGACATGATCCAGGACGCGTCGGACAAGCCTGACTTCTGCGGGACGCCACGCCCGCGCATCGGTCGGCTGCGGGACGGCGAGGATGATATCGGTCGCATCGCAGAACGGCCGCCAGAGATTCCGAAGTCGTTCAGGATCGAGTTGATCGGGCAACATCAGCGCGAGGACCACACCATAACGCACACGGGCATCGTAGTCTTCGGGGACATACAGCGTGCAGGCGTTTGCGTATTCCGGAAGCCGTAGCGGTACCACGCCCACCGGGGGGCGGTCGGTCGCCGTGCGTTCGGGCAAGGTGCCGCGCGCCGGCGGCAGGCTGCGGGGAATTCCGGCCGGTAATCCCACGGCCATGAGACGCGGTCGCTGGACCAGTTCGCCTCGACGAGCCACCAGAGCCACTTCATCGCCGGCCTGCACGGTATTGAGCTGCTCGATAACATCGCCAATACTCTGAACGGGCCGGTTGTTGACCGAGACGACGTGATCGCCGGGTTTGATGCCCGCCTGTTCGGCCGGGCTTCCCGAATACACGAAACGAACGGTAACATCTGAAGAAGATGCCGGTCCGCGAATGGGCAGCAACCCCAGGAAGGCGTGCTCAAATGGCCGCAGGCGATCGACAAGCTCGACTTCTCGCATCAGCTGCTGTGCTCCGCGAGCAACCACCAGGCGAACTTTCTCGCCGGCGTACCGGCGTCCGATGGCGTTGCGCAGCTGCATGACGGTTTCCACGGGGCGACCATCGGCTTCGGTGATCACGTCCCCGATTCGCAGTCCTGCTTCCCCGGCCGGCGAATTGGGAAGCACGGCCGCCAATTTTGGTGCGGACACGTAGGCACCGCGGGAATCAAAACTAACTCCGAGAATTCCCGCATGGAGATCCGTGCCGGCCTTAAGTTTCTCGACAATCTGGAATACGTGCGTCATCGGGATGGCAAAACCGACTCCCGAATCGTACCATTCGACACCCGCCATCCGCTGTGATCCCTGTGGCGCTAGCGGCACGAGGACACCCAAAACTCGGCCGTATATGTCGGTCAGAGCGCCTCCGTAGTTCAACGGTGAAATCTTTGCATCCGACTGGATCGCCTTGCCGTGCAGGCGGTCGACGGCGCTGACGATGCCCACCGCCACGTTGGGGACTTCCTCACCTACGGTCCGACCGACGGCAATGGCCCAGGCCCCGACCCTCACGTCCGCATCGGGGGTCGCGGTCGGAACCGGCAGAGGGCGGTCAATGGCCAGTTCGAGCAGAACCAGGTGCCGGCTATGGTCGCGGGATATTATTTGGGCGGCGGACTGGGTTCCGTCTGCCAGCGTGACGAGGACCGACGCCGGGACGTCGGGCAAACCGAAGTCGCTGGTAATTACGAATCCGTCGTCGCCGACCACGACGCCGCTGGTCTGACCGGTGCCCCGGACCGGCGTTTCCTCCAAATCCGGTCCGGTTAGGGAACGGATTTTGACCACCGAAGGCGCGACGATCTGGACGGCCCGCGCAACCGCCTCGTCTTCCCGCGCGATGTCTGGGGTCTCCGCCCCTGCCGGCGAAACAACGAAGCCTCCCAGGCAGCAGGCGACGACGAAAATGAGCCCGTGCGGTTGTGTGTGTGGCGCACCGTATGTCGGCTGATGGATCGGTGGCGTCATAGCAAATTGGTCATTCCGGGCTTGGGCTCTCGAGGGTCAAAACAACGAGCTGATTGTCCCGCAGTACGGACACCGTCACGGCTTGCTCGGCTTCCAGCTCCGCCAGATTCTGGACAACTTCGTGACACGACCGGACGAACTGGTCGTTAACAAACACGATCAGGTCATCGGGCAAGATACCGACCCGCGCTGCGCGTGTGCCCGGTCGGACGCCATCAACGAACGGGGGTGTGCGATCGACAATATCCGGGACGAGCACGATGCCGAGTGCTGCGAGGGTGAGCGGATTTTCTGGTTCCCATTGGTCGTTCGTGTCCGGTGTCGGTTTGGCTTGCACGATGGTGTCGACCGCCTGGCTCAGCTGTTCTGCCGGAAGGGCATAGTTGAGCCATGTTCCGTTGGCGGCATCGCGCAGTTCGCGACCGACCATTCCCAGCAATCGCCCCTGACTGTCCGTGATCGCTCCCCCCGCAGCCCCCGGATTGCTGGTGATTGCGTCAACGACGAATACGTCACCCCGGTAGGGGCTGCGGTGCGCACCGCTGCGGCCCTGCAGCCGTGTGATCGCCGAAACGCGGCCCTGCAGCACGCTGACTGCTTCATTGCCCGTCGCCACGCCGAACGCGTTGACGAATGCCAGGATGGCATGACCGGGCGCGGGACGGGGAAGATCTTCGAGCCGGAAATGAGCCACGTTATCCGCGTCGATTTTGAGCACGGCAATCTCGCGGACAGGATCGACGCCCAGCAACTCGCCTTCGTAGCGTCGACCGTCCTTCAGAACCACAACGACCGGATCCGCATCCAGCACGTAGCTCCACACCGTCAGGATGTGCCCTGCATCGGAAAAAAGAAGTCCGGTCTGGTAGGCTTCCAAGCGGCGATAACCTCCGGCACCGTAAATTTTTACAACCTTGGGCTGGACCGACGCCGCGATCTCCGTCAGCGGCGCGATGCCGCGCGCATCGGTAGTGGAAATTCCACTGCACGCCACCACCAGACACACCATGGCAGCGCGCCGCGCGGAGGCGATCACACGTCCCATCGCCAGGCGCAGGAAACCGCTTCGATAGTGGTTCTGGATTCTCATCGATCTGGCAGGGAATCACTCATGTAAAAAGATTCGACATGAAATTCGGCGAACACCGAATCGCCGTGATAAACCTCGATCCGGTGCGGCAAGCGGCGTCCGTCCACCACGCGAAAATCATCAAAACAGATTTCGCAGGGATCCACATTCTGCTCCGCATAGAGTTCCAAGCCCACCAGATGACCATCTTCCGGATTGAAGTAAAAGTACGTTTCCAGTCCCAGGTAAGTGCCGACCATCACGTGAAACCGCCCCGGTCGGCACCGTAGCGGCGTGGTTCCCAGATAGTACATGCCACCGTATTCATCGGGTCCGTGAACGAGCAGGCGCTGCCACAGGTGAAGCGCGGGCAACAGTCCGCCGCTGCCGGGCGGATCCGCGGCGGATGCTAGAAGCTGATTGAAATCGATCTTCCATTCGTTCTCCGGCAATCGCAGCACGCCGAGGCCTGGTTCCAGGCGCACGACAACGGGGCCGTTGCCTGCGAGCGTACCTTCCAGGAGCCAATGATCGGCTACTTCGGCAAAATCGCCGTGTGCCTGAAACGCCTCCCAGACTTGCTCCTGCTGTAGCTGATTGAAGAAATAGTTGGCATATCCTGGACGCCGCACGTAGTATTTGTCGATGGCCCGCGGTGCCGACTCGCGTGCGCCCTCTTGCCCATCGGGGGATTGCTTCCCCTTGTCTTTCCCGCCGCGTTTCACCGGAACGGCCTTTGCCGCATCGGCCAGTTCACCGCCCACGTGCAACGGTGCCAGACGGACGAGAATTTCGCGTGTCTTGCCGTCGCGGCGGTAGACGACCGGCACGCGCCATCCGCGGGGATAGATACCTAATACATTCTTGAAATTATTGACGGTCTGAATCTCTCGGCCACCGACGCGGACGATTTCGTCGTCGTAGCGCAATCCGCGACGGTAGGCGTCGGAGATTTCGAGGATGTCGTCAACGACCACGCGCCCTTGGGCATCGCTGGACACCGTGGCGCCCAGTGTGGCGTGATCCACGACGCGCCCGCTCTTCAGGTGCCCCAGAAAATTCATCACTTGATGCATGGGAATGGCATAGCCTAACCCGACGTTCACGCGACCCCGTTTCTCGAACGACGCGCGGCCGACAATTCCGACCAGTTGACCGTTCCGGTCAAACAAGGGGCCGCCGGAGTTGCCTGGGTTGATGGCCGCGTCCGTCTGGATGCAATCCGTATATTCCAGCATCGTGCCCGATGGGTATTGATACCGCTCGACTCCCGAGACAATCCCGTAACTCACGCTGGGCTGAAAGTCCGTACTGAGCAAGAACGGGTTGCCCACCACATACACGCGCTGGCCCGATGCAAGTTGCCGGCTGTCGCCGAGCCGAGCGTACGGAAAATCATCTCTCCCCATCAGCTTGACGAGTGCCACGTCCCCGGTGGGGTCGAGGCCCACGAGCACGGCGTCGTAGACGCGTCCGTCGGGCATCCCGCACTTCATGGTCGCCCCGATCGGCTGAACGACGTGGAAATTCGTCAACGCGTAGCCGTCCGGCGAGATCACCACACCTGATCCGCCTCCTGATTCTCCGGTGTCCAGCACGCAGACCACCGCGGGCACGACGTTCTGAATCAGTGCGATGCGTTCCGCTTCGGCCTGGAGCACTTCCGGCGCGGGTTGGGAGTAAACCGGCGGGGCCGGCAACCACAACACGATACAGGCCGCGACGATTCCCATCGCGCGCACCGCGCCATCGACCAATGGCCCGCGACGAGGGGCGTACGGTGGAATCGATCGGATCATCGCATTATCTTCGCGTCACAAAGGTCGAGATGGTCGGCCACGTCCATATCACGGCCGTAATCCGCGCGGATCGTCAAACGCCGCACGCCCGCGATGTCCAACGATACGGAACGAGGCGGGTCGCGGCCCGTAACTTCGGCTTCCAGCAGCTCCCGCCCGTCTCCTTCCACGACCAGACGCACGTGCCCCGCCGGTCGCACGCGGTCGTCGATTCCAACCGTCGCGGAAAATTGCCGGTATCCACTCGGCAAACGATACGTTACCGATGTCCCGCTCCGCATGGCCAGCCCCCGTTCGTACGACTTGCCGTCCAATCGCAGGGCGCCGCCCTGCAGGGATTCGTCTCGCCGCGGCGCGGCAAAACGCCGGAAGGACACGGCCTCCGGCAGCACGGCAAAAAAGGGATTCCATTCCACGCCCTGGGGATCAAGCGTACTGAGGAAGCGGATGCGACTGCTGGAAAAATCGATCCTGGTCGCAAACCCGCGGGCAAGTCTCATCACGGCACCATCCAGCGTCGTGACCACCATCTGTTCATTATCGATTTGCCCGCGCGCCGTCTCAAAGGAGATTCCCGACGGACCCTGTACCCGGCACACCCTTTCCAATCGGTGCTCTACGGGATTGCGGTAGAAGATCACGGCGGCCACTTTGGCGGCCGGAACAGGGATCGTTTCTTCATCGAACCGGAACTGGATCGTATCGTCATTGATGCGCTGCACGACCCCGTCCAGATAGTCCAGGTACTTCCCCTTGCGAACGACCAGCAAATCGGCGGCCGCGTCGACCTGCCGTAGGTCGTTCCACTGCTCGCTGTCCGGATCGATCCGGCCCATCCAGGCAATGGAAGCAATCGCATCGGAAGTGGTTTCCGCAACTTCTCCGTGGGCCGACGCCAGCGTGATCTGACCTTCCGCATAGTGCACCGATGCAGCGGCCAGCACCCCCCCGGAGACAAGTTCCACGCGGAGAGGCCACGATTCGGACCCGCGTTGCGCGGCGGCATCGCCCACGATTTCTGCGACACCCGCGATGGGAATCGCCAACCGAGTTTCGCCCCGGACGGCGACGACCTGTTTCGCGTTCCACTCAACCCGATCGGCGTTCTGGTATTCCCCCTCGACAGTCCGCAGTTGCCACGGTCCCGCCCCCAGAAAGATCGCTGCAATGCAGATCAGGTTTTCCATAGTCCCACGCCCGGATTGTTGGCTGATGAAAAAAACGCCCGTCGAATGGTTCCATCTTCCGTGCCGGACCTACTGATCGTTTTCGGTCGCCAATTTTCGGAAGTACTGTTGGATCACATCGCGGTAATGCGCGGGAAAGTCCCGGGCGATTTCTTGCAGGGCTTCCTCGCGTTGCTTGGACGGCAGGTTTCCCCAATCCGGCGTGTTGCCGATGTCTTTTTTCTGCACCTTGCCTGGTCCTCTTCCTCCGAAGGGCAGGCTGTCTTGCGCCGGGGAACTCGACTGGATCTGCTGCGAGCCGGCCTGGCTTGCTTGTTGCTGAGCGGCCTTTTCCGCGGCTTCCAGTTCCTCGATCAGCTTGTCCAGCGACTCGATCACACCGTCCTGCACTTTCCGCACCTTGTTGTCGGCCTGGCCCAACGCCAGCCTCCGTTGAATGTCGTTCATTCGTCGTGCAATGTGGTCCGGCGAATCGGCCCGGACTCCCTGCAAGTCATTGTGCATCAAACGTCCCACGTCGCGGTAACGCTGCGGCAATTCGGATTCGCGTTGCAGCAATCGCGCGACGTCATCCGCGGCGGCGTCGATTCGGACCAGGCCGTGCCGGGCCACGGCTCGATAAAACAGCAGGGCCGATGGATCACATACTGCCGCCGCGTTCAGAGCGTCCATCAGTTCCAGCGCTGCGTCAAAATGTCCCGCGCGCACCAAGGCCCGACCGAAAAACAGTTGCACGTTATCCGTGACGACGGACGGGCAGGACGCGTCGGCCGACCAACAGCGAACGTCCGGGGTTCCGTGCAGTGCGCCTTGCCGAACCGCATCCACAAGCTCCCGGAAGCGGTGGTCTACCAGGGCCACCGTATCCGCGACGCGATCCAACCGGTCGGCGTCCGCCAACCGCTCATCATTCCACAACGTTTCGGCCTCAGCGATCACCTGCGCGTCATCGGCAGACTGCCGCACCCATGCCAAAAGCGGCTGTCGAATCGCCGCCATGCCGGGCAATTTCCAGCTCGGATCGAGCGCCAAACCGTCGGCGTTATCGATCGCCATCGCGGGTGCCGCCAACAGGAGTCCACATCCCACTCCTATCAGGCAACAGGCACGCATCTTCCTGCCGTCCGTCCACATGATTTCACCATTGCCGGCCAGAAAAGTTGGTGACGATCACTTGTCCCCGTCGCGACTCGGTTCGCGCGGCGAGGGGACGCGTTTTGACGACACGCACCTACTGGCGGGCTCCTAGCTTAAGTTGCTCTGTGGCCTCGCGCACCCGCTGTTCCTGTTCCGACAGGCGCAGCAGGGCGCGCCGGATGTCCGTTGGCGCCTCCGATTCAGCTTCCTCAATCAACCCGCGATAAAGATCCGTACGGTTGTTAATGCGCATCTGAAGCGTGCGAATCATTTTGACTTCGGACAGGAGATCAACGAGCCTTGGATCCAGCGACTTGCCGGGCGGCAAACCGGACATGCGGGCATTTTGCGCCTGTTGCAAATCTTTCCGCGACTTCTCCAGCGCCTGAACGATTTCCTCGAGTCCCTGAATAATATCCGTCTCCAAGCCCTGGGTGACCGGTCCCACTTCGACACGTGCCAGACGGTCTGTTACCTGGGTCATATCCCCGCGCAGCAGTTCGACGGCATGAGGCAACGCCACGGAGGTGCCGTCGGCTTGCAGGATGGCAATCGCGCGATCGGTTTCACGAACAATCAGTGCCTCGCGGCGGCTCAGCCGCCCCGCGACGATCTCCTCGTCATGACCTCGTTCAGGCGGCGGAATTTTTTCCAACACCAGGGTGCCTTCGTAGACTTCTTTCTGCCAGGCGAGCATCTTTCGAAATCGGGAGTCCAATTGATCCAGCACTTCCTCCAATTCCTCCTCACGGAGTTGACGAAGGACGCGTTCGAGTTCTGCTTTGGCTTCGTACAGGGCGTTAAGGGCTTCGCGTTGCTGGTCCTGGGCCGCGTTGCGCTGCTGCTCTTGCAGATCTTGTTCCGCTCGCCGCATCCGCTTTCGTGCCTGTTGAACATCGCGTCCGGCGGCATCGATCTTGTTTTCCTTTGACGCGGAGTCTCCAGGCGAAGGGGAATCGCCCGAGGACGGTTGGCCGTCGGAAGAATCCTGCGGAGACCCATCCGGCGCGCGGTCGCCCGGTTTCCCGCCGGGCGGGGTGTCTTGCTGATCTTTCTCGTCTTCCGATTGTCGATCCGGCGCACGCGGCAGATCGTCCCGCGATTCTTGAGCGTCTTCGGGCGACGATTTGTCTTCGGGATCCGCTGCCGGCTTCGAGGGAGACGAATCAGAACGGGACTCGCCGGGGGATCCTGCCGTTTCTGCGCCTCGCGACGCATCGTCTGGTACCGGCCGATTCGGAAGCATTTCCCGTGCCAGATCCTCAGCCTGGTCGCCCACCTGCCGCTGAAGTTCGGCAAGCCGGTGATGTAACTCTTCCGCTTCGGTCCGGCTTTGAACACCGCGCTGCTGCCGGATGAGGCGGTTGATTGATTTCAGGAAACGACGGACCCGTTGTCTTTCGGATTCGATCCGGTCTGTGCGGCTTTCCTTCAGCAGCAGCTGGAGCAGAACTTCGAGTTGTCCGCCAAGCTCGGTTTGATCACGCAGGGCCAATGCCAATCGATCCTCTTCCAGCAAGTCGACAATGGCTTCGAAGCGCTGCTGGACGTCCATTTCTTTGCTGCGGCGTACCATGTCGCGCAGCAACTCCGCCCGCCGGGGGTTTGTGGACGCTGTCAGCTCGGCCAACCGCAGGGCAACCTGCTCCAGTCGCTGGTACCGCTCTGCGACTCTGGCCTGAACATCTGCCAGGTCCGTTTCCTCCTCTGCTGCCGTGTCGGCGGTCTGCTGGGTAAAACCGGGGACGGTACCGACAGTGACAAGCACGGCGAGCGATCCGATGAATACTGCGAACCCGTGCATTGACCGTTGTGAATTGCCCCGCATGGCAGGCGCCCCGTCGGGAATGGTGTCGTCAATACTGTTATTATTGCTCATGGATGCGAATCGAGTAATAGCGGCTCGGTCAATCGCCGAGCAATTGACGCAATTTATCCTGGCGCTGTTGCTTCGTGCGTTCCTGGATAAGGTCCTGCTCTTCAATAATTTCACGCAGCATTTGGACCACTTCGTTGTAGCTCTCCAGTTCCAGCATCGCGTCCAGGATCTTCTGCATTTCCACCAGAATCTCGTCAGCATTCCGCAGCGCTTGGCGTACGGCGTCATCCTGCAGCCCCTGGTCCGCGGCATTGGTCTGGATGGCCCTCAATTCATCACCCAGCGCAGGAAGAAGCTGCCCGCTCAGGCCACGCAGCGGATCCACGATGCCTTGTTCGAGCCGCGTGCGGAGCTCCACCGAATCGATTCGATTGTTCACCAGCTCGTTACGGATCACTTCGAACGCGTCGGCAACCTCCCCGCTTTCGTGCGCCGTCCGGTCGACGTTTTGGATCGTGCGGGCCAGCCGCATCCGGTCTCTGGGATCGGAGCTGGGGTCCTGGCGGCTTTGGTTCTCCGCGGCAGCGGACTCGGGCTCCCCCGCCAGGATCTCGGGCGCACCGGAATCGCGCTGCGGAGTCGCAGGAATTCGCGTCATCAAGTCGCGCGTGTCAGTCATTTCCGCTTGGATCGTTTCGAATCGCCGGCGCAGCAGCAGCTCGCGTCGCTGGAGTATCGAGCGCAACTCGTCCGGCCTGACGACGTCGAACGCAAAGAGTTGGCTTGTTCCTACATTCGGGCCGCTCTCCAAGTCGTACGCGTCGGACGCTTTCACAGCGATGCTGACCTTCTGACCTGGTTTCCATCGGTGGTCCTCGGGCAGGTCGTTGGCGTCCAGAACATGCGCTACGGCCAGTTCGGCCAATGGCATGCTGTCCGTGGCCAACTCGGTGGAATCGGCCGGTTCATCGTCGACACGGCTCTCCATCCAAACACGGCGGACCGCATAATCGTCTTGGACCTGACCGGACAGATCGATTCGGACGCTGGAAGTCACCGCCTGTCCGACGCCTGCCACCCGGATGCGCACTTGCGGAGATGCGTCGCGCGCCGCCTGGATAACCAGCCGGTACGGAGTTTGCGTGCGGACTCGATCGGTATCGGTCAACTCAAACAACATTTGCCGATCCTCGTCCACGCGGGCCACGGTGTGCCGGAAGCGCTGCGGATCTGCCGAGTCGGGAATCACGACTTCGGCGTCGGTGGCCTGAGGCACTTCGATGACTCGCACTTGCCGGAGATTCTTGTTCGCACGCGCGGAGATCGTCACATCAGTGCCCGCCGGCACCTGCATGGCACCCGAGACGACAAGTGTTCGATCCTCACGTTGCAAGTAGGAAGGATAACGGCAACGCAGCATCATCTCCACGATTTGCGGCACTTCCACCACGTCCAGATACAGATCATCAACGCGGTCGTCGCCGCCGACAACCTGAATCGCCAGCGGCTCCGTGACGTGCTTCAATGTGTAATGGTATTGCTGGTAGTCGTCGCGTCCCGGCACGGCTCGACCCACGCGAGTGAGACTGACGCGCCCGCGAATACCATCCGGTTTTCGGTATCGCATCTCGACAATGTCCGGCGGCGGTTCGGGCAATCGGGCGTCGGCCCGCACCTGGAGTTTGAAGTCCGCGCCCCGACCTATTCTTTCCGACCGGCGCCCGTCCGGACCGGGGGGAAACCCGTCCACCACGAGCCGCGTCTGCCGAGGCCAGGGATTCTCTGACAGCATGAGGCGTTTCATCCAAAAACCAAACGCGTCTCGCGCGAAATAACCAAACAACCCAATGGTCAGGAGCATCACGGCCGCCACTGCCACAGTCCGGAATGCCGGTGTGAAATTCAACACGCTCCGCATCCGCATGCCCCTCAGCCGGTTGAGTGCCGTGCGAGCCGACTGCTCCAAGAGTGCGTGCTCGATATCGCCGTTGGCTTGAATGTTCTGCAGGCGCAGGGACGTCAGCAGGCTGTCGTTCAACTGGGGGTACCGGCGTTCCAGCAGCAGGGCCATGTTCGAATCTCCCAGCCGCCTGACCGCTCGGCTGAACAGCCAGCGGTACGCCACCGCGGAAAGGGTCGCCACCGCAGCCACGGCAAGGACCATGCGCACGCGGGGCGAGGGTTCGAGCAGCCAGTCGACTGCCAGCCCCAGCCAGAACAGCGTCCCGGTCACGGCCACGGTCGCCGCCAGTCCCTCCACCCACACGTACAGGCGGATGAGACGTCGCAGTCTGCCCAGCACCGAATTCAATTCGCGTGGTAACTTTTCCATTACTCTCTCAGCGTGTCGCGCGCATATTCAAAACACTTCCTTTCGGGACCGTCCCGGTGATCGCCCGAAACGACCACTGTTGATTCAGGCCAGCCGGCATAAACGCCGCACGAGCCACTCCAGGCATAGCATCCCCGCCATGACTGAGAACAGGCCTGTCATGACAGTTCTTTCAAACTGGCGATCGGGCGCGTCCGCCACCGTTGCCGTTTCCGTGCGATCTGGAATGCTTCGGACCAACGGGGAACCATCGCCCCGGCCGACGGCGGCGTCGATCCCCACAAAGTAGTGGCCTCCGCTGCGCTGCGCGAGTTCACTCAATACCGCGTCATTGCGTTGAGGCCGATCCCGCTCGCGATCTGGAACCTTCACCTGCACCACGCGCGCCGGCTGACGATCGCCGTCGGTGCCCACCAGCTCCATTCGGTACGCGCCTTCCTGCTCGACACGCAATTGTCCCCAGTAGAAATTCTTGCGGGAGGGATCGGCATCCAGCCGAAATGTCATCACCGAACCGTCGGGGCGCGTGACATGAACGCTGGGCGGGACAGCCGGACCGCTTTCGGAAGACGGATCGAGCCGGGCCCGCACCACCACGGTGTCGCCGAGCAAGCAGCGGTCCCGTTCGACGAGCAACACGGATCGCGACGATCCCATGACTGAGCGACCTTGTGAAACATGCCGTACCAGCTTGGTGTAGAGGCGCTCAAAGTATCCTTCGTCGAGCGCCCTCAGCCGCCACAGTTCTCCGCTTCCCACATAGACCACGCGGCCCGAGCCATAGAATTGCTCCGCCATGAAGACCGGCTGTCCCTCGGCCCTTGCCGTGTCCCCGCCCCCCTGCCGCAAATAAACGACGGCACCGGGCTTGGCTCCCTTGACCGGCCAGGAACCGTAGACGCCCGGAAAGGACGCCCATGCGGATTCACTTTCTTCCCGCGACGTTCCCAGCCACAGGAATTCGGCGTCCCGGCCGGACTGGGTGAAGTCGAGCGGCGATGGGCGGGCGGTTCCATCGGGCACGTCGTCCAGAATGGAGAAATGTCGATAGAACTGCACCGGGTACAGATCGCGCATGGTTTCCATCGACGGTGCCTGCGACCAGCGACCCGTATAGACGGGACCGGCCACGGCCACGATCCCGCCGCCCTGTTCGGCCATCCATGTCTCGAGCAAATCAAACGATTCCTGCTCGAAGCGCGTCCAGTCGGGGTCAAATGCCAGCAGTGCGTCGTACTGGAACATCTCCTCCTGAGTACTGGGAAATTGGTCGAGCACAAGATCGGCGTCCTGCGCTATCTGCCCGGTGGCGGACTGCAACAACACGTCCACGCGTACATGCTCGTCCCGGTACAGCAGATTGCGGACAAAACGAAACTCGCGCGTCGGACCGCCGGCAACGAGCAGCACACGGGTGGTGCGGTCCACCACTTCAATCTCCACCGTTTGGACGTCATCTTTCTTGTCGCTGTCTTCCGGAGGCGGCTGTACCTCGACGCGGTAAGTCCATTGCCCGGTCTGGACATCGGTCACCTCGAAGCTCACCGACGCCACGTCCCCATCCTGGCCCAGGGTCATGCGGCGGCTGTCCACGAGGTCGCCCGGCCCGCTGGCCGTTTTTTCGCGGCGAGTCAGTTGGATCGGCACGTTCCTGCCGTTCATTCCGTGCGCCTGTAGGTAAGCGCTGATGCGGAAGGTATCTCGCCGCTGCACGCGTGTCGGGGCGAGCACGTCACTGACGCGCACATTGACCGGAATTTCCGTGGAACCGATTCCTACCGGGAACACGGGAATATCGCGGTCCCGAGCCGCGGCCACCGCGGTGCGCGGATCGAGACCTCCGTTACTCGCGCCGTCGGTCCACGCGACAATTGCCGCGACGGGTTGTGCGCGGTGCAGTTCCATGGCTCGCTGCAGCGCGGATCCGAGTCGTGTGTCGATACCTTGCGGCAGTAACACGCGATCCCAATCAGGCACCGCGGCATCCCGATTGGCAGACTCAACGGGTGGGCCTCCGTCCGCACTGGTGCCGGGAATCGACGTTTGCTGAACGGGTGCGGTGTGGCCCAAAAACGCCACATCTTGCAGTTGGTCCGCAAACGTCAGCACGGCCACGTCGTGGGTTTTGCGAAGCTCCTCCAGTATCGGACGTTGGCTCCACGCGGTGGTTATTCTGTCAAGCCGGCTCATGTCGGCCGCCCCGTCATCTTGAAGTCCCATGCTTTGACTGACGTCCACCAGCATCAGAACACGGGATGGACGAACGACCTGACGTACAGTCCGTCGTTGCGGCTCCAGAAAGAACAGTACGAGAGCCATCAGGACGCCGAGTCGCAGGACGAGCAGCAGGACGCGAAACACCGGGCGCTGTTCCACGGTATCGCGACGCGAAAGCGCGACGGTCACTCCCACCACGACCAACAGGACCACGGCGGCGATCCACAAGCCACGATAGGGAGCGTCGAGCTGTGCGAGTCTGCCGAACTCGTACAAGGTGCGCGACATCGATTCGGTTGTGGGCGACGAATCGCCGGCGGCCGCCAGGACCTGGGCGAACATCATGGCCGACCTCGACGCGACGGGTGATAGCTGGCGGCGTACGCCAGCAATTGTTCTCCGCACAACAAAACCACCAACGCAATCAACAGTGTTTCGCTCAAATTGACTCCCGCCAGGTGACGCGCGTCGTCCTGGAGCTCGGCCGCGCGGTGGAACGTGTACGGCACGCCGGGCAACCGACTGGCAATGTCCCCGCGATCGAGCCGGTGCAGGTCACCTTCTTCCGCGGCCACGTTGCAAGCGACGAATTCGTTTTCCTGTTCGCCTTCGCGTGTCACCAGCTCCAGCCGATAGATCCCGCTAGTCGAAACGTCGCGGCAGATCGCCACCAGTCCCTCCGGCCCCTGTTCGGCATCCACGTCCACCGTCTGCTGATCCGCCCCTGGCGGAAGCCGGAATCGAACCTTACCGGTATAGCGCTGACCGTCGAACGGAACGCTCAGCGGCCACCCTACCAGGTGCTCGCGGACCGACCGTCCGGAACGGGCCAGGTAGCTCTGCAATTCCAACAAGGTGACCACGAAGCTGGGATTGCCCTGGGCCCAAGTATTCCACTGGCCCAGCGAGGTCTCTTCCGGCGAAGCCTTGGTCAGTACTGCCACGACGCGCCCTTCGCCGAAAGGTTTTTCCACCACCAATGGAGCGCCGTTGCGGAGCTTGACAATCACGCGCGCCGTGTCCGGCGTTCGCGATTCCCGTTTCGCGGGCGATGAGGACCCCACACTCGGCTCGTCGCGCACGCTGAAATACCGGTAGACGCGCACTTGGTCCAGAAAGGTATTGTTTCGCTGGGCAAACCCCGAGAATACCGGGTGACGCTCATCGACAATCAGGTCCGGGCTTTCCGGGTCGCGCGTTTCGATCAGATTGGTCGGCACACCCAACGCCAGGGGAAACAGCCCGTTGCCGTCGCGGAACAATTGTGCGTTCACGACCGCGCTGTTGCAGCGTTCGCCCAGGAAAAACACGACGCCGCCGCCATCCCGGACAAACTGCCGGACAGCATCCACCGCGGCCTCCGCCAGTTCGTCGATATTCAGCAGATAGATGGCGGCATACTTGTCCAGGTCGGTGGCCGTACGCAGATAGCTCGGCGGATGGATCACGGGCGACAGTCCCGTGACCGCCGTGCCTCCCGGCGCCAGCGCCGTCGCCACGAAATACGCGTCCCGCGCTCGGGGTGCGCCATCGACCAGCAGGACCGGCTGAGTATCGGTGACCCGCACGACGCGGTACCGCACGTTGTCCGCCTGCGTGCTGTCGTCCTCCAGTCGCGCCGAAACGGTGTGTTGGCCGGCCGCGGGAAAACTCACGCGAATCTTTCGAGCCGCTGTTTCCGCCGGGCCGATGGCGTCAAAGACAACCGCCGGGCGTCGATGGCCGTCCTCTTCGAGCTGCACGACCACGTCCCGTACTTCGCGCTGCCCGAAGTTGTGCACGGCAAGTTCCAGAAAAAACTCGACCCCGGCGGCCACGGCGCCGCCGGCCGGACGCAGATGAAGAATGGACAGGTTTGCCGGCGGCGGGTCCGCGCAATGCACGAGATGGACTTCGGCGCCGCCGGCCGCCAGGTCGCTGATCTGCTGCCTCAGCGATGTCGCTTCGCTCCAGTCCTTTCGGCGGAAATCGCTGACCAGGTACACGCGTCGTCGTTCGTCGCTCTGCGGCGGGTCGAGCCGCCGCACTTCGTCGAGCGCGGCCAAGGGCCCCATGTCCGTTTGGGACGTCCGCAGTTCGGCTACCAGCGTCTCCAGCCGAGACCGCACGTCGGGCGTTACTTCTTCCTCAAGCAGATCGAAGACTTGGGGCCGGGATCCCCGTTCCGGCGCGGCGGCTGAGAACCGAATCAGGGAAATCCGATGCCGCCCGGTATCCTGTTCGCACTTGTCCACCAGTTGGGCCAGGAAGCCCGTGGCTTGCGCGAAAGCCCGCGCTGGACCGGACTGGTCGGCCATGGAATAGCTGTCGTCCAGCAACACGACATGGTGGGTTTGCGATCCGCCCAACAGCGTGTTCCAGGTGCTGCGCAGGACGGGCTGCGCGAGCATCAGCAGGATTGCGGCCAGGGCCAGCACGCGCAGCGCCATCAACAACCATTCTTTCAGCAGCACCCACCGCCGATTCTTCCGCTGGCTTTGCAGCAAAAAATCCATGGCCGCCCATTTGATGCGCTTCTGGCGCATCAAATTAATCAGATGGATCAGGACGGGGAGCCCCAGGACAAGCAGGAACGGTGCTGCCAGCAGTGACGGGTAGAGAAACGACATACCACTTTGTCCTCAAAACATTTCAGTCCGTCGGATTATGTCGCACGGTGGCAGTCCGTCAACTCGACTGAGCCGAGTGCCTTGCCGCTCGTCCTCTGCCATGACGCATCAGAAAGGCGGTCAATGCGGCGTCCATCGATTGTCTGGTGCGAATGAGGGCATACTGGACTGCGTGGGTCGCGCAACCGCCGCGAATGCGATCCAGGTGCCCGCGCAGGGCTCGAAGATAATCTTCCCGTAACGCGCGCGGATTGCAGCCCACATGTTCGCTACCCTCGAGCGCTTCGAAACGCGTCGGCCCGTTGAATGGAAAGTCCAGTTCGTCGTCGTCCATCACGTGCAGCACCAGCACGTCATGCCCGCGATATCGCAAACGTCGCAATCCGCTGACGACGTCGTCCGGATCGCACAGCAGGTCGGAGACAAGCACCATCATTCCTCGCCGCGGATAGCGATTGGCTACTTCGGACAACAGACCTCGCAGATTCGTCTTATGGCTGGGGTTTTGTTGGGAAAGAGCGCGCAGGATGCTCTCCAGGTGGTTCCGTTTGCTCATGTGAGGGACGTTGGCGCGGATCGATTCGTCAAAGGCGACGCATCCCACGGCGTCCTGCTGGCGGAGCAGCAGATAGGCCAGGCTGGCCGCGACCGTGGCTGCATAGGCATATTTGTTCAGCGGCCCGTCCCCGTAGTGCATGCTGGCCGAAACGTCCACGAGGAGCATGCACCGCATGTTGGAATCTTCTTCGTACTGCTTCACATAGTAGCGATCCTGCTTGGCCCAGACTTTCCAGTCGACGCGTCGCAGATCGTCGCCCGGGGTGTACTGGCGATGCTGGCGGAATTCGATCGATTGGCCGTAATACGGGCTGCGATGCCGGCCCGACAGAAATCCCTCGACGATGTAATTGGCGCGAAGTTCGAGCCGTTCGATCCGCTGGATCACGGAGGGCTGCAAGTAGGAGCTGGAATCAGAAGCCATGAATCACACTCTCGAGGTTGCCCAGTCCAACTCGACGAAGGCTCGGCCCTGTGCCGGGGGGTCGACGCCGGCCGCCTGCTTTTCACACCTAACCTGCACGGTGGTCCGCGTTGGATCGTTTCGGTACTTCGAAGTTTCGTCCCGCGGCGGATACGGGCATTCCCATGATTAGCTGGTATCCACGGATGCCGATGACAAGCGGTCCTGGCAGTTCCCGACGATCAGGAGAACATGGATTCGAACCGTGGGTCGCGTGTCAGTTCATCTTCACGTGTCGGCGTCATCTGCAAAATCCTTCCCACGATATCGTCCGCGGACACGCCGTCGCTTTCGGCGGCAAAATTGACGACGAGGCGATGGCGGAGAACCGGTGCCGCCAGTGCCTGGATGTCCTCCACGGCAACGTGCGGGCGGCCTTCCAGCAGGGCGCGGGCCTTGGCTCCCAGAATGAGGAATTGTACGGCCCGCGGGCCCGCACCCCACGCCAGTTGTTCTTCCACGAAATCTGGGGTACCGGTTTCGCCCCGCCGCGTCTGGCGTACCAGCACTAAGGTGTACCGGATGAGGTGGTCCGAAATGGGCACATCGCGAACGAGCGCCTGCAACTGCACGATTTCCGCCGGCTGCAGTACCGGCGCGATGTCGTCCTGCATGGCCGCTGTTGTACGACGCGCGATCTCGAATTCTTCATCGAAATCCGGATACCGCACGAAGACCTTAAACATAAACCGGTCCTGCTGCGCTTCCGGCAGCGGGTAGGTGCCTTCCTGCTCTATCGGATTCTGTGTGGCCAGGACGAAAAACGGATCGGCCAGCGGATGGCGCACGCGCCCCACGGTAACTTGACGTTCCTGCATGGCCTCGAGCAGGGCCGCCTGCGTCTTGGGGGGCGTGCGGTTGATCTCGTCAGCCAGCACGACATGGGAAAAAACGGGACCCTCGAGGAAACGCAGTTCGCGCGTGCCGGTGGAACGGTTTTCTTCGATGATCTCCGTCCCCGTAATGTCCGCGGGCATCAGATCGGGAGTGAACTGGATGCGGCTGAAGGTCAGGTCAAAGCATCGGGCCAGCGTGCGAATCATGAGCGTCTTGGCCAGGCCGGGAACGCCTTCCAGCAGGCAGTGGCCTCGCGAGAACAACGAGATCAGGAGCTGGTCGACTACGTCGGTCTGTCCCACGATGACCTGGTCCATCTGATTGCGGATACGGTTTCGGGCATCCGCCATTTTGCCCATGGCCGCTTCCGCATTGGTGTACGGCGAAGTGTCGGTTGTCATCAGGCACAATCCTCAGCGCTGGTAAATCGGCAAGGACCCTCTCTCCAACTGGAGGATGGTCAAATTGATGGACGTGGTGTAGATCGGGCCGATGTATCCCTGATCCCAGTACGCCATGGCTTCTCCGTTGATACGCACCGTTTTCGCCTCGCGCAGCAGTTTCTCGGCGATCTGGTCACGATAACTTTTCCATCGATCGCCGCCATCGCGATAACGCACTTGGGCATAGTAATAATGAGCGTAGTGCCAATGGCCGAATCCCTGATGCGAGATGTTTCCCAGGTGTTTTTGGCAGTAGTCCAGCAGTTTGGGAACGTACTGGCTATCGTACTCACCGGCATTGAACAGGCAGGCGACCGCCGCGGCCGTAATCGCAGGCCGCCCCCCGCCTCCTTTGGAACTGTACTGCACGCCGCCGTTGGGAAGTGTGCAGCGGCGGATGTACTCAACGGCTTTATCAATAATCTCCTTGGGTACCGCCACACCTGCGTTCCGGCAGCCTCGCAATCCTTGTACCTGAGTGATCGTGGTGGATCCTTCGTCAAATCCATGACCGTCCTTGGCACTGACGTAACCCCACCCGCCCGCTCGTGTCTGTGCGCGGCCGGTGAATTCCACGGCCCGCGACAGGATGTCCGCCAATTCGCGGCGACGGCTTTCATCTTCTTCCTCACCCAGAACCTGCGACAAGAACAGCATGGCGAAGCCATGACCGTACGTGTAGCGATCATCCCGCTGAGGGTCGCCAATCAAGCCGTTGGTCTGGCTCCGGCTGACAAGATAGTCCACGGCACGTCGAAGATTCACGGCGTAGAGCCCCTGCATCGTGGTCGATCCTTCGCTCGACAGCGTGATGCCGGCCAGGGCGGTCATGGCGGTGGGGTATCGGCCATCGTTTGCCGACCAATGGCCCAACCGAGACTGTTGCGACGCGACCCACTGCAGTCCCTGTTCGATAACCCGATCAACTTCCGCGCGCGACGCCGCGGCCTGAACGGTGCCCGGCACCGCCAGCAGCACTGCCGTCAAAACTGTCCTATGTGACTGTGGCACAAACGCTCCCCACTGGTCTGGGCCAGGACTTCATTCCGGAGGTTGGCCGGCATCGCGCACTTCGGTTGCCTGCTGAATCTCGATCAGCGTCATCCGCAGCAGATCCACCAATCCTCGCCGCGCGGCGGCGGATTCTGCGCCGCCGCTCTGCCAGGGCGGCTCGGGCGCCACCGGCTCGTCCGTCCACGACAGCGTGACCTCCGAGGACGCCAGCGTAAAAGTGACAGTCGCCTGCTCCGGGTGAGCGACCACGGCATACACGCCGCCCGTCGGATTGAGCTGCCGTTCATCACACACGGCGCGGCCGGTCCGTTTGTCGAGGCACAGCAAGGACGTTTTCACGGTCGTACGGGCCCGCCGCTGTCCGATGACTTCACGCTGGGTCACTTGTTGCAGGAATGCCAATACCGGCAGGTCTCGGGGTTGCTCCAGGGGCAGGCAGCGTTGCTCGATGCGTGCCGGAACCGGCCATTGGGGCTGGCCCGATCCGCGGTCGAACGCATACACTCGGCCGGTCACCAGCGGATTCTCAAACCCGGCCGGAATCGGACTCACGCTTCGCCCATTTTTCTGGGGCGCGGGCACGCTTGTGATCAAGAACACCTGGTCACGACTTTCCAGCAAATAAATACCGGCCAGTTCCGGTTCCGCTTCCAGTTGCTGATCGATCGACGCCTGGCCGGTGTCGATATCCAGCAGCACGAAGTGCCCTTGGCGATCCATCACTCCCACGGCGTCATCGCCCAGGCGCCACAAGGTGCTGTTACGGGCAAACGAATGGCTCCATAGTTCCCGCTGCTGCCAGGGGTCGACCAGCGCCAGCCGCCGCGAGGTCGTCTCGTCGGACCACTGCAGCACCAGCGCGCCCTTGGTGGCAATCCGCTGCGTCATGCCACGGAGCGGCGCCACGCGCCGCCTGCCGAGCAGGCTTCCGTCCAGCGCGTTGAGAACGATCGCTTCAACCGGATCGCCTCCGCGGCTGATCGGCACGACGAACAAGCGCTCGTCGTCGCCAAACAGCGTGCGCGCGGCCGGCAGCCCGCGGCGCTCCCACAACGTATCTCCCGTGATCAGATCAACGAACACAAGCGTCTCGGCCCGCTGAAACGCCACTCCGTGCGACAGGATCGGCCCCAGCACCCCGACTGGTCGGCCGCGAGTGTCGACCGGTTCGTAGCGAGGCAATTGTCCGGGTACGTCCACACGCTGCGGTCGGACGGCGCGATTTTGGCTTGCCACGGCGATCGGCTCGATGATGTCATGCCGCCACAGAACGTTTTCCCAGCCTGGCCCGGCCCGGCGGAGTGTGTCAACGGCCAGAATCTGGTGGCCTGTCGATATCAGCAACAGATGGCCGGAGACCACCGCATGGTTGGCGCGGTAGTTGGCAAAGTAATCACGACGTTGGGCGTTGCTGGAATCGAGGGGAACATAGAACCGCTGCCCGCCATAGGAATCGTGTCCGACAATGGCCTGCGGAAAGTTCTGGTCAACCGAGACGCTCACGCCTTCAAAGAACGGTTCGACGGGGCCCTCCAGCCGCACTCGATGCCGGCGCCGCGGTGCTTTCGTGCGACGTCCGGCGGAGCTGGTTGATACCTCCACCCGGCCTTTTGGCCAGTCGGTCTTTTGGCCCGCGATCTCGGAATCCTGGGCGTCGCGCCGCAGCGCGTCAGCCAGAGCGCCCCCGGTCAGGCCCTCCAGGCACACCTCGTCCGCCAGCGGTCCTTCCAGCTCTCGGATAAACGGCGCCGCCCGGTCCCAGTGTTCCTGACGTGCCATCAGTTGGGCCATCAGGGCGACCGCTGCGCGGCGCTGTGGTTCCCGGCCCGTGCGCTGCAAGATTCGCAACTGACGTTCGCACATCAACGCCTCGTCGCGATCCATTAGCCGTTCGGCAAGTTGCAGTCTGGCGCCATGGGCCGCCCGGTGACTTCCGAAGTATCGCAGGAACTGCTGCAACTGGACGCTCGTGGCATCTTTTCCCGTGGCTTGCAGGCGCTCGAAGATGGCTTTGTCCATCCGGGCCATCTGGTCGTCGGACACCTGCGATCGGAGTTGAGTCAACCGCGCGCGGATCAGACGGTCGGCTCGCACCGCCCAGTCCGATTCGACTTCGATCATCTCCCCGTAGGGCAACTCTTCGTCCACGAGCCGCAGATACGCGTCGAAAGCATCCTCGAACAGGTCCACTCTCTGGAAGCCGTCCGCCACGAGCCACAGAAACGTTGTTCGTAGTTCCGGTTCATCGGCCAGTTGCTCCAGCGTGGGGACGAGATGCCGATGGGCTGCAAAGTCCTCCCGTAGCGCTTCGAGCATATTCTCGACAAGCAGTTGTCTCGTCAGTTCGCCGGGTTCGAGCTCAAACGAGCGTGTAAGATCGCCAATGGCATCGGACCGCCGCCCTTCTTCCAACGCGATTTCCGCCCGGCGGGCGAGGGCTTCCGGATCATCGGGGTCATTGGCCAGCGTTTCTCGCACGTGCTGCTTCAACGTGGCGAACTGCTGGTAGGACTGAAGATAATCCGCGCCCTGGGATATCACCATGTCGTTGTGGCAGATCAGGTTGCCAGGCACGTTTCCTTTGTGGGGCCGGGCGCGTTCCACAATTTCTCCCTGTTGCAAATCAACGGTCACGACTTCGCCGCTGGACAGGGGCAGGTAGTAGTGGTGGCCGGATCGAAATCCCCGACCGCTGGGCAGTGTCCCGTCCGGCAGCGGCATCTCGTCCGGCCACGCCGGCGCGCCGTCGTCGATGCGGAGGGCGGATACACTGTTTCGGCCGACGACAATCACACGGCCCTCGAAGACGCACGCCAGGTACAGGCTGTCACCGCGGTCGGCCCGCCACTGGACCTGTCCGTCGTCAATACCAAGGCAATGCAGCTCGTTCGATTCCGCGGGTGTCAGCAGCGCGCGGCCTTCGGCCAGCGTCACGGCGCCGTCCACCCATCGCTCCGCTGATTCAAAACCGCGCGACCGGCGGCGGCGCAACAGGTTGAGCGACCCCGCACTGTGATGGAAGCGCTGCGGATAGCGGTACGCCCACAGTAACGTGCGGCGAGACAAATCCACCGCCACGACCGCGCCGCCCGATGTCGGGCACACGAGGACTCCGTCGGCAAAGGACGGCGTGGCGCCGGCCAGCCGCCGGACGGGGTTTTGGGCGATGTTCAATTCGAGGTCCAGCAACTGCTGCGACCACGCCATTCGGCCTGTGGCCGCATCCAACACCACGAGTCGAATACCACTTTTGATTTCCGCGAGTACGTACAGCCGGTCATCGAGCACCAGGGGAGGACCGAGGAAAAACGCGTCGGCCAGCTCCGGATCGGCACATTCCGGACCCCCGGCCTCCCACACCTGTTGTCCCTTGCCGCGGAGGTCCAACGCGACGAGTCGGTTGTCGGTCTGCGGGCCGCGCCAACCGCCACGCGTGTTGCCGCCCTGGAAGACAACGCGCCTGCCCACCGAACCGGTCACGAATTCCAGGCCGGTCACCAGGATCACGCGTTGGCCGTCGGTAGCCAGACTCCCATACGTCGCATCGCCCCACAATCGATATTGCAGACCGAAGCCCAGCAGCGCGCTTTGCGATCCGGGAGTGGCGTCGCGAATGGCGTTCACCAGTCGCGGGTAATCGTTTCCCTGATCATCATTCCATTCCCAACGCAGCTTTCCGGTCCGCGCGTCGACGGCAACGAGGTTTTGCGCGGTGCGCATCAGTATCACGTCGTTCGTGGCCACTGGGTGCAGGCTGGGCACGACGGCCGATCCCTGACTGATCAGCGTCGTCTTCATTTGTTCCACGATCTTTTCCACGGTGGGATGGTTGACCGTGCGGACGCGCCACAGCGGTCGCAACAGTGGTCTGCCACCGTGGCTGGCGGCATTCCGCGCGGCATCCCCGCGGAACATGTTCCATGCCTCGCCTTGCGGCTCGCCCCACTGCGGCACTGGCCCCAACGTGTCGGCTAGCCATTGAAGTGGATCGCCGGTCAAGTCCGCCAGTGCCGAAGTGCGTCGCCCCGCCTGAACGACTTCGTCCGGATACCGCGCTCGAAGGTCTTCCAAGACATCCCGCGCTTCATCGGGTCTGCCAGCTCGCAGCAGGCTGCCGGCAATAATGACCGACAGCGAGGGCTCGAACAACCGCGCCGCGCGCGGCGTCTCCTGCAACTGTTGGAAGCACAGCGCCGCCGCCAGCGGCCTGCCCTGATCCAAATGGGAATAGCCCAACAGCCACGTTGCTTCGTACCCGGCGCGCGTGTGAAAATACCGGCGTGAAACGTCCGCGATGCCGTCCAAGTTCCCGTTGGTCGCGGCCTCGAGCAATCGTTTTTCGGCGGGAGCGCCGAAACGCAACTCGTAAATTTCTCGGCCCTCGCGCGGCAATTGTCCCACAAGTCGGCGCGCGTGCGCTTTCAGGCTGCCGACCGTGGCGCCGCTGCGCCCCGTCTCAAAGAACCAGTCTTCGTCACCGGCCAGAATCGCACTCAAGAACTCCACGGCATCCGTGTATTTGCCGGCCTCGATGAGCTGCTCCGCCTTGCGGAACTGGCGCGCGGCCGAACGCCGCTTGGGCAGAAAGACCCGTTCCACGCCGGCATCCGCCTCGTCGGCTCCCGACGACGCCGCGGCAAGGATGATGGCCGCCGGTATCCGACCACCAGCGGCGGCCGCGCAGGAAACAAGCACGCCACAGGTCACACCGCCGCACAGCAGCGATGCCCTCGTCAACCCGGCTGAACGTGCGCGCGGCAACGGTTCACTCATCGATCGTCCCGGTCCGTCTTCGCTGTGATCTTCGATCTTCTCTGTGATGCGACCGCGCAAGCGGCATTCCTGCTCAACGGGTCGTCCGCAGGATCAGACTCGAGTGGGCCCATCCATGCCCCGTTTCCGGAGGTCCATCCCAAATTCGCCCGATGCAACACCCGAGTAAATTGCGCAACTGTTTACATGCGTTAATCTTACAATGCACCCTCAGAATCGGCAAGGCAAACCCCGAATACGCAGGATACCGAACACACGGCGGCGCTGATCACCGCGGTCCGGGCGGCCGGCGCGGTCCGTGCCGCGGGCACTGTTCCATCAGGCCGTCCGTGTCGTGCCGTGTGACAACGGATACGACCCGGGTTATCGGGGGTTTTTGGCGGATTTTTGCAACTTTGAGGGTTGTATTTTTGCGCGATCGGATATAAACCTTGTCTCATCCATGTGACTGAAACACCGGTTGTCGGTCGCTAATTTACTTTCCTTCTCCCAAATCACCATTGCGCACAAGGAGGTTTCCCCACCATGGCCAAGGCTGCTCAAAAGAAGCCACCTACAAAAACCGAAGTCTTCAGTAATATTGCAACCGCGACGGATTTGACCAAAAAGGAAGTGGCTTCCGTATTTGACTCGCTGTCGGTAGAGATCAAGCGAGCGCTCGGTCGCAACGGTCCCAAAACATTCACGATCCCCGGGCTTTGTAAGATCGTCGTTCAGCACAAGCCGGCGACGAAAGCTCGCAAGGGCATCAATCCGTTCACGGGGGAAGAGACAACGTTCAAGGCCAAGCCGGCCCGCAACGCCGTCAAAGTCCGTCCCCTCAAGAATCTGAAAGACATGGTTTGACGGACCCCGGGTGCGCCGGCACATGCGGCGCGCCATCCGACCTGCCTCTCGCCAACGCCCGGCACAGTTGAGGGAACGTGGGTATCGCCCTGGCATGGGGTGGTGCGCACCGGGCGAATGGCACTGCAAGGCCGCCTCGCAACCTGGCCGGCGCCGTTTGCGCAAAGGGCAGCCCATGATACGAAGCATGCGCGGCACCGGTTCGCCCGCAAGGTCCTGTCCGCCCCGGGTCCAGTTGCCTTGGTGCGCAACAGCCGGTCCGCTCATCGCGGGTTCCCGCAGCCGATTCGGTGGTTGCTGGACAGCTGCTCAGCACCGGACTATCGTTGTCCAGTAGTCACTGACGGCGATTCTGCCGCTTGGCCGCTCGGGGAGGATCATCATGTCGGCGCGTGCTGTTCTGTGGGTGAGCACCTTGTGCTGTGCCTGCGGCGGGTTATTTCCATGGCAGGTTGGACTGTCCTTCGCGCGCCAAAACTCTTCCGTCCACGTTGTTGCAGATCCCCCGCTGTCTCCGCAGGCGCAGCGAGCAAAATTTAAGCTTCCCGACGGGTTCGAGCTCCAATTGTTCGCAGCCGAACCCGATATCCAAAAGCCGACCAATATGGCCTTTGATGCGGGAGGACGCTTGTGGGTTAGCGGATCGGTCGAATATCCCTACGCCGCCAATGACGGTGAAGGCCGTGATGAAATCCGGATTCTCGAGGACACCGACGGCGACGGATCGGCGGATCGCGTGACCACGTTCGCGGAGGGTCTGAACATCCCCATCGGTCTTTATCCGTACCGCAACGGCGTCGTGGCGTACAGTATTCCCAACATCTACTTCTTTCAGGATGAAGACGGCGACGGTCGTGCGGACCGCCGGGACATTCTGTTTGGCCCTTTGGGTGATCCAGCCGACACGCACGGACTCCAGAACGCGTTTCGGCGCGGCTTCGATGGATGGCTTTACGTGTGCCACGGCTTCCGCAACGATTCCACCGTTGAAGCATCCGACGGAAGCCGGATCGAATTGAACAGCGGAAACACTTACCGGATCCGTCTCGATGGATCGCGGGTCGAACAATTCGGATGGGGGCAGGTCAATCCTTTCGGCGCGACGTTCTTGCCCACGGGCGACCTCGTCACGGCCGACTGCCACAGCGAACCGCTTTCGCTGCTGCTGCGAGGCGGCTACCACTCGAGTTTTGGAAAGCCTCACGACGGTTTGGGATTCGTTCCGTCGATCATGCACCGCACGCTCGATTCGACCGCCCTGTGCGGTGCCGCTTACGTTTCGCATTCGCCCTTATTGCCGGACCGGCAACCCGCGCTGCTCATCGGCAATGTCACGCCCGGGCGCGTGCACGCGTTCGCCGTGCGCTACGCAGGCGCCACGATGCGGGTCTCCCGAACCCGGGATTTCATCACGTGCCAGGATCCCTGGTTTCGACCCGTGGATCTACAGATCGGTCCAGACGGTGCGCTCTACGTGGCCGATTTCTACAACCGCATCATCGGTCATTACGAGGTGCCGCTGGATCACCCCGGCAGGGACCGGCAGCGCGGCCGAATTTGGCGCATAGCGGCTCAACGATCACGCCGCGGGGCGGATGCTCAGGCAACGGTCGCGCTGGACGAGGCATCGGCCGACACGCTGGTCGGCGTACTTCGCGATCACAAGCTCGCCCGCCGCATGCTCGCCATGGACCAGCTCTCCGACCGGTTCGGCGTGGCCGCCGTGCCATCGGTGCGCGAGATTGCCCTCCCTTCGGACGATCCTCACCAGGTCGTTCATGGACTGTGGGTGCTCCACCGGCTGGGTCAACTTACACGGACAGACATCGAGCAGGCGGTGCACCATCCGCACCATCTCGTGCGTCTGCACGCCATGCGAATGTTGGCGGAGTCGCCGGCCGGATCCGACGCGCATCGCAAGCTGATGGTGGCGGGCCTGGAAGATCCGGAACCGCTCGTGCGCCGCGCGGCAGCCGACGCCATGGGCCGCCATCCTGACGCGGGTGCGTTGGATCCGCTTCTGGCGGCCCTCCGGTCAACACCGCCGGACGATGTGCACCTGCGCCACGCACTTCGCATTGCCCTGCGCAACCAGTTGCGCGTGACGGAAATCATTGCCTCCCTGCGCTATGAGGACATTTCTTCCGAAGACATGGACCTGCTGGCCAGCATCGCGGTCGCAGTGCCCGGAACAGAATCCGCGCGCCTGCTGTTGCACTCAATGCAAACGGACTCGGCCGCACGGTCGGTGTCCTCGGTTCAGCTCCAGCACGCCGCCGCCCATCTTCCGCTAGCACAGATCGCCGAACTGATCGCCTGCGCGCGGCGCCACAAGGCAAGTACCGTAGATGATCAAGTGAAGTTGCTCGAGTCCCTTCATCGTCGCATCGAGCAGCGAGAGATGCCGCAACCCGAAGCGCTGCGGCAATGGGGCGAAGACGTCGTGCGGCGTTTGCTCGAGTCCGCCAGTATGGCGACCGGCGTCTGGCGGTTGGCCAGCGGCGACAATTCATGGGGACGGGAACGACGCATGAGTTCCGACGGGGGAAAGGAGGCCGTCTTTCTCAGCAGTCTTCCCGGCGGAGAGGCCAAGGCGGGCGTGCTGCGGAGCCGCGCATTCCCCCTCCCAGAATCGTTGTGCTTTGACCTCTGTGGACACCTGGGGGAGCCCTCGGACGCTCCCAGTCAGGACAACTACGTCCAGTTGCGGCTGGCTTCCACCCGGCAGGTCCTCTGTCGTGCGTTTCCGCCGCGGAGTGACGCCGCCGTGCGGGTACGCTGGGATCTGTCGGACCACGCTGGCCAGCAGGGCTACCTGGAAATCGTGGACGGCATGCGATTGCCGGCCTATGCGTGGCTTGCCGTAGCACGCTTCGAGCCACCGGTGGTTACCGTTCCTGGTGCGGATCCGCAGAGCGTCAACCATCGTCTGGTGTCTGCCGCGACCATTGCCGGTTCGCTTCAGCTCGGGTCACTGAAACCCGCCGTCGGGCGATTGCTGGCGGACGACATGGTCGATTGGTCGGTCCGCTCGGCTGCCGCCGACGCGTTGTTGCGATTGCGACCCAATCCGGTAGCGGGCTCGCTTCTGGCGGTCATGAATGAGGCGTCGTTGTCCGATGCGCTGCGGACGGCCGCTGTCGAGGCAATTGCCGGCGGCGACTCGGGGCAAATCGCCATCGCGGTGCGTCAAGCGATGCGGGCATCCCCGGCCGCTGTGCAGGATCGCATGGCAGAAGTCCTGGTGACCACCGTTGACGGCGGCAGCCTGCTGTTGGACCTGGTGGAACAGGGTGCCGCCTCGGCCCGCCTGCTCCAGCGGCCCGTGGTGGCGGAAACGCTCGGCGCCGCGGACAGCGGCCTGGCCCGTCGGTGGCGGAAGCTCACCTCCGACTTGCCCCCGTTGGAAGCCGCGTTGCCGTCGCGCGTGGAGGAACTGCTGAAGGGATACGCCGAAGCACAACCATCGGCGGGGTCAGGACGCCGCGTTTTCGAAAAGCAGTGTGCCTCCTGCCACCAGGTGCGAGGAACGGGATCGCTGGTCGGACCGCAACTCGACGGAATCGGCAACCGCGGTTTGGCCCGTCTGCTGGAGGACATCGTTGATCCCAATCGGAATATCGACGCCGCCTTCCACGCGTCGGTCCTGGCTCTGGAGGACGGCCGCGTGTTGACGGGGCTGAAGCGTCGCACGGAGGCTTCGCAGCGGGTTTTCATCGGAAGCGACGGAAAGGAGTTCTTGGTGCGCGACGACCATATTGATTCCGAGCGCTCGTCGCGGCTGTCGATCATGCCCGACAATTTTTCGGTCACTCTTTCCCGAGCAGCGCTTTACGACCTGGTGGCTTTTCTGCTTACTCTCCGTCAGGACGACGATCATCATACGGCGTGGCGCGTGGAGCAGCTCGACGAACGGTTCCGTTCCGAAGGCGTCGCGGTCGCCGACGTGAATCACGATGGGGCCGTGGATGTTCTGGCAGGCGAACTTTGGTACGAAGCCCCGGACTGGACCCCTCACGAAATTGCCCCCATCGGCGACTACGGTAACGGCTCGCACGGCTACAGCCAGGACTTTGCCTCGTTCGCGGACGACATCAATGGCGACGAATGGGACGATTACATCGTGATCGGCTTCCCCGGCGCGCCGTGCCACTGGTACGAGAACCCCCGGAACGCGCCCGGCCATTGGAAGAAACACCAATTGTGGGAAAGCGCCTGCAACGAAACGCCCCTGTACGCGGACCTCTTTCAAGATGGCCGCCGCGTTCTCGTTATGGCGTGGCATCCTGGAGGCGAAGAAGTCCACGGACAGATGGCATGGTTCGAGCCTGGCGAGGAACCGACAGAGCCCTGGATCATGCACCCCATCAGCCCACCCGGAACTGCCGACGCCCAGGTGCCCGGCACGCGGCGCTATTCACACGGTCTTGGTGTGGGCGATATCAATGGAGACGGGCGGAACGACGTGATGGTTACGGGCGGCTGGTGGGAGCAGCCGGAAACGGTCCGCGACCGCCCATGGCAATTTCATCCAGCTGACCTCGGACCGGCCTGCGCAGACATGCACGCCGCCGACTGGGACGAGGACGGCCGGGTGGACATATTGAGCAGTTCGGCGCACGATTACGGCATCTGGTGGCATCGTCAGCGCGCCGGCGGCGACGAGGGTCCGGTGTTCGAACGGATTTCATTTTTTCCCGACCTTGTCTCGCAGACGCACGCTCTTCATTTTGTGGACATCAATGGCGACGGAAAGAAGGATCTGGTCACGGGCAAGCGCTGGTGGGCGCACGGTCCTGAGGGCGATCCCGGCTCGGACGAACCTGCGATGCTGTACTGGTTCGAGGCCGGCACGGACGACGCGGGGCAACCCACGTTCACGCCCAGAACGATTCATGACGCCTCGGGCGTCGGCACGCAGTTCGTGGTCGAAGATGTCAACGCGGACGGTCTTCCGGACGTGGTCACTGCGAACAAGAACGGCGTGTTCGTGTTCGAGCAACGACGTCCATGACCCCCGGAGACGAGGCTGTCATTGGCCGGCCCCGCACCTGGGGGGCCGCCCGAGTTTGCATTATGGTCGCGCGTGGCGGGATCGGGCCGCGATGGCAATGGCTCCATGCACCACCACCTGCTCGCCAAGCACGGCGCGCACGACCTGGTAGCTGCCGTGTCGCACGGGCATCACGTAACGCTCAATCTGTTTTCGCAGCGGTATGAGATACCTCGCGTCACTCAAGTTGGCAACACCTCCGCCAAGGACCACGATGTTCGGACAGAACAACGTGACGGCCTGCGCCAGAGCCCAGCCGTAGCAACAAATAGCCTCTTCGAAAACCGCTTGGGCAAGGCGGTTCCCCGACTCCCACGCCTCCGCGACGTGGCGGGCAGTGAGATTTGCAGGGTCGTTCAAACATCGGTCCAGAAGATCGGCCGCGTCGGAGCTGCCGCTCCTCTCTTCCAGGCGACATCGGACCTGCGTTGCGATACCCCAACCACTGGCGACCGCTTCCACCGTCTGATCGGGATCCGCGGCTTCCATCCCCGGCCGCAGATGGCCGATCTCTGCCGCGCCCCCCTGTCCTCCCAGGTAGAGCTGACCGTCGGCGACCAGCGCCCCGCCAATGCCGCTTCCCGAATTGCTGTAAAAGACCACGCGGTGCCCGGTGCCGGCTCCCAAGGTCGCTTCGCCCATGCCGGCGGCGTCCGCGTCGTTGGCAAGGTAGCTTGGCCTGCCAAGCGTGTCCGCACACCATGCGGCCAGCGGGAATCGATCCCACCCTTCAATGTGAAAACTCGTGACGCACCGGCCCTGATCCACGTCGACCGGTCCGCCGAACCCGATACCGATCGCGTCCACGTCACGGTCATGCAGCAACCGCCGGCCCACTTCCTCGATTTGATGCCGGATTCCCGCCGCGCCGAAACTCCGGTCGACATCGCGACGTTCAAGGACGTGCAACTGGGGTCTGCGCGCATCGCCAATCCCGAGTTGCAGCTTCGTACCGCCGATTTCTATTCCCAGGAAGTCCGGCATGGCCACGGAAATCCAAAATGATACGGGGTGAGCGCCACGACGTGAACGTGCCGAAATCGTCCTCGTAGCGTTTTAGCAGAGACGCCACATCGGCATCAACAACGTAGATTTTGCCTCGCGCCTGCTTTTTCTCGCCCGGATTCAATCCGCCGATACGTACATCCGCATGGAGGCAGACGATGACGCCTTGAAACAGCTCCTGGCAAGGCTCCCATGCGGTGGCGAGAATCTTGGAACCATCGCGCGAGAAGCATCCGATCAGATGGTGCGAGGGTACCAGTTGGCTGATCGGGCGTGGATTCACGTCCTCCCGATCCACACCGGCAGGCACCCACACCTGGCCGGGAGTATACCTCGCACGCGTGGCCCAGGGCCGCGTGGGCAGCCGGCATAGTGCGCCGTCGATAAATATAAAACTCTTGGCCAGATAGGAATCCTGCGTCGCCCCGGTAAAGCGATCCACACGCATGCAGGGCTGCGCCCAATGCGCCTGCGAGGGGTGGTCGGTAGGGTTTTCGGCAGTGAGCGCAAAGTCCACTTCGTCTTCGCCGGCTGTTATGTCATGCGTCACCACGACGCCGTCGTTGAGTCGGCAGCACAACTGCAGACGCGAACCGTCATCCGCACGGAACTGCAACTGGGTCGTGTGTCCGATAACCGTTTTCCGCCAGTCGCGGTTCGAGGAACCGGGCCGGCAATACGCTTCCAGGTACCACACGTCGACCTGCCCGCCCGGTAGGTTCCGGCCCTGGATGGTCAACAGGTTTTCCGACCAGGCGAGCTTCAGTCTATCGCCCGCCAGGGCAGCCGTGGCAATAGAGATACCGAGCACCCCGACCGCCGTTAACAAGGGCAGGCCACCACGGCAGATAGACGCACCGCGCTGGTTCATCGGCTTTGAGAATACAGGCTACATGGCGGAAAGCGATCGCTTCTCCGCGGGCGCATCGATCAAATCACGAAGGAGTCCTCCGCGATGAAACGCCCGAGCATCATGATACCCGCCGGAACGGCACTTGCCCACCTGTTCAAGACGGCGCTGCGAATGGACCCAGTGCGACCAACGGAAGCCCGGCGAACGGGCCGTTGGAAGCTAGCTCCGCGGTTGCTTGTCCGCGCAGCGTTTCATAAGGATCCCCAGCGTGCGGCAGACGCACCGTCAAGCGGCCAATTTCCCCGGCCCGTGGATTCACTTACAATGAAGGCCAAAACACCGGGAGGCGCGACGTGGATAAGAAATATCGCGTGGGAGTAATCGGACATACGGGCCGCGGGGATTACGGTCATGGACTCGACACCGTGTGGCTGTCCATGCCGCAATGCGAAATTGTGGGCGTGGCCGACGCCGATCCCGGCGGCTTGAAGAAAACCGTGAAGAAGTTGAATGCCCCTGCCGGATTCTCCGATTACCGCAAACTCCTCGAAAAGGCCCGGCCGGACATAGTCGGCATCGGTCCGCGCTGGCTGGACCAGCATCGTGACATGGTTCTGGCTGCCGCGGAGCGAGGCGTTCACATGTACATGGAGAAGCCGTTCTGCCGCAATCTTGAAGAAGCCGATCAAATGGTCGCGGCGTGCGAGCAATCCGGCGCTAAACTGGCGATCGCTCACCAGACTCGGTACAGCCCCAAACTACAGGCTGTGAGGCAATTGATCGAGGACGGTCGGATCGGCGACGTCCTGGAACTCCGCGGGCGCGGCAAAGAGGATCATCGCGGAGGCGGCGAAGATCTGTGGGTGCTGGGCAGCCATATCATGAATTTGATGCACTACCTGGCGGGCGAACCCCGGTGGTGCTTTGCATCGGTCCTCCAGCAGGGTCTACCGGTCACTGGCGAACACGTCCAACCCGGCAAGGAAGAGATAGGCCCCTTGGCCGGCGACATGGTCCACGCCATGTATGGAATGGACCACGGGATCACGGCCTATTTTGGGTCGCACCGCAACGCCGGCGCGTCCGCCCGGTTCGGACTTCAGGTTTACGGGTCGAAGGGGGTCGTCGAGATCCTTACTGGTTACATGCCGTCGGTGTTCTTTCTTGATGACGCGACGTGGTCGCCCGGTCGTGGAGACAGCCGCTGGATTCCGGTAAGCTCGGCGGGCATCGGCCAACCCGAACCGCTGACCGATGTCCATCACGGAGCCGGCAATGTCGCGGCGTGCAAAGACCTAATCGCTGCCATCGAACAAGACCGGCAACCGGAATGTCATCCTTACGAAGGACGGATGACCGTAGAGATGATCGCGGCCGTCTTCGAGTCGCACCGGCAGGGAGAACCCGTGAAAATACCGCTGGAGACTCGCCGGAATCCCCTCACGTTGCTGTAGAGGAACGAGCGAGAACGCCAACATGCAACTCGTTCTATTTTCGGTCGGATATGCCGGCTTGTGGGGGCAGCAGGCGCTGGCCACTCGGCCGTTCATTTCCAAGGCGGCCGAATTGGGATACGACGCGGTGATGCTGATGGGCAAGCGGCCCCATCTTTCGCCGCTGGATGCGGATCCCGACACACTTCAACAATTGCGCACCGCGCTCCACGACCACGGTCTGCGGTGCGCGGTTGTCGCCGCCTATGTCGATCTGTCCGGCGCGGGCGCGTCCGAAGTGCCCTATCTCGAAATGCAGATCGCCTACGTGGAACAACTGGCCCGAATGGCGTCGCAATTGGACGCCAACGTCGTCCGCGTGTTTACGGCCTATGAGACGCCAGCGTTGGCGGGCCACGGACTGTGGTGCCGCGTGGTCTCCGGATTGCAGGAAATATGCGACCGCGTGGCGGACTTCGGAGTTACGATTGCGGTCCAGAACCACCACGATGTTGCCGTCCACACGGACGCGTTGCTCGAACTGCTCTCCGACGTAGATCGGCACAACTGCCGTGCTGGATTCGACGCGTGGTCGCCGGCGCTGCGAGGCGAGCCGCTGTATGAAGCGGCGCGGCGCATGGCCCCGTATACGGCAATCACGACCAATGCCGACTACGTACAACTGCCTCGTTACGCTTACGATGCTTCTCGGGTCAACTATGTCCGTGATCACCCGGACATGGTGCGGGCCGTGACCTTCGGCAGAGGGTTCATTGATTACGACGCATTCTTCCGAGGTCTGATCGACGGCGGTTTTGACGGCCCCGCAACCTACGAAATGTGCTCTCCGTTACGCGGCGGAGGCAGCCTGGAGAATTTGGACACCCACGCCGCGCACTACGTCCGCTGGATGAAGGACCACGGGTTTGCCGGACAATAGTTCGTGCGAAGTGCCGGTGGCCGTATAATACGCATCATCGATACCGGCGAAGGAAACTCTGTATGTCGCGACGTACGGCAACAAACTTTGTTGTGGACGCGGTTGCATTCGCCGCTTTCGTCCTATTGGTGGCAACCGGGCTTGTGGAACGTTATCTCTTGCCACCGGGCACGGGGCGCTTTCAATCGCTCGCGGGAATGAACCGCCATCAATGGGGAGAAGTGCATTTCTGGATCGCCATGGTCTTGATGACCGCGCTCGCGGCGCACATCCTGCTGCACTGGAACTGGATCGTGTGCGTCATACGCGGGCGGAAAACGGAAGCTTCGGGATATCGCGTCGCCCTGGGGATTGTGGGACTGTTTGGCCTGCTGGGACTTTCGGCGGCCCCGTTTTTGGCCACGGTCGAGCAAACAGGCGAGCCTGGACGCAGACGGCATCAGGAACCCCGCGAACAAGGCTCCGGAGACGCCCCGTCAGACAGTGGCAGCAGCGGACTGGGCGACCAGATACGCGGTTCGATGACGCTGGAGCAAGTGGAGCGGATGTCGGGCATGTCCGCGGACCGGATCCTTCGGGAACTGGGCGTTCCGCCCGACGTGTCTCGTGATGAAACTCTGGGGCGGTTACGCCGCACGTACGGATTCGAAATGCACGACGTGCGACGCATCGTCGAAACGAATATGCCGCCCGAATAGTTGGCAGAGCCAACGAATAGGAATGACGTACTCATGATTCGATGTAATCAGGCGATTGCCACGAAAGATCTCCTCCGATTCGTCAAAGCCACGGCGGCATGTATCTTAATGATTGGTTGACCCGGCGTCGTGCCTACACGCCCGACCGCGTAGGCGTCGTCGACGATACCGATGGTCGTCGATACAGCTACGCTGAACTTGACGCGCGGGCCGGCCGCGTGGCCCAATACCTGCAAACCAGGCTGGGCACGCAGCCGGGTGACCGCGTGGCTTGCCTGTCGGGCAACCGCGTCGAGTACCTCGACCTCTACTTCGCTTGCGGCAAGATAGGCGCCGTGCTGGTGCCTTTGAACTACCGCTCGCCTCCGGCGGCCACGACCGAGCTGTTGAAGGATTGTCGAGCGAAGGTACTGGTGCACGAATCGGCATTTGCCCCGGCTGCCGACGTGGCCCGGCGAGCCGGAATTGTCCCGCAGATTTTCCCGATCGACGGCCAGGAACGGTCCGACAGGACGACGTCCATGGCACGCGTTCTGGCTGACAACGACAAACACAAACCGGCGGTCGACGTCTACGAGGCGAACGAATCCGATACGGCGATGATCCTTTATACGTCAGGCACTACCGGCCGTGCCAAGGGCGCCATGATCCCGTATCGCCAGATCCATTGGAACGCCCTGAATACGATTATCGGATTGCAGCTTACGCACAACGACGCCGCTTTCTTGAATACTCCCTTGTACCACACTGGCGGCTGGCACGTCCTGTTTACTCCGCTGATGCTGCTGGGAGGGCGGGTGATCTTGCAGAAACGATTTGACCCCGGCCGGTGCAATGAATTGCTTGGCGGCGAAGGAATCACCATTTTGTTCGGTGTGCCGACAACGCTGCGGATGATGTGGCAAGCCGCCAACTTTGCCAGTGCCGACTTCTCCCGCGTGCGGTTCGCCATCTTCGGCGGCGAATCGTGCCCGCTGCCGGTGATTGAGGCCTACGTCGCGCGAGGTGTTGCCATGCGGCAGGGCTACGGGCTCACCGAAGCGGGACCGAACTGCTTTTCGCTGCCCGGGGAGGATGCCATTCGCAAGCAGGGATCGATTGGGCTGCCCAACTTCCACGTGGGCGTCCGGCTGGTCAAACCGGACGGCCGTGATGCGGCGACCGGCGAGGTGGGAGAACTATGGATGAAAGGCCCCCACGTTTTTGCGGGCTATTGGGACGACCCGACAGAGACGGCGAACACGCTGCGTGGAGAATGGCTGACGACGGGCGATCTGATGACGCGGGATAGCGACGGATATTACTACGTCGTCGGCCGTAAAAAGGACATGTACATCAGTGGAGGAGAAAACGTCTATCCGGCGGACGTCGAGCGGATTCTTCATCGTCACAAAGCGGTGAATCAGGCTGCCGTAGTCGCCGCGTCCGATCCACAATGGGGAGAAGCGGGATGGGCGTTCGTGACGCTCCACGCCGGTCGTTCCGCCGGCGAGGGCGAACTGGAAGCCTGGTGCAGGCAGCACCTGGCCGGTTTCCAATGTCCGGCCAGATTCGTGATCATGCAGCAACTGCCCGTGGGTGCTTCGGGGAAAATCGACAAGCGCGCACTTGCCCGGCACGTCAAGGACATGAATGATACATGAACAATTCCATTGGCCGGTTTCCCGCCGACGCGGCCACCGCATGGGGTCGGACGCAGCAGGCAACCTTTCGAGTCCTTCGGATGGCATGTGGTTCGTGCCGCGTAGGACGGCCCGCCCATTGGCCAGTCCCAAAAAAGACGCGCCCCGCGCGGAGGTCGGCGCGCCCTGGCGAGGGGATCGACACGTACTTCCTCCCGGTCTGGTCACGTTGGCAGCTGACCGAGCGACTGCCGTTATCACCGGCAAGCTGGCGTATATGCAGACGCGTCCAGCAGCGCACGAAGAGAGCCCGCGAACCGTGCACGGCGTCCACGGGCGTTCTCCAAAGTGGACAGGGGCGGGATCGAACCGCC
>CAZNKT010000060.1:0-24103 GCA_964573605.1 uncultured Pirellulales bacterium
GGCCAGAATTCCTGATCGCGGACCTTGCGCGCGACGTCGCGAGCCGTCGCATCGGCATCTCCCAGCTCGGCGTCGGTCCACTCGGCCAGCGCCAGTCCCACATGGGCTGTGTTTTTCGGCAGGATGACGTAGCCCAACTGGACGGGCCCTTCGATCCCCAGATCTCGCGCCAGGTGCCGATACAGGGGCAACTGGAGATCGATCCATTCCCCGCGCCTGCGGTGCGTTTTTTCTGGCGAGTCGCCGGAATCGGACGTCTTGTAATCCAAAATCATTCGCTTGCCGGTCCGCAGGTTTTTATCGATCCGGTCGATGCGGCCGGTCAACAGCATCGGTTCGCCGTCCATGTCCAGCCGGCCTGGCTGATCCGAGAACGACAATTCGGCGTGTTCGATTCGCCAGCCCTGGGAGGCCCACTCGGCCTGCCGCCGCGCCAACACATGCAACCTCAGCCGCAATTGTTCGGTTTGCACAAGCAGCGCGGCGCCGGGAGATTCGCCGAACCGCTCCCGCACGACCTCGTTGAGCAGATGGTCGAGTTCGCGCTGGACCGTGCCGCTGTCCGTCGCATCGCGCGCTTCGCTGCGACCGAACCTTTCCAGCACCGCGTGTGCCAGGCCGCCGAAGCCGGCTCCGTCCAGCTCCACGGCGTCGTCGCCGATTCGGCTCAGCTTCAGGACTCGGCTTAGATAAAACCGATACGGGCAGGCCAGGTACGTCTTGAACGAAGTGGCGCTCATGCGCGTGATCGGTTCCGGCAGCAGCTGCGGCCGTGGCACGTCAAACGCGGAGTCCTGTCGTGAACAGACCAATCCGCCGGACATGGGCCGTGGAATCTGCCGTGGGGGCCGATCGTCGAAAAAGCGCAGGGACCGCCGGGCCACGGCTTCGGGCGGGGCGGCGAAAAGCAGTCGGCTGGGCGCGAGAGGATCGTCGTCTTGGTCGCGCCGTGCGACAATGAACGTCGTGTCGCGCCACGCCGCCAGCAGGGTAGCCACGGCATAGACGTCGCGGGCGTACCGCCGGGTGTTGTCATCCAATCCCAAATCAGATCGCAGCCCGCCGGGCAGGAACATGTCGGCGTTGATGCTGGTTGGAACGAAGCCTTCGTTGAAGCTGGTGACAACCAGCGCGGGTGCATCGTCCAGCGGCAGCTCGAGCCACCCGACCAGCTCGATGGCGGCGTCCGACGCCGCCGGAGCGATCCGTTGCGATCGGATCCGATCGAGCAGCAGTTCCAATGCCTCCGGTCCGCGCATCAGCCCCACCAAGGCGTGTGGGACGCGGGCCAAATCGCCGAGCATATTCAGCACCGCGCCACACGCTTTCCAGGCGCGACGGTCCCCTTCCTCGTCCAGATTGAAACTGCGTCCGCCATAAACATCCATCAGGAGGCCCCTCAAGTGCGGCAACCACCAATCGAGCGCTCTTGGCGCGCCCCGCAGCCACTTGGTCAATCGCGCGATCCGATCGTACGCGTCGCGCAGTCGTGGAATCGCTTCGCCGTCTCCGAGCCATACACCGTCGATCTGCCGTGGCAAATGTTCGTTGTAGTAATCGTCCACTTCCTCAATCCAACCGGGCCGCACACCGGAATGCATCAACCAAGTTTCGATGTCCGGGTTCCGCACGAGCTGAGCAAAATCCGCATACCGGCTATGGCGGGCGAACGCCGCCATGTCGGCCAGCATCCGGTAGACCCCCGTCCGCCACAATGGCTGACCTGGCCCATATCGATTCGGCAACTTGCATTCGTCGAGCTGGCGGATGACGTGCGATACCATCCGTTCATCAGCCAGGCCGATAGTGATTTCTTCCGCACGAAATCGTCCTTCGAACTGCGCGATGCGCCGCGCGACCTGCTCGCATTGCCCGGTGGGCCCCTCGGCCTCCACCAGCGTTTCATCGGCAATCGGCAATTCGACGTCCTGCCACGCCTCGGGAATCACACAGCCGAATTCATCGAACCGGTCCGCCCAATCCTGTGGTGCGTATATCAACGCGGTCACACTGTCAGCGACCTGTTCGAGCATCTGCCGCATCGACTGATTCAGGTCGACGGCCGCAACAAGCAGGATCGGGCGGTCGCTGCGGCATTCGCGATGCTCGATCGCAAACAGGCGGGCGGTCTGGCGATCCCAGAGTCCCAATTGATCGAGAGAACTGAGATACACTCGCCGGATTTCCACCAGTGCCTGCCAGCGCTTGATTTCAGTAAAACCCGGCAGCATGCTGCCGCGCTGGACAACATCGGCAAAGTCCAAATTGTCGCTTACCAACTCGCGATGCAGCAGTTGCAGCAATCGCCCCAGCTCCAGCCATCGCTCGGCGTCGTCATCGCCCGGGCGCTCGGCAATGACCGCCGACAACCGGGCGTGGTCGAAGGCGCGCAACGCGTCGGCCCACGCGAATTGCTGGACCAGATCGTCGGCGAACGGCTTTTTCGCCTGGTAAAGCAGTTCGGGAAGCTGCCCGACCGTGGTGATCTGCGGTGGCGTGAGTGTCAGGGAATCGGCGTCGGCGCGATCGACCAGAATCTCCAACACCCTTCGCCCGGCCCGCGCGCCGGGCACGACCACGATCAAATGGCGCAGGTCGAGAACCGTGTTTCCGCAGAAGTGGGCAAAAAGATAGTCGGCGGCGACGGCCAGTGCCGGCCGGTCGAGGCCCAGAAACAGTCGCGAAATGGGCATGTCGTACGATCGCTTGGTAACAGGTGATTCCTTCGACGAGCGCGCGTCGTGCCTCGACAGCAGTGTCGCGGTCGACGACGGCCACGCCAACCGCTCGCGAAGCCGGTTCATCCGCACTCCGCGGTCGGCCTCAGAAGATGCCGTACTTCTGAAATGCTTCGGCGGCCGACATGCCCCGCTGAAGATCGTCAAGCAATGTGTTTTCTGTGGTTGCCTTCTGGAGTGCCCGTTCTATCACTTCCGACTCCACGACACGCGGAACCGCCAGTACGCCGTCCCGGTCAGCTACGATCAGATCTCCGTTGTTGACGGTCGCGCCGCCCATCGTCAGCGGCACCCGATAGGCGGTCACTGTGGCGCGACCCGCCTGATCCTGGCCGTAACTGCCACGACAGAATACGGGAAAGCCCATGTTGAGCACTCTTCGTGTGTCTCGTGTCGGCCCGTCCAATACCGCGCCGAAGGACTGCAAACGCAGGGCACGGGTCGTCATAAGTTCCCCCCACACGGCGGCATCTCCAATCGCTCCTCCCGCCACGAAGACTTCTCCCGGTTTCAGATCATCCAACGCCTCAAACAGCTGCCCGTAATCACGCTGCTGGGGGCCAGCGGGTTCGAGTTGAACGGTCAGCGCTCGGCCGACAAGTTGCATGTCATCGCGCAACGGCGTGATCGCGGGCGGAAAGAACTGCCGCGTGTATCCCATCTGGTCCATGATGTCGCCGAGCACGGCGGTAAACAGCGTGCTGGAGACCAGCGAGAAAAGTTCTTGGTCGCTATGGGGGTGTTCCACGGTCACGCTACCTCGTGTTGCGTCCCGGAATTTCCTGTTGGCCGATTATAGGACAAAATGACGTCCTGTCGTACGCCCCGTCGAACACGCCCGTCGTGCGCGGCTGCGCGACGGGCGTTGGTCGCTGCGCGCCGACGGCTCAGCATCGGCCGCCTTCCGTGCGGGGGGCCGGCACGGTAGGATAAATGGACGGTTCCGGCATAAGGGCTTTTGATGATGGACCTTTTCCGCAAGCGGCGTTCACATCGTCTGGCACCTGTCGGCTACCTCGCATGCTTGGTGGCAGGTATCCTGTCGTGCGGGACTCTTCATGCCGCACACGGTGGCGAGCCGATCCGTTTCAACCGCGACATCCGTCCCATTCTTGCAGCGCACTGTTTTCGATGCCACGGGCCCGACGAGTCGGAGCGGCAAAGCGGACTCCGGCTGGACACGCGCGAGGGTGCGCTGGCCGATCTCGGCGGGACGTTTGCCATCGTTCCGGGTCGCCCCCAGCAGAGCACCTTGTGGGCGCGTATTTCGAGTTCGGACGAAAGCCAGCGCATGCCGCCCGCAGACGCGGGCGATCCATTGACCGCCAAGCAGCAGGAGCTTTTGCGCCGGTGGATCGCCGACGGCGCGCCCTTCGAACGGCATTGGGCGTTCGTGCCTCCCGGCAAGATTGCTCTGCCCGCGGCTGCCGATGACGCGTGGTGCCGCAATTCGATCGACCGGTTTGTCCTGGACCGACTTCACAAAGCCGGGAGATCACCGTCGCCTCCGGCCGACCGCTACACGTTGTTGCGTCGAATCGCCCTGGCGCTGACGGGTCTGCCACCGACGCCGTCGGAGATCGACAGCTTTATTGCCGACGACAGTCCCACTGCCTACGAAGTGATGGTCGATCACTACCTGGCATCGAGTGCGTACGGCGAACGCTGGGGAGCGGTGTGGCTGGACCTGGCCCGATACGCGGATTCGGCGGGTTACGCGCAAGACCCGTTGCGCACCATCTGGCCGTACCGCGACTGGGTCATTCGCGCGATCAATCGCAACCTGCCCTTCGACGCGTTCACGATCGAGCAGATTGCCGGTGATCTGCTACCCGATTGCACCAGGCAGCAGAAGATCGCCACCGGCTTCCACCGCAACACCATGACCAACAGCGAAGGCGGCACGGATGACGAGGAGTTCCGCAATGCGGCTGTCGTCGATCGTGTCAATACGACGATGCAGGTGTGGATGGGCGTCACGATGGGATGCGCCCAGTGCCATGAACACAAATTCGATCCGATTTCCAACGAAGAATACTTCCAACTGTTCGCCATTTTCAATAACACCGCCGATTCCGATAAAGGGGATGAGCGGCCAACAATCCCGGTTTCCACGGAGAGCCTGGCGCGCAGGCAAGCAGAACTGAAGCAGAAGATCTCGCGTCTGGAACAAGCGACGGCCGACCAGCAGAACCATGACGCTGAAGCAGTCGACCGTCCGGAACCCGAGGACGACGAACTGGAGCGGCTCAAGAAAGAACTTGCGGAACTCCAGCCATTCCAAACGCCGGTGATGGAGGAGCTCTCGGGAGACGCGCGCCGGGAAACGCTCATCCAGATTCGGGGCAATTTCCGCAACGTGGGCGATCGCGTCGAGCCCGGAGTCCCGGCCGCGTTTCCATCCCTTTCCGCGCGCCGGAAACCCGATCGGCTCGCCCTGGCCGAGTGGCTGGTCGATCCACGCAATCCGTTAACGGCCCGAGTCACCGTCAATCGATTCTGGGACCATCTCATGGGGCGCGGGCTTGTGGCGACGAGTGAGGACTTCGGCAATCAAGGCGCCCTTCCAAGTCATCCGGGGCTGCTGGATCATCTGGCCGTTCGATTCATGGACCACGGATGGGACGCGAAATGGCTGGTCCGGCAAATCGTCACTTCCGCCACGTTCCGTCAAAGCGCGCATGCCGACGGCGAAGACATGCAGCGCGACGTCGAAAACCTGCTGCTGGCCCGTGGTCCGCGCTTTCGGCTGTCCGCCGAAATGATTCGCGACCAAACGCTGGCCGTGGCAGGACTGTTAAGCCGGAAAATGTACGGTACTCCTGTTCGCCCTCCGCGACCCAAGCTGGGGCTCAATTCGGCATTCGGCGGATCGACGGACTGGGACACCAGCCCGGGCGAAGATCGTTTCCGGCGGGCCATCTACACAATGTGGCGCCGCACGACCCCCTATCCGTCCATGACGACATTCGATGCGCCGAGCCGTGAATTCTGCTGCATCCGCCGGATTCGCACGAATACGCCGCTGCAAGCGCTCGTGACGTTAAACGATCCCGTTTATGTCGAGGCAGCGCAGGGGCTGGCACGACGGGTCGTGACGCAGGGCGGCAGCACGGTGCACGACCGATTGTACTACCTGGTGAAGGTGTGCCTGGCGCGACCGCCGGAGACCGCCGAAAGCGACCGGCTGGCCCAACTCCACGATCGCGTCCACGACCAATTGCGGCGCACGCCTGACGCCGCGGCGCGGCTGGCGACCGTGCCGCTGGGTCTTGCCGGGGAGGACGACGATGTGGTCGCGCTGGCCACCTGGACCGTTCTCGGAAATGTCATGATGAACCTGGATGAGTTTCTGACGAGACCATGAATCCTTATTTCCAATATCACCGGGACATCACGCGCCGCCATTTTCTCGGACATGCCGGCATGGGCATCGGTGCCATGGCGCTGACGGCGATGGCGGACCACAAGGTCGATGCCAAGGTGGACTATCCCCCCGACGCGCCGCTGACCGCCCGCCGGCCGCATTTCGCGCCTCGAGCCAAACGGGTCATCTACCTGCATCTGACCGGCGCGCCGCCCGTTCTGGACATGTTCGATTACAAGCCGGAACTCGTACGCCGCCACGATCAACCCTGTCCCGCGGAATTCATTCAAGGCCGACGATTTGCGTTCACCAAAGGTACGCCGACACTGCTCGGGACCCCTCGCACATTCGCCCGATACGGAGAAAGTGGTGCCTGGCTTTCGGATGCCGTGGAGGGACTCCGCGATATTGTCGACGACGTGTGTATCGTCAAGTCGATGCAAACCGATCAGATCAATCACGCGCCCGCCGAGTTGATGCTGTACACCGGTTCGCCCCGGATGGGGCGTCCGAGCATGGGATCTTGGGTCACGTACGGACTGGGGACCGAGAACCAGAATCTTCCCGGATTCGTGGTGCTGATCTCCAGCGGCAGCAATCCCAGCGCGGGCAAAACGGTGTGGGGAAGCGGATTTCTGCCATCGGTTTTCCAAGGCGTGCAGTGCCGCAGCAGCGGCGACCCCGTGCTGTTTCTTTCCAATCCGGACGGCATGAGCCGGTCGTTGCGCCGCATGACACTCGACGCACTGGCCGAATTGAATCAACGGCAAGCACGTCGCATCGGCGATCCGGAAACACAAACTCGGATTGCCCAATACGAATTGGCGTTCCGGATGCAGATATCCGTTCCGGAAGTCATGGACATTACGCGCGAAACCCAATCCACCTTGGACAACTACGGCGCGTCCCCCGGAGCATCCAGCTTCGCCAACAATTGCCTTCTGGCACGGCGGCTTGTCGAGCAGGGCGTACGGTTTGTGCAGCTCTACGATTGGGGATGGGACTTCCACGGCACCGGGGAAAGCACGGGATTGACTTCGGGTTTGACGTCCAAGTGCGCGACGGTCGACAAGCCCATCTCCGCATTGATCCGCGATTTGAAACAGCGAGGGTTGCTCGACGATACCCTTGTCGTGTGTGGTGGAGAATTCGGGCGGACGCCGTTCCGTGAAGGCCGCACGGCTGAAAGCAAGGTCCTGGGACGTGATCACTTTCCGGACTGTTTCACCGTGCTGCTTGCCGGAGGGGGCGTGAAGGCGGGTCTCAGCTACGGAGCCACGGACGAACTGGGGTTTTCCGTTGTCGAAAACAAGGTGGTCGTGCATGACTTGCAGGCCACCCTGTTGCATCTATTGGGCTTCGACCACGAGCGACTGACGTACCGGTTCGAGGGCCGCGATTACCGCCTGACCGACGTCCATGGAAGCATCGTGCGTGATATTCTTGCGTAAGGCGTCGCCCGGGCATCGGCGTGGCCATTCGCGGCTGCGCATTGCCGCTTACGCGCGGCGTGGTTGGCGGTACTCCGATCGGGATCGCCCGGTGCCCCCATGAACGCGCGGCGCGCCCGCCCTATGGATTGCAGTCAACGGCTAGGGTAGCTTCGGCGGAGTAATTTTGGGCGGGTTGCCGGTCAACGCTTCGAGAAACGCGACGACGTCGGGGATCTCCGAGAAGCTGTTTCCCAGCAGCGGTTCGACGTCGAGCGGCATTCGGTGGCGCGGTGCCGTGGGAACTCCCCGGTAATAGTAGGTCACCACGTCGTCCAGGGTTTCCATCGAGCCACCGTGCATGTAGGGGGCGGTCTGGGCGACGTTCCGCAGCGACGGAGTGCGGAACTTGTACAGATCGCCTGGCTCACCTGTCACGGCGCCGCGGCCTTTGTCACCGCGCCCGATCCGAATCCGATAGTACTTGCCGTCGCTCAGAAGCGGCCCCTTGTGGCAGCGCACGCAGCCCGCATCACCGGTGAATGATTCCAGCCCGGCCCGGGCACTTGGCGACAGCGCGTCCTTGTCTCCCGCCAGGTAGCGGTCGAATGCTGAATTGCCTGTGCGCAGCGTCCGTTGAAATGCGGCCAGCGCGCTGGCGATGTCTTGTTTATGGAGCGGCCGGCCGAACACGTCTCGGAATTGCCTAGCATATCCGGGCACTGCCGCAAGTTCCGTGACCAGTTCGTCGATGTCCTGTTGCATCTCATCCCGCGATTGGATGGGGCCAAGAGCTTGTTCTTCGAGGCTGCCGGCTCGGCCGTCCCAAAACAATGTCGAAAAGAATCCGACGTTCAGAACTGTGGGGGTATTGCGCGCGAGTTCCCTGCCGCTGGCACCTCTGGCTCGGGGCCGCCCATCGACCAGTGCCTTGTCGGGCACATGACACGTGGCGCAGCTCATGCGGTTATCCCCGGACAGCCGCCGATCGAAAAACAACTGTTTACCGAGTTCGACCTTCATCGGCGTGGTGATGTTGTCTTTCGGAGCGGGTGCAGTCTCAGGCAACGGAACCAACGAGTGCTGATTGCGGCGCTGGGGTTGCTCCGCACGAGCGTCGTGACCGGCATCACCGGCAACAAGAATCAACGCGACAACCGTACCGCTTGGCACGCAGGCTGCCAGCCGGCAACGTGGGGCGCTACTTTTCCGCGGGTGCATCGGTTTGTGCGCTCCATTGTTCCCATCCATGAACGAAAACCTTAACTTTCGGATAGCCAGCCAGCTCCAACGCAAATGCCTCGACCGAGGCCCGGCCGCCGGACTGTCAGTAACAGACCGCCGTTTCGTCCGGTAAAATGCCACGCTCGCGGAACAGCGCTCGCAGTTCATCTCGTGTCTTGAAGCGGCCGTCGGCGGCGAGCAGTTCCTTCCACTCCAGATGCGCGGCGCCGGGGATGTGACCGCCTCGCTCACCCCGAACTTCTTCGCCCGTGAATTCATCGGCACTGCGAGCGTCGACGACTTGCACCGTCCCGGCCCGAAATGTCTGTTTCAAACCCGCGATCTCCGCCAGTCGGTCGAGTTGAAATTCGGGCTCGAACGACGTAGCAGCGTTTTCGGTGATTGTCTCCTGCACCGGCTGGTTTTCTTGCACCCAGCATTGCCATCCGCCATTGAGGATCGCAACGTGCTGGACACCGACGTACTTCAGCAGCCACCAGATGCGGGCAGTGTCCGACAGGCGATCGCCATAGACGACTACTGGGGAATCCCGAGTGACGCCCAGGTGTCCGACCTTCGCGCTCCAAGCATTCGCGTCATGGAGCCCTCGATCCGTCGTGGCCAGCGCTTTCCAATCGTTTACGTCCACGCGCAGGGCACCAGGGATATGTGCGTCGGAGTATTCGGCGTGGGTCCGCGTGTCCAGTATCCTCAGGCCCGGCTGATTCAATCCGTGCGCCAGCCGATCCGCCGTGATCAGAATCGATGTGTCCTCGGGCAGCTCCGCGTTTTGTGCCGCCGCAACACGGTCGTCCGGCCGCGTCGAGGGCGCGCGACGGGCCGCCCTCTGCGCTCCGGGGTCGAGGCGTATCCATGAGCACTGCGTGATGAATTGATCCAGCGAAGCAAATGAAAGGTGGGCATTCGTGGCGTATCGCGGTGATTGGTTGGCCGGAAACGTGGCCAACGTCGCATCCCCGACCAGAAAGACATTGAAGTCCTGCGACAGATTCTTGTATCCGGCCGTGGTACTGCAGAAGCACATATCCGTGGCATAACCGGTCAGCAGAATATGGTGGATTTGCCGTTTTTTCAGGTATTCGCGCAGCGCCGGATAGCCGTCGTGGTCGTAATATACGATGTCTTCCGGGTGGACATCCACTTCGCTGCACACCGGAACCGGCAAGTCCCAAAATCCTTCATTATTGTAGCGCGGCCCCGCATCCAGACCGGGGAACTGGCGGAAATAGTCCCGAAACTCACTCCCTCGGGAAATCGCCAGACGCTCGGGCAATGGTTGCCCGCGATATTCAAAACGCGAAAGAATCTCTCGCAGCTCCTTTGCCCCTTCGGCACGCTCCGCTTCGCTCGGACGATAGCGAATACTGCGATAGAGCTTTTTGTGCACCGGATGTTCGCCGGCTCGCATGCTGTACATCACCAGCGCGACGCGATCCCGCAGTCGCTGGAGCAACGGATTGACAATTTCGCGCGTGTGCCGGGCGGCCAGGTGATTCTTTTCGACCGTGCAGAAATCCGCGACGCCGGCCGGCTGGGGAGTATTCCATCCGTGGCCATCGTCGATACCCCAGGGATGCACCATAATGACCGCCGTGCGGTCCGCGCGGATACGATTGGGGACTTCAATGATTCCCCGGGCATTGTAAGAGAAACGCCATGCCCGGACTCTCATGTCCGCGCCCTTTTCGTCGATCAGCACTGGTGCTTCAAATCGACGCCGCTCGATAACCGGTTGCACGAATTCAGGATGATCGGCCAATAGGGGTTGGGGATGATCGATCGGCGTCATTCGATTCTCGTAGCTTCTCTGCTCCGGTTCAGCGGCGGACTCTCCCCAAGCGTGCCCGTTGACAACACACGGCACGATCGCCATTGCCAGCACGCCGGGCCCCCATGGAAGACGTCGTGAATTGGTCGATATGCACATGAATAACTCCTTACGAGCCTGTAACAATACGTCTTGCCAGCGGCCAACTCGCATCCCGGAATGTCACGCGGGACGTCTTGATCTACGCAATGAAGCTCCGCAACGAGCGGGACGATCACGGTTGAACAGGTGTCGCTCCGGGGTCCGGTGTTGTCACGCGGACCGAGATATGATCTTCGTCAGGACGCACTTTAACGACAGGATAGATCATCGGATGCGGGTCGGCAAACTTCATTCCTGCATAATGTACTTTTGTTTCAACAAAACCGTGCGTGTCAATTTCGATGATTTCTCCTCGCGTCACCTCAAGCCGGGTACCATCGGGCCACGTGATTTGATTCTCCCTCCGGACGGCTTCGCCCGCGTACCACCAGGACATATCGCGATCCACGTCACGCGAAAGGTCCAGGTTTGACGGTCGATGAAGGGTGATCCGCTGTTCGCCGATGCCCGCCGAGGCGGGGCCCACACAACGGATCAGCGCCCGCCGCCCGTCGTCAGCGACCAGCACCTCCTCCACGGCAGGAGCGGGATCATTCACGTCGTCGACCTTCAACTGGTCGACCAGTACGGGACGGCCACCGGCGTGGACAACGATTCCTCCCTTCTTCATGCCCACAACCAGGTCGCCCGCGCGATAGGACGCTCGCAGATACGCTTCATCGACTTCCGGTTCGGGGAACTGAAACGCACGCGGCAGATCTTGTTCCGATTCAGCCGGGACCGCAGGGTCGTACCACGCGTAAGCGTATCCGCCGAAACTGAAGAGCAGTTCTTCCCCCCGACTGGGCGTGACGTAGCGCGTCCGCTGCAACGAACCGACAGAACGGTCCCACAACGCCAACCGCTGGTAGATGGGCCGCCGGTGGTGCCGCGCCAGATAAAGCAGAACAGGAGACCAGTAGTCAAGCTGCCCGTAAGAAGGACCGAATAATACCGATCGATGCGACTCGTTGTAGGTCACATCCTGGGGATGCTTGCCCGCGACGGCGGCCAGGGCGACGCGTCCCGGCAGGGACTCGGGAAATTCTTCCAACAGGTCGCGGCCGGTGACGCGCCGCAGGGCATCGAGGAAAAAAATACGATACTGAAGGGTCGACGCCCAGAAGTTGGACGACTGCTCTTGAGTTCCACTCGGTGTCAGCGCGTGCGGCAACAGGTACTGCGTGTGTTTGCCGACAATGATGTCGAGCCAGGCGGTGGCCTTTGGCTGGTCGCCGAGCAGAGCGAGCGCGATTACTCCAAAAGGCGCGGCGTCGACGCTGCCGTGGTGTTTGTTGTAGCCCTCGCCGGCCGTCGAGGGATCCCGGAAGAATGGGGCATATCGTTCGCCGATGGCGACGAGCGTGCCGCGCAGTTCCCGTCGATCCGCCGGCGCGAGTTTATCGTAGAGCAGATCGTAACTGACCGCCAGCGCCTTCATGATTCTCAAAACGCCGTAGGCCTTGCTCGCGTCCGGCTCCACGTCGGCTTCGTTTCGCCATACGCGGGCGCACGCCATGGTCCACCTTGTCGCTGCCAGCCGGTACCGATCGTCGCTCGGGTCAGCCAGCGCGTCGGCAAAGGCAAGATGTTCCACGATAGCCATGTCGTGCATGGCCGCATAGAAACGATCGTACAAGTTTTCGAATTGTGGATCGTCCTCGGCGGGTGGGATCCATTCGGAGCGGGGAATCTGCCTCGCACACCAGTCCGCCGAACGTGTCAGGTTTTTCCAGATCCGTGCGTGAACCCCGCTGTGTTTGCGATCACGCAACTCGGCCAGTTCAGCTGCCGTAAAATACAGGCGCGGATGCCCTCGCAGCACCAGGCCCGGCCGCGCCTCCTCCGCCCGGCATGGCACCGCGCATGCGACAGCCATACTCCAAATGCAGGCCAAGAGCACGGCTGTTGTCTTGCGCGCTATCACGGGTGTCTCGCATGAATGCACGTCGCGCCCATCGTGGCACGCACATGCGCCCAACGCGGAAGCCGGCCGAAGTGGATCACGGGGACACCTCAAGGCGGCGATCCAACCAACGAAAAGCATGCCGCTGCATGCTGTGGTTGAATTCGTGCGGACCATCAAAAAAGACGCCTGCGTATCTTTCCGCGTCTCCCATCTTCTGGAAAATACGGTTTATCTTCGCCACCGCTGCCTGTGACGCTTCGAAAGGGTAAAGCTGGTCCTGCCGGCCGTTGACGGTCATCAGGGCCCCCGGCCAATGGAGACCCGCCAGATCGGGCCAATCGAGCTTTCCGTACAACCCGGGCACAATCTTTGTGAAACCGATGCCGTTGCGGACATGACCCCGCGCCATGGGTTGATACTCGGCCATCCAGCACACGGCCACCGAAGCGCGGACGGCGTGGTGCAGGGCGCCCAGAAAGATCGCGCGGACGGCCCCCACGCTTAATCCCACGCAGCCCACTCGGTCGGCATCGACTTCCTGGCGCGACATGAGGTAGTCCGCCAGGCGCATGTCGTCGCGGACGATAATGCCGGACCACGTAACGCCGCAGACCAAAGCGGTCCGTCCGATCAATTCCTCGTGGGCCCACGACCGGGCATTGAATTGCCTGATATCTGCAGAAGTCACCGCGGGCGAGCGATCCCGGATGCGAGGCGGATCGTGGTGCAGATAAAGGCCCCGCTCCCCCCAATGAAGCATGTCGGCGGCAAGCACGACGTAACCGCGTCGGGCCAGCTCATCGGCAATACTTCGTCCGTCGTAGGCCCGCTGCTTGAACGCCACCAGCTCCGGATGCTCCGGCGGCACATGAACAACTTTCTCCTTGCCCCAGAAGTAGAATCCACCATGATCATGCAGGACGATGATTCCCGGGGCAGGACGACGAATTGTCTTTGGAACAAGCACGTAGACTGGAATACGGATGTCGGGCGTTGTGCTGATCATCAACCTCTCGCGGATGTACGTACCCGCGTCCGCGCGTTCTATCAATTCCGGTTCAGGGTCGCAGACGGGAGGATCGTAGTGGAGGTCCGTTTCGACCACGCCCCGCGCCTGTTTCGACCACGAGATCGGATCGTCAAATTCGGGGCGCAGAAAACTCAACTCCGGACGGCAGCGGCCAGAGAGCTTTGCGAACGTCTCCCAGTGGCTGCCCAATTCAGGGAGCGGCCGATGCTGAGCATCGGGAAGCGGGGGCGTGTCCGCGGCCTGGAGCGAGCCGGGCACGGCGGCGCACGCGGTCGTGGCGCCGGTCATTCTCAAAAAGCTGCGTCGCCTCATGGCGAAGTCTCCGCCGCCAGCCCGTAGCGCTGCAGGTAATACAATAGCGCGGGCGTATTCCAGTAACAATTGACGACCGAATTGACGGTGCCTTCGCGGACGGTCTGCCGATACATGGCCCGAGCGGCCTCCAGGTAGTACGCGTCCCCCGTCAGTTCGTGGGCATACAGGATGGCCGGGGCGATGAGAACGTGGTAGCTGCTGGTCTTCTTGAAGTGCGGGTTGTGGGAATAGCCGAACACATCTCCGGGGACGGACAGGGATGCGTTTTCCATGAGGATGGATTCGGCGAGTCCCACGACAGCTTCCGCCGCCCGCAGATCCCCGCTGTGGCAATAGTATTCGAACAGCGGTTCCGAAAGCTGGGCTACCATCCACGGAACATTTCCACGATAGCTCACGTTGCCGTGGATTTCACTGTAAGTACCGCGGCGCGGATCGATACGCCGCATGGCATCGTGGGCCACGCGACCGGCCGCGTGGAGATATTCCGGACGCCGCGTTTCATCATAGGCCGCCATCAGGCAATCCAGGATGCCGGCGTGATCGCGGACGCTCGTCCTGCCCAGGCCACGGTTGGCAGCTACCGCCGAATCGGCAACGCCCAAAGCCGTGTCGCGAGCGTCCATGTCGCCGGTCCATCTCCAATACGCCAGCATCCCTTTGATTCGCTGTTGCACGTCCCAGGGAGGACCGCCCGTATGATTTGGAGCGCTGTAACCGTGGATCGCGCCGACCCAGTCGGGATGCCGGCTCGACGCATGGCACACATCCACATCCATGATGTGACGCACTGTCGCTTCCAATCGATCGAACCAGCGCGGGTCTCCGCTCATCAAGTACTCCGAGGAGAATCCGTGCTGGCGGTCGTAGTATCCGTTGCACCAGTAGTCTTCGTCTCGGTTGTATATCTGATCGCCCCAGTCACGTATGCCGAATTGATAAAATCGATCCGCGCCGACGTCTTGATAGGTCTGCTTCATGAATGCGTCCAGGCCGGCAAACTGCTGCTGGTCGTGCACCGCCCCACGCCCGAGGGCTCCGCTGCTGCACGTGTACCGGGCGTCGAAGAAACGGGGCGGGTACTGTGCGCAGGCGGCGAAGGCCAGTAGCGACTCCGGGGCCAGCGGCCGATCCCAAAGCCCGAACCAGATTTCATGCCGCTTGGCTTCGCCTTCCGTGGGATCGTAGGCTGCCGAGTCGTCTTGACCGGCGGCCAGTGAGATTGTCAGTTGCTGACCGTTGCATTCCAGGGCAAGGGGAAATTGTTCAGCAAAATGACGGACGAAAACAGCGAGCGTGCCCTGCTCGCCGGTGCGCGCCACCCATCCCGGCGCACGACGACCCTCCTCAAGCAGCTCGCCGCGCACGCCCTGCACATGGAACTTGTCCGCGTGGACTTGTGCGAGGCGGACTTTGCCGCGAGCGCTGTGATCCGCCGTCCCCCATTGCACTGGCGAACCGTCGAGGCCTATTAGCTGGCCGACGAGGTCGTATCGAGACCAGGCCAGAGTTCGCGGTGTGTCGTTAAAGACACGCCACGTCAATCGCGCGTACGGCTGACCCGAAAAACCAGCCACGCGGACTACAAAGCGCCCGATGGCCGCGTCGTCCGCCTCCAACCGCCCGTTGATCTGGACTTCCGCGCGCAGCGGACCGGAATCCAGAATCTCCATCGATTCCACGTGCGTCGTAACAGTCTGGCTCTCAAGTTCCATCCGAGGGGTGATGTCATTGAGCGCGATTCGCGGTGCACGAAATGACATTGTCAAGGGACCGCCCTCGGTTCCCACCACAAGCCGCATGCCGGTTGTTTCAATCTCCGCGAACTCGGACGGGGCAAGCCGTGCTCGGACCGGGTGCTCCGGCCCCACCACTCGATCATCAGCTTTCCGAATCTCCACTCGCAGCGCGTCGTTGTCAGCGGGATTCAGAATCGTGTCCAGCAAAACCCACCGCACGCTCCCGTCGGACCAGCGGTTCATCACCTGGCACTGGCTCGGCTGCGGAATTCCCGAATGATTCCGAAAAAGAATCTCGTTGGGATCACGGACCGCACCAGCGGAAAATGGAATGCCGCACCGCACGGGCCATGTCAGCTCGGTGCTTTCGACGGATCGCTGGCATGGAATTGCCACAGGCAGCGTGGCATGGGACGCGTCGAGCGGGGGCGGCCCGGCACGCCGATGTCGCTCCCGTGCCCGCTCGACGCTGGGCGAGACGGGCCGGCGGGTGTCGTCGCCGGCACTTTTCGACGTTATACAAACGTCACCAATGTAAACATGCGTCAAAAACTTCCAGGGGTCGTTTTCTGCGAGTTGTTCCGTGCTTCCCACCTGGCGGAAATCGTCTTCCAAACGATCGCGGCTGGAGCGCTCGTCGGCGAGCCTGAAGGACAGTGTAAACGACGTACCGGGTTTGATCTCCCCTGGAAGCTCGACAGTAAACACCGCCGGTTGGTCCACACCTTCCGCATCCGCGACATCGCGCTGCCATACGACGTGCTGATTGACGAGCACCTGTTTGTACCGGTGTCCGCGCAGGGTGCACTGGCCCAACCAGGAATCCTTTGGGATTCGAGGGTACTGACCGTCGTAATCGTCCGTCAGGTAGAAGTGGAGCTGCAGCGGACCGTGCCAGTCCGGTGGCACCGAGACGCGGCGGGAGACGGTCGCGTGACGCCCGGCGTCGCTCTCGGCCCAGGGGTGGTGCAGCACGAACAGATTGCGGCGGTCCCACCATCCCGAAAACTTTCCCGTCGTTTCGCAGACCCAAGACGCGTCGCGCGAAAACGGCAAGAAGATCGTTCGCCCGCTCGAGGCATCGTCTCCGCCCAAAGCGGCCGCCGCCATCAGGCTCACCGCTGCTACTCGAAGAGCCTGGACTGCTGGAACCGCGAAGGATTCCCCGCAGTACGTTCGACCGTGTCGATCAAGCATGGAAATGCCTGCTCACCTTCCGGACGGCAGCGGCCAATTGCCGTACGTATTGCTCGTCCATGGCCTCGTGGATGAAAATCCTGATGGCGGTCTTGAGTATCGCTTCGGCCTGGGGGCAATGTACCGTCCGGTAGTCCATATCGGTGAGTCCCATTTCTCTTGCGGGCCACACGCCGTGGAAGAAATTGTGGTTCTGGAAAACATCGTAGGCGTACAAGGGTGCGGGGATATAACCACCGGCCGACGGCACACCTTCGGCCCGCAAGGCGCGGATCAGTGTAGCGAGATCACACCGGAATGCTTGGGGGTCGATACGCAACATGTAAAACCAGTATGTCGCCTTGTCGCGCGAATCGACTCCATGAGGCATGATGCCGTCGAGGTCGGAGATCTCGGATGTCAACAGGGTGCCCAAGCGATTCCGCTGGTCGGCAATGCCCGTCAGCCGCTGCATCTGCGCGGCGGCCACGGCCGCCTGCGGTTCGGACATGCGATAATTTGGAGCGAGAAACTCGGGAGACCGCGTGCCCTTCACTCGATCGTATCCCTTGTCTCCAAATTTTTGCAGTTGGGGGCCGTATTCCGGGTGACTGGAAGCCACGATCCCGCCGTCCCCGCAGCCGATGTGTTTGAAATCGTTGAGCGAATAGCATCCAAAGTCCCCCAGCGTTCCGACAGGCTTGCCCCGGTACAGCGTGCCCCACGCCTGCGCGCAATCCTCGATCACGACAAGTCCGTGCTGGCGGGCCAGTTCGTTGAGTTCGTCCATTGGGCAGGGGTTACCCGTCAAATGAACGGGGAGAATGGCTTTGGTTCGCGGTGTGATTCGCTGTTCAACATCCACCGGATTCAGGTTGTAGGTCGTCGCTCCGAGATCCGCGAATACGGGCACGCCCTGCTGGTAAAGGATGCCGATCACGGTTCCCATGTCCGTGATGGGTGACGTGATGACTTCGTCTCCCGGCCCGATACCAGCCGTGTTCAACGCGATGTGAATGGCGGCGGTTCCCGATGAACAAGGCTGGACATGCGACAATGGATATCGCGATTGAAAGCGATCCAACAGCAATTGGGTGCGGGGGCCGTTCCAATAAAACAACGATTTCTGGTCGATCATCTCGCTGAGCTGATGGCGTTCCGGATCCCCCCACCGCACGCGTTCGGGATTGGGCCGAGTGACCGCTTTTTCACCACCGTCGATCGCCAATTGCTTTTCGGCTCCGGAAGACGGTGCCGCCTCGCCAACACCGGGCAGTTGAACCGCTGCCAGAGTACCCGCGGACGTTTTCAGAAATCGCCGACGGGAGGAGTGTACGTCCGGTGAATCTCTGTGTTCATTCATGGTTTTTCGTTCACTCCATCATGATAAAAAAGCATTGTCGCCATCTTCATTCTACGGGATCCACGCTTTGCGATACAAATGCTTTCCAATCCTCCAGCGGCATGCTACGAGTTGCCGTTACGCGCTGATGCCGACGACGAATCGGGCGAGTCATCTTTCAACACGGCATCGAAGAGCGAATAGGCAACCGAGCCGCTCCAGCGGTGACCACCTTGGAAGTCGTCGAAGTGCAAGTGTTTCCGCGCATCGAGGGCGCCGTAGACGCGGCGTAAACGGTCGCGAAACAGAGCGTCCCATTTTGGAATTATGAGCGGATCTTCCGAGCCGACTTCCCACACGCATGGCCGCGGGGCAATCAGCGATCCGATCTCCGAATAGTCCCCATACTTCAACAAACCGGGAATGATTTGGGAACCACACGAGTGCCTGGATGAAAGGCGTTCCTGTTGCAGATTGAGCGCGCCGCTGACGGCAGCCACCCGGACGCGCGTATCGACGGCCGACACCATCATTGTCATGCGGCCACCGTAGGACAGCCCGGCACACCCGATGCGATCGCCCCGCACCTCCGGACGGCGCTCCAGCAGGTTCAAACACCATCGCAGATCCCGCAGGTTTTCCGCCAGCGGAAGCCGACCCAAGGCCTGCATGCGTACGAACGTGACGGCACACGGATCGTTGCCCCCATACTCCTTTCGGTCCACGCGCCGGCCGAAAGGAATCATGCACGGGGCGGCTACGACATAACCGCGTCGGACGAACTGCAATCCATAGTCGTAGTTGTACTTTTGAATGCTCTCCGCGACGCCGTCCCGGTCACGGCGTCCCACCACCGGATCATGGCCATGGGGTCCGTGCCCGTGCACGCACAACACGGCGGGCATTTGCCGTGACCGGCCAGCATCGGCGGGCAACAGCACGTAGAGCGGCAAATCGGGAATGTTGCCGGCCGACAGCACCAGCTCCAATCGGACGTGATCCTCGAACTGTTGACGGCTTTGCTCGTGTACCTGCCACGACCGGGGCGGCGCGATGTCTCCCAGCAATTCCAAAAGTTTTTCGCGAAACGAACGTTGCCAGGCACGGCATTCGTCGGCGGACGAGCCTTCGAACAACATGGACAGCGGCGCTTGGCGCATGGCGTCCGCCAGGACATGGTCGACGGAAAGCCCCTGATTGGCGATTGCGGCGTGCGTTTGCGCCCTGCAATGTCCAGATCCGACGAATCCGGCTGCGCCGGCCGCGTGGAGACTGAAGCGAAGAAAATCGCGCCGCGTTGTATACTCTGTAAACATCTCTTCCGCAGAGCCCCGGAATGCCGATGCGATCAGCAGGCATGAATCAAGTTTCGTTCCACTCGACAACATCGCAAAACCGGCCGCACAACGTATCCATACTCAACCGGTTGCGGATAGCGCTTCTTCCGGCCTGTCCCATGACCGCACGTTTTCCCAGATTGGTGGCGTGGATCGCCCGGATCTTCGCCACCGCTGCGTCCACGTCGCCGTGGTCCACCTGCCATCCGAAGTGGTATTCATCCAGCAGTTCTCCGATGTGGCTGCGCCGTGGACCCAGCAGCAATACGGGACGAGCCACGGTCATGGCTCCATAGACTTTGCAGGGATGAACAATCCCGACCATTTCTTTGCCCATGACCACCAGATGGACATCCGCCGCGGACAAGCTGTATTTTAACCGCTCGAGCGGCTGATAGGGCAGCGTCTTCAGATTCGCCAGGCCGTGCGATGCAATGAAATTATCGATGGCGCGTTTGCCGTTGCCGCCGCCAATAAACAGGAAAAGGATCTGCGATTCATCTTGCATCCTGCGTGCTGCTTCCAGAAACGTATCCACCGGGTGCGCGGGGCTGATGTTTCCGGAGTACATGAAGACGAACTTATCGTGCAGCCCATGTTCCTCGCGGAAGGGATTCTCCGCGTGATCAACGGGCTCCAGATGGCTCTCGTGCGGCCAGGGTGGCATGACAGCCAGACGGACTCCCAGCGGCGTTTTGGCTTCCAGCCGTTCCCCCATGAACCGATCCAAAGCAACGACGCCGCAAGCTTTGCGCAGGATCGTACGGTTCGACGCGTCCAGCAGTCTTGCCGGAAGCGCGTCGGAAGCCGTCTGGCCCATCGCAATCAACTGGTCCGGGTTGATGTCCATGGCCCAGAACGTAACCGGGACACGGCGGAAGAAGCGGATGAACAGAGCGGCGAACGAAGCAGCCGGCGGCGAAGTGCTGACAAGAATGCGGCGCAGCCGGCGCAGAAAAACCGCTCGCAACATCACCTGCAGCAAGAACAGCGCCTGCGCGACCAGACGAACCTTGATCGAGCCCTTCCCGAACGAGGAGAGCGGCAGCCGGCGGATGTGGACACCGTCGCGAAGTTCGCGCCGAGCATACCTCCGCGAGGGATCGTCGTAGCCCCGCGCCGAAGCATAAACCACCACGCGGTACCCGCGGCGGGCAAGCTCCGCGGCCGCATCGTGCATGTGCTGGCCGACGCTGGCCGGATCAGGCACATACACTTGGCTGATGACCAGCAGCGTCTTCTTCGGGCTGTGGGTCATGGACGCGGGGCGGCGTGCTAAGCTCCGACGGCTTTCGTTCCGTATTTGGAGACATACTGGTCGTAAATCCAGGCGTACGTCTGTTCCATGCCGTCCCTCAACCGGATGTTGGGCGACCAGCCCAGTAGCTCTTCGATGCGTGTATTGTCGCTGTTCCGGCCGTTAACGCCTTTCGGCGCGTCGAGATTGTACTGCCGCTGGAGCTTGATGCCGGCGATATCCTCCACGATGTCCACCAGTTGATTGATTGTGACCAGTTCGTCGGAACCGAGATTGATTGGCTCGAGGATATCGCCGTGGGCAATCTTGTCGATTCCCGTCAAACAGTCATCGATGTACATGAAAGATCGCGTTTGTTTGCCGTCGCCCCAGATCTCAATCGTGTGCTTGCCGGAAACTTTGGCTTCGATGACTTTGCGGCAAATGGCGGCAGGCGCCTTTTCGCGGCCACCCTCCCACGTGCCCTCGGGTCCGTACACGTTGTGGAATCGGGCGACACGGGCCTCCAGCCCGAAGTCTTCGCGAAAATGGCGGCACATCCGCTCGCTGAACAGTTTTTCCCAACCGTAGCCGTCTTCGGGCAACGCCGGATAGGCATCTTCCTCCTTGAGCGGCGTGACGTGTTCGTCCTTTTGCTTTTCCGCGTTGTAGACGCACGCCGAACTGGAATAGAAGAACCGCTGCACCGTGCCGGCCTCCCGGGCAGCCATAAGCATATGCGTGCTGATCAGCACGCTGAGCATGCAGGCGGCCTTGTTCGCTTCGATGAAGCCCATCCCCCCCATGTCCGCCGCGAGGTTATATACCTCGGCGGCGTCCTCGCACGCCGTCCGGCAATTTTCCAGCAACTTGAGATCCGCCACGACGTTTTCGACGTCGTCAAATACCTGGTACCATTCGTCGACCGGTTTGATATCGATGCTGCGGATTTCCTTGAAGCCCCGGCGCCGTAAATCCGCCACCAGGTGGCCGCCGATAAATCCACCACCCCCGCCGACTACGATCAACTTATCTGACATCAATTATCTCCATCGAGCAGGTATAGGTACGCGCCGGGAGCAAGGGAGTGCACCGGGCGCGGATGGAACCGCGCCGCCAGGGGCTCGCGTCCGGCAGGCATGCCATGCCGGAATGCAAACCAAATAAGAATCACAAGTTACGCATCGCGTGCAGCTTAATTGAGTTTAGTTCCGGGGACGACTCCCGTCAAGAATCGCTCGGTCCGCTCACCTGCCGGGACGCAGTCTTCGCAAGATATACGCCACGGGTGACAGTCTTTGTCGACGCGCCCACTGCACCCGATCCAACAGATATCGCACGCCGCCCGTACCGATCCGCCACAGCGAACGCGCCCGCATTCCCAGCGGCATGCTGCCGGGCCGGTGCGGAAGGTCAGCGTAATTCTGCTCGAGCAGTCGGTGATCCACCAGCGCGTCGATCGCGGCAATCTCGGTACGGTCCAGACGATCGGGATAGTAATAGACCCGCGACTGGTCGAACCCCTTGCGCCCCTCGACCACCCGGTACCGGTTCTCGGCCGGGTTGATATGCGCCACTTCGAGCATGTTCGCGTGGAACTCAACGCCCAGAAATTGGCACACGGCCTGGAGCGTCGGCCCTGGATCTCGCACCATCTCTTCAAAGCGCACGACGTGTATTCGGCCCGGATGATTGCGGACGAAGGCGTTCGCCAGCCGTACTCCCCGGTTCCAACTGAGCGTCCAACCGACGAGGTACTCACGCGCGGGATCGCGGCGTTTCTTGGACGCCGCCACGTCGTAGGGGTTCCGAAACATATAGATGAACCGCGCGTCGGGCATGTCCCGGAGGATCTCGTGGCCGAAAAAGACATAAGAGGTCGCTTTTTGCGCCCAAAACCGGTTTCCCGTCGTTTGGGTGATGTAGCGCATGGCCTCGCGATACAGGGCCAGCGCGTCGGCGTCGGTATGTTCGTCGATCCACTGCGTTAACCAGGATTCGACCTTCGCCGTCAGCGACGCGTCCGGGAGCTTGAGGTTGTCCGCCATCCACGCCGGGCGGCGTGCGGTCTTCATCTGGTCCACGATCCGACGATGCTCGAAAAACGTGCCCTCGTTCGTCAGACTGAAACAGCCAGGACGGCGGGCCAGAATAGTGGCCATCAATGAATTGCCGCTATGCTGCCGGCCACAGACGAATACGGGGCCCGGAGCATCGACCGCGGGCGCCGGCTGACCGTCGAAGACCGCACGCCGGTCCGTGTTCATCGTTGACAGCGTCCCATGCGAAGAGGGCAAGGCAACAGCCAACGTGCTCTCGGACTTGGTCTTGAAGCACGCCGCGTTTCGAGTCTAAAGCAATCACGGCAGCCCGGAAAGTGCCGGCCGGTCCGGCCAACTCGTGCCTGCGGCACGCGGCGGAATCGCGCCGATCGTTGGCTTTTGCGGTGCATAGCCGTTACACTGGGGGGGATATCAACCAACCGGTGCCGCCGGCAAATAATGCCACCCCCGCGGCGGTTGCTCAACGCCCCCGCCCGCCGCCGTACGGACATTCATCTTGACGGAAAACTGACATCGTTGCCCGAGGGTCTACCCACAACCGTACCGACCACGTGCTGGCCGGGGGTTCTTTTCGGCGACTGACAGAAGGTAGTTTCTACGCGTGCTTCGTAATTCGCGCCTTTACCGTCGGCTCGCGCGTCGCGGCTTGGCCTCCGCTTCTCGCGCAAGGCCACTTCATGCATCCCGTCGGCCGCGCGTTGAAGCTTTGGAGGCGCGCCATCTGCTGGCTGCGGACCTCGCGATCACGGAGTTCATGGCCAGCAACGCCAATACGCTGGCCGACGAAGACGGCGACTCATCGGATTGGATAGAAATCCACAATCCGACGGCCGACGACGTCGAGCTGGCGGGTTGGTCCCTCACGGACGATCCGATGATTCCCGCGCGCTGGGTCTTTCCCGCCCATACGCTAGATCCGGGCGGCTATTTGCTTGTGTTTGCCTCGGGCAAGGACCGGTCGCCCGAGAATTCCGCCGTGCGGACCGACTTCGTTTCCGTCACCGACAACACGTTCCTGGTGGACCTTCCCGACGGCAGTTATGACGTCGAGGTTCTGGCAGGGGACACGGTTGCGCTCCGCGATGAGGTGCAGGTGTTCGTCCAGGGGGCGCAGGTCGACACCCTGCAAACCGGCGTGGGCCAGTTCGTCACGCGCACCTACGCGGCACAAGTCAACGCGGCATCCGGCGGGCAACTGGCGCTGCGGATCGCGGACGGGGGCGGACAGACCGGCAAGGCGGTCATCAACGGCTTGACGATCACGCC
>CAZNKT010000060.1:24113-36368 GCA_964573605.1 uncultured Pirellulales bacterium
CGCCCCAGGCGGGCGGCGCCACGATGTCGTTTGACTTTGGCGCCGCCGATTCACCTGTGGCGGCCGGTCACACGCCGATCACCCCCGAGGACGTCTATGCGACGGAGGTCGGCCACGGATGGCAGAGTGTCGACACATTGGGCGGACAAGATCGGCATTTGAACCTGCACACCAGTTTCAAGCTCGCCGCCGCCGGCGAATACGTCGCGCTTGTCGCGCCCGACGGAACCGTGGTTTCCGAGTTTGGTCCCGCGGGTTCCCATTATCCTTCCCAGACGGCGGATATTTCGTACGGCACCGCCGCCGGCGGCGTCCAGTTTTTTGACGATCCGACGCCGGGCCTGCCGAATGTGCAGGGCCAGTTGGGCCAGGTATCCGAACCGGCATTCAGCGTCGGACGGGGCTTCTTCATCGACGCGTTTGATGTGACGATTGCGGCCCCCCCCGGTGCGACCATACGGTATACCACCGACGGCTCGGAACCCACGGACGCGAACGGAATCGTGTATTCCGGCGCCGTTTCCGTCGACCGCACGATGACGATTCGGGCCGCCGCTTTCCAACCGGGTTATCTGCCGAGCCCCATCGAAACGCACACCTATATCTTTGTGGCGGACGTCATGCAACAGTCACCCGGTGGCGAAGTGCCTCCTGGGTTTCCCGCCGGCCTGCCCAGCGGCAGCCGAATTAACGGCCAGTTGCTCGACTACGGAATGACTCCCGAGATCGTCAACGATCCGGAATGGGGCCCCCAGATGGAGACTGCGCTGTTGGGACTGCCCACGATGTCGATCGTGACGGACATCGAGCATCTGTTTGACCCGGCGTCGGGAATCTATGTCCATGCCGGAGCACGGGGCCAACAATGGGAGCGGCCCGTGTCGCTGGAGTTGATTCATCCCGACGGTCAGCCCGGTTTTCAGGTGGAGGCCGGGCTTCGGCTTCGCGGCGGTTTCAGTCGAACCGGTGACAATCCGAAGCACGCATTTCGTCTGTTTTTCCGCGGCGAGTATGGCGATCCCCAACTGGAATTTCCGTTATTCGGAGACGAAGGCGCGGATGTGTTTCAGAACATCGACCTCCGCACGCCCCAGAACTACTCGTGGGCCTTTCAGGCGGACCGCCGCAACACGTTTCTCCGCGACGTCTTCTCCCGAGACACGCAGCGAGATATGGGACAACCCTATACACGCAGCCGCTATTACCACTTGTACATCAACGGCCATTACTGGGGGCTGTTTCAAACGCAGGAACGGGCCGAGGCCGATTTTGCGGCGACTTATTTCGGCGGGGATCCAGAGGATTACGACGTTATCAAATCGGCCGGCAACGCGGGCGGATATGTGGCGGAAGCGACGGACGGCAACATGGATGCCTATTGGATGCTCTACGACTCCACGCTGGAAGGACTGAAAAGCAACGACGTGTACTACCGCATCCAGGGCCTGAATCCCGATGGCACCGTTAATCCCCAATACCCGCGCCTGCTCGACGCCGACAATCTGATCGACTATATGCTCATCACCTACTACTCGCGGGACCGCGATGGACCCGCCTCCACGTTTGTGCGCCCCCGAACGAACAACTTCTTCGGGATCTTCAATCGCGAGAATCCGGACGGCTTCAAATGGTTCGAACATGACAGCGAGCATTCGCTCGACACGGGCTCGGACACCATCGTGACGAGTCTATTCACGGCGGGCGCGTTCGACGAAATCGCCAATCGCGCTTCTTTCAATCCGCACTGGCTGCATGAGAAACTGATGGAGAACGCGGATTACCGCCAGCGTTTCACCGATGCAATCGAAAAACATTTCGGTCCTGGCGGGGCGTTGTCGACCGAGGCCGCGCTGGAGCGGTGGGATCAGCGGACGGATGAAATCGCGGCGGCCATGATCGCGGAATCGGCGCGGTGGGGCAACGCGCAAGGAGGCGGTGTGGGTTTCACGCAGGACGTGTGGAGCGGACGCGTCGACGCCGTCCGGTCGTGGATCGAAAGCCGAAACGATCTCTTGTTCGGCCAGTTTGAGGCGAACGGATGGCTGTCGGAAGTTGAAACGCCGCGATTCGATCCGGCGGCGTCCGACGCCGCCGGTCCGGGCGACGTGTCGATTTCCGCCCCCGACGGCGCGCTGTATTACACCCTGGACGGCACCGACCCGCGTCTGCCGGGGGGCGAAATTCATCCGGACGCCGTGCGGTACGATCCGTTCGAAGTCTACGTCGACCGAAACGCCCCGGCGCGCTACCTGGTCCCCACCGAGGGACAGATCGACGCGGAATGGATGTCGCCCGAATTCGATGACTCCGAGTGGACCGACGCGACCGCCAGCCTGGGCTTCGATACCGGTCAGGCGGATCCGAGCATCCGCGTGGAGTCGGGTTTCACCGTGGAGCAGTTCTTTTCGACAGGCATCGTCACCAGTCTGGCCGGCGCCGATGCCTTGATAGGCGGTGAAGGCGTCGCCAGCCAGACGCTTGCCGAGAACGTGCCCGCGATCAATTTCCTGGACACCGGCGACGACGGCAATTTCCCCGATAATATGGCGTTTCCCGGCGGAGGCGGCGACGATTTCGCTATCAGGGCCACGGCCACGCTGCTTGTCACTGCGGAAGGTACCTATTCCTTCGCCGTCAACACGGACGAAGGTTCCCGGCTCAAGATCGACGGCGACATTGTCTCCAACGACAACGCCCAGCACCGTCCTCGCAACCTCCTTGTCCCGGTTTTCCTGACGGAAGGAACTCACGAACTGGAGTTCGTGATGTTCGAGAGAATGGGGGGAGCCGCGGCGGAACTCGCGTTCGCGGCGGGCGACATTTCGTCGTTCGATGAACGCTTCGAACTGCTGGGGCAGGACGACAGCTTGTCGTTCGCGGGCAGTTTCTCGTCCGACGTACGGGCCGACATGCACGGTCAGAATTCCACGGTGTACGTCCGCGCGGAGTTCGACGTCATGCGGGCTGACGACGTCGAAATCCTGATCTTGCGGATGAAACATGATGACGGCTTCGTCGCGTACCTGAACGGAACTGAAATTGCTCGCCGAAACGTGGAGGGCACTCCCCAATTCGATACGACCGCGTCGACCGCCCGTCCCGATTCGTTCGCGCTCGTCGATGACCGCATCATCGTGACGGAATTCGCCCATCTGCTGCGCAACGGAACCAACGTCCTGGCCGTGCAGGGGTTAAACGTCTCGGCGGACGATCCCGATTTCCTGCTCGCGGCAAACCTGGAGGGCGGATTAGCGGGGAGCCCGCTGAACATTGTCCAATCCACGGAACTCAAGGCGCGAGCCTTCGTCGACGGCGCGTGGAGCGCGCTGGCCGCAGACCGGTATCTGCTGCCCACTCCGTTGACGATCACCGAGGTCCACTATCACCCGGCCGATCCGAGCGACGATGAACGCGCCGTCAACGCTGATTGGAACGACAACGATTTTGAATTTGTGGAATTGACCAATGTTGGTGCCGAAGCGATTCCGCTGGCGCGGATGGCCTTTACGGACGGTTTTGCCTTCGATTTCGATGACGCCGCGGTTTCCACGCTGGCGGCGGGCCAGTCGCTGGTCGTGGTGCGTAATCGAGACGCCTTCGAAACAAGATACGGGGAAGGCATTTTGATCGCTGGTGAGTTCGCCGACGGCGGGCTGAACAACGGTGGGGAGCGGATCGTGCTGCGGGGATCCGCCGGAGAAACAGTCGTCGATTTTACCTACGCCGACAGCGGGGACTGGCCGGCACGGGCGGACGGAAGTGGTAGCTCGCTTCGGGTCATCGATCCGCACGGCGATTTGAGCGACGCGGACAATTGGCACGCCAGCGACGATTACAGCGGGACGCCCGGAGTGCACGGCACGCGCCCGACGCCCGATGTGCTCATCAACGAGGTCCTGCCGGCCTCCGACAGTGGCCCCCACACGTTGGAGCTGGCCAATGTGTCGGTCGCGCCGGTCGATATCTCGGGATGGTGGTTGACCGCGGATATCCACCAGCCCAACGCGTTCTCGTTTCCGGCGGGTTCGATCGTCGCGGCGGGCCAGTATGGCGTATTCGAAATCGATGCGGAACTGATCCCACCTGCCGAGGACTCACGGCTGTGGCTGCTGGAAACCGATCCCTCTTCCAACAAGCCGCTCCGGTTTGCGGATGAAGTGTTGCTGGAATCCGCCGGAACCGGACTCGCATCGGGCCGATGGCCCGACGCCGACGCCCGTGCGCTGCTGCTGCCCATGCGCGAACCGACTTTGGGGCAAGTCAACTCGGGACCCGAAGACTATCCGATCGTGATTTCGGAACTGGACTACAATCCACGGTTGTTCCGTTTTGAACAGCATTTTGATCCCGGTTCGACGCCTGCTTTTTCGCCCGAGCAGGGCATGTGGGAAATTGATGCGGGCCGTTACGTAGTGACCCCCGTCGAAAACAACGACACAATGGCTCCCCTATCCGAGCCGTTCGAACTCAACGAGCATTTTGTCATTTCCACGTTGGTTCACGTTGCCGGCGACAGTGCGTTCAGCAAGAACGCAGCTATCCTGTTCGACTACCAAAGCGCCGAAAACTTCAAGTTCGCGTCCATTCACATGGGGGCCGGTAGCTGGCGTATCGGCCAGTACGATTCCAACGGGTGGAACTACATCTCGCGATTCAATGGCGACGCGCCGGCGGATGTCGACCTTGATGTCCGCGTGGAAATCAACGGATCGCTGGTAACGGTCTGGTCGGGCGACGTCATCAAAGTCCGCCATAACTTCAATAGTCCGCTCCACGAAGGACGCGTAGGACTCGGATCGCGGCGCGGACAAGTTGCTTTCGATGAATTCGCCGTGACGCCCATCGACGATCAGCAGCAGTATGAATTCGTCGAACTCCACAACCGGTCGGACGGCATTGTCGACTTGGAAGGATGGGAATTGGCGGGTGGAATTGACTTCCGATTTCCGGCGGGAGTATCCGCCGGACCTGGGGAAACGCTGGTGGTGGCTGCGTTTGATCCGAGCGACACCGAAGCGGCGGGCGAATTCCGCAGGCTCCGCGGCATTGCCGACCACGCACGAATCCTGGGACCGTACTCCGGCAAGTTAAACAACGATGGCGAGCGTGTGCAGTTGTTGATGCCGGCCGGGCAACCGCAGCCCCAAGTCATGCTCGTGGTCGACCAGATTGATTATGACGACGATCTGCCCTGGCCCTTAATGGCCGACGGCCAGGGGCCCTCCCTGCATCGCACTGCGCCGGCCGCCTTCGGCAACACCGCCCGCAACTGGCTGGCTCGTTCGCCGAGTCCCGGGACGGTGCAGTTCGTCACTCGTGGCGATCTGAATCTTGACGGTCTTATAGACATGGAGGACATAGGCGCGTTCGCGCTGGCCCTCACGCGGCCGCATCAATACGAAACTACGTACGGCGTCCCGGCGGACATCGGAGGAGATATCGACGGGGACGGCGACGTTGACTTTGACGACATTGACGACCTGGTTGGTTTGCTCGTCGGCGGTGCTGCGGCCGCTACGCACATCCACCGATCGGATCCTTTTGACGCTCAGCCCGCCGAATCCACCGACGGAGGGCAAACCACTCCCGCCGACACCGTACCGCCTGTTGGCGGCCTCTTCGCACCTCCGCAACCGGCACCTGCCGAATCAAAGGGTCAGCGCCGGGAATGGGACGCGGACGCCGTTTTCCGTTCGCGAGAGGAACCGACGCCCTGGCCTGCGCTGTCGGACCGTGTCTTTGAGACGGACTGGTCCTGATCCGCCGTCACGGAATTGCGGCTTCTTGCATCGCGTCGCGCGGTGCGGTTTAATCGCAGGTTCCGGCGATTCCTGAAATCGGCCCTATCGCACCCCAAATCACCAGGAAACCCTGCCGATGGAAGTTATTATCAAGTCCACTTACGAAGAAATGAGCCAGGCGGCTGCTGAGGAAGTGGCCAAGATTCTCAATGCCAAGCCGAATGCCGTTCTGGGCATGGCCACCGGATCGACACCGCTGGGGCTGTACCAGGAACTGGTGCGGATGCACCGGGACGATGGGCTGGACTTTTCGCAGGTTACGACATTCAACCTGGATGAATACGTGGGTTTGCCGGTCTCGCATCCGCAAAGCTACCACTACTTCATGCATGAGCATTTTTTCCAGCACGTGAATATACCCCGGCAGAACGTATACATCCCATCTGGTACGACGAACAATTATTCGGCTTTCTGCGATTGGTATGAGCGACGGATCGAAGAGTGCGGCGGCATCGACCTGCAGATATTGGGCATCGGGTCGGACGGCCACATTGCCTTCAACGAGCCTGGGAGTTCACTTTCGTCACGCACGCGACTGAAAACACTTGCCCGGCAAACCATCGAAGACAATGCTCGCTTCTTCGAACGCGCGGAAGACGTGCCGATTTACGCAATTACGATGGGCGTCGGTACGATTCTCGATGCGCGCAATCTGTTGCTGCTGGCCAACGGTGACAAGAAAGCAAACGCCGTGGCGTCGGCCATCGAAGGGCCCGTCACGGCCATGATCACGGCCAGCGCACTGCAACTGCATCCGGCCGCCAAGGCGTTTGTGGACGACGGGGCCGCGAGCGAACTGAACATGCGCGATTACTACGAATGGCAGCAGGAAAAGGCGCCGGATGCGCCGGCCTGGTAGGTGGCAATGATGCTCGATGTGAAACTCATGGACGCCTTCGTGCAGCGCGCCCGGCAGCGGGACCTCTCGGTTGTTCTTCCCGAGGGCCAAGATCCGCGGATTGTCCGCGCCGCGCGCCGTCTGAAGGACGACGGCATCGCGCGGCCGATCGTGCTGGGGTCGCCCGAGGCACTCGGACGGGCCGCCAAAGAGGCGGAGTGTTCGCTCGAAGGAATCACGCTCGTGGACTACACGGCAAGCGACGATCTGGAAGTCTACGTGCAGCAATACGCCGCACGAAGACGACTGCCAGAAAGGGTTGCTCGACGGATGGTGAGACGCCCGTTGATTCTTGGTGGCATGATGGCCGCCGCGGGTCAGGCGGACGCCATGGTTGCCGGGGTGGCCCACGCCACGGCCATCGTAATTCAGGCCGGTGCCCTGACAGTCGGTTATGCACCCGGAATCCGCACCATTTCTAGTTTCTTCCTGATGATCGTTCCGGAGCTGAATGGCCGGCGCGACGTGCCGCTGATATTCGCCGATTGTGCCGTGAATATCGCACCCACGTCGGAGCAGCTCGCGGATATCGCCACCGCTTCGTGCGAAAGCGCGCAGAAGTTGATCGGTGGCGAACCGCGAGTGGCGATGCTTTCGTTCTCCACACTGGGAAGCGCTGCTCATGAAGAGGTCGACCGCGTGGTTCGCGCCCGCGATCTGGCGGCCGAGCGATTGCCCGGCGGAGTCGTGGACGGCGAATTTCAGGCCGATGCGGCGATCGTCCCCGAAGTTGCCGCTCGAAAAGTAAAGACGGACAGCACGGTGGCGGGGAACGCGAACGTATTGATCTTCCCCGATCTGGGTTCAGGCAATATCGCCTACAAGCTGACGCAGTACCTGGCCCGGGCACACGCCATCGGCCCGGTACTCCAAGGTTTTTCCAAGCCGATCAGCGACCTGTCGCGCGGCGCAAGTGTCGAAGACATCGTGGCCACCTCGGCGATCGTTCTCGCCATGGCGTGAGCGTCGCTGTCGCCCCGGCGGCCGATGCGGTATGCGCGACGGTCGCTTTCGCCAGTGATTACAACCGAGCCGGTATCGTGAGAATTCTGGTCGTCAATTGCGGCAGTTCTTCCATCAAGTACCAGTTGCGGGATTTGCCGGGCCATCACGTGCTAGCCACGGGAATGGCGGAGCGGATCGGCGAGGAGGGTTCTGCTCTTGTCCGCCGCAGCGACACGGAATCGCTCCGCACCCAAACGTCGCTCGCCGACCACGAACAGGCGATGGTTGTCATTTTGAACGCGCTCGAAGAATCTGCAACGGATGACGGCGGTCCCATACAGGCCGTGGGCCATCGTGTCGTGCACGGCGGCGAAGCCTTCAGCGGATCGGTTTTGATCGACGAGTCTGTCATCGCATCGATTGAGCGGTTCGGCGATCTGGCGCCGCTGCACAATCCGCCGAATCTGACGGGCATACGTGCCGCCCGAACGGCGCTTCCCGACGCGCATCAGGTCGCCGTATTCGACACGGCGTTTCATGCAACGATTCCTCGCGTTGCTTACATCTATGCGCTACCGTATGCCTGCTACGAAGAATACGGCATCCGACGCTATGGATTTCATGGGACTTCCCACCAATATGTGGCAGCTCGTGCGGCGGAACATCTGGAAATGGACGCGAGCCAAGTCAACTGCATTACTTGCCACTTGGGCAACGGCTGCTCGATGGCCGCCGTACGCGCCGGGAAATGCGTAGACACCTCCATGGGACTCACCCCGCTCGAAGGACTGGTGATGGGCACTCGCTGCGGGGACATGGATCCCGCCATTCTCTTCCATCTGCACGGTAAGGGATATGATGTCGACGCGCTGAACGATCTGTGCAACAAGCAGAGCGGGCTGCTGGGGATTTCCGGCAAGTCGAACGACATGCGGACCCTGGCCAGGCTGGCCGAAGAAGGAGATGACCGTGCGCGGTTGGCGATCGACATATTCTGTTATCGCGTTAAGAAATACATCGGCGCGTACAGCGCCGTGCTGAGAGAAGTCCATGCGATCGTCTTTACCGGCGGAATTGGCGAAGGTGCATGGGACGTGCGGGAAAACATCTGCGCGGAACTGGACAACTTGGGCATTGTTCTGGACAACGACAGGAATCAGGCCCGAAAGGACGGGGAAAGGATCGTCAGCCATGCCTCGAGCCGCGTCCAGGTGATGGTAATTCCCACGGACGAGGAAGGGGTGATTGCCGCCGAAACGTATCGCATTGTTTCTTGAATCGCTGCGAACCGGCGGGATTTCCACCGCGACAAAGATTTTCGGAGTCAGATATGGTACCCGACCGCGAATATCGATCGCTCACGCCAGGCGAATTGCAGGTGATGCGCTCTCAGGGCTGCCGTGCGGGCGAGGACCAGTGGGATCGCATACGCGTCGCCGAGGGATTCGACGCGCAGCGCATGCAAAACGTGCTCTTTTCCGGTCGCGTTCGTATCGGGGCGCACACGCGTTCCGGCGATCAGGTCCGGGCCCCGAGCGGCATGGAAAACGCCCATGTGGTCGATTGCACGGTTGGAAATGACGTGCGGATTGCCAATGTCGCCGTGCGTATCGCCAATTACCACATCGCCGACGGCAGCTGCGTGGAGGACGTGGGGTTGATCGAGGCCGGACCCGATGCCCGATTCGGCAACGGCGTGGAAGTCGAAGCACTCAATGAAGGCGGCGGACGGGAAGTCGTCTTGTTCAATGAGCTGTGCGCGCAAACCGCGTACCTGATGTGCCTGTATCGCCACCGCCCCGTATTTATCGAGAAGCTGATGGCCCTTGTGAGCACCGCCGCGTCCCAGGCCCACGGCGTACCGGGCACAATCGGTCCGAACGCGCTCGTCCGTTCCACGCGCGAGATGATCGACGTATGCGTGGGCCGAGGGGCCGTTATTCAAGGCGCGTCGTCGCTCGGCAACGGCACGATCCTCAGCAACGACGACGCGCCGACAACGGTCGGCGTTGATGTCCAGGCGCACGACTTTATCATCGCGGAAGGCACCTCGGTGACGGACGGTGCGATGCTCGCCAAATGCTTTGTCGGCCAGGGCTGCCGGATCGGTCGCCAGTTTTCCGCGGAATCTTCGCTGTTTTTTGCCAATTGTGAGGCATTTCATGGCGAGGCCGTGAGTGTATTCGCCGGACCGTACACGGTGACCCATCACAAGTCGACCCTGTTGATTGCCGGGCTCCACAGTTTTTATAACGCCGGAAGCGGCACTAATTTTTCAAACCATCGGTACAAACTCGGTCCCGTGCACGAAGGCAAACTGCTGCGCGGCACGAAGACCGGATCTTTTTCTTATTTGATGTGGCCCTGCCGCGTGGGAGCATTCTCGGTCGTGCTGGGCAAACACACCCGCGTCTTCGACACACAGCGGTTTCCCTTCAGCGCCGTGGAAGCCGATGCCGCCGGGCGCTGCACGGTCGTGCCCGGAATCATGCTGGCTACTGTGGGAACCGTGCGTGACGGCGCGAAGTGGCCGACCCGTGATCGGCGCCGTGGCGACACGAAACGAGACCGGATTACGTTTGACGTCTTCAGTCCCTATACCGTGGGCTGGATGATTCGTGGAAGGGACGTGCTGGATCACGCGGCCTCCACGACCGACCGTTGCAGGACAGCCGTCGTGATGGAGGGCGCGGAAATCAAGCGGGTCTTATTGAAACGAGGGGCCAAATACTACCGCCGTGCCATTGGGATGTACCTCACCGAGCAGATCGTTGAACACGTCGAATCGGCAATGGCCAGAGGAGCGGCATCGCCGAGGGACGCTGTGGTTCCTTCCCCACGTGCTGTTTTCGATGAATCGTGGATGGATGTGGGCGGCCAATTGATGCCCCGCCGCAGACTCGACGAGTTTTGTGGAGCTGTCGAGCAGGGACATTTCAAAGACGTTGCGGCGTGTCGTGCCGCCCTGGATGAAATCCACGCCTGTTATCTCGACGACCAATGGCTGTGGGTCAAATCCACTTACGAATCACTGTTCGACGTCGATCTGGCTGGTTCTCACGACGACTACTTCTGCCAGATAGCCGATACGCTGCTGGAAACCAAGCGTGACTTTTTGAATCTGGTTCTTCTCGACGCGGAGAAGGAGTTCGATAACCAGGCGCGCATCGGATTCGGGAGCAACGGCAGCGAGTCTTCCGCCTGCGCGGATTTCGAAGCCGTCCGCGGCCGCTGCGACGACAACGAGTTCGTGCGGGAGATCCAGCGGCAAATTGCGGCGCTCGAGGAGCGCGTCGATCACTTCAAGTCTGTTGTAACGCGCTGAACGCGAGAAAGGAGAACAACCATGTCCGATATTGCCGAACGTGTTCGGAAAGTGGTGGCGGAAACGCTGCATGTCGATGAAGTCAATGTCGTGGATGAATCGCGTTTCGTGGAGGATCTGGGCGCGGATTCCACCCAGAGCATCGAGCTGGTGGCCGCATTCGAAGAGGAGTTCGACATCGACATGGACGAGCAGGCGGCACTGGGCGTAAAAAGCGTCGGGGATGCCATCCAGTTCATCGACCCACTTGTGCAAGAATGAGCGTGTCGTGGCCGGGACGTCAGGCCAGCAAGTCATCCACGAGGTAGCCCGCCACGTCGGTCAGACGGAAATCACGTCCCTGATGGCGAAAGGTCAATCGGGTATGATCGATGCCCAGGCAGTGCAGAATCGTGGCCTGCAGGTCGTGTACGTGGACCCGGTTCTCGACAATATGGTAACCCAGGTCGTCCGTTCGGCCATGCACGTATCCGCCGCGGATCCCGCCGCCGGCCAGCAATACGGTGAAGGCAAACGGGTGGTGATCGCGGCCTTCCCTGCCCGTGACGTTGCCGCGCCGCACTTCATTCATCGGTGTCCGTCCAAACTCTCCGGCCCACACCACAACGGTTTCATCCAATAAACCGCGCTGCTTGAGATCTTCGATCAAGGCGGCGGCCGGCAGGTCGGTCATCTGGCAGTTCGTCTTCAAATTCTTGTTCAGGTCTGCGTGGTCGTCCCAAGTGGAGTGATAAAGCTGCACGAAACGCACACCGCGTTCCACCATCCGCCTGGCCAGCAGGCAATTCGCTCCGAACGGCCGTGTAACTTTATCGTTCAGCCCGTATCGGGCCAGCGTGAGTTCCGATTCGCGCGAAAAATCGACGAGGTCGGGGCCGGCGATCTGCATGCGGTAGGCCAGTTCGTACGCGGCAATTCGAGAATCGATTTCCGAATCGCCGGTGGTTGCTTGCCGGATACGGTTCAAATCCCGCAGGGCCGCCACGCGCGCGGCCTGCAGTCGGCGCGATACGCCCCGTGGATTGGAAAGATATAGAATCGGGTCCCCTTGACTCCGAAAGGTAACCCCCCGGTACCGCGACCCCAGAAAACCGCTCGACCACAACGACGATCCTCCGTCGACTCCTTTGCCCGAATCCGACAACAGCACTACGAAGCCGGGCAAATCGTGCGACTCCGATCCCAGTCCGTACGTCACCCACGATCCCATGGACGGATGGCCAAACATCGGCACACCGCAATTCATCAGCAGTTGCGCGGGGTGGTGGTTGCTGACGTCCGTGGTC